>CAWGME010000017.1:0-164137 GCA_963823595.1 uncultured Acidobacteriota bacterium
CGAATCGAGACTGCCTGCCCACTCGTGGCCAAGATTCGCAATAAAGTCGGCGACAACTGGAACCCGGTCTTTGCAGCCATGCCAGGAGAACCGTACTCCCCAGTCCGTTTTTTCAGCGGTCTGAAGATGGCAGCCATCGAGATATCCCCAGGTCACCCAATTGCCATGCGGTGTCGTTGCAAAATTCGGGCTGTGAGTTTCAAAGCCGGAAAATTGCTCATCCTCATCGCCGTGTATATAGAGAATCGGCATCGGGCGAGCCAGCTTCTCGGGCGGGTCCATCAGCGGAGTGGCCACGGCAACAATAGCGGTGATGTCCTTTGGATAGCGGGAAGCAAGCAACTGAACCATTCCCGATCCACTCGAAAAGCCTGCAAAAAAGATACGGTGGTGATCCGGATGCTCGTGCCGCAAAACATCGTGAAGAACAGCCATCAGATATCCGGCATCATCTACCGGCAGCATGCCGGGCGATAAAAGGTGTGTGCGGGACCCTTTCATCTCCCAGAAGGTGATGTTTTTCCGTCGGTCCTTCGGCCCGTCGGGCTGGGTAGCAACAGGTTCTGGGAAGACGACCAGGAAGCCGTGGCGATCTGCCTCTTCCGTCCAGCCGAAGTTTTGGGCAGTAGATTCCGCCGTGCTTCGAATCCCTCCAAGCATAAAGACGACGGCCGGATGTGGCGGGAGATGCTGAGGTCGATAGACAAGATAGGGCCGGCTATACCCGTTATGCACGAACGGGTGAGACTGAATTTGCGCGGCAAGAGGCTGTAGAAAGACAATCGTCAGTGTGGTCAGAAGAAGGAGCAATCGAGTTCGCTCGATCGCCGGAATCACCGCAGCACGCCAGCCAAATTGGTATGAGTTCTGCAAGGTATGGGATAGATTTTGTCGATGTTGCATGTCAGTTTGAAAGCATTCAGAGGTAGACTTATACGGTCGCACAGGTTAAATTGTCAAGCCGACTACCGTACGCTACGGCATGAAATGTACAAGAGACAAAAACTAGAAGAACAGGCCCAAGGTCCACTCGCCGGAGTGAAGGTACTGGACTTGTCGCGTCTGGTCGCCGGAAATACTTTGACAATGGTATTGGCTGATATGGGTGCGGACGTCTTAAAGGTGGAAACGCTCTCTGGAGACACGCTGCGCGATTGGAGGGTCTTGGGAGTTCCAACTGCATGGAAGACTTATAGCCGGAACAAGCGAAGCATCTGCCTCAACCTCCGCGATGCCGAAGCGAAAAAGATACTGATGGACCTGGTAACAGGCGCTCAGATATTGGTGGAGAGCTTTCGTCCCGGCACGTTGGAAAAGATGAACCTCGGCCCTGACAAACTGCTTTCTCAAAATCGCTCGCTGATTATTGTCAGAATTTCGGGATGGGGACAGGACGGCCCTTATCGCAGCCGGCCAGGGTTCGGCACCCTGGTGGAAGGTATCTCGGGGTTCGCCTCAATGAATGGCTTTGCCGACCGTGAACCTGTTCTTCCACCCATTTATCTGGCAGACATGACAGCGGGTCTTTACGGCGCGCTTGGAGCTGTGGCGGCTTTGAGGCATGTTGAGACAAACTCCGGCGAAGGCCAGGTGATCGATTTGTCCTTGCTCGATCCCATGTTTGCGATTCTTGGCCCGCAAGCGGCCAACTATCGCCTTACTCATCGGGTAAAGCAGCGGACAGGCAGCCGATCGACCAACAGTGCTCCGCGAAACGTGTATCGCACCAGCGATGACAAATGGGTGTGTCTTTCCGCGTCCACGCAGGCGATGACGGAGCGGTTGTTTACGGCCATCGGACGACCGGAGCTGATTCACGATGATCGGTTTTCAACGAACGCCGCTCGCTTGCAAAATACAAAGTTGCTGGATGGAATTATCGGAGACTTCATCGCGAGAATGACACAATCGGAATGTGTAGAGTTTTTCGCACATTCGTCGGTAACCGTGGGCCCGGTATACGACATGTCGGACATCGCCAATGATCCGCACTTTCTCGAGCGCGATGTCATTGTTGAACTACCCGACAAAGATATGGGTACGATTCCAGTTCACAACATCTCACCGCGTTTTTCTGCGACCCCGGGAAATTTCCGCCGTCGCAGCGCCGGAATTAGGTGAGCACACGGAAGAGGTGTCTGCGCAGTCTGGGCTACAGCCAGGACGAGATCCTGTCCCTTGAATCAAGAAGCGTTGTGAAAAGCTGGAAAGCTACAACGCGCAACCTCCGGAGGGAACTCAGCCGACTCTAATGTCCAGTCGCAATGCGAGAGGGTAACCCGATAATGATGCGGAGCAAGTTGTTTGTTCCGGGAAGCCGGCCTGAACTTTTTCTTAAAGCAGTCCGCTCAGACGCAGATGCCGTTTGCTTTGACCTTGAGGATTCGGTCACAAAGGATCGCAAAACGGAAGCCCGTAAATATGTGCATGATTTTCTCTGCACCAACGTAACGACAGATAAGAAGTTGACGGTTCGCGTGAACGGCTTCCGCTCTCCTTATTTTGCCGATGATCTGTCGGCCGTGGTTTGTTTGGGAGTTACGATGCTGAATATCCCTAAGGTTGAAGATCCTTCTGAAATGCGGGATGCGTCCGCCGCGCTTTTGAAGCTGGAGAGAGAACGCAATATAGAAGAACCCATAACAATTCTCCCTACCATTGAATCACCTCGCGGACTGAGACTTGCCCATGCCATTGCGGAATCTGATCCAAGGATTGCGGGGCTTCAACTGGGATTTGCGGATCTCTTTGAACCTCTGGGCATCCGGCGCGACGACAATATCGCCGCCCATCAAGTTCGCCTGCAACTGCGTTTTGCTGCGGGCGAGGCGGGAGTTCCTTGTTTCGATTGTGCTTTTCCCAACTTTGCCGATACAGAAGGATTCGCCCAGGAGGCTACCGCAGCTCGCGGCCTCGGCTTTGCCGGCAAGTCTTGCATCCATCCCAGCCAGGTTGCAACCGCAAATCGAATATTTTCTCCCACGGCGGAGGAAATAGCTTTGTCTTTGCGCATTGTGGAAGCCGCGCGCGATGCAGCTCGCTCGGGGGCGGGCGCATTTGCGTTAGATGGCCGTATGGTGGATGAGCCGTTTGTAAAACGCGCTGAGAGCGTGCTTCAGCTTGCGAAGAGAATGGGCAGGCAAAATATAGATAGCGAATGAAGCGGGACCACCGCTATCGCGCTGCAAGTTTTCGGGGCTTGGTTTTTCCACCTGGACGGCCGGACTTCGGCTTAAAACCGTTTTCTGTTTGTTCTGAAGGGGCCGCGACGGACTCTCTGATCTTGAGTTCTGTTTCCAGCACACAGTGCTTCGCCGGCCCAGTGTCTCCCGATACTCGATCCAGCAGCATGCGAGCCGCCGTGCTTCCGAGTTGATAGCCGGGCTGGTGCACGGAAGAGAGCGACGGGCTGGTAGTCTCCGCAAAATCTAAATTGTCGAACCCTACCACGGAGACATCCTCGGGACATCTCAAACGCAATTCCCTGATTGCCAACAGCACGCCAAGGGCGATCATATCGTTGCCCGCGAAAATCGCCGTTGGACGCGGCAGCATGCGGAGCAAGATCAAAGCCTTTGTGTGGCCGCCTTGTTTATCGAACGCCGTTTCCTGAATAAAGTCGGGGGTAATCGCGATGTTCGCCTCCCGCAATGCGCGCTTGAATCCAGCCAGCCGCTCTTGCACGCTGGTCAGATGGAGAGGGCCGGTGATCATGGCAATCTGCTGGTGCCGCATCTGAATAAGGAAGCGGGTTGCGCGATGCGCCCCCTTTTCATTGGCGACCGTGACACTGTCGCCCATCCAGTGACGCGGCAGACGATCCACGCACACAACTGCTGTCCCGGATTTGCGGTAGGGCTCGACCTGCGCAGTCAAATCGCTAAAGTCGCAAGGGATAACGATCAGTCCGGACGGAAGATACGTACGCAGCGCTTTCAGGTGCGCCAGTTCCTTGGCATGGTCATTGTCGGTGTTGCATAGGACGAGTCGGTAGCCGCTGGAAAAAGCAACGTCTTCGGCCCCTCGAACAACCGCCGGGAAAAATGGATTGGTCACATCCGGGATAATCATGCCGATCATATCGGTCTTGTCACGGCGTAAGCCGCGCGCAAGCTGGCTGGGCTGGTAGCCGAGAGCTTCGACAGCATCCATCACGCGTTTGCGCAGAGGTTCACGAACGGCCGCCGACTCATTCAGAACATGGGAAACAGTGCCCAGCGACACATTTGCCATCCGGGCGATTTGCTTCATGTTCGGCATGTGCTCATATCCCTTCCCGGCCACGAAACAGACCGTTTTGTCGGCGCGGCAATCCGGATTATAGCAATGAGATCGTTTCAAACAAATGTCGCAATGACCATGATATTGGTGGCCGCGCGCGTCGAGCAATCATCGCGTAGAGCCGTTCCACGGTAGCTGTACTCAGCGGGATTGGATTGTCGCGCAGCTTTTCCGTTAAGAAAAGCTGCACCTCGCGGTTTCTGGGCGGGGGATAGGAACGTGGAACTGCTCTAAAGAGTGGCTGCGTGGATCGTCCGAACTGCGGCTGGCCAGCAACGTTGATATGGCGAAAGAAGGTTAAATAAGCCAGTATTGACAGGTCTCTGCTTCCGTATATACATTACGTCTTGCAGGTTTGAAAGGTTTCAAACGCGTTCTATTTTGGAGGGCCTATGTGCCGCTGTTCTAAGCTTGCGCTGTTGTTCCTATCGGTTCTGATCCTTTCGACCGGGCTCCCGTGCTTCGGGCAGTTCGCACAACGCGGCGGAATTGATGGAACCGTCTACGACCCGTCCGGTGCTGTTATTCCCGGAGCGCAAGTTACGTTGCGCGATATTGCCCAAAATCATAGCCGTCAGATCAAGGCCGACTCTGCGGGCCATTTCGAATTCAACAATCTCACGGCCGGTGAGTATCAACTGACGGCCGTTATGCAGGGATTCCAAACCGGCGTATCCAATCCAGTCGCCGTCAATATCGGCGCTCTCACGCATTACGATTTCAAATTGCAGACGGGTTCGGTCAGCCAGACAGTGACAGTGACTTCGCAGGGGAATGGCCTCGAAACTGATCAAGTCAGTGTCGATACCAACATCTCCACGCGGCAGATGGAACAGCTGCCTTTGAATGGCCGCAACTTCACCTCGATCATGGCGCTCACGCCGGGCGTCTCCACTTACCCGCAGGCCAACATCAATCCGGGTGGCACGTACTCCGTGGGCGCGCAGTTTGCATTTGGCGGAACCGCGGCGACCGCCGGGGGCGCCTTCGAAGGTTCGCGAGATAACGGGTTCTATATCAATGGCGTGAATATCAATGACAACTACGAGAGCAGCATCAGCTACGAGCCGTCGGTGGAGGCGATCGGTACGGGCACGATGACCGTGACCAGCTTCTCGTCCGCCGTCGGCCACGACATTTCAGCTCTAAACATGCAGACCAAAGGGGGCACCAACAGCTTTCATGGCGAGGCGTACGATTTTCTTGAAAATACTGATTTGAATGCCACGAACTCGTACGACAAGCTGGTGCAGGTCATCACCGCCACCCCCGCCACAAAGCAAACGATCATCAGGAACCAGTTTGGAGGGAATCTAGGCGGCCCGGTCTATATTCCGAAGTTGTTCCCGGGTCTTAAAAACAGGGTATTTTTCTTCGCAAACTACGAAAAAATGCTCGAGCACGACGGCAATACTCTTTTCACCGGCTCAGTGCCCTCTGCCGCGGAACGCACCGGAAACTACAGCGAACTGCTGGTTAACAACCCCGACCCCCAGCAACTCTTTAACCCGTTCGAAACCACCTATGACGCCAACGGTAACAGTACGCGTCCGCCGATCCCTGATAACCGTCTCGACCTGGCGCGCAAGCCTAATGGATCGCCGCTGATTGATCCCACCGCGGTGAAGCTGGTCAATGCCACGATCCCGTTGCCGAACGTAAATGTACCGAGCAATGAAACCAACTATGTGGGTTATCAGGCCGAAAGCATCTCACAATACCACTTCGATAGCCGCTTTGACGCGAGGATCTCGGCCAATGATTCCGTATTTGTCACCTGGTCGAAATCCAATGGCTCATCGAGCTACAGCGGCGGACCGCAGCCTTTTCAGCTCTATACTTTCCCCACAGAGGACCAGTCCTACCTGGTAACGGTGAATTATGCCCACGTATTCACCCCGAACCTGACAAATGAGTTCATCTTCGGTGTGAACAAGGCCACGTTGCTCTCCATAAACTCTGCCAACCTTGCCTACTACAACAGCTCCGCCAATCCTTTCAATCAGTATCTGCAAAACACCGGCTCTGACATTCAACATGGTGTGCTGGCGCTGATGTAACAAACCCAACGACCGGTTCCGGCTATGTAAGCCCGGGTAATGGCGAGATATTCAGCGCCTCGAACAGCGCCTTTCAGTACTCGGACAATTTGGACTGGGCCCACGGCCGTCATACCATTACAGCCGGATTCAATCTCTTCCGGAAAAGTGAAACCGACTGGGACATCCAGCAGAACGCGAGTTTCACCGGAGAGTTCAGCAAGAGCGGATCGACTCAGGGTTATATCGGCGGCGACCCATCGGCGGATCTCCTCATGGGTCTGCCCGACAGCATCTTGGTTCGTTACAAGATACAAGGCGGAGGACCAACATCGCCAAATTACAACATCATCTTCCCTTACTATGGCTTCTATTTGAATGATGTGTTCCGCGTCAGTCCGAAACTTACGATTTCCGCCGGCCTGCGCTACGACCTGAACATTCCGGACTATACCCCCGACCCGAAGCTCTCACCGTGCTGCGCCGTTTACCAGCCCAATGCGGCGGGCGGTGTGTTGGCATATCCGGGCATCGCACCAGGATTGTCGAACCAGCTATCTCTCTGCACCGAAAACGGACTTTGCCCCTCGGCTGAGCATAATCTACTCTCCGACTCCGACCACGGTTATCCGCGCGGGTTACGGCATCTTCTATGATGCGGGTGCCAGCTCGATTTCAAGCCTCGTCGGCACAGCCATATACGGCACCTCAGCCGCAGTCAATTACACCGTCAATAATGTCACCCTCGGCGCTCCCCCTGACACGCCAGTGTTGAACCTGTCGAATATCTTCCCAGTCCCGAAGACGACAACACTCGGGACCTTCCCGGTTCCCACGGGGCCCGGGCAGGGCTATCAGGGCGATGGACAGTACGCCACCGTGACGTACCTGGATCAGAAGTCGACACCGCTGCCCTATTACCAGCGCATGTTGCTGGACCTTCAGCATCAACTTGGCTCGCACGATGTGTTCACGATTTCTTACTCGGGAGTACAGGGCCGAAAGGGTTTGAATCAGGTCAATATCAATCTTCCTCCTTATCAGACCGGTTGGATTTATGGTGGAGGCGTGAATGATCCCACGTTCAACGCAGCGCGCCCGAACAACGCCGGCAGATTTGGCGACATATTCGTCTATAGGTCCAATATCAACTCTTTCTACAACGCCCTGATTGCGCAATACCAGCATCAGTTCAGTCGTGGATTTCAGATACTGACGAATTACACATGGAGCAGAACGGTATCCGACTATCCCTATATCAACTCCCTGGGGAACAACGGCGCTCCGGGTGGAGGCGGCAGCGGATTTTTCTATCCGAATATCTACAACCGCGGCCAAAGCACACAGTCCCACCCGCAACGTTTTGTCTTTAGCGGAATATGGAACCCCGTTTATGGACAGAGCTGGCCGCGGGTGGCCAAGGAGCTTCTGGCGGGTTGGCGCATCAGCGGCATTCTGACCATGGAGTCCGGCGATAGCCTGACGGCCATCAACGGCGGTCCTGGAACCCCGTGCCCCGCAACCGACGCCGGCACCAGCAGGTGTCCGACCGGATATGGTTCAAGCGCGCAGGATGGAGCCGGCTTCGATGAGCTGAACGTTTCCGGTGATCCGAATATCAGCCATTCGAAAAAAACACCTCTGCATCAGTTCAATACCTCGGCGTTTTCGGTTCCACCTATGAATGTGCGCGGAAACTCCGGGCTGGGAACCATTCGAGGCCCCGGGCAGAACAACGTGGATCTCTCTCTTGCGAAGACCTTTCCAATCGTCAGCGGACTTCATCTTGAATTCCGCGCAGACGCATTCAACGCTTTCAACCACTCTCAATGGAACAGCTTGAATACAACCTATCCCAGCGGGAATTCGCAATTTCCATTCGGCAGTGTGAATGGGTCAAGAGAGGCTCGGATCGGCCAACTGGCAGCAAAGCTGGTGTTTTAATCTGTTTCGAAGATCTATTTAACCATCGGCAATGGATGCTTTTTTTACTGAGGATGCAAAGAGCGCCAAAATACATTTCCGTAACTATCGTGCGCCAGGCTAAATAACGAGTTGGTGGATCGCGGTTCTTGCAACCCTGAAGGAGTCCTTTTTGTATCAGCCGGAGACATACGCGATCGCTCTTCTCTTCATGCTTCTCAGCATGCTTTGCTGGGGATCGTGGGCCAACATGGTCAAACTGTGCCCGGCGTACAGGTTTCAGTTGTTTTACTGGGATTACGTCATCGGCCTGTTTGTCGGAGTGTTGATCTGGGGATGGACGCTCGGCTCCGCAGGACAAGCCGGCCGGCCATTCATGGCCGATGTAGCCGGCGCCGGAATGGCCAGCATCGGCTGGGCAATTCTGGGCGGAATCATCTTCAACGCCGCCAACCTGCTATTGGTTGCCGCGATTGAGATTGCCGGGCTTGCCGTAGCATTTCCCGTAGGAATCGGCCTGGCATTGGTTGTGGGCGCTGTCAGCAGCTATATTCTGTCGCCGAATGGCAATCCAGCGCTGTTATTCGGTGGGATTGCGCTGGTTGTGGCTGCCATTGTGTGCGACGCCTTGGCCTATCGAATGCGGGAGAGAGAGCACCGCGCGATGAGCCGGCGTGGTCTCATCATCAGCCTGGTTGCAGGCGTGCTGATGGGCGCCTTTTATCCGTTCGTATCCCACGCCATGGCCCTGCCGCATGCGCCTGGACCCTATGCCACCTCGTTTTATTTTGTGGTCGGCGTTGCTTTGTGCGCCCTCGTTTTCAACACGGTATTAATGCGCAAACCGCTCGATGCTCAGCCGCCGGTCGCAATGTCGGCATATTCCGGCGCGCCATTTCGCTGGCATGCCTGGGGAATTGTGGGCGGGGCAATCTGGTGCACGGGCGCGGTGCTCAATTTTGTTGCCTCGCGGGCGCATATCGTTGGCCCGGCGGTCTCCTATTCCATTGGCCAGGGTGCAACGATGATCTCCGCTGCATGGGGCGTTTTTGTATGGCGCGAATTTGCCGGTGCGCCGCGGCAGTCCAAACTACTGCTGACTTTTATGTTCGTGCTTTTTATTCTGGGGTTGTCTGCGGTTGCTTCTGCTCCTATTTTTTGGACTCACTGAAAACAGCCGGGAAAACTGGAATGGACATATTGAACCAAATGCGGCCCATCGTCGTTGTGGGAAGTATCAATATGGACCTTGTTTCTACAGCTGGCAGGATACCGATTGCTGGAGAAACGCTCCTTGGCTCCGGTTTTCAGATGCATCCCGGGGGGAAAGGTGCAAATCAAGCCGTTGCCGTGGCTCGTCTCGGCTATCCCGTGCAGATGATCGGCAAGGTTGGATCGGACCTGTTCGGCGAGCAACTGCGAGCGCATTTACAAGATGCCGGGGTGGGACTGACAGCAGTCGAGACGGTGGAAGGCTCCTCCGGTCTCGCCTCGATCACCGTGAGTTCGACAGGTGAAAACTGCATCGTGGTCATACCTGGAGCCAACGCCGTTGTATCGCCGGAATATATCGAGCAATATCGGTCGCTGATCCAAAATGCGGGCCTTGTTCTGACGCAGCTCGAGATTCCTGTTGAGTCCGTGGAGCGCCTTGCGGAATTGTGCACGGAAGAAGGTGTGCCGCTGATGCTGGACCCGGCTCCAGCGCAGGCCCTTTCATCGGATCTACTGAAGCGTATTCGCTGGTTCACACCCAATGAAACCGAAGCAGCTTTTTATGCCCATCGAGCTGCGGATACTTCAGATAGCTGAGAGTCTGGATTCGAGGATTCTGCGTCAGACTGCGCAATCGATCCGGGCGGCAGGTCCCGCGGGCGTCATTCTAAAGCTAGGTTCGCGCGGTGCCTACCTCTCTACGGACAGTATCGAGCAACAGCTAAACGCGGTGGCTGTGGATGCGATTGATACCACTGCGGCCGGGGATGCTCTCAACGGCGCATTCGCCGTTGGGCTTATGTTGGGCAAATCTCCCATTGAAAGTGCGCGGTTTGCCGTCACTGCGGCTTCGGTCTCTGTGACCCGATCGGGCGCACAACCCTCCATGCCGACCTTTGCCGAAGTATCCAGGATGCTCGATGATATTCAGCGGTAAAATCGGACCTCTCTTTTGCGGACTATCAACGGCTCTAGCCATGTTTGTGGCTGCGTTATTGCCGTTACCCGCAAAAGCGGCCAAGCCATCTCAGGGACCGCCCTGGTATGTAACGGCAGCGGCCATTCATCGCGTCACGTTGAAACCTACAACTCGATACTGGCGCTTTGAACACCTGTCGATGAATCCCGCAACAGCCAAACAACAGATGCTGACATGGAAAAATGAAGGCATCACCGCGCTGGAAATTTTTGCGCCGGAAGAGGGCGGCAACAGCTATGACGGACTGGACGCGAAAGACCGTTTCCGCCTGGATCCGGGGCTCGGCAGCATAGGGGATTTCCGGCGGCTGGTGCACCAGGCCCACAGCCTCGGCCTTTCCGTCGTGACATTTCAGAATCTCGGATACAGCAGTATCGAGGCGCCGCAATTTCTAAAAGCCGAGGAAGATGTGCGGGCGGAACGCAACACCCCGGATAGAAACTTCTTCTTTTGGAGCAAAACAAAAGATGCGCCTCCGCCGGCAACGAGCAATAGCTATTTTCTGATTCGTCCAAAACAGCCCGGCTATGACCCGGAGAAAAATGAGTTCTGGCAGTGGAGCGACCGCGCCCAGGAATACTACTGGACGCGATGGCCGGGAAAAGATGCAAACGGGCAAACCATCCGTCTGCCGCAATATAACTGGGCCGGAACTGCATGGCCGGCAGAGGCCAGGAAGGTCGTGAAATTCTGGATGAGCACCGGCCTCGACGGCATGATCCTCGATGCGGTGAACTGGTACCCCGGCGCGACCTGGCAAAAGATCAACGACAGCATTACCGGTCCAATTTCCAGTTATGGCCGTAAATTTATACAGCCGGAGGGTGGAGGCGCCTTTCATACCGACGATCCGGTTGGATGGATTACGGAAGGGCACTTTACCAATCTGTATGATTACGGCCTGGGAATCTGGTGGGAGAAGAACAACCAGGCGCTCCGGAAGAGCGTGGAAACCGGCAATCCCCAGCTTTTAGAAAATGCTCTCCGCGAGTATCACGATCCTGTTCTTGCCGCAGGCGGCACGCTCTATATGCCTGTACCCAATCTGCACAATGAAAAGCAGCAGCAATTGGCGGAAGCCTTGCTGGCCACCTCCGGCGATATGCTTTGCTATTGCGATCCGCAAGGCGGAATTACTCAACCTGCGCCCGGCATCGCGCACCTGCTCAAGATAAAAGCGATCCATCCGGCGCTGTATCAGAACAGCACAAGACGCCAGATCCCAACCAACGACGCTGCCCGGTACTACGCAACGGTACGTGATTCGGCAGACCACTCTGAGCGCCTCCTGATCGTTTTCAACTTTCAACCCGAACCGGCCCAGGTGGACGTTGACCTGGGAGCCATCAATGGCTCTCGATATCAATACCTGGACAGCGGAAAGGCAGCCGAAGTGCACGGTAGCGGGCTGCAGGTCGAATTGCCCGCGTATGGTCATCGCATTTTCGTGGTGAAGCGGTAGCAACATAGAAACATTGCTGGAGAAGCAGCACAACTTTCATGGAGGCTCGTATGAATCGGATTCGCAACCACATGCATGCGGTCGCGGGCGCACTGCTTGCAACTGCGATGCTTGTTCCAATTGCCGTCGCGCAAGACACGCATTACAGACCCGCCGGCGAGCAGATACCTTCTCCCGACTGCCTGACACTCAGCATTGCATACTCAGCCGCATTGGCTGGCGGTTATCATCCCTGCCCCGCGGAGATGCACGAATCCTGGCTGAAAGATGTGACGCATTGGCGCATGGAACGCAGGATTCGTATCGGCTATGACGGCTGGCGCTACAGCACGCCCGAACTGCAGTGGACTCAGTCCAGCTTCATTCAGCCGCAAATGATGGTGCAGGACCGGTATTTTTACGATCCTGTTTCCGGCAAGTACACGGTGGATCGTTATCTGGACGATCTGCAGAAACGATATGGCGGAATCGACGCCGTTCTGATCTGGTCCACGTATCCGAATATGGGGATGGATGACCGCAATCAGCAGGACATGGTCCGCTCCATGCCGGGCGGCGTCGAGGGTGTGCAGCAGATGGTTGCCGACTTCCATCACCATGGCGTGCGCGTGCTCTTCCCCATGATGATGTGGGATCAGGGAACCCGCAGCCCAGGCATGCCCTGGCCGGAAGCGATCGCGACCTTTATGAAACAACTGAATGCCGACGGCATCAACGGAGACACCCAGGATGGTGTGCCTCGTGCCTTCTCAGTGGCCGCGGAAAAAGCAGGACATCCGCTGGCGTTTGAACCGGAAGGCGCGCCGGCCGATGAAGCCCTGGCATGGAACGTCATGACGTGGGGTCAGTACAAATTTCCGTTTGCTCCCGAAGTCGACCGTTTCAAATGGCTGGAGACTCGTCACATGGTCAACATCTCCCATCGATGGGCCCGGGACAAGACGGATGACCTTCAGTTTGCTTTTTTTAACGGCGTGGGTTGGGAAAGCTGGGAAAACGTCTGGGGCATCTGGAACGGAATCACGCCCCGCGATGGCGAAGCGACTCGCCGCATGGCCACCATCGAACGGGGTGTCGCTCCTTTTCTCGTCAGCAAGGATTGGGAGCCTCTGTATCCAACCACCGTCTATGGAGTCTTCGCCAGCCGCTGGCCGCTTCGTGACCAAACCGTGTGGACCATCGTGAACCGGAACGAATACGATGTTGCGGGTCGTGAAATGTCCGTCCCGGCAAAAGATGGAATGCGTTACTTCGATCTGTACCATGGCGTGGAGTTAAAACCCGACCGCGAGGGCGACAAAGATATCTTGTCTTTTCCCATCGAAGCTCACGGTTTTGGAGCTGTGCTGGCAACGCCCGGGGCGCCGGATGCCGCCACGCAGCAGTTGATCGCGAAAATGAAAACGATGACGGTGAGATCGCTTTCGAGCTATTCGTCGGAGTGGAAGACGCTGCCGCAACAGATCGTCAAGATCCCTCGGACTCAGGTCGCTCCGACCGCCCCTGCTGGGATGGTGAAAATTCCAGCAGCCGATTTTCTCTTCAAAGTTCGCGGCATTGAGATTGAGGGAAGCAATGACATCGGGGTCGATGTGCAATATCCATGGGAAGATATGCCGCGCCGTTTTCACGAGCACAAAATGCACATCGACGCGTTCTATATCGATAAATATCCCGTCACCAATGCGCAGTTCAAAAAATTCCTCGATGCCACCCGCTACCATCCCAGGGACGACTACGATTTTCTGCGCGATTGGAAGAATGGCGCCTACCCGGAAGGCTGGGGCAACAAGCCGGTCACCTGGGTCTCTCTTGAAGATGCGCGAGCCTACGCCAAGTGGGCTGGCAAACGGCTTCCTCACGAGTGGGAATGGCAGTACGCAGCTCAGGGAACCGATGGACGTTCCTATCCATGGGGAAATAGCTGGGATGCGAATGCCGTTCCTGCCGTCGATACCGGACGCGCGCTGACCGGCCCAGCCGATGTGGATGCGCACGCATCCGGCGCCAGCCCATTCGGAGTGATGGATATGGTCGGCAATGTGTGGCAATGGACGGAGGAATTTATGGACGACCACACTCGCGCAGCGATTCTACGCGGTGGCAGTTACTATCAGCCGCAAGGTTCGATCTGGTATTTTCCGCAGGCATACCGTAACGATGAGCATGGCAAGCTTCTGCTGATGGCCCCTAGCTACGACCGTTCCGGTACGCTGGGCTTTCGCTGCGTAATGGACGCTGCGCAATAACCGAAGAACCTGTACCGCCGATTCTTACGTCGGCGGTACAGAATCAAAACTCAAACTTCACCGCCAGCTGAACGTCTCTGCCCGATCCGGCGGAAGAGATCACTCCAGCCGTGCTGGTGCCGATCACACTGCCAGGTGCGCCGAAATTCGTGTGGTTGAACGCGTTGAAGAGCTCTCCTCGAAACTCCACCGCCATTCGATCGTTGATCGGAGTTCTTTTGATGAACGCCAGGTCCCAGTTCTGCTGGCCTGGACCGGACAGGATATTGCGGCCGGAAGTGCCGAACCGCGGTGTTCCGTTGGCCAGCGCCTGTGCGAGGGCAGTCGTAGTGAAGCAGTTTGGATTAAACCACTCGGCAAGTGTCTTCGGGCCGGTTCCTTTGCAGATCCGGTCCGGCCGTGGCGAGGAAGAGCCGGTATTCGAATAATCCTGGGTGGTTGTTACAGTAAACGGCAGCCCGCTCGTGGCGGTCACGATCGCGCTCACTTCCCATCCTCCGGCGAGTAAATTCACATAGCGCCCATTCGCCAGGAATCTTCTCCCTCGTCCAAATGGAAGCTGATAAATCGGGCTGACCACCAGCGTCTGGCTGACATTGAAGTCCGCCAGCGCATAGTTGGATTTGGGATCGTTGTCGTTTTGCGGGGCCGACTGGTTATCGATGTTGCCCCCTTCGTTGTCCAGCGCCTTTGAATAGGTGTACGAGACCAGCATTGCCAGGCCGTTCGACGCTCTCTTTTCAAGCTTTCCGTAGATGGATTGATAATTCGAAAACGCCTGGTAATCGTCGTAAAGCATGGTGCTGAAATCAGGCCATACCCGGCGTGGTTGCAGGTCTCCAACGCCCGGCTTTGCCTGGTTCCCCAGATTGTGCATGTAGTCGAGATGCACGCCTCGGTTTCCGACGTAAGCGACTTCCGCTCCCCATTCCTTCGCCAGTTGATATTGGAGGCTCAAGCTCCATTCGTATGTCTCCGGCGTTTTGTAAAACGGGCTGGGCATCAGTTGGGAAGTAATTCCCGAAAGGGAAACCGAAGGCGCGTTAATAAATGCCTGCTGCGTTTTGGTCGGGAACGCCATTGGTCAGCGGCGGCGGTGCGCCAACCGCGGTGACGTAGTTTGGCGTCTGGGTAAACACAGGATTGTTGTTGGCAAACGAACCCATCCGATTTGTATCCGGCAGGTCATTGAAGATTCCGGCGCCGGCATGAACCACTAATTTGCCGGAGCTGAGCGGCTGCCAGGAAATGCCAAGCCGAGGATCGAAATATCCAGGGCCCGGTCCGATAGCTCACCTGGCGGACCTTGTTGCCGGTCAGGCCCTTGGACCTGCGAACGCCGGAGGTCATGATCAGGCAGTGGCCGGTCGCGGAAAGAAAATAGGGATTGGAACAAAGCGCATCGTTAGCGGCATCGGGTAATGCGGTGAGCAGAAGAGCATCTCCAGGCGTGTAGGAATTCGACAGCGGGAACAGTGCGGCGAGTCGATTATTCTTCTCCATCGGCTGGCGGCGGTATTCCCAGCGCAGGCCGTATTGCACGTTGAATCGAGAGCTGAGACGGAAATTGTCCTGCGCAAACAGGCTGATCCAGCGGCCGCCGGAAAGATTGGTAATAATGGCGTTCTTGGTGAATTGGCCGCCGGCGGGATAGCCGAGTTCCAGGTCTGCCAGGTCTGACACGCTGCTGACATTCGGGATTTCACCCGCGAGCGAAGAATATTGACCGTTGAAGGTGAAAAGTCCATTTGCCTGCAGCGGATCGCTGACCCCATTGGTCTGCCAGAAATCAAGATTGGCGCCGAGCGCCAGCGTATGGCGGCCGATCACTTTCGTGTACGTGTCTTCATACTGTTCGATAGTATCGGGAGCGACCACCGGGTAGTAGCCGGGGAAACCGTCGCCCCACAGCGGAAAGTTCTGAAATTGCATATTCGGATATTCATTGAACTGGGGCAGGGGATTCGTCAATCCGGCGATGCCGAAGCTGGCAAGTGTTCCCGCCGGCCTGGGACATCCCTGGCAGGTGTAGGTCAGATAATCCCGCTGATACCCGATCCGCAGGTCATTGATGGTCGAGGGGCCAAGCACTCGGGTCCAGCCGCCCACCAGGTTCTGTCCTTTGAAATGCTGATAACCATTGAAGGCCGGAAGAGCTCCGGGAAATGTGATATTCGAGTTGCCCAGCAGATAGCGAACGAAAATAGTGTTGACTTTGGAAAGAGTGGCATCGACACGCCCGTCGAACTGATCGTTCTGCCGCGTCTCTGGGGATTGGTTTGTGTAGTTCACCACACCAGAAGTATTCGGCGAAGGAAACAGCGCCAGCACCTTCTGCGCCACCGGATCGATTGTTGTCAGCTTGTTTCCCGGTATCGGCGTACCCACCAGGACGGTCGTTGGCGTGACCCTGGCTTAGCGGGGTCGGCCGGGCACGTGTAATTGTACTCGGTTGCCGGATCGAATAGTTGGCCGGTATCGAAGTTGAGATTTGCTGGTGCCGCCGGCCGCTGGAGGCGCACAGGTTGGCAGTTGTTCCTGTGAGAAAAGAACTGAAATCTCCCGCCTTTTCGGCTGCGGTGGGCACAATACTGCTGGAGATTTGCCCCTGAGTTAACCGCAGGCCCTCATAGCTTCCAAAATAGAAGATCTTGTCCTTGATAATCGGGCCGCCAATGGCGCCGCCGAACTGGTTCCGCGAAAGCGCAGGTTTGCCCTGGGAAAAGTAGCCGCTCGCATCCATTGCGCTGTTTCGCACGAATTCCCAGGCTGACCCGTGTATCTGGTTCGTGCCGGAATTTGTGATCAGGTTCATAAACGTGCCCGAGGCCATTCCAAAGGAGGCGTCATACACGTTGTTCTGGATCTTGAACTCATGAACCATCTCCGGCGGAGGATCCAACGAAAAACTGCTGTTGTTGATCGCTCGGGAGATCATTCCATCAATGAGGAGAAGGTTGCCGCCGGAACCGCCGCCCGATCCGCTGTACCCAAAGTCGTTAAACCCGGAGCCATTTGCCGCGCCTGTGGCCAGCGACCTTCCGGTAGTATTCACTGTTCCCGGAACCAGCAGTGCGAGCGAGCCGACCTCTCGAAGATTGAGCGGCATATCCACGATGGCTTCCTGGTTGACGGTGGTGCCGAGACTGGCATTGGTGGTGTCCACCAGCGTAGGAGCCGCTTCGACAGTTACCGTCTGTTTGGCTGTGCCGACTTTCAGCACAATATCCTGCGTAATCTGCTGATAAACGCGGAGAGGAATGCCGGCCATTGTCATGGTGTCGAAACCGGCATGGACGGCGGAAAGATTATAGGAGCCGGCGGGCAGGGCCAGGAAGCTGTAGTGCCCGGAAGAGTCCGCAGTCGTGCTGCTGGGCACACCGGTGCTCGTGTTTGTCGCTGTGATTGTGGCGTGTGGAACGACCGCTCCTGTTGAGTCGGTCACCGTCCCTGAAATGGTTCCCGTATTCGCCTGACCCCAGCACGGCACCGTTGCTGACATCCAGCCGAAGGTTGCTCAGCACGATCAGAATGGAAACGATTTGTAAACACTGTACCCGCAAGTGACGCAAAGCCTTCATGTGCCCCCCAAAACGCGATTGTCTCGATGCTAAGGTAATCCAGTTGAAAGCCGCCGTCGAACGAAACTGTTCAATATAAACAGAAGGCGTTCAATAAGTTGAACGGAAAACCGGCAGTCAGAAGGCAATGTGCGCAGGTCACGTGAAAAGAACGATGCACATCAGGCTCCTGCCACTCGCCGAAGCTCTCGATCGTGAAGAGCGGGGCGCATAGTCGGCTAAGTGGTTTCATCTATGATGGGTGCTGATATGGAAACAATCAACTGAATGGATCCATCGAACTCATTGCGCATAGGGCTATTTGGGATTGGCCACAATGCCTATTGGGAGCAGTTTCCTGGCCTTGAAAGCCGTCTGAAAGGGTACACGGATACGATCGCAGAGAAGCTGAGTCGTCCGGGCATCGAGGTTCTGAACCTTGGTTTGATTGACACGCCGGAAAAAGCGGTTACAGCCGGGCACAAATTCCGACAGGCCGACGTAGACATTATTTTCCTCTACGTGACGACCTATGCGCTTTCCTCAACCGTCCTTCCGATTGTTCGGCGCGCAAAAGTTCCCGTCATCGTTCTCAATCTTTCGCCGACAGCAGCCATCGATTATGGCCGAATCAATGCGCTCGGCGACAGGACCGAGATGACCGGCGAGTGGCTGGCGTACTGCCAGGCATGCCCGTTGCCGGAAATCGCGAATGTCTTCCAGCGGAGCCGCATTCCTTTCCATCAGGTGACGGGAATGCTTGCAGACGACCCTCCTGCCTGGAGCGAAATTCAGGATTGGATGGACGCGGCGCGCGTCGCTCGAATCATGGAGCATAACCGCTTAGGCCTGATGGGGCATTATTACAGCGGAATGCTTGATATCTATACCGACCTCACGCTGCAGTGCGCCTCTTTTGGAGGCCATATCGAGATCGTCGAAGTCGACGAGCTGGCTGCGATTCGCGCGCAAATCGAGGATGAGGAAATCAGTGGTCGGGTGCAGCAGTTTAAGGAACGCTTCGACGTACAGCCAGACTGCGATGCAGGCGAACTGGCGCGGGCGGCACGGACTTCGGTCGCACTGGATTGGCTGATCGAAAAGCATCGGCTGGGATCGCTGGCTTACTACTACAAAGGAATCGGCAATCCGGCAAATGAAGATGCCATCAGCTCCATCATTCTTGGAACAAGCCTGCTGACCGCGCGAGGAATTCCGGTAGCCGGCGAGTACGAGATCAAAAATGTCCAGGCCATGAAAATTATGGACAGCTTTGGAGCTGGCGGCTCCTTCACCGAGTATTACGCGACCGACTTTAAGGACGACGTGGTCTTGATGGGCCACGACGGTCCCGGGCACATCGCAATTGCGCAGGGCAGAACGAAAGTCCGTCCGCTGGGCGTCTATCACGGCAAAGTGGGACGAGGCTTATCGGTTGAAATGTCGGTCAAGCATGGCCCGGTCACGCTGCTGTCCGTTGCGGAGGACATTGGCGGCCAACTGAAGTTGCTGGTTGCGGAAGGTGAGTCTGTGGCCGGTCCCATCCTCGAAATTGGAAATACGAACAGCCGCTACAAATTTTCCATCGGAGCAAGACGCTTTATCCAGGAATGGAACCAGCAAGGGCCTGCGCATCATTGTGCGGTTGGCGTCGGCCACATCTCGAGCAAGTTGAGCAAGCTGGCATCACTGCTTTCCATCGGATTCACTCAAGTTGTTTAAAGCGTGATTAACACAAGAAACAAGCGACGAAGGAAGTGACCTGAAGAGAGAGAGGAAAGATCACGCAAAAATTAGGGTAACTGGCGAAAGGGTTATTCGCGTTGTCCCAGGACTCCCCTAGCACTCTCATCCCGGCCGAAGCGCAGCGGAGTGGAGAAACCCGCATTGCTTCGGAACCGAGTGTGAAGATGACGCGCAAAATCGCGGAGGCGGGCTGACGGTGCGGCTGGCGCCGATCGACATCGACGCCAGCCTGTTGCCTACGATTGGCAGACGATTTCGCCATTCATTCCGTCGGGATAAAAGCCACCCGAGCATCTCCCTCCTCCGTAAACGATGTTGAGGACCTGCGAGGTAGTACGCGGAATACTCAGGCCATTCTTATCGACGAAGAATGGAGTATTCGGGGTGGGTGGAACATCATGCGAGTCCACCGCAGGGCTGTGGGCGCCTTTCATGATGCAGTTTGCTCGAACTGATCCTGAGTGTTGGGCTTCGGTGGCAAGGATGGCCCCCGCCGCGGCCAGATAGGTTTTATTGCTGATGAGCGGAGCGGCGCCGAGGTAGGCGCTCACTCCAACATCTTCAAATTGCCGCGCCAGTTTCAACCATGTGGCCTCACCCGCAAAACCATAGCCAAGGGCATCGAGGTTGATCGCGGGCTTTTTGACCGCCGCGGCACCGAGAGCGGCGCGAAGGAAAAGCACATGCTCCATCTCGTCATTGCGTATGGCGGTGGCCAGATAGGCCAAGTTATGGAATTGCACCATCTTGCCCCCGGTTGTAGGACCTGTTTCCTCGGCCTTGGTGATGATTCCGCGCTGTACCAGGGTCGCTCCGTAAGTCGACACGGAGTAGAACTCGGCCTCGAGATATTCGAGGTTGAGCGCGAAATTCAGGATGGCTTCGTCGCTGACGCCGGACGCGGCCTCCACCTTCTGCTCAGTAGCTCCGAATTGGCTGCCGATCACGGCTGCTCCCGCCAGCCCGATCCCGGTGAAGCCTATGCCTTTGACAAAGGCGCGGCGGTTGAAGGTTGATTTGGTCAAGCTGGTTGCATTTTCCTGGTCGCTGGTTTTCATAAATAGATTCCTCTCGCGTCGATGGTTGAAACCCGGAGAGCCCATCCGCTAAAAGAATCGGCAAGCGGGCCGCAGGGTATTTCGCAATAAATGAGTCATATGGGAGGGAGAGTGTTGCGCCATCTGACTCAGAACGTGGAGCGGATCGCAGGGCTGGAGCAGCAGCCGGCCATTCGTCCTCCAAAGCGGGTACGTCGACGCAGCAAATTTGGATTGTCTTTTTCTGAAATCGTCGAAATTCAGAGCTGGGATGCAGCCATCTGAACTTCAGAGGCATTATGGGGAGACGGAATGACAGCGATCGTTTGACGAAACTGCTCTAAAATTCCAGGTGCACACGCACGCTTTCAACGTTCACCGGCCCGCGATCCTGGTTGTAGCCGGGATGGTCAATGAACGTATCGCCGGCTGCAACGTACAGCCCTCGCCAGGCGTGGGCGTTGTAATACGCTTCCACGATGTCCTCGCGGGCGTAGTTCAGCCGGCCATCTCCAAGCAGGAATCCGAGACCGCCCAGCTTTAGATAATTCTGGTGATCTTTCTTGATTGCGTTAGTGACAAACGCGACGCCGATTTTGTCCAGTTTGCGCCGCCATGCCGCCCCGCCATAGTCTCCACCGAACGTAAATGTCTGGTCATCCTCCGTATAAGCGAAAGACTCATGCTGGCCTTCGTTCCAGCCGAACCGGCCGCCGAGCCGGAAATTGCTCGTAACGTTCTGCTCCAGGTTGAGATCGATGCCGTACTTGAACGCGCCGAAGCGTTCGACCGAGGTGATCTCGGGCGTGGGTGTCAGACCTTCCAGATAATGGTTGACCGCCTCGCGATAGTCGCCCATATGTGCGTTGTTGCCGTAGATCAGCAGCCGAATCGCGCCATCGCGGCCGGCTAGTAAACCTCTGCGAATCTCCAGCTCCGCATTCTGTCCGCGCGCTCGCCGCAAGGCCCAGTCGAGCGTGGTTCCGTTTGCCACGGTCGGCATCAACGCGATCACATAGCGCAAACCCCAGTTCCGTTCCTGATATTCGATGTCTGTGCCGTAGGTGTACCCGCGGGTGTCGGCAGCGTAGTCCCACGCGCCATTGTTATCGATGGTCCAGTTCATAAACTGCTGATGGCTATCGCTCAAAACGGCATTCACGTCCAGCATGTCGGGCAGCGTAAATTTACCCGCGCGAATCTCCAAGTCGCCGGGCAGGAACGCGGGTAGCGAGCGCCAGCGGTCCGCGTGACTGCGAAGCCATTTCGTTGGTGAAACCGATGGTTTGATGAATTTCGATCCGCGCCACATACGGTGCCGGTCCAAGATTCGGATTCCGCACCACATCGAGATTCGTGAATCCAGCCAGCCCGAGCGCCTGGCTCAAGCCGCGCCCACCGCTGCTCTCTACGTTGAAAATCACTTCCGTTTCGTAACGCGGATTTGGATTGATTTGATACCCCAGCATCAGCGTACCGACGACGGAGGCTTTGTACTGAAACGTCGCGGTAAAGCTATTCGCTCCCTGATAGGGAGAATGGAAATTCCCGTGCATTTGATAAATGCTGTTTGCCTGGCCACTGACCCAGTACCGGGTGTTATCTGGATGCGGAAAGAACGTGAGCTGGTCTTCGCTCGGAGGTTGGAGTTTCTGTGCGAGCGCAAGCTTCTGATCCGCCCCGCGCGCCTGTGGCGCTGCCCACGGATCGCCGATAGAAGGGCTTACGTGATAATTCGCCGCTTCGAGGCAAGTGTTTCGAAAAACGCCGGCGCCGACGGATACCGCCGATCTCGGCGCGGCCGTTTGCGTCTGCCGCGCGACACGCGGTCCGGCCTGCAGCAGCAGGCAAACGGCAATGGAAAGACAGCAGACCGGCACAAAACTTCTCCCTAAGAGCACTGGCGAAAGGCAGCGCGTGAGTGAATGGCAAGTCCAACCTTATAAACTATAGTTAATACATATAACAAAGGCCAGATTAAATCGCAACCTGAGTCGCAGCCGTTTGCCACCCGCGCGCGCGAGTTTATCCATCAGGAAGTTTTCAAATGCCATGGAATATTCAATACGGATATGCGGTCGTTGTCTTCCATCAGCAGCCGCGTTTTCAATAGCGCGGCGCGCTGCGTGTGAAGAAAATAATAGTACCAGCGTTTCTCCATCAACTCGGGAACGATGATCACAACCCGCCGGTGGGGATTGTCTTTCGCAAGTCGAAGGATGTAGTTGACGATCGGCGTAATGACGAACCTGTAAGGCGATTTCAGTGTCACCAGTTCTGGGGCGGGAAGGCCGGCCGCCGCCGCCGGTTTTTCAACATATTCACTCCAGTGTTCGCGCAGATCGTCTCCCTTATTTTCCTCGATGGCCTCGACGACCTTGATGTCCTGCGAGAGCGTCATGGCAAATCGAAGAGCCTGTTTCCCCACCCTTGTCCAGTCGGACATCGTAATCACAATCAGCGGCTCCGGTTCTTTTGTGGTTTCCAGGGGAGTTCTGGCTTCGATTTCCCGGCGCACCTTTCGATAGTGACGATGAATGCCGTACATAAGGGCCAGCAGGGATGGGATAGCGATAACCGTGATCCATGCGCCTTCCGTAAATTTCGCAACAATCACGATGATCACAGTCGCTCCGGTCGCCACCGCGCCCACCGCGTTGATCCACATACTCCCGCGCGAGCCCCTCCCGCGTTCTCGCCGCCAGTGCGCCACCATTCCTGCCTGCGACATGGTGAATGCCAGGAACGCTCCCACCGCAAACAGGGGAATCAGTCGGTCTGTAATCCCTCCGAACCCAATCAATACCGCCGCCGTGATCCCGGCCAGAACAAGAATGGCTTCGGTATAAACCAGACGGCGTCCGCGGTTGGTCAGCGAGCTGGGCAGATAGCCATCTTCCGCGATGAAGTGGCAGACGCGCGGAAAATCCGCGAACGCCGTGTTCGCGGAGAAGGTCAACACCAGCAGAATAGAGGCAATCGCCACATAGTAGAACCATCCCCGGCCGGTAACCGCGGAGAGCAGCATGGAAAGGATGCTTTGATAATTCTGTCCTGTGGGATCGGTCGCGACAATGCCGTAAGTCTTCACCAAATAGGCAATGCCGGCCAGCATGATTCCAAGCGCCGCGATGATAATGGCAAGCGTGCGCCGGGCATTCTTCACCCTGTCATCTCGAAACGTCTGAACGCCATTGCTGACCGCTTCCACGCCAGTCAATGCGGTGCATCCTCCGGCAAACGAGCGGATAAGCAGCCACGCGCTAACCGCTGCGATCGTCGCGTGCGATACCGGCGGCGCAATCACGGGATGCGGATGTCCGCCGCTGAGGATTGTTTTCGCCACGCCGATCGCCAGAACGATCATCATGCAGAGAAGGAATAAATACGTGGGCACAATAAAGATTCCGCCATTCTCGCGTACGCCACGCAAATTCGTGGCGGTCAGGATGAGAAGCGCCAGCAGGCAGAGCCCCAGGGTATGAGAATGCAGTGAAGGGAATGCCGAGGTCAGCGCCGCAATACCCGCGGAAATGCCCACTGCAGCATCCAGTGTGTAGTCGATCAACAGCGCCGCTCCGGCCAGCAGGCCCGGGAACATCCCCAGGTTCTGGTGCGCGACCGTGTAGGAGCCGCCCCCTTCCGGATATGCGGCAATTGTCTGCCGATAGGAAAAAAATACGATCCCCAGCAGCACGATGATGACGAAACTGACCGGCAGAATGTAACGAACGCCCGCAAGTCCGAGCGGGATCAGCAGCGTCAGCGCAGCTTCCGGCCCATACGCAGCGGAAGCTAGTGCATCCAGGCCGAATACCGGTACCCCTTTGAGTGCCCCTATTTTTTCCGCGGTGTCTTCCCAAGTGGCCAGCGGACGGCCAAATACAAGGTCTATGAATTTCATTCGCTTTTATCTAACTGGCACGCCGCGGAATTCAGGAACAAACGTATTGTTAGATGCGCGTCAGTAGTGCCGGACGATGTCCTCATCTGGCGCGGCCTTGTCCCGCTCCCGTTCAAGGGATCGGCTGACCAGATCCCGCGAGCCCAGGCCGACCGCCAACGTAAGTGCCAGTACGATCCCGCCGAACAGGATTCCGAAGCCCAGATCGACGATGCTGGCGGCAATCCCCAGGTGATCGAGCACCATGGCGGCAGTAAACACCAGGACCATCCACTTGACGCCGAGACTGAGCAGGCGGGCATATTGCAGGTTCATATTGACGCCGTTGATGAGAACGCTTCGTGAAAGAAAGCGCGCGATGATGACGCCCACCAGCAGTACCACGGCGGCGGCGACGATCTTCGAAAGGTAGCCGAGGATGTAGCCGGAGAGACCGAAGGCGGAAGCTGCGTCGAAGGCGGCGATTCCGACAAAGAGGCCGATAACGATGGAGGTCCAGAAGACGATGCGGGTTACGACAACGATGGGAGTGTTGGTGGAGGACCACCCGGAGAGATCGGCGATTCCCCACCCGGCCACGCGGCGATCAAACTCGATGGCCAGCAGAATGCGGCGAACGATAAGCGCCAGCAGCCATCCGATGAAGATGGAAACGATCAGCGCAACAATGAGCGCCAGCACGCCAGGCAAAAGCGTAGCTACCTTGAACACGGCTCGATGAAGAGATTCCTGCAGCGCCTGATGTACCTGTGTCCACATGACGTACTCCTGTTCTACACCTTTTAAGGATGGAAACGATCCGGCCAGCGCCAGCGGGATAACAGATAAGGTTTCTCCGCCTCGTATGTGCGTGCCAGTCGCTCTACCCGTTCCTCGCTGCTGGCCGTGCCTGTCCTGTTGATTTCCACCGCGTACGATGCCACCCACCCCAGATACAGAGGAGTGAGAGCGCCGAAGAGATGAGCCCGGTTGATATTCCGCAACCTATGCGCCAGCGCGAAATCATAGATGATGCGCGCCCAGAGCGAATCCTCCATATGAAAATCATCGGCTGCCAATCGAGAGAGCTTCTTCAGCTCCAGTAATGTGACCGGAGGCAAAATCTCCGACCATATCTCCCGCAGATTGCTTACGCCCAATTGGAATGCGTCCACCATCCGCCGAACGTCAACCGGATTGGAGGTATCCGCGGAAACTTCGGAATTTCCAAAAGCTGGAACCTCATGGGAGCCGCGGACGCGTTGCCAGAACGCGGCATTCTCTTCCATGTCTACAAATAACGGGCCGGCGAGCTGGGCCAGAGCATCGCTCAGGTCGATGCCGTCCGCGCTCCATGGACGGCGATTTCCGAGCCGGACCTGGCAGATTTTCAGGTCCTGGCTGGCAGCAATCGTCGCCAGCCAGGGCAGACGGCCTTGCTGCCGCGCCGGATCTTTCTGGGCATCCTTGGAAAGCGCCGGGAACAATTTCGACGACATCTGAAACTCATTGCCCAGCGGATTATGAACACGATACCCATAAAGCGTCCGGGTCAGCGGGTACAGAATGCTCTTATTCACCAGATCATCGAATGCCTCGTTCGTGTAGAGCGGCATCACAAGATCGAAGCTTCCTTCAAGCGCCGGATCCAACAACAGCGCGAGCGTCTCGGCGGTGAAGGATTCGCAGTCGTATCCGATGTCGGCCCCGAGCACGGTGCATGCGCGCGCGCCAAGACCAAGGGCCAGCGCCGAAATGGTGCGGTAGCATGCGGTATTTGCAAGCCACGGGATCGCGCCGGCATCCCCCGGAGGCGGCGGATAGCTAACCACGCGCAGCGCATGGGCCGGATCCGGACTGGACGGAATTGCGGGCTCCGGCTCGACACTCGGCAACCCGCCCGGGATTGCTAAAGTTGCATTACAGCCCGTTGAAAGCTGCCCGCATGCCTGCGAGAGCTTGACAACGATTGAAGTGAAAAGTTCCATTCCGAGAGGAGACGGAAGGGCAACCAAAAGATCGGACTGACTGTCCGTGCCTTCCCGCTTCGATTCCTGCAGCGTTTCCAGTTCAGCCATAGTGCCTTTTCATCAGCCCGGGACGAGCAGCGTTTCTCGAATTAAACTTCCTGCTGCAACAGGGAAGCAATCCCCATCAGCGGTATCTTCACCCAATCGGGCCGGCTATTCAGCTCGTAGATAAGCTCATAGAAGGCCTTCTCCAGTAAATATAGATCGAGCAGCGCTCGAACTGCAGAAGGTGCCGATGGCAGCAGACCGCTGCCGCTTATGGTAGCGCCATACGCGTGCAGAAACTCCGCCGAAACCCACTGGTCCCACAGCCTCGCCCAGGGCCCCAGGCGCGACTGGTCCTCCGGTCTTCGCGAAGTATATTTCATCAGCGCCGCCCAGGCCGCGTAATTGAAGGACCGCAACATTCCCGCCACATCTTTCAATGGAGAATGTTTGGCTCGCCTCACTTCCAGGGGGCGCGCCGGCTCACCCTCAAAATCGAGAATTACAAAATCGGTTTTCACCCGAAGCACCTGGCCAAGATGATAGTCGCCATGAATGCGAATGCGCTGGCCGTTGACATGGTTCAGCTCGGAAACGCCAAGTCCATCGAGTGTGCGGGTGCGGCGGCTCAGCAGAAATGCCGCTAATTCGACTGTGTCATCGGCCAGCCCCGACATCGTCTTCTTCAACAGTTCATAACCGCGCGCCGCCTCCGCGTTGATGGAGGCCTGCAGTTTGGTCAGATACTCCGCGGATATCGGCTCGGGAGAAAATGCTTCGTCTGTCTTCGAGGATCCCAGGGCAAGGTGCATTTCCGCCGTCCTTTTCCCCAGGACGGCCGCCGCGTCGAGCGCTACGCCGGCACGGTCGCATGCAAATTGCGAAGAGCGCGGGACTGCCATCGGGCCACCATCTTCGACAGGCCGGGTCAACTCTTCCGGCGGCACCGTCTCCTGCGCGTTGCTTTCGTAGTAGCGCTCCAGTTCTTCGAGCATCCACTGCCAGCCATCGCCCTGGTTGGCGACCAGGCCCTGCAGCATGCCGAGCGTCGTTGGGGCCTCCGCATCCTTGATGTATTCGATGGAGCCGCCGAAAGGCGCGACATTCGAGAAATGTGCCTCTTCCGTCAGAAAGCGGCCGATTTCGCAATCAGGATTCAGCCCCGGCTCGGGATGACGAAACAGCTTCATGATCAGCAGGTCGCCAAACAGCACGGAGGTATTGCTTTGCTCCGCGGAGCTGCGATGGGGAGCAAGCAGCTTATCCGCCTGTCCGGCTGTCCCTTCCAGCAGACCAGGGAGCGCGCTGCTGGAAGCTCCTTTCACTATTCCGTGTTGCACTGTGGACGCGGTGGAGTTCTGAATGATGCTCAGCAATTCTCGACACGACCCTGCATCGTAACTGGCGTCGTAGAGGACACCTTCTCCACTGGGGGATAGCACCACCGACAGAATCGAAGCCGCCGCGGTATCGCGCAACGTGCGGCCGGCGCTGCCGAAAGCCGTCGCAACCGGCAGAAAGTAGCGATCGGCTTTTCCGGTTTCGTAATCTACCTGCACCAGGCAGAAAATCGCACTGCTGCTGTCCAGCCTGCCCCAATCCACGATACTGGTGCTGCGGATCGCCGTGGACTTGTTGCCGAACCAGCGCTGCCTTGGGATGTAACCGGGAAGAATCAAGTCTTCCAGCTTGCGCCGATTGCTGTCTTCAAACAGCGTCTTCCAGTCCGACGGCTCGGCGATCAGCAAAGCCGAATCGTCAGATTGTACGGTAGCGGTGTCGGGCGCCGGATGCAGCTCCAGCCACAAAAATCCATAGGGCGCCAGCGTAACAGCATAAGGCTGGCGGCTGATAGCAGGGAACTCGACATAGCCCAGCATCTCGAAGGGAACCATGCCGTCGAACTCACTCAGATCCAACTGTGCGGGCTGCGCGAACCGGGAGAGATTGGCGACGCAAAGCACGACCTCATCGCCGTACCTGCGGACATACGCGAGCACTTTGCGGTTCAACGGGTGGAGAAATTCAAGCGAGCCACGCCCGAACACGCGAAACAGCTTGCGCAGCGCGATTAAATTGCGCATCCAGTTCAGCAGTGACGACGAATCGCCCTGCTGCGCTTCCACATTGATCGCTTCATATCCCCAGACCGGGTCCATGACCACCGGACTGTATAGCTTGGCCGGCACAGCGCGCGAAAAACCGGCATTGCGGTCTCCGGTCCATTGCATCGGCGTGCGAACGCCATTCCGGTCGCCAAGATAGATGTTGTCGCCCATGCCGATTTCGTCGCCATAGTAGAGAATGGGCGTTCCAGGAAAGGAGAACAGGATGCTGTTCAGCAGCTCGATGCGGCGTCGGTTGTTATCAAGCAGCGGGGCCAGCCGCCGCCGGATGCCAATATTGATCCGCATTCGCGGGTCGGTGCTGTAGGCCAGGTACATGTAGTCGCGTTCATCGTCGCTCACCATTTCAAGCGTCAGCTCATCGTGATTGCGCAGGAACAGTCCCCACTGGCAATTGTCGGGGATTGGCGGTGTCTGGCCCATGATTTCCGTTATTGGCAGCCGATCTTCCTGGCGCAGTGCCATGTACATGCGCGGCATGAGAGGGAAGTGAAACGCCATGTGGCACTCATCGCCATCGGCGAAGTACGGGCGCACATCCGCCGGCCATTGATTGGCTTCGGCGAGAATAACGCGGTTTTCGTAATGCGCATCGATCTCGGCCCGGATCTTCTTCATCACTGCGTGAGTTTCCGGCAGATTCTCGCAGTTGGTGCCGTCGCGCTCCACCAGGTAGGGGATTGCGTCCATCCGCAGTCCATCGACGCCCATGTCGAGCCAGAAGCGCATTACCCGCAGGACCTCTTCGATCACCAGCGGATTGTCGTAATTCAGATCGGGCTGATGCGAGAAAAAACGGTGCCAGTAATATGCCTTGGCTACCGGGTCCCAGGTCCAGTTGGATTTTTCCGTGTCGGTAAAAATAATGCGGGCATCTTTATATTTCTCATCTGTATCGCTCCACACGTAATAATCCCGCTCCGGCGAACCGGGCGGTGCCAGCCGCGCCCGTTGAAACCATGCGTGCTGGTCGGAGGTATGGTTGACTACCAGCTCGATCATCACCTGCAGGCCGCGATCATGCGCCGCATGGAGAAATGTCTGAAAATCTTCCAGCGTTCCATAGCTGGGGTGAACCATCATGTAGTCCGAAATATCGTAGCCATCATCGCGCAGGGGCGAAGCAAAAAACGGCAGCAGCCAGATGCAGGTGATGCCCAGTTCCTGCAGATAATCCAGCTTTGTCAGGAGACCCTGGAAATCTCCGATGCCGTCATTGTTTGCGTCCTCGAACGCCTTGACGTGCAGCTCATAAATGATGGCGTCTTTATACCAAAGTGGGTCTGAGGCGCTGCCCGCTTGCTTCAAAGCGTTACTCCTGCGATTTTGTTGGGCTTTTCGGCTAGAGCAGTTCCACGGTAGCTGTACTCAGCCGGATGGGATTGTCGCGCAGCTTTTCCGTTAAGAAAAGCTGCGCCTCGAGGTTCTGGGCCTGGGATTAGGAACCGTGGAACTGCTCTAAAATGGCTCCCTAAAGCTTACGCTGGAAGCTGGTCCGGAGACTACGTATTCGAATTTTTAATGTGGAATATGTGCGCCCGGCCCGCCTCCAGCTGGATGTAGTTTCGAGTGCCCTTCCAGGGGTAACACTGATTGGTGAGCAGGTCGTGGACTTCGAACGGTTGATCGGGCTGGAGCCCCAGCACCGCCAGGTCCAGATCGACCCATCCTATCTGCGTGCGCTCGTGGTCCATGTTCACTGCTACCAAAATCACATCACTCTTCTCTCGATTCGTCTTGCTGTAACAGATCAGGAACGGCTGATCGGTCGGATGGAAACGCAGACCATGGTTGCTGTGCAGCGCCTCATGACGTCCGTCGGATCTCGTTGACCCGCGCGATCAGCGTCTGCAGGTTCTGCGGGTCGTCGATGTTCCAATGGCGGAGCTGGTATTTCTCGGAATTGAGATACTCTTCGCTGCCCGGCTTCGCCGGCCTGTTTTCGCATAGCTCAAATGCCGGCCCATAGATTCCGTAATTCGAAGAAAGCGTCGCGGCCAGCACGAAACGGCTGGAAAACGCCGGGCGGCCGCCGTCCTGCAGTTCGGCGTGCAGAATGTCCGGGGTGTTCGGCCAGAAATTCGGCCGGAAATATTCCGCCACGTCGGTCTGCGTCAACTCTTCCAGATACTCCGTCAGCTCTTCCTTGGTATTGCGCCATGTGAAATACGTGTAGGACTGCGTAAAGCCCAGCTTCGCCAGCCGGTACATCACCTTCGGCCGGGTAAAGGCCTCCGCCAGAAAAATCACGTCCGGGTGCGCGGTCCGGATTTCAGCGATGGCCCACTTCCAGAACGGAAACGACTTGGTATGCGGGTTGTCGACGCGAAAGATCAGCACGCCCTGATCGATCCAATAATCGATCACGCCTTTTAGCTCCATCCAAAGCTCGCGCCAGTCTTCGGTTTCGAAGTCCAGCGGATAGATGTCCTGATATTTCTTCGGCGGATTTTCTGCGTACTGAATCGTTCCGTCCGGGCGCCTCTTGAAAAAACTGGGGTGCTCACGAACCCAGGGATGGTCCGGCGAACACTGGTACGCCAGATCGAGCGCGATCTCCAGCCCATGCTCCTTCGCTTTCCCCACCAGCGCTTTGAAATCCTCCAGCGTGCCCAGTTGCGGATCGATCGCCGTATGGCCGCCTTCCTCTGAACCGATCGCCCACGGACTGCCCACATCGTCCGGCTCGGCTCTTTTCCGCGTTGTTTTTGCCCTTGCGGAATGCATGACCAATGGGATGAATCGGCGGAAAATACAGCACGTCGAAATTCATCGACACCACGTACGGCAGCCATGCTCTCCACGTCTTTGAACGTGCCGTACTCTCCCTCGTTCGGCGAAGTGGAGCGCGGAAAAATCTCATACCAGGCGGAAAACGTCGCCCGTTCGCGATCCACAGTGACCGGCAGTTCCTTTGCATAGCGCGTACAGTAGGCGTGCTCCTGATACTTCAGCATCAGGGCTTCGAGAGCATCATCAACCGCCGCCGCGGAGGCATCTGCATTGTCGCCCCCGGCGGTCGCCCCGTTCAGCCGCGCTGTAAATTCCCTCAGCCGCTTGGCATCGTTCCCCTTGGCCCGCTTCGCCGCCGCATCTACCAGGAGTCCGCCGGCTTGCAACTCGACATGCACCTCCTGCCCCGCGTCAAGGCGCTTCTTCATCGCGTCTCGCCAGGTGGTGAAGGGATCGATCCAACCTTCCAGTGTGTACCTGTATTCGCCCAGTTCGGTAACCGTAAACTCGCCGCGCCAGCGGTCCATCCCGATCGGCTCCGTGGGCGTCATCGGAACCGCGCGCCAGGCGCGCTCACCCGGTCCGCGATACAGCAGTTGCGTCCCGATCACATCATGCCCATCGGCAAAAATATCCGCTTCCACCTCGACCGTCTCGCCCACCACGCGTTTGATCGGGTATTCGCCGCCGTCAATCTCCGGATGCACGGCTTCAATCACAACACGGCTTCTGCCCGCCACCTTGGCGGGGATGGAATCCTTACGGCTCTGCTTGCTTACAGTCTTGATCAAGAGAAAATCATCCTTTATAGAAAATTGTTTTAGCTAGAAGATGCAGGTTTCGTCGATTCCGTTCCTGCGCGGCAGGAAGTGCTGCCCGACTGATTCGTGAGCGGCGCGTCAACGTCCTTGGTGTGCTCCGTCGATTCGATTTTCGGTCTCTCTGAACATTGTCTCCTCGCCTCTATTTTTATTATCTCTGCTCGGGGGTCGTTTTCATAAACCGGCAATTTATTCCTTGACTTTCAAACTGTCGCAAGCGCAGTATTGTCCTGCTATTTCCGGCCCGACCCCGCAGGCCGTTTCATAAGCAATAACGGCTGGCTTATGCCACGCCGTATCTCTGCGAGGTCGCTCATGCCACAGCACGCGTTTAAGAAATCCTTCTGCGTTTTGACGCTGATGTTTTTTGCCGTTTCTCTTTTTAGCTATGCCGCCGAACAGTCGGGTACTGTCCGCAGCGGCAACACGCGCATCCGGTTCTCGTCTGTAACTCTGTACAGCGCGGGTAGCTCGCAAAATGCGCTTCCTGTGGTGCTCGGCAGCAGCCAGACGAAAGCCAACGGGTCGTTTTCGATCGCGTTCACGCCGCCGTCGGATGCCAGGGCGATTCTTTATCTCATCGCCGATGGAGGATTGCCGGCGTCGAGCACTTCAGGGAATCATTTCTCCTCTGCCATCCGCATGGCCACCGTGCTGGGGCCGGCTGCCATTCCTGCTGGCGTGGTCATCAACGAGCGCACCACAGTAGCTGCAGCATATGCGATGGCTCAATTTATCTCCGGATCGAGCATCGCGGGAACATCGCCGGGGCTGCAGAACGCCTTCGCGACGATGCTGAACCTTGTAGATCCCATTACAGGTGAGGTCGGATCGGTCCTCGGGAAATGCTCCCAACGGGTTACAGACATCGACAATGCGAGAATTCAACTCGCTGGCAAACCTGCTGGCGTCTTGCGTGAATGCCGTCACGCGGGTACCTTGCAACTCGCTATTCGCTTTGGCAACGCCGCCAGGCGGGACGGAACCGCGAAATACACTGCAAGCAGCCATCAATATCGCCCACTACCCAGCGCAGCACGCGGGCCTGCTGTTTCTGCTCTCAAAGCTGCGGGCTCCATACGGTCCATCATTGCTCCTGCCTCCCGATGCATGGACATTGGCGATCGTTTACGAGGGGAATGGTCATGAGTTTGACGGACCTGGGAACATGGCCGTCGACAAGGATGGAAACGTCTGGATAACGAACAATTACGAATACAGCAAGAGTCCGTTCACTTGTGCGATCGGAGGACGGCAGCTAATAAAGCTCACCCCGAATGGGCTCGATGCTCCTGGGGCGCCCTACACTGGAGGCGGTCTGTACGGTGCCGGATTCGGCATTACGTTGGACCCGAGAGGAAATGTTTGGGTTGGCAATTTCGGATTTGAGGGAACGGACAACGGAATATCCTGCAATCCAAATCCTCCGCAGACCAATGTTTCGGCGTTTAGTTCGAATGGGACTGCGCTTTCTCCTCCCAGCGGATTCACGCAAGGGAACATTAGCAAGCCCCAGGGAACAGTGTCCGACCAGCAGGGCAACATCTGGATAGCAAACTGCGGCAATGACAGCGTCGCGAAATATCCCGGCGGCAATCCGGCGCAGGCTGTGAATTTCCACGATGTCGGACTGCTCCGGCCATTTGGAATGGCGATAGACGCTGCCGGGGAACGCATGGATTGCCAGCAGCGGCAATAACAGCGTGGTTGGCCTGGACCCACAGGGCAAATGATCGGATCGCCAATCGCGGTGGGCGTAGCGCCGCTGGGGGTGGCAGTCGATAGCCTTGGGAACGTTTGGGTGACCAACTCCGGGGTGGTGAAAGTGCCGTGTACCGATCAGGGTGGCATCTTCCCCCCCACGACCAGGCCCACACTGACAGAGATCGATCGGTCTGGCGGCGGCGCAAGCGCAACGCCCTTTACCGGAGGCGGCCTCACGGTCCCGTGGGGCGTTGCCGTCGATGGCGACGACAATATCTGGGTCGCGAACTTCGCCGGACGCCGGCTGTCGGAGTTCTGCGGCGCCAGAACTGAAAATTGCCCACAAGGATACAAAACAGGCGATCCGATTTCACCCAAAACGGGATATACAAGCAACGGGCTGACGAGAAATACCGGCGTCGCCATCGATCCGTCAGGGAACGTGTGGCTGGCGAATAACTGGCTGACGTTAGCGATTCAAACCAATCCGGGCGGCCATGCGATGGTGGTGTTTGTTGGGCTTGCAGCGCCGATCAAGACCCCGTTGATTGGTCCGCCGAATCGGCCTTGATTCTTCAGTCCGCACATCATTCCTCAATACCCCCATCTACGAAGATGGGGGTGCCCCAGAGCCTGCGCCCTGAGCTTGCCGAGCCTTCGCGCTGACGCAGGTCTTGCGCTCAACTCCTGAGCCAATCGAAAATTGCACATGAACCAAACATCAGCCGGAAAGCGGAAAGCTAGCGCCCGATAGGCCCCATTCCGGTACCATGATGATTCGATGATGCAGTTGACCAACCCACCTGAGGAGCCACAGTGTTCGAATTGAATCGCAGAAATTTCATCAAAGCCGCCGGCGCAGCCACTGCCCAGACACTGCTCGGCTCTAACCTGCATGCGCTCGCCGCGCCCCAGACCGAACCCGCCCCGCCAGTCTCGGCGAACGATCATATTCAGATTGCTCTGATCGGCGCCGGCGGCCGCGGCCAGCAGGACACCAAAGCAGCGGTGCAGGTTCCCGGCGTAAAACTCGTCGCCGTGGCCGACTGTTACAACGGCCGCCTCGACCATAGCAAGGAGCTATGGGGCAATGACGTTTTCACCACGCGCGATTACGGCGAGATTCTTGCGCGCAAGGATATCGACGCCGTTATTATCGGCACGCCCGACCACTGGCATAAGCAGGCTTCCATCGACGCCATGAAGGCCGGCAAGGATGTCTACTGCGAGAAGCCCATGATCCATCTCTATTCCGATGGCCCGGAGATGATCGAGACGGCGCGCGCCACCAACCGCATCATCCAGATCGGCAGCCAGCGCGTCAGCTCCATCGTCTATGCGAAGGCAAAAGAGCTGCTCGCCTCCGGCGCTATCGGCAAGCTGAACATGGTGAACGCGCACTGGGACCGCAATTCAGCCATGGGCGCGTGGGACTATACGGTGCCCCTCGATGCTTCCCCTGAGACCTGCGACTGGCCGCGATTCCTCGGCACCGCGCCCAGGATTCCTTTCAACGCGGAGCAATTTTTTCAGTGGCGCAAGTGGAAGGCATACGGCAGCGGCGTCGCCGGCGATCTCTTCGTCCACCTCTTCAGCGGAACTCACTTCATCACCGGAGCCAACGGGCCAACGCGCGCCATGGCGACCGGTGGGCTGCGCTTCTGGAAGGACGGTCGCAACGTGCCCGATGTGATGATCGGGATGTTCGACTATCCCCAGGAATTCAACCTGAATCTTCGCGTGAATTTCGTCGACGGCGGTCAGGAAAGTGAAGGCCTGACTTTTATCGGCTCGGAAGGCCAGATGCAAATTGCCGGCAACAGCGTCAGCGTTAGCCGCGTGCCCCGCGAAAAGGAACCCGGTTACATGATTGGGACCTTTACTGACGCCATGCAGCAACAAATCCTCGCCCAATATCGGCAGAAGTATCCGCCCACCCATTTCAGCGGAGAGCCGCCGCTCGGCTACGAAAAATACCAGGCTCCCGCGGGATATGACGATACCTACGACCACTGCAAAACCTTCTTCAACGCGGTCCGCACCCGCAAGCCGGTGGTGGAAGACGCCGTCTTCGGCTACCGGGCCGCCGGAGCCGCGCTGCTCAGCAACCTGAGCTACCAGCAGGGAAAGGTGATCCACTGGGATCCGGATGCTATGAGGCTGGTTTGAAGCAGATAGAGTGACTCCTCGGTCATTCATGGCTAGGCCATAAAGGAGTTGAGATGAAAAGCGTAAATGTAGCGGAGTTGAAAAACCGTTTGAGCGCCTATCTCAGCTTTGCTCGGAACGGCGAAGAGATCGTCGATTCGAGATCGGAATTTACCGATCGCCAGGCTGATTCCGTTCTCCGCCAGAGATGCAAGCGACGACGAACGATTGCTGGTCGCGGCAGGCAAGATGCGCTTGCCCAAACGCCCACTCGATACAGCCGCGTTGTGGAAGATTCCGACCGGCCGCGTACGGTCGAGCGCCGCAGTGGGAGCGCTCCGGAAGGACAGGGACGAAGGTCGGTGAGTAAGTCCACGGCATTTTAGGACGCGAGCGCGCTTGTGCCGCTATGCATCGAGGAAGCAACCACCGATCAAGTACGCCTCCAGCTTCGGCGATTTGCGCCACGTATGGTGGGGGAGTGTCGTTGAGATCCATAGCGCAATTTGCCGATTGCATCGGGAGCGAGCCATGGACGCTTCCGCCAAGGATGGAGCATCGCCTCGACTCGGCATTTTGAGCGAGGGCTGGAGAGAAATTCTTCCCGACGATTCTTTGCGAACACTGGCGGGCAGCCTATTGGATCGATATTCTTTGCGAGCGGCGGATAGCTTCCAACTGGCAGCCGCGCTGACGTGGTGTCGCGAGCGCCCGGCCGACAGAACACTTATCTGCGGCGACAAGAGATTGAGTGAAGCAGCCATTGCCGCAGGTTTCACCGTAATTGAACTTTCCCGGCGTATTTCATAGCGCAACCCAAGTAGCATTAAGACAGCCTTCCCCTCCGTCTTCCGGTCCTTCGCCGCGGTAATTTTTCGTACAATCAGGAGGGTATGCCACCGAAAAACAAAGTTACCGCACGATACACGGAAGACCATGCCAGGTCCGGTCTTGATTTTTCCTTTCCATCGATTGAAACCTGGCCGAACCAGTTTCCGGCCTATGAGATCGTCATCGAAAGCCCGGAGTTTACCTCCGTCTGCCCGAAAACGGGCCTGCCGGATTTCGGCGTCATCACCCTGCGCTACATGCCTCGCAAGCAGTGCCTGGAGCTGAGATCGTATAAGGAATATCTTTTCAGCTATCGCCAGCTGGGAATTTTCCAGGAGAACATCACGAACCAGGTGCTGGAGGATGTTGTGAAAGCATGCGACCCGGTATGGGCCATCGTGCGCGGAGACTTTCGTCCTCGCGGCGGCATCTCGACCACCGTGGAAGCGCGCTGGCCTCGGCCGAAGCAGGAAGGCCGAGCGAAGTAAAGTCCAGTGGTCCCCGGATGCACGGTCGAAGATTCTCGAATCCGTCCGTTGTCCGACTCAGTCCATGAGTTTTGTTAAAATGGAACCAGCCCTGTCACGCAATGTTCACCACCAGTAGCCGGTCGCAAGAATTTCATCACCGGAGCCGAACCCTGGATCCCCACATTTCGCCTCCGTGTAGTGGGTCAGTTTGGCAACAGCATTGAAAGAATCGGGCTCATAAAAAGATTTGGCTCTCGGGTAGATCCCGGCAATAGCCGCGGCGCGATGAATAACAAGGCTTTTTGCCGTTTGCAGCCCGCACAATCCTTCAACTATCCCGCACAATCCTTCAACTATCCCGCACAATCCTTCAACTATTCCGCACAATCCTTCAACTAATTAACGAATTGTGCCCGATGATTGTCCGCTGGCCTGAGCGTTCGCCGCAGCATTTAGGCGTCGTCGTAGTCTTCCGTGAGCGATTGAAGAAAAGCCACCAGCGCGTTCAGATCGTCCTGACCTAAGGACATATTCGCGAACTCTGGTGGAGCATTGCGCATTTCCCCCGAATGCGCCAGGTTCGACATCAGAATGTAGTGGTTCACGACATCGTCGAATGTCGTCGTGCCGCCATTGTGAAAGTACGGCGCGGAATCCTCCAGATCCCGCAGCACGGGCGTTTTGAATTGAGCGATCGTCGATGCCAAACCCTCATCCGCTGTGCAGTCTTTGCCCGACGCGCACACAAAATTTTTTAAATTGGTCTGCGGATTTGGCATATCCGGATTAAGGTACACGTTCCAAAGCCCAAGGTCCGCATACTCCGGATGACCCGGAACGGCCGCATGGCGGAATGATTCCGATGCATTTGGATGGCTCGGAGAAGCCGGCATATATGCATCGAAATTTGCCAGGCGCTGCGCATTGGTGGGAATAACCAAATTCATAAACGCGCCGCTCCCGTTTGCGGCGTCATATTCCAGGTCAAGAACTACGCTGAATTCTGTCGAAAATCTGTAGTGGCAGAGCTCGCCCGTCGCAACCGATGCGCCAATCGGACCCGCAATGCCGGGGCGGCTTTTTGCTAGATCAACGTCCATGTCGGCTGTTGAGCGGGCCATTCGTTTCGTAAACGAATCTGCGCTGATAGACTGAAGAGTCTTTTACTTAACGCAAATTCACTTCTGAAGGATGGCCGAAGAACGCATGGCAAATCAGGAATCCGGCGAGAAAAGCTCTGCTGGAGTAGCGAAGATTCAGCCCGCCACGGGCAAACTGGGCATCATGGTTGTCGGGCTAGGCGCGGTGGCAACCACTCTCATCGCCGGTGTCGAAGCGGTGCGCAAGGGACTCGCCAAGCCAATCGGCTCGATGACGCAGATGGGTACTGTGCGTCTCGGAAAGCGCACCGAGGGCCGTACGCCGCTGGTCAAGGACTTCGTTCCTCTGGCCGATCTGAACGATATCGTCTTCACCGGGTGGGACATTTTTCCCGGCAACATGTACCAGGCCGCCAGCACCGCCAAGGTTCTCGACAAAGATCTGCTGCAGTCGATCCGGCCCTATCTCGAATCGGTTACGACCATGCCCGCGGTGTTCGATCAGTTCTACGTGAAACGCCTGCAGGGAACCAACGTAAAAAAAGGCAAGAATAAGCGCGATCTCGCCGACCAGTTGCGTGCCGATATTCGCGAGTTTAAAAAGAAGACCGATCGTCAGGTGATGATCTGGTGTGGCTCGACGGAGATTTTTCTGGAGCCGTCCGCGGTTCACCAATCGCTCGCCGCGTTTGAAAAAGGTCTGGAAGCAAACGATGCCGGCATTGCGCCATCGCAAATTTATGCCTACGCGGCGCTGTCCGAAGGAATTCCGTTTGCGAACGGCGCGCCGAATCTAACCGTCGACCTGCCGGTGATGCAGGAGCTGTCAAAGAAAAACAATGCTCCCATCTGCGGGAAGGATTTCAAAACCGGCCAGACGCTGATCAAAACGGTTCTTGCGCCCGCCTTCAAGGCGCGCATGCTGGGCGTAAGCGGCTGGTACTCGACGAATATACTCGGCAACCGCGATGGCGAGGTTCTCGACGATCCTGAATCATTCAAGACGAAGGAAGAATCGAAGCTGGGCGTCCTCGATTACATTCTGCAGCCGGAATTATACCCGGAGTTGTACGGTGATATATACCACAAGGTTCGCATCAACTATTATCCGCCTCGTGGTGATAACAAAGAAGGTTGGGACAATATCGATATCTTCGGCTGGCTTGGCTATCCGATGCAGATTAAGGTTGATTTTCTCTGCCGCGACTCCATTCTGGCGGCCCCTATCGCGCTCGATCTGGTGCTGCTGATGGACCTTGCGAAACGCACGGAAGAGCTGCGGGGCATCGGCATCCAGGAGTGGTTGAGTTTCTTTTTCAAATCTCCCATGACGCCGGAAGGGCTCTACCCGGAGCACGACCTGTTTATCCAGTCGATGAAGCTGAAAAATACATTGCGCTACATCGCCGGAGAAGACCTGATCACCCACCTGGGACTGGAATACTACGATTAGGTGGTTTGTATCCGTATACGTCCATGATTTGTTCTCTTGAGCGGGGCGAAGGGTCTTACGGTGAGCCGAAAAACCGCGAGACTCTTCGCTCCCCTTCGTTTTGCCCAGGAGGACAACTCTGGGCGGCGTTGCTCCTCCTCCTCTTTACAAGCGTTGCCGCGCCAGCTGGGTTCGCCAACCGGCAGAAAAGCTCGAGTTGCCAGTCGAGCCCCTCGTCTTCAAAAAATTGCAATGACGCGGAACAGACGATGCCCGGGGTGAAGCGGGGCAGCATTGATGACGTGAATGCCGTCGGCGACCGGAAGATCGGAGGCCGCGGGTTGGGCAACTGGTACTCCACTCGGACGGAGATTGGCTGGGGCAACCAGATCGCACAGCAGGTCCTGAAATCCTCAAAGATCATCCACGATCCTGTCATCGATGAGTATGTGAATCGGATCGGTCAAAACATCGTAAAGAATTCCGACGCCAAAGTCCCGTTCACCATCAAGGTCATCGACACGGACGAGATCAACGCGTTTGCCCTGCCGGGCGGGTACTTCTTCGTCAATTCCGGATTGATTCTCGCAGCCGACAATGAAGCCGAACTCGCCGGGGTCATGGCGCATGAGATCGCCCATGTAGCGGCACACCACCAGGCGCGGGAAATGACGCGGATGCATTATGCCGATATGGGTATGGTTCCGCTGGTCATGATGACCGGCTATAGCGTGGCCGGATATGGAATCTATGAGGCCTCCTCATTCGCGGTTCCGCTGACCTTTCTTCAATATCAGCGGGATTTCGAAGAGCAGGCGGATTGGCTCGGTGTGCAGTATCTATATAAGGCGGGATATGACCCGGAGCAGCTGATTGCTTTTTTTCAGAAGATCGAGACTTTGCAGAAGACCAAACCGAAGCTCATCTCGAAGGCGTTTTCCACGCATCCGCAGACGCCGGCGCGCGTGGAGCGAACCCGGCATGAAATTGCGACCATCCTGCCGCCCCGGTCAGAGTATGTCGTCGATACTTCCGAATTTCATGCCATCCAGGATCGACTGACTCGAATGGAGAATCGGCGACCGGTAAAGAATGGGGAGGACTCCAGCCGGCCGACACTACGCCGCGCCGGTGCTGCTCCGCCACCAAAGACGTCGCCTTCCGAGGATGACGACCGGCCCAGATTGCACCCCTAGAAGATTCAGGAGAATTTCCGCACAATTGCCAGGACTCGCCCCTGAATCGCGACGCGTGCCGCGGGGACGTAGATCGGCTCCATCTCGGTATTCGCCGGCTGCAGGCGAACCACCGGGCCCTCCAGATAGTAACGCTTGAGAGTGGTTTCGCTGCCATCGACAAGCGCGACAACAATCTCCCCCTGGCGCGGCAGTCTGCGTCTTCTCGATCAGCACATAATCTCCATGCATGATGTGGTCGTCGCGCATGGATTCGCCGCGCACTTCCAGGGCGAAAACAGTTTTGTTATCCACCATGTCATTCAGCGACAGACTTTCCTGCGTCTCAATCGCCTCCACAGGCAGGCCTGCGGCGATGCGGCCGAGCATGGGGATGTCCTGCATTGTCGATTTTTTTCGCTCCGGCAGCACATCGATGGACCGGCTGCGATTGTGAGCGCGTTGCAGCAGCCCTTTCCGCTCCAGGTTGGAGATGTGCTTATGCACCGTAGCCAGGGAAGTCAGGTCGAGCCCGTGTGCTATCTCCTCGAATGAGGGAGAGTAGCCGCAGCGTTCCACAAAATTCTGGATAAAATCGAGTACTTCTTTTTGCCGTCTTGTGATTGCCATTGCCGTAGTTTAGCGAATGGAAGGCGAATCCACAACAGGTTTTTCAGTGGGGTAACTGCCGTGAGCTTTGCCTCGATAACGGCTCCAAAGGGCAGATTTCCCAAAATGGAACTCGGATACGGAAGTTCCAAAATGGTCCTGCTGGCCGTACTTTCGCTTTTTTTTCGTTGATTTCCGGTTTGTTGCCGTGCGAAGGTATGCCTACCAACAACAAACATCCGCCGCTTTCATCAGCGGCGAAAGAAAAGAGATGATATGGCAGCCTCCCCCGCTTGCAGTATCTCGATTGATTTTTTTGTAAACATGATGCCGCCCTTTGCCTGGACGACACCATACCCACAGGAATATCCCACAGCTCCGATCAGTCCCGCATTGCCGAACACCGAACAGACCAATTGGGCAGTTGATCGCGAGCAGGTATTGATGGATCATCTGCCGCTGGTCCGTTTTGTTGCACGCCGCATCCACGAGCGGCTGCCGCAGCATGTCGAGCTGGAGGATCTGGTCAGCGCGGGAATCGTCGGGCTGATCGATGCGTTCAATAAGTTCGATAAAGGCAAAAATGTACAGTTTCGCAGCTATGCCCAATTTCGCATACGAGGAGCGATCCTCGACAGTCTGAGGACTCTGGACTGGGGCTCGCGGGAATTGCGCCGCAAAGGCAGAAGCATCGAAGAAGCAACGCAGAAACTTACGCAGCAGTTGAATCGCAGGCCGTCGGAGGGCGAAGTTGCCGCCGAACTTTGTATGGCACTCGGCCAGTACCAGGAGCTGCTGGGGGAATTGAAAAGCCTGGAGATCGGAAGCCTGCATGAAATGCGCAACGAGGATTCCACCGAGGAAGAACTCGCATACGTGCCGACGGCTCCGGAAGACGACCCACTGTACCGCTGTATGAAGAATGAAATGTCGTCGCAATTGAGCGCGGCGATCGCGGAATTGCCGGAAAGAGACGCCCGCGTGCTCGTACTCTACTATGTCGAGGAAATGACGCAAAAAGAGATTGGCGCGGTTCTGGGCCTGGTCGAATCGAGAGTCTCGCAGATTCGGAGCGCGGCAGTTAACGCTTTGCGCGCTCGACTTGCTGGCGGATCAAAGATTACAGAGATGCGGCCCAGGAATCGGGCAAAACATCCGCCTATTCCCGCAGCTATGCTGGTCGCGAGCGGTGCCACTGCATAGCAAATATCCTCAGGTGGGCACCCAATGCTTTCCAGGCATTCGGTTCTGGGCCTGTGCTGAATTGCTGATGTTACTAAAAAGAATGGTCATTTCGCACGTACAGCGGGCTGCTGCTGGGTCATGCAATGCATGGCCCCGAGCCCCCAGATAAAGTCGCCGCTATGGATGCCGACGATTTTATGGTGCGGGAACAAATCTGCAATCGTGTTCAGGGCCACACGATCCTTCGCATCGTTGAAGGTCGGGACCAGCACAAGGCCATTTGCGATATAAAAATTCGCGTAGCTGGCTGGCAGACGCTGTCGGTCGAAAATAACGGGTGAGGGAAGCGATAACTCTACAACTCGATAAGGGTGGCCATCGATAGTGCGGGCAGCGTACAGACGGTCAAGATTCTCCTGAAGAGGATCGTGGTTTTCGTCGCTTCGGTTCGGCTCAACCGCCGCGACGATTGTTCGCGAATCGACAAAGCGAGCGATATCGTCCACGTGGCCATGGGTATCGTCGCCCGCGATGCCGCGGTTCAACCATAGCACCTGTTCGACCCCCAGATAATCGTGGAAGCATCGCGCAAGTTGTTCGCGCGAAATCCCCGGGTTACGCTGCTGGACTTCGCTGAGCAGACATTCTTCTGTCGTCAGCAGCGCGCCTGCGCCGTTCACATCGATGCTGCCGCCTTCGAGCACGACGCGGTGCGGCTGGCCATCGAGGAGTGTGATTTCAGGCGTCCATGCCGGTAACGACAGCAGGTCGGCCACCCGCACAGGGATCTGATCGTCGTGCTGCCAGTTCTCATACTTTGCCCAGGCGTTGAATTTCCAATTAGTGACGGCGAGCGGGGGCGCGGTGCCGTTGGCCGAGGCTGGGGTCAGAAAAATCGGACCCGAATCCCGCAGCCACGCGCGGTCCGTCGGCCAGTGGTGAAAATGAACGCGCGCCAGGTTGGCTCCGCAGCGGTGAAGTAGATTACGCGCGCGCTTGCCGGCCGCGGCATCGTTCACCAGAATATGAACATCTTCAACGCTAGCGAGGTGGCGCACAATGTCGCCATAAACCCAGGGAATCGCCTGGAATTTACCCGGCCAGTCTTCCGAATTATGCGGCCACGCCATCCACGTGGCGGCATGAGGCTCCCACTCAGCGGGCATATGCAAGCCCAGCGACCGTGGAGTCGCTGTGCGACAATCGCCAGGGCCACCGACCGGAGTGTTATTCATCCAGAAAGCGGCGCGTAATTGGTTGATAGGCGTCGATGCGGCGGTCGCGCAGAAACGGCCAGTTACGACGCGTGTCTTCAATCAGCTGCAAATCGATTTCGCCGATGAGAATATCTTCCCGATCATGCGCTGCCTGCAGCAGCACGCGGCCAAACGGATCAGCAAGAAATGAGCCGCCCCAGAATTCCAGGCCAGGTCCTTCGACGCGGTTGCCGCGCACGTCGCCCTGTTCGTGACCCACACGATTCACCGCGGCCACATACACGCCATTGGCGATGGCGTGACTGCGCTGGATGGTCTGCCACGCTGAGTACTGTGCTTCGCCATACTCAGCCTTTTCGGCCGGGTGCCAGCCGATCGCTGTCGGATAGAACAGCACATCCGCGCCCTTCAGCGCCGTGATCCGCGCGCCCTCCGGATACCACTGATCCCAGCAGACCAGCACGCCGGCATTTCCAGCATGTAGCGGGAAGTTGCGGAACCCGAGATCGCCCGGCGTGAAATAAAACTTCTCGTAGTAGAGCGGATCGTCCGGGATATGCATTTTTCGATAAACCCCGGCCAGCGAACCATCGTCTTCCAACACAGCGGCGCTGTTGTGATAAATCCCCGCCGCGCGCCGCTCAAACAGGGAAGCAATGACCGCCACTTTTTCCTCTCGCGCAATGCGCGCCAGTCTCTCCGTCGAGGGCCCCGGAATCGGCTCGGCCAGATCGAAGAGAGCGTGGTCTTCTCTCTGGCAGAAGTATTGCGCCCGAAAGAGCTCTGGCAGGCAGACGATCTGCGCACCGCCGCGCGCCGCCTCGCGTACCCGATCGGCAGCCTTATCGAGATTCGCATCAGGATCGAAGGAGCACGACATCTGCACCAGCGCAACACGGAAATTGGAAGCGGACATTGTTACTCCATGATCATCCAGCGACGCAATGAAGTCCGATATGCTTCGCAAACCTGAGCATCGGCTTATCACACGTAATCAGGGTCAGGCGTTCTACAACTGCCGATGCGATAATCATGCGGTCCGCAGGGTCTTTGTGCATGGGCTCAGTCAGTTCCGCCGCGGTCATTGCAATCTCCGTAGTCAGGGAAAGTAACTGAATCCCCGGTTTGTCGAGTGCTTCCGTCACCCATCGACGTACCGGCATGTACAATTCAAGCCGTTTTCTCGCCGTCAGCGTAGCAAGTTCCCAGACAGAAATGGCCGGGACATAAACCAGCTGCAAAGCGGCGGCTTCGCGGATTACCTTCAGTGCTTCCGCTGAAAGCGGACGCGACATCATCTGCAGCCGTATCCATACATGCGTATCCAGTAGCACGCCTTCGCGGCCGTTCATCCCTCTACGGCATCCCACTCGTCTTCAAGCGGGGAGATGATGTCCCCGATCTCGCGCCCCGTGCCTTTCATGGAACCGAGCAACGGCGGGATAAGGTCCGTTGTGATCGGTACCACTTTCGCAACGGGCACTCCGCGTTTCGAAATGATGACAGTCGTTCTCTTGCGGCGCACCGTCTCAAGAATCGCCAAGCACTGAGCCTTGAACTGGGTGACGGGAATGGGCGCTGTCTCTTTGGTCTTCATGTCAAGTGGTCAGAATAAATGACCACTTTCAGGATAGCACGGCGGTATACGAATCGCTGCTTTATTCGAAGATCAAAATCGCCGCCGCAATCGTGGTCGTCCACAGGCCGCGTTTATCTCCCACCGCGGACTGCGTCACATTCGCAGTGCGTACAATCTTGTTCGAGATGCGATAGATTTCCTTCTTTTCATCCCAGCTTTTATCTGGGTCGAAATCCATATTCAGCGTGGTAGCCAGCATTTCCGCAGCGAGTTCTTCCGCGTAATCGCCGGCCTGATCTTCAGTTTCTCCAAAGCTGTGGTGCTCGCTCAGATATCCGTACATATTGCGGTCCGACGGAATCGCCACGCCGATGCTCGACGCAATCAGGCGATGCGGTTCGCGCGAGGTATTTTCGGCGACGACGGCGAAAACCACTTCACCGGGATGGAGATATTTCAACCCCTCTTTGCGTGGTATCAATTTTGCCTGTGGAGGAAAGATCGACGAGACGCGCACCAGGTTTTGCGCAGCGATTCCGGCATCTCGAAGTGCGAGCTCGAATGACGTGAGACGTTCCTTATGCTTCCCGACGCCCTTTGTGAAAAAAAGACGTCTGGGGACCATGCTTTTGCCCAATTTGTGTTCCTCCGGTTAGTTGAATGGCGCGTTGCCACCCGCTTCAAAATATCACAGATCGGACTGCCCTTTGGTATCCGCCCCGGAAGCTTTTATTCACTATTCACAGAATGCAAACACGTGCGTCCATAGACGACTAAATTGCCGCGAAATCAACATCCATGCTTCATGCGGGTGCCCCGCATCTCGATTGAGATGGCGCCTCTTCAGACGGAATCGATCCTAAGGAGCCGCAGCAGGCAACTCCGGGGTTGCCGATAATAATGCCTGCGTGTATGCCGACTGCGGATGCTCGCAAATCTGCTGCCAGCCGCCTTGTTCCACGACGCGGCCCTGGCTCATCACCAGAATCTGATCCGCCATATAGCGCACCAGTGGCATGGAGTGAGTGATGAACAAATAGGTCAGATGCAGCTCGCGTTGCAAGTCACGCAGCAGTCGCATGATTTGCGCGGAAACGCTGACATCGAGTGCCGAGGTCGGCTCGTCCAGCACCACCAGCTCCGGCCGCAGAATCAGAGCGCGCGCCAAATTGATCCGCTGCCGCTGCCCGCCGGAAAATTCATGGGGATAACGGGGCAGCGCCGACGCATCGAGGCCCACGGTGCGCAGCGCTTCGAGGATTCTTAGCCGCCGGGATTCACCCCCCGGCGAGCTGCCTGAAGATGCACGGTCACGATAAATCATCAGCGGCTCGCCGACAATTTCTTCAATGCGCATCCGCGGGTTCAGCGCCGCGTAAGGATCCTGAAAAACAATCTGCATTCGCCGCCGCAGATGCCGCAGTTCGCCACTGGAGGCTGCGAGGAGATCATGACCATCGAGGTGAATAGTGCCGGAGTCCGGTTCGATCAACCGTAAAAGCAGCCGCGCAATGGTGCTCTTGCCGGAGCCGGATTCACCCACAACGCCCAGCGTCTGTCCGCGTTCAATGCGAAAAGCTGACATCATTGACAACGCGCTTTGGCCCGCCGCCGCCGCGAGCCGGATAGCTCTTCACCAGGTTCGCAACTTCCACCAGCGCCATGAGGGTAGATTAGCAGCGAGTGTCGATCTTGTATTCACTGCCCATCGGTTGCCATGATGCCACATTTACACTGATTCATATTGAGCAAGCCGTTTGCTACAGTTTTTCGCTTCGCGGAATGGAGAATTCAGAGTGCCAGGAATCTGGGCTAGCGTCGAGCGAATCAAAGGGAAGCTGGTGGTCTCCTGTCAGGCATTTCCCGGCGATCCTCTGGAAGATACGGAAACACTTCGGCGAATCGCACGTGCGGCCATGGCCGGCGGCGCTGCGGGTTTGCGAGTCGATAGCTCCGAGCACATCACCGCCATTCGCCGCGACACCGATCTACCAATCATTGGAATCAAAAAAGTCTATTCCGACGGTCTTTTGCGCATCACGCCCGACTTTCAATCTGCCGCGGAGCTGGCGTCCGCTGGGGCCTCCATCATCGCGCTCGATTGCACGGATCGCACATGGACCGTCGGCGAGCCGTGGCGTCAATGCATCGAGCGCATTCACGGTGAGCTGAATCTGCCCGTCATGGCAGACATTGCGACCCTTGATGAAGGGATCGCCGCGGCGGAGACCGGGGCCGACATAATCGGTACAACTCTGAACGGCTATACGGAACAGACGAAAGGGAATCGCGGATTTAGCTGGACGTTGCTTGCCGATCTCGTGCGGCTGACGGACCGGCCAGTTATCGCGGAAGGAAATATCTCCACTCCTGAGGAGGCGAGGCGGGCCATCCGATGCGGCGCGTGGAGCGTCGTTGTCGGCTCAGCCATCACGCGCCCGGGAGTCATCACCGCCGGATTCGTTCGCGCGATGAGGTCTCCGAGCAGTACGGCTTCCGCCATTGGGGTCGATATAGGAGGAACTTCGGTCAAGGCAGCGCTGGTGGATCGCCAGGGTGTCGTTTCCCATGCCACGCATGCGCCCACCAGAGCCAGCGAAGGACGTGATGCCATTGCGGCCACAATGATCCAGTGTGTCGAGCACGTTCTGACGGCGGCTCGTGAGGAAGGGATCAGCCCGGCAGGAGTGGGCGTTGCCAGCGCTGGAGCGATAGACCCACGGAACGGCGCCGTGTTTGCCGCCACCGACAATTTATCCGGATGGGCAGGCTTCGATCTGCGGGGTTTCGCGGAGGATCGCTTCCAGCTTCCAACTTGTGTCAATAACGATGCGCATGCCGCGGCGCTCGCGGAGTTGTACTTCGGGATCGGCCGCCAGCTGTCCAACTTCGTCGCCATCACCATCGGCACCGGAGTTGGTGGCGGCATCGTTTGCGGCGGTCGTCTCGTCCGCGGCCAACATGGATTTGCCGGCACGTTTGGCCATCATGCAATCCGCTTCGATGGGCGTCCGTGCAACTGCGGCCGTCGCGGATGTCTGGAAGCCTACGTCTCGACCGCCGCGCTCGTCCGCGAATATAACCAGTTCTGCGGACACAAAAAATGATCCGGCCATTGATGATCCCACCCTGGCGCGCAAGATCAGTCAGCTGGCGATGGAAGCAGACCCTGCGGCGCGAAAGGCCTACAGCGCTCTTGCGATGTATCTGGCAGAAGGTGTAGCAAACATCTTCAACATCCTCGATCCCGAAGTAGTTGTTCTTTCGGGCGGCTTGGTGGAAGGGCATCCGGAGTTCGCAGCAGAAGTCGAAAGCCGTGCCGCATCGCTTCTCCATTTCGGCGGCAAGCGACAACCGCGAGTACGGCTCTCGACATCAGGAAAATATGCCGGACTGCAGGGAGCCGCCATATCTGTATTTGAAGCCAGCGATCCAGAAGCGTAAGCTACACGACCGCATTTAATGCACAATGAGGGCATGATTTGAAAGGAGGGGTAAACCCGGCGCGTAGCTGAAAACGGCTCAATGCGTGGGGTCTCGGCTGGAAGCCGCCCCCGCTTATCACGCCGTTGCTTCGGCTTGGGCAACAACGGCCCGATCAGTTTCCACTGCTCGTCGCTCAACAACTTCTGCCGCTTCTTCATGGCAGAAGCTCGACACTCTGTCTGCCTCACGCATAAGTACTTGATTTGAGGCCGAACCTATTTTTGAAACACGCTCTAATTAATTTAATGGCATTTATATCCGAACTCTGTTTCATTTTTATCTCAAGACAGCATATGAATTCTTGCGGATTTTGCAGGCACAGACACCTTCACCTTTTTGTCCTTAATTGGAATCATCTTAGAATCGTTATAAATATCAAGCAACCGATTCTGTTGAAAGCTATCTGGCAATACAATTTCTAAACTTCTATCCACCGTGCTATCGTTTAAAGCGATGAGCCCATTTTCATATATTCTAAAGGAAAGTCCATCTTCTTCCTTTAAAGGACTTAAAACTTTCCCCAAATGCACTTGGTAGAGCATTTCTGCTCCTGTTCCTTTTAAAGTAGCCCACCATATAAACCCAACTAATCTGGCTGCAGAAAAAGCCCAAAAGGCATCGTCCTTGGCTTCTGTACGGGTTGGATTAATCGTGGATAATGCAGTAATCCTCCGTCCGGAGTTGGTGTACCATTCATTTTGTACTGCTTTCTCCTTAATGTTCTCCCAGCTATCTTCTGGTCGTCTTCCTTTCCATGCCCAGCTATAAATAAACGATTCCCACATGCAGCAATCTCCATTCTTCTGGAATTCTGTACCAATACCTGAATTCAGTAAGACAATTTTATCGTTGCCATAACTTTTCACTAATGTGTAAACCGATTCAAGAAAACGATCAAAAGCATAATCATTCGTGTTGTCAGGAAAAATATGTTCGTGAACATATGGAGCAAACTCTGGATCTTTTTTTGTAAAATTAGGTGCAAAGCACTCTTGTCTACGACCTACATTATCAATAAAAAGGCCATCTGCTCCCCAATCCATTATTTTCTTTATATATGCCAAGGAAAGTTTGCAATAGGTAGGATTATTAGCACAAATCAAAAACCTGTTGAATCTATCAGTTCCATCCATTGGCAGATGAGCCCATTTACCATCCTCACTTCTAAGAAGTACTTCAGGATGTTGAAATGGAAAAATATCCTGATCTGCATAAAAAGTATGAATGTCTGTGAAATGTACATAGGGAATTACACGAAATCCTTGTTGATGTGCTTGCTTAAAAGCAACTTCGCTCACAGGGACATGTGATATGAGCGGAACTCCCTTGATACTCGTACCATCAAACGTGCCATTTTTTACAATCAGTATTTGGTCCGTGACTGTTTTTAATCCATTGCCAGATGCTAATCTTACTATCTTTTCAACCTGTACATCCTTAAAATCAATATCGTAGCCCTTCCATATATTATTTTGAATATCAGGTTTATCAACAGTTGTATACCATGATGCGGCCGTAATCATATCAGCGTTCTGCAACCATTCAGGCGCAGGTTCAAGTGGGTCTTTTGGTATTACTGAGTTCTGTTTACCCACTGTTTCTCCCGGTGATTGATTATGTTTATCTTTATATGTCGCAGCATAACCAGATATAAGACTTGAACCTAATAAGCTAATTCCTGACAGTCCAGTTAATGTTAGAAGATTCCTACGATCTTTATTCATAATTGATAATTTCCTTTATATGACAGTTTTATACCTATAACCCGAGACAGGCGATTTTACGGATTTAGGACTTTTATTTGTGATAGAAGTCCATATTTGTTTCTCGTAAGATTTAAGTAGCATGGCATGTCTTGACGGAGAACGGTCACGCGCCATTAAATATACCATTCCATTTAATCCCACGAATCGCATCGAGAATTGTGGGACGGGTTGTTCGAGCTTAAAATTAGAAGCCTGGGTACGTCCGATGGAATCGCGGCCGTGATTCCTTTCCGATGCAGCGGTGCAATCCACCTCGCTCATGGAAGAGACCGCGAAAATGGACGTTTTCTTGTTCGCACTGCCTAATTGATAGGTCGTTACATTTCTTCTGAAGGAGTAAATCTGATGGAGAGAAGAGAATTTATTAAGAACGCACTGGTCACGGTCGGAGCGCTTAGCTCCGGCTTCGGTCTGGACCGCAGTGCGGGGGCGGAGGAAGCTACGACGGGCGAGCCTCCAGCGAGAAATGGCCGAATGGTTCGCGCAGTGAGTATTGGGTTCAGGCCCGGACCTTCACTGGATAAGATCGCGGAGTTGGCGGGTGGCCCATTCAAGCCGCTTTTGGCTTGAATGGGCCATCCGGCGGTCGACGCTCCGCAAACTGTTTTGGAAAACGGAAAAGCGCCGTGAGAGCAGTCTATTTCGCTTGCAATTACGCCGCTTTCATAGCGGTTGCATCAATGGCTGATATGCCCCATCCGCCCGCTGCGGTACTCTTCAAAGGCCTGCCGCAGTTCTTCATCCGTATTCATCACGAATGGCCCATAGCTGGCCACCGTTTCGTGAATCGGCTCTCCGCTCAAAACCAGCAACAGCGACTCGGCGTTCGCTTCAAGCCTCACCTGCTCGCCGGCCGGACTAAAGCGAACCGCTTCCGCCTGTCCCTTCACCGGAGTAGAGCCGTTGATCACGACATCGCCGCGCAGCAATACGATCGCGGTATTTTGGCCGGTTGGCAATTTCAGCTCCGCCTGGCTGCCTGGTTCCATGCGCAGGTCGAAGACATTGACCGGAGTAAATGTCTTTGCCGGTCCGCGAACGCCATGCAACTCGCCCGCAATCACCCGCGCGTAAGCTCCGGGTCCAAGATCCACCCGCGGAATCTGCTTGCTTTCGAGTGTCTGGTAGCCGGGGTTCGCCTTCTTGGCCGAAGCCGGCAGGTTGATCCAAAGTTGCACCATTTCAAAATCGCCGCCTTTGGCGGTGAAGTCCTTGCCGTGCATCTCCTCATGCACAATGCCCGAGGCCGCAGTCATCCACTGCACATCGCCGGGATAAATTGTGCCTGAATTTCCCGCCGAGTCGCGATGATCGACACTGCCCTGATACGCGATCGTTACCGTTTCAAAACCCTTATGCGGATGCTGCTCCACGCCGCGCGGGCGGTTGGAAGGCTCAAAATGCGCCGGACCCGCATAGTCCAGCATCAGGAACGGACTCAATTCGGAGAGCCTGTACGAAGGAAGGACGGTCCGGACCGGAAATCCGTCTCCCACCCAGTGCTGACTCGCTACGCCGTAGACGCCCGTGACGGTTTTCTGTTCTGCCATGATCTAGCTCCTCTTCGAACGAACTATGTGGTTGCTTGCTTCTGTGAATTCATTAACATGCTGCCCCAGCTTTCGCAGCCTGGCTGCCAGCACCTTCCGCTGGACCGGGTTGAAACAGGAAAATACCTGTTCCATATCGCGCCGGTGCTGCTCGAAGACAGGCTTGATGCGCGTGCGGCCCTTTTCGGTCAAATGCACCAGCCGCATGCGCCGGTCGCCTGACTGCGAGCGGCGTTCTACCCATCCATCCCGTTCCAGCCTGTCGACGGCCGCGGTAAGTGATCCGCTGGTCAGCAGGACTTTGTCGCGAAACGCATTCACCGGCAGCGGACCTTTGTGGAGCAGCGCCTCGAGAATCGCAAAATCCGTCAAGCCAAGGCCGGTCGCCTGAACGCTGGCATGCGCCTCTCGTTCCACAGTTCGAGTGGCTTTCCACAGCAACAGCCAGAGATGTGTGCCTTCGGTTGCGGGAAGATTTTTAGTTGGACCAAGATCTTTCATCAAAATATCTTGATATTAAGATGCTTCATTTAAAGATAAGTTTCAGAGAGGAAAAGAATTAGCGAGGAAACAAAAGGCCCCGCATTGCTGCGAGGCCTTTGCCGTTGCATTTGCGCCGAAGGCGCGTTTCGTCAAGCGCGTAGCTTAGTACATGCCATCCATGCCGCCGCCGTGTCCGCCGCCCTGGGGAGCTTCCTTCTTCTCCGGGATATCGGCGACCATGGCTTCGGTCGTCAGCATCAGGCCGGCGATCGAAGCTGCGTTCTGCAGCGCCGTGCGAGTTACCTTGGTTGGATCGATGACGCCGGCCTTCACCAGGTCTTCGAATTTGTTCGTCGCAGCGTTGTAGCCGTAGTGGTCATCCTTGTTGTCGAGAACCTTCCCGATAACCACGGCACCCTCTTCGCCGGCATTGCCGACGATCAAGCGTAGCGGCTCTTCAATGGCGCGACGAATGATTTGCGCGCCGATTTTCTCGTCGCCGTCGAGGGTTTTGATCAAGTCCTCAACTTCCTTCGCGCTGCGGATCAGAGCCACACCGCCGCCGGCCACGATACCTTCCTCGACTGCGGCGCGGGTTGCGTGCATGGCATCCTCGACGCGCGCCTTCTTCTCCTTCATCTCGGTCTCCGTGGCTGCACCGACCTTGATGACGGCGACTCCGCCGACCAGCTTTGCGAGCCGCTCCTGCAGCTTTTCGCGATCGTAGTCAGAGGTGGTCTTGTCGATCTGGTTGCGAATTTCCCGGACGCGGCCCTGAATTTCTTCAGCCTTGCCGGCTCCGTCGACAATGGTGGTGTTGTCCTTGTCGATGGTGACGCGCTTGGCGCGGCCCAGATCTTCGAGCTTCACGCTCTCGAGCTTGATGCCGAGCTCTTCAGTAATCGCGCGTCCGCCGGTCAGCTTGGCAATATCCTCGAGCATCGCTTTGCGGCGATCACCGAAGCCAGGAGCCTTCACCGCAGCCACATTCAAAGTGCCGCGCAGTTTGTTGACCACCAGAGTCGCCAGCGCCTCGCCATCGACATCTTCCGCGATGATGACCAGCGGCTTGGCATTGCGAGCCACCTGCTCAAGCAGAGGAAGCAGATCCTTCATGGTGCTGATCTTCTTTTCGTGGATCAGGATGTAGGGATCGTCCAGTGCGACTTCCATGCGATCCGGATCGGTGACGAAATAAGGGCTAAGATAGCCGCGGTCGAACTGCATTCCATCCACGGTCTCCAGGTGCGTTTGCATCGTCTTCGATTCTTCAACGGTGATCACGCCATCCTTGCCGACCTTCTCCATCGCCTGCGCAATGATCTGGCCGATTTCGTGGTCGCCATTGGCGGAGATTGTTCCCACCTGGGCAATCATTTCTCCGGAGACAGGTTTGGAGAACTTGCCGAGCGCACCGGTGTGCTCAAAAACGCCGTCTTTATCGCGCCTTCCAACGATCTTCTCAACGGCTTTGTCGATGCCGCGCTTCAGCGCCATCGGGTTGGCGCCGGCGGCTACAGTCTTCACGCCTTCGCGATAGATGGCCTGGGCTAGAACCGTCGCGGTGGTGGTGCCATCGCCGGCAACATCGGAGGTCTTGGAGGCGACTTCGCGCACCATCTGCGCGCCCATGTTTTCGAGCGAATCGCGCAGCTCGATTTCCTTGGCCACGGTCACGCCGTCCTTGGTGATGGTCGGGGAACCGAATTTCTTTTCGATGACAACGTTGCGACCCTTGGGCCCGAGAGTCACTTTCACAGCATCCGCCAGCGTATTCACGCCGCGCAGAATTGCCTGCCGCGAATCTTCACCATGCAAAATTTGTTTTGCCATATTCCGTTTCTCCTATTTCAGAATTGCTCAGATAATTGATTGTCTGTGCGCGTCAGCCTTCAGAATTCGCGCAGAAAAAATGCGAGACCGAAAGCCTCGCTTACTTCTTGCTCAGAATTCCGAGAATCTCTTCTTCCCGCATAATCAGGAAGTCTTCGCCATCGATCTTGATCTCGGTACCGGAATACTTTCCGAACAGGACACGATCGCCGGCCTTGACGTCGAGCGGAAATACCTTGCCCTCGTCGTTCGACTTGCCTTTGCCGACGGCGATGATTTCGCCTTCCTGCGGCTTTTCTTTGGCAGAGTCGGGGATGATGATGCCGCCACGGATGGTCTCACCCTCTTCAATGCGGCGTACGACGACACGATCATGCAGCGGCGTCAGGGACGAAGCTGCAGCAGCTTTTGCAGTTGCCATAATTGCGTTTCTCCTTATAGATTTGCGATTGCGTTTTGAACCTGGGATACATCGGGAGGCGAATCGTTCCGGGATGGAAGCCTTAGCAGTCTTCGCCTACGACTGCTAGATTATTCTCTCAAAGTCGCCATGTCAAGGATTTGAGGGAGATATTAGCGTATAAGACTAAGATTTTCTTCCTTCATAAGGACACCTTCACGAATCGGAAGATCTCAGCGCGGTCCATCGCGATGGTAATCAGAGAGATGCTGCCGTAGGATCAGAGTGGCCCTCCAACGATATGTTTTCAACCGGAGCGGTGCGCGCGGAAGGGCAAAGTTTCAAGCGTATGGCCGGTTGCTCCCTTGGAGAGCAGGCCGTTCAGCACGGCTCCAATGTCCATCGTCGAAGATCTTCTGAAATGATTGAATCGCATGACGCTTTTGTTATTGCAGATGACCGTGGTTTTACTGGTCACAGTTTTTTGTGGTTGGCTTGCGCGCAAACTGGGACAGTCACGAGTCATCGGAGAGATCATCGGCGGCATCTTGCTGGGACCTTCAGTGTTTGGCCGTTTTACGCCCCATTGGTGGGGGATCCTATTCCCGCCGTCATCCTTCCATTCCTTTGACATCCTAAGCACCGTTGGCCTGATTTTGTTTCTGTTCCTGATTGGGATGGACCTGGATTATGGCCATCTTTACAAACAGCGGGCAACTGCGGTAATGGCGAGTGGAATGAGTATCCTGCTCCCATTTTGTATGGCAGCAATTCTGGCCCATTCCTTGCGCATACGGTTTGCGCCGCACGGGATCGGCAGCATACCTTTCGTCCTTTTTCTCGGCATTTCCATGAGCATCACCGCGTTCCCAGTGTTGGCCCGCATTATCGAGGAGCGGAACATGCAAGGTACGGCGCTGGGGACAACGGCCATCCTGTGCGCCGCAGTCGATGATGTCGTCGCATGGACTTTGCTCGCAGTGGCTCTGGCGCTGCTTGGACATGATGGCGGGTCGGCCTCACTGCCTCTTCGCATGTTAGCGCTCGGGACCTATCTAATTCTCATGATCACGGTCGTCCGTCCGCTCGCCGCGTGGCTTGTCAAACATCTACGAACAGCGGAACTTACCCTGGAAATGCTGGGCGTGGTGGTGGCCATCACGCTGGCGTCGGCGGCGGCGACGGAAGCTATTGGTGTCCATCCCCTCTTCGGGGCGTTTATGGCTGGGGTCTGCTTTCCCAGAGTCGAGCGCTGGCAAATAGCAATGCGAGCCAAGTTGGACATGCTCGTTTCTGTCCTTCTGTTGCCGCTGTTTTTTGCACTCACCGGAATGCGCACTCGGCTCGATCTGTTGAACGGAAGGACGGTATGGTTCTGGGCCGGAATCGTACTGATTGCAGCCGTGATCGGAAAAATGGGTGGAGCAGCGCTGGCCGCCAGATGGAATGGGCAATCATGGAAAGCCGCGGCCGCATTGGGAGCCCTGTTGAACACGCGCGGCCTGGTGGAGCTGATCGTACTCAATATCGCTTATAACGTAGGCGCATTCTCGCCAACCCTATTCACCATGCTGGTCGTGATGGCACTTGTGACCACAATGGTTACAAACCCTATTCTGAATATGTTGGGAACAGGGAGCGTGGGGAAAAAGACGCAGGATATAGAGGCAGCCGTCTAGAGCCCTTTAGTTTCTCCAAAAAATGAAGTCTCGATGACGACCATTGCCTGGAAGTGATCATCATGAAAGGCCGCGGCGGGAGATCAGGAGTCTAGCTGATAAGGTGCTCAGCCTGGGGGTCAAGAACGGGATTGGTTTTGACGAGCACAGGGAAGAACTAGCCGGGAGGAGTAAAATCGAGCCATGCGCAGATTGCCTTTTTCCTTTCTCGCATTGCTGCTGTTGATGGCCGGTCTGACCGTCCAACCCGCTGCCCATGCACAGCGCCGGATGAGAAAGTACAAGCCGCCGCCTCCCATGGCCCAGGTTGAAGTCACAGTCCTCAAGAACTCGGATGGGAAGCCGTTGCAGAATGCGGCAGTAATCTTCCATGCGACTTCGGAGGGCGACAAAAACGAGGGAAACATGGAGCTGAAGAGCAATAAGGAGGGGAAAGCCACCCTTAGCATCGTTCCAATTGGCTCCAAAGTGCTGGTGCAGGTGATCGCTCCCGGCTACCGGACCTTCGGCGCGGAATACGATATCCCATCGGATAAAAAAGCGATTACCGTCAGGATGGTGCCGCCGCAGGAGCAATACTCGATTTACGCAAAGAATTCCTCTAAGTCCGACGTGCAGACCAACACTCCGCAAACTCAGATGGGCCACGCCGCTCCTGCGGACAGCCCGCTGCTTGCCCCGCCGCCAAAGCACAAGAATAAGGATTAGTAACCTGCAGGTGTTCCAGGTACGGCATTGAATCGCATCAAGAATTCTGGATGAGCAGACTATGCATCCGCTAAGCGGGAAAGTCGTGCTGGTAACGGGTGCAGCCCGGAAAATTGGACGATCTCTGGCGCACGTGTTAGCCCGTGCCGGCGCGGATGTAGCAATCACCTACCGCGAGTCGGACAAAGCGGCTCAGCAGACGCTGCGGGAACTGGCGCAATTTGGCCAGCGTTCGCTTGCGCTGCGTTGCGATGTGCGCGATCCGGTTTCCGTAAGCGAATCCGTGGCGGCGGTGGCGAACGAGTTTGGCCGGCTCGATGTGCTGATCAACAATGCCGGGATGTTCGCAACCGCGCCCCTGCAGTCGATCACCGTGGACGAGTGGGACGCGATGTTTGAGACCAACACACGCGGAGCATTTCTCATGGCGCAAGCGGCACACCCGCATCTCAAGACACGACGCGGCCGGATTATTAATATCGGTTCGCTGGGGGGTTCTCATCCCTGGGCTACCCACGCGCACTACAGCACATCGAAAGCTGCGCTGCATATGCTGACGCAAACCATGTCAAAAGCGTTCGCGCCGGAGATCAGCGTCAATTGCGTCGCGCCGGGCATGATCGTGAATGGGGAAGTAGAGCCCGATTATGAGCACTTCGCCGCTAAGACCCCGATGAAGCGCAATGGCAAACCCGAGGAAGTGGCGGAAGCCGTTCTGTTTTTCGCCACCGGCCCGCATTTTATTACCGGGCAGATCCTCGGCGTGGATGGCGGTCTGGGGCTCTAAGCCGCCGCCGCTTTCCTTCCCACCGCGGCAAATCGAACCAGCCTGCAGTTCGAAGCCACCCTTGATTGACGCGAATTGTTCTGGACAACTCCTGAACGGAAAGCCTATAGTTCGTGGCGCAACAAAGTCGGCCGGAATCCGGTCCCGGACTGACTCCTCCCGGCCGGCAGGACGACGCGCCCCCCACCGCAAACCCGTTCCCAGAACCGACTGCCAACTTGCTCCAGGAAAGAGATCGAAGTGATGCGCGTCCTCAACACACTCTTGTCTGTCACCGTTGGACTTTCAGCCATCGGCGCCACCGCTCAAATCACCAGCCACCGGGTCATACCCATTCCCAACCAACTCTTCGCGCAGCCGGTACCGCATTTCATCGGCTCACCGGCAGTTGCGCAGCCGATCGATACAACTCCGGTGCCGCAGAGCCCTTACATGGCTCCGAACGGACGGAGCGAGCTGCATACCGACGATTATCAGAGTGACACCTACCCCTTCGCCGGACCGCTCGGCCACTCCCCAAAGGTGACTTCCACCTTCCTGGCCGCCGAATGCGGTACGGTCACGTTCGATTCCCGGGGCCGTATCATCGTGGTCTGCATCGGTCTGGTGCGACCGGTCGTCTATCTGATGGATCCCGATTCGCTCGAAACTCTGGCAAGGTTCAATCTTCCGGCAAGAGGGGGCGTAAGCGGCAATTTCGGTTCCGGCGGATATTTTTTCCTCGACAATATGGACCGGGCGGTGATTCCCACCCGCGGTCGGGATATCTATTGGGTCGGAGAGAATGCGCAAGGCACTCAATTCGCGCTGGACCATACCTGCAAGAACAACCTGCCCGGAATGATTCCCAGCGACCAGGCGATCAACTCGGTGGTCCCGGACGATCACGGGCTATTATGGTTCACCACAAGCGGCGGGTCGGACCTTACGGCAGAGCCGGCGATGGTTGGGACAGTCAATCCCGATCCCAACAATATGAATCGTTGCACCGTAAAGCTGACAACGCTCCCCCCAGGCGAAGCGATCGTCAAGTCCTTGGGCGCCGATCCGAACCCGTCGCGCGGCGGCGTCTTCATCGTATCCACGTTTCAGATGTACCGCTTCGATCCGGCGGCCGACGGCACTCCCACGGTGACCTGGCACGAAACCTACGACCGCGGCACTGGAGTCAAGCCAGGGCAGAGATTCCAGGGTTCCGGCACCACGCCCACGCTGATGGGAACCGACCTGGTAACGATCAACGACAACGCCGACGTGCAGACGCATGTGAATGTATATCGGCGAGCGGCACAGGTGAGCGGACCGCGGCTGATCTGCTCTGTTCCGGTGTTCCAGCCATATTACAGCGACAGCTTCAATTCCCTGATCGCTACCGACAGTTCCATTACGATTGAAAACAACTGGGGGAACGTAGATCTGACTTCAACGATCTTAGGCAGAACGACAAAGCCGGGCATCGCCCGCGTCGATGTGAACCAGGACAGGAACGGCTGCAGCACCGTCTGGACCAACGATCAGGAGCACGTGCCGAACGTGGTCTCTCAGGTCTCTCTGGTCACCGGGCTCGAGTATACGTACTCCAAAAACCCAAGCCCCGCCGACGCCCGCTACACCGCTCCGTGGTACTTCACCGCCGTCGACTTTCACACCGGTAAAACAGTGTTCCGGGTCCTCGCGGGCACCGGCGTCTTCTACAACAGCAATTATTCCGGGCTGTATCTTGGTCCGGACGGCAAGACCGGCTATGTCGGTGTGGTCGGAGGGCTAGTGAGGATTCACGACACGTATTAAGCTGCTGAGAAACAAAACAGCCCACGTCCCGGAAGCGGGATGTGGGGCTGTTTTGTTCCCGGATTACTTCCTGGGAAGCTTTTTCGCGTCTGCCAGGTGTTTGCGGAAAACAGGGAGAAGTCCCTCGGCAAACTGCTTGACCTGGGCGTTGTCATTCGGCTGAGAAACGTAGTTCTGCACCAGCTTAATCGCGGCCACATGGGTTGAAATCATCTGGGCACGATACTTCACATCGAACGAGTTCCCCGCGTTCTTCAGCGTGTCCAGATGCGCCTGGTCGGTTGCCGATACGTCGGTTGGCGCCTGCACGGAGGGGTCGACGCTGGACAGGGTCTGGGCAAGCTTCTGACCGGCTTGTGTGTGATCGGTGACGATCATTTGCGCATAGGTCTTATAAGAGTCGTTCGTAGTCATATTCTGCGCCATCTGGGCGGCTTTAATCTCGTAATTATTTGACTTGGCGAGTTTCATGACAAAAGCCTTATCGGTGCTATTGAGCTGTGCCAGCGCGGCTGGAACGAAGGCTCCGATAAGAGCTGTGACAAGCAGTACCCTTCTGATCATCGTAGTTTCCTCTATGTAGTTTCCTCTATTGAGTTAGAGGTTCCAACGGAATGCTGCGGTTGTCCTGACAAGCCGTAATTCGTCAACAATGGAGCTGCTTGCCCTCGGTGGAAATCGCCCGATACCGAAGCACGAACGATGCGCGAAAAAGAGATGTCGCCCGGCCAAGCGTTTTGTTCGTTGCTACGGCCACTCAATAATGCTAGAACTGGTTCAACAAATGCCCGAAACATTCTGGGATTTTCTTAAGCGGCTGAGACCGCCCCTAACAGGCATTTGTCAGTAAATAGATAGGGGTCTGAATGTCCAGAACCGCGATTCTTCTGATCGACTGCCCGGACCGCAAAGGTCTCGTCGCTGCCATCGCCAATTTTCTTGTAGAGGAATACGACGCCAATATCCTCAATGCCGATCAGCATCAGGACGTGGAACTAGGTCTTTTCTTCATGCGGGTGGAGTTCACCACGGAGCGGGATGACTTCAACGAAACGCAGTTCCGCAATGCATTCGCTCCCTTAGCCGCGCGCCATAATCTCAACTGGAAACTGGAAATTGCTGGTTTGCCGCAAAACGTGGCCATCTTCTGCTCCCATTATCTCCACTGCCTGGCGGACCTTCTGCATCGGCACGATACGGGAGAATTCCACTGCAATCTCTCTCTCATTGTTAGCAATCACCAACAAGCCAGGGCACTGGCGGAATTTCATAACATTTCATTTCACTTCCTGCCTGTAGATGGCGGCGATAAGGCGAGGAGGGAAGAGCAGCAGCTAAACCTGCTTGCTGAACACAGGATTGATACGATTGTGCTGGCGCGTTATATGCAGATACTATCTCCAGCATTCGTTCGCGCGTACCCGCAGCACATCATTAACGTGCATCATTCGTTTCTTCCGGCCTTTACCGGAGCGAAACCTTATCATGCGGCCTATGCGCGCGGAGTCAAGCTGATCGGCGCCACCAGCCATTATGTAACTGAGGTCCTGGATGAAGGGCCAATTATCGAGCAGGATGTTGCGCGAGTATCGCAGAACGACCAGATCGCCGGACTGATTCAGAAGGGCCGGGATTTAGAACGGCTGGTTCTGTCGCGCGCCGTTCGCTGGCACTTGGGTCATCGCATTCTGTGCTATGCGAATAAAACTGTGATCTTCGCTTAGCGATCACCCGTGCAAATCCAGGGCCTCCCCGCATCCGCACTCGAAATCCTAGGGGGTGTGGGGTGTGTCGCTCAACCTGACGACGTGGAGTGTCTCAGACGAACGCCACGGCGCGGCATTGTACGCAAACAAACGCGCGTATCTCATGCCAATGTTGAGGAACCACGAAGTTATTGGGGTACCGTTGGGATACTGTTGCCAATGTGATTCAAGCGATTGATTCAAATAATAGGTTGGCTCCTCAGGTAGGACTCGAACCTACAACCCTTCGGTTAACAGCCATTAGACCGTATGCATCTAACTGCATGTTTAATAACGAGTTTTAATTCAGTACATTTGCCAATGTAGCGATTTTTGTAGCAAATCTTTTGGAAAAAACTTATCGAATTTTCCGTTTCGGCGTCGATCTCGGTCTCGCCCGGCTTGCCTTCTTCTTCTGAATGCCGACATCACGCGCCTCCTGGCGACGCCTCACCACTTCCTCGAGGGCGTTGCGCTTGGCTTCGGTCCGGATGTGGCTGTAGCGAGCGAGCATCTGTCGCGAAACGTGGCCGGCGATATCCATGATGGTCTGATCGCCAGCTCCGCTCTCTGCGAGCTCCGTGATCAGTGTATGTCGCGCATCGTGCCAACGCCCAGTGACCTTAGCCCGTTTTCGGGCGTTACTCCATGCCGTTTTCAGCGTCGTGATCGGCTTGCGCGGATCCATCTGTCCGCGTTTCCCGAATGGGAATACATACCACTCCGGCCGGATCTGCCTGAATTTTTTCCGGTACCACTGAGCATGCTGCTCCAGCGCTGCCAGGATCTCGCTGTTGAGCGGAATCGTCCTGCCCTCTCCCGCCTCTGTTTTGCTCTTTCCTACGGTGAGAAGTGCTTTCGAAAAATCGATCTGCGACCACTGCGTGCGCTTGATCTCGCCGTCGCGCATGCCGGCATTGAGCGCCAAAGTCAGCGCCGGCAAAATCAACTTCGACCTCGATCGCTTCGCCGCGGCTATCAGCGCGTCCTTCTGCTCGACGCTGAAAGCCCTTCCCGGCTGCGCGCTGACCTTCAGCTTCAGGAGGCGCTTGCGCTTCAGCACTCCGCGCAGCAAGTCGCCTCGCTCTCCCATGATGCGAAGCAGGAAGCCGCCTTCATCGCCTCGGCGTCGTAGGGCCGCAGCAGGTCGAGGGGAAGCTCGCCGTGTCCCATGCCGTAGGTGTCGCCGGGATCGCGGGTGAGCCAGCGGGTGTAGTCGCCGGGCGCGAGGATGACCGGCATGCGGTTATGGACGGGCTCCATCAGCTCATTAGCTTCGGTTGTGATGATGGCGACCCGGTCGCGGCCAGTAGCATCTGCTCCGACGTTGGCTTTCGTCAATCAGATCATTGAGCATGACGCCTGCCTGATACTGCGCTGCGGATCAGCGCATTGGAGTGCTAAGAAGGAGGCCGGACAGGGCGGATCCGAATAGTCAAACATGATTTGCGGTCTGTCGAGATCCGGCAGGGGAAGGACGATCTTCCGGAAAACAGGTTTTCTGATCTTCTTGGGCATATGAGCGGGCTCCTTTGCCGCTGACATGTCCGAGACTGTTGAAGCTGTCCTTATTTCCTCAAACTGATGACCTCGACGAGCGCGTAGGCGATTTGGCGCTGATCAAGCTAACGCTTGATCACCTCGGACCGGTAACCAGATCACCGGAACTAGCAACCAGGTCGCGGAGATGGAGGCAAGTAGACGCTCGTCGGAACGCAAGCATCCAAAACTGAAATAGGCATGGCACCGCACCGAACCACTGAACAGGCTCTTCTCGGCAGCGTAGATTCCGATGGTCAAACATTGCAACGTGACGGAATCGTCGCGTACAAAGCTGCATTCGCGCGCGAATTCGTCGAGCAGATGCGGGAAGATATGATGACCGCTTTTTGGGAGGCGATCCAGCATCCTGGAAGAGCAGTGAGCCGCGGCCCCCGCCGGTGGTATGTGGAAGTGCACCCGCAGGCGATCAGTGGCTTTACCGAATTGGTCACGCACCCGTGGTTCGTCGCCATGAGCGAGCGCGTCCTCGGTCCGCAGTACAAGATCGTCGAGATCGGCTTCGACACGCCATTTCAGGGTGCCAAGGTGCAGCCCTGGCATCGGGACTTCCCGTCGCCCCCCGAATCTTACATCGGACATCGCATCACCTCGCTCGCCTTCAATCTCACGGGCGTCGATGTCACGGAGGACATGGGACCCTTCGAAATCGCTTTAGGCACGCAGTGGGACGATGGCCGCGCTTGGAAGCACGAGATGTTTCCTGAAAGGAGCTTTGGCCACGGTTTGAGGAGCCAGCCGTGCGCAAGTTTCCGCAGATGGGCGACATGTCTTGCCGCTCGGCGTTGACTGTGCATCGCGGAACGGCACACGCATCGCCGATCGCCCGCCCCGTGCTCGTTATAGGCGTCGACGCGCCCGGAGCCGGTCACGAGAAGCTGCACGACTTGATGGTTACGCAGGATTTCTACTCCAGCCTTCCAAGCCAGGTGCGCGAACACCTCATCTGTCGTACCGTGGAGAAACTTGTTCCCGTCATGCAGAAGCACGACATCGAAGGATTGGTCATGGGGTAAGTCGCTTACTCGGCGAGTTTGGGCTCAGCCGATACGATGGCTTCCTTTCCAAAATGAAACTGAGAGTCAACTGGCGATAACAGGCCAATGCCGCGGCGGCGGCTCTCTGCGACAGGCTTCGGACTTGCCCGGCCTCAGCTGGGTACGGCCTCGTCGCCAAGGCGGCACACTCTAGTTAGGCCTCTATTCGCAAGATGTTAAATCATCTGTTCTCGCTGGCCAAAGCAGCAATCCAGATTGTGGTGAAAACTGTGACATAGAGCATGGAAAATGGGAGTAATTCAGGGTACGAAGCTATTCACGAAAATGCTCTTAACCCCTATGGACAGCAAACGAAAGCAAGCTAAGGTAAACCATGTAGAATACAATCGGATCGCCTGGGGTGCGAAGGGTCGGCAGTTCAAATCTGCCCGTCCCGACCAATAAAATAAAATCAACCATTGAGAACTTTATTTTGAAGTCGCTTCTGAAATTGTGGGGACCCCGATGCAATCTTTGCGCTTTAGGTCCTCACACCAGCCTTCCTATTGAACCGGCTGCATCGCATCCAACGTCTCTACCGCCCGCCGCTTCGCCTCGAACCGGATATGACTGTAAGGCTCCAGCATCTTTCGGCTGAGATGACCGCTGATTGCCTGGATCGTGGCGTCTGGTGTCTGCGTTTGCGCCAGAGCTGAGATGAAGTGATGGCGTAGATCGTGAACCCGGCACTCGACACCAGCGTTTTTCTTCGCTGTGGACCATGCTCGTTTCCACGCGTCCAACGGTTTGGCAGGGTCTGCATCGTATCGCGTCATGATGCCCTTCTCTGGCGAGCCTGCGCCCTTGAACATCAATTTCTCAGCAGGAAAGATGTGGTCTTCTGGCTTGGCATTCGGCCAGCGCCCCCGAGAAACCGCGCAGCGCCTTGTGCGCTTTTAACGTCTTCAAATTCCCTTCGGATCGCCCAGAGCATCGCCTCTGATCTAAATCAATGTTTGTGCTGCACAGCATCAGCGCGTTGCCTAGACGTCTTTGGGAGCCGGACCGGTCGAGCCCCTCACGCGAAGGGTCGAATTTAGAAGTATCCTTCTGGGTTCGGATTCGGTGCCATCTTTACGCGCCTGAATCGATTTAAGGAGCAAGTCAACGGCCGCCCTTCCCATATCATAGGTTGGTTGGCCAATTGCTGTTAGGGCCGGGCTCAGGACTTCCGCCCAATCGGCATCATCGAAACTCATTACACTGACGCGTTCTGGGCACGGAATCCCCAACTCCCTGAGTGCTCGCAGAACACCCAATGCCATACGATTGTTGAGCGTGAAAATTGCGGTGGGTGGATCGACCGATTGAAACATGCTGAGGCCAATACGGAATCCACTCTCGATATGTGAATCGCCATGACGCAGCGATTCCTCCCGGATTGGTAGGTTGGCTTGCTGCATCGCCTTGCGACATCCCTCAACCCGATCCAAACTCGTCGAGTGAACGAACCTTCCGCAAATTACAGCGATTCTTTGATGGCCAAGATCGATCAGGTATCGCATGGCTCGATGACACGCATCGAAATTATCGGTCACGATACAGTTCACCTGAGCTCTCATTGGCACGCAATCTACGAACACGATCGGCGCCCTGTCAGGGATTAGTGCGTGGCGGGCGGCATACGAATCGGCTGGCGCCAAAAGGACTCCGTCAACCCGCTGTGTATGCAACGCATTCAAATGTCTCAATTCCAGATCCGGCTGATCGTTAGAATTGCAGACCAAGACTTCATACCCGTGCTGGATGGCCTCATCTTCCACGCCGCGAAGAGCCTCCACGAAGAAGGGATTGGTGATGTCCTGAACCACGAGGCCTAGAATGTGTGTACGTCCAATGCGCAGGCCGCGCGCGCCCGCGTGTGGAGAGAAATTCATCGCCGCGATCGCCTTTTGGACAACGGCAGTTAGTTCGGGTCCTACAATGCCCTTGTTATTGACGACTGCCGATACCGTGGAGATGGAGACACCTGCTAGCCGGGCCACATCCCGCATTGTGTACGGGTTTTGTTTGCGCATCGTGCTCCATAATATCCTTTCAAAGGCCGTTCCCGTAAGAGAGGGAGCCAGTTAAATCGCGCATGTACGAGCGTTAGTCTACTTTTATTGCTTCACAAAGAAGCCGTCATCGGTAAAAACATCGTTTCGAGCAAATTGACAAAAACTTCTCGGAGCACTAGATTGTTGAACAGCCAGCAGTAAAGAAGACTAATTGGGTGACGTTAGAAGAAATTCCATGACCAATCAAGGGAAGGGAAACGCCGCCGCCCACTGGATTGAAATGTAGGTATCGAAACGATTCGACCAACATGTTTTTACGGAGAGAATCGAATTCACTTTAGGCGGCAGGCCGGTGAGACCCGGCCAAAGGCAATTCAGGTCAGCTCCGGAGTAATAAAGAACGTTCTGTGGATGGTCGGTGCTGCCCGATATAGGGTCGCTCTTTATCGGCCCTACAGAAATTACGTATTGCACATCAGCCTGAGACCTATGAAAAGCGTCCGTAAACTTTCGCGTCGCGGATTTCTTATAGCGGGTGCGGGCGCCGCAGGCGGGTTTATCTCCACAAGCAGTGCCGGTTTGGGGCAAACGAGTACGTCAGAAAAAGCTTCGACCATCGAGGGTTCCGAGGGAGGGGTTGAGCTGGGCCCAGACGCTCTCTCCCTCACAGCAAAAGAGCCGCTGGATTATGTGAATGTCTTGTTTGGGACCGCGTCACTGGACGATCGGCAACTCATTGGGAATGCTCCTCCCTATGGCGAGGAACTCTATACTGGAATGGTTTGTCCGGGCGCCGCTCTTCCCCACGGCGTCGATGTCAGTCCCGTAAATAAGGACATCAGCCTCTCGTATCCACACGGCAATCTCTATTCCTACATCTACCCCCGCCGAACGATGGTGGGTTTCTCGTGCATGGTAGAAGATATGCTGCTCATGCCGCTGGTAGGCGATTGGACAACCCCACCCGACCGCATTCGATATGCGTCACTATACGACAAAGAGAGGGAGAGGTCGACCCCAGGGCATTACGCCGTCTATCTGACAGATCACAAAATACAGGTTGATCTGGCAGCAACTACACTCACGGGAATGTATAGGTTCACATTCCCAAGAACTGATCGAGCCGCAATTTTATTAGATCTGGGTCCCAACGCCGACTCCACACTGGAGGTCATAGGAAACCGAACGGTTCGCGGACGGACGAATAAGGGCAAAGAGTGCTTCATCGCCCAGTTCTCCAAACCATTCATATCGTTTGGAACATTTCACAGAAATCCTACGGTTCCAGGAATGGTTGGATACGGATGGTTTGTTCTTGGTATGGACCAGGTGGCACCCGGCAGCCGGAACGAGAAAGGAACCTACGCTGGATGCTACCTGAGCTATGAGACCGATGAAGGAGAGGCCATCGAAGTAAAGATCTCCGGCGGAGGGACCTTTGCGCAAGCATCTCATACATTGCAGCAAGAAAACCCGGGATGGAGTTTTGCAAAACAAATTACAGAGGCCCGCTCAATTTGGCGCCAGAAATTAAATGCCATTGAAGTAAAGGGAGGCACCGAAAAGCAGCGAACTATATTCTATTCGTCCCTTTATCATGCCTTTGCGAGTCCCACACTCATTGCTCGGAAAGGTGGAGAGTTTGTCGGACTAGATGCAAAGGCCTATGTCGCGCGGCATGATCGATATGACTTGGTTCCTTACTGGGACACGGGCAGAAACCAACTGGTACTGATGACATTGCTTGAGCCGGAAGTCAAAGTTGACATTCTCCAATCGCAGCTCGACATGGCAAAGGAATCCGGCTGGATGGGAACATCCTTTCACGGCGATCACGCGGTCGCCATGTATCTGGGTGATTGGGAACGGGGACTCAGCTTCGACTATAAAAACGTTTATGAATATCTGTACAGGAATGCAACGGATCCGAAGGGACCGAGAGAGAAGCTGGCTGAATATCTTCGACGTGGATGGATTCACGACATTGTCGTAACAAATCCCAGTCCTCCGTATGACGGCGGGAATGCAGGCGTTTCCAAAACATTAGAATATTGCTACGACGACTATTGCCTCTCCGTATATGCAAAGAAACTGGGACGGGAAGAGGATGCGCGCTTATTTTTATCACGGGCCAGTAACTATAAGCATGTTTGGGATAGTTCAAGTCGCTTTATGCGCGGCAGAGTTGACGATGGTGCATGGATTGACCCGTTCTATCCGAATGAGCCGTATTACAACTTCATGTACAAGGAATCGAATGCCTGGCAAACTACGTGGTTCGTACCTCATGATGTGCAAGGATTAATTGAGCTGATGGGCGGCCGCGAGCGGTTTGTCGCGCGCCTGGATGAGTTCTTTTGCCTCCCATATAAGCCTAAGGGAATTGCGCGAGACGTTACAGGAATGATAGGGCAGTATTGCCATGGAAACGAACCCGATCATCATGCAGCTTATTTATATAACTGGGCCGGTGCTCCATGGAAAACGCAGCGTCTCGTAAGAAAGATCCTGCAGTCGATGTATGGAAGCGACCAAGTCGGCCTGGGCCTGGCCGGCATGGACGATCGCGGCGAGAATTGCTCCTGGTACGTTATGAGCGCGATGGGTTTCTACACGGTCGATCCTGCCCGACCTGAATACGTGATCGGAAGTCCGTTATTCGATGCAGCGACGATCCACATGGGAAATGGAAGGGACTTCAGGATTATCGCGACCGATAATTCTGAGACGAATATATACATTCAGTCCGCGACACTAAACGGAAAGTCATTGCATCGACCCTGGTTTTTGCACTCCGACATTGCACATGGCGGAGAACTAGTGTTTCAGATGGGGAGAATGCCCAACAAGGAATGGGGCAGCGTACCGGAGGCAGCTCCGCCGGCAATGTCGAGCTAGAAACGTCGCGACACAAGTGGATTTCAATCGGCTTGAATACGAGTTGAACTTGACAGATTGGCAGCGATGTTTCGAACAGATCGTTGCACTTGTATGAGTTTATCTATGGGAAATCGATTCAATGTCCAACCATTCCGCTTCGATATACTGATAAGGGCTGCCGGGTTCGTGTGCATCCTGCTCTTTACGTCTGTTTTGGCGCAGGCACAGCAAACCGCCCGTGCTGAAGAAGCGGATAACTTCGCGAATAAACAAACAGCCCAAGCATTGCGCACTCTATCCGCACATTCCCAATCCATAATCGTAGCATTATCGAAATTAAGCTCGATTCCGATCGTGGAGTGGAGACTCCATGCAGGAGATCTGGTGCACGGGGAATCGCCAAATCTCAATGACTCGTCCTGGCGAATGGTTCATACGCCCTATCAGACGACAACGACGGACATACTATGGTTACGCACGTGGGTCGCAGTTCCAACAACTCTGCATGGGTATGATCCAACGGGCTCGCATATATGGATTAAATCCTGGAAGAATAATGCGGTCACCGTCTACTTCAACGGCCAGCGAGTAGCCGGCGGAGAAGATCTTGAGCCCATCGTTCTGTTCAACACTGCGAAGCCAGGAGATAAAGTACTGGTCGCGGTGCGAATCGACAGGACTGACGATCCGAAGTGGCTGCCAGATACAAGACTCCATATCGATGTCGCGCCCGGACGCCCGAACCCAGAGGAGATGTACACAGAGTTTGTCTCCTCAGCGCTGCTGATTCCCGATCTGGCGAAGAATGTCCCTGCCGCCAGAGCCGGCTTAGAAAAAGCGATCGCCGATGTGGATTTGTCCACGCTCAACGCAAACAACCAGCAGGCATTTGATAGCTCGTTGCGTAAGTCGCAGCAGGACCTTGAATCTCTTCTCCCTATTTTACAAACAGCGACATTTCACCTTACCGGAAATTCCCACATTGACGCCGCATGGCTGTGGCCGTGGACGGAAACGGTGGACGTAGTGCGGCGGACCTTTGGGACTGCCCTCCAGTTGATGGACGAATATCCGACTTACACCTATACGCAGTCAGCCGTGCAGTACAACGAATGGATGGCGGAGAAGTACCCGGATATGAACACCGAGATCAAACAACGCATTCAGGAGGGGCGGTGGGAAATTGTAGGCGGAATGTGGGTTGAGCCAGACCTGAACATGCCGGGGGGCGAGTCGTTGGTGAGGCAACTGCTCATCGGCCAACGAACGCTAAAACAACTCTATGGTGTAACCGCCCGCATTGGATGGAATCCCGATTCTTTCGGCTATAATTGGCAGCTTCCGCAAATCTATAAAAAATCTGGCTTAGATTATTTTGTTACTCAGAAGATGGCTTGGAACGAAACAAATCCATTACCTTTCAAGCTATTCTGGTGGGAATCGCCGGATGGCAGCAAAGTCCTGACCTACTTTCCGCACAGTTACGCGAATGAAGATTTGAATCCGGTGCGATTGTCCAATGACCTGATCAAAGCAAGGACCCAATCTCCCGGGCTGCTCGAAATGATGGATTTATACGGAGTGGGAGATCACGGAGGCGGTCCTACACGCGCGATGCTTGACCAAGGTTTGTATTGGATGCAGCCGGGAAAAGTAGTACCGAAGATGACGTTTGGAACCGCACAGAACTACTTTACGAATGTTGAGACCAAGATTTCCGCAGATTCCCCGACATGGAACTACAGGGTGATGGCGCTAGGAACTGCCGTGCTGCCGCAGCCTCCCGTTGGAGAAATATCCATCCCAACCTGGAAGGACGAGCTTTATTTTGAGCACCACCGAGGCACCTATACCACGCAGGCAAATCAGAAGTGGAACATGCGCCACAGCGAAGAGTGGATCCTGACCGCGGAAAAATATTCCTCACTGGCATGGGTGGACGGTCGATCCTATCCGGCTACCGAACTGCACGAGGCCTGGAAGAAGGTACTCTTCAACGAGTTTCACGACCTAGCCGCTGGATCAGGAATCGGAGTAATTTATCAGGACGCACAGCGCGATTACGATCAGGTGCGTTGGGCAACTGAGGAGGCCTCATCGAAGGCCCTCGATGCGATTCAGGCGCGGATCGATACACGCTCGGCAGGATCAGTGCCCGTTTTGGTATTCAACACTCTTGGATGGTCGCGGTCCGGCTTAGCCCGATTTGATGTGCAAATGCCCACGGGTACCCCAGGTGGAGTATCGGTTCTGGACAAAGAAAACCGTGTACTCCCTTCGGAAGTCTTATCCAGCAATCGTGCCACGAATACCTACCGCCTGCTTGTCGAAGTCAAGAGCATTCCTTCGGTGGGATATAAGATCCTGCATGTGATCCCTGGACGTTCTCATTTCGTAAGCGACCTGAAGATTCATGGAATGACACTTGAAAACACATTTCTCAAGGTCACAGTTGATCCGCACACCGGATGCATCACAAGTCTCTACAACAAGGCAGAGCGTTTCGAAACACTTGCTCCTGAAGCATGCGGGAACCAACTCCAAGTCTTCACCGACACTCCACAGGCGGATGATGCGTGGAATATTGATCCGGGAACGCTCGATCATTTCACTCCACTCATGAGCGCAGATTCCGTCCAGCTACTCAAGAGTAGCCCGCTCCGTGGAGTGATTCGCGTGTCCAGAACGTGGCATCACTCCAAATTCGTGCAGGACATCATGCTCTATGCGGGCGCCAGAGAGATCAACGTCACCAATGACATTGATTGGCACGAAACTCACATTCTGCTGAAGGCTGCTTTTCCGTTGGCGGCATCGAGCGGCATGGCGACGTACGAAATTCCTTACGGCACGATTGAACGGCCGACCACGCGGAACAATCGTTGGGAACAGGCCAAGTTTGAAGTCTCCGCATTGCGCTGGGCGGATGTGGGCAACGGGAAAGAGGGCTTCTCGCTTCTGAATGAATCGAAGTATGGTTACGACTGCCAGGGCAATGTGTTGCGCCTTACGTTGTTGCGATCGCCTGTGGAACCCGATCCGAATGCCGATCGCGGGCACCAACACTTCAGCTACGCTCTATATCCGCATAGTGGAGACTGGAAGACTGCGCTCACGGTTCGACGCGGCTACGAATACAACTACAAGCTGAAGGCAATGCAGGTGCAAGCGCACGCTGGAACGCTGTCGGTGGAACACTCCTTTATTTCATTGCGAGATAAGAATGTAGTTCTCACGGCAGTAAAGAAAGCAGAAGATTCGGGCGGTCTCATCCTGCACTTTTATGATTGGTCTGGAAAGAGAAGTAACGTTGAGATCCAGGTGCCTCCAGGCGCTACGACGGCGACGCTCACCAATCTGCTGGAAAAGCCGGAAGGCGGCGGACTGCGTATCTCACACTCAAACGAGTTAACTGTGCCGGTGCAGCCGTATCAAATTGTGTCGGTGCGAATTGACTATCCCGTCGATAAAAAGCCCGCTGCAAGGTCACGCCAATGAGTTGTCGCGGAGAACTCGATGGCTATCGTTGAACGTGTCGATTGGAAGGATCGTGAGGCAACGCGGCTGTCTACGATCTGATCGAAGTCGCGGCGTTGACGAAGGGTGGGCATTTGGCCGAGTTCCGATTTCGAGAACATAGCGGACGGCCATTTCAGAATGTGTTCTGGGAGGCGCCGTGGACTGCTTCGACATCGCCTAAGAGCGTGGAAACCTTATCCGAAAACAGCCGGTATAACGGGACACGGCCTGTGCCTGGATTATTTCGGACCTCCCTCGGCTGAAGAAGCCGCTGCGGGTCTTGGGATTCACGGCGAGTCTGCCGCAGGAAGGTGGGCCGCACAAGATATTGCTCGCGGAGAAGATGCGGTGTGCCGGTGGCGGGTACGCTTGCCGGTCGCGCAACTCGACTTCGAGCGACTAGGACGTTCCTTGGTGGCACTCAATAGCAAATTCCAATGGCGCACGCGCCCAGGCGTGGCGCGGATGGTGCCACCGTGGATCTGAGACAGCCTTTCACGGGAGAGAGCGAGGCTTCGTCGCCGGAGTCGAGCTCGACCCGGAACGACGGATGGAATTTGGGCTGGCGATTCATTGGAAGTTGCGTCTGTTTCCGCGGCGATGACTTTCCGTGGATGGCGATATGGGAGGAGAACTGAGCCCGATTCCAAAGACCATGGAATGGCAGCACACAAGCGCGAGGAATGGAATTCGGTACGACGCCGTTGCCACTTGGGCGTGAGGAGACGCTCCGCGGAGGCGAGCTATTCGGTCGACCTACTTGGTGTGTCATTCCTGCGAACGGAAAGAAAACGGCGCGATACATTATGTTTCTTTTTTCTGTCCGCCTGCGTTTCACTCCGTTGCGGATGTTGTTTTCGCGAGGGATGAAATAACCTTCCGAGAAGACGACGACACAGCGTCGATTTCTATTCCCGCAACTGGATGCGAGGATTTTTTGATTCCAGACAAGAAGCCAGATCTGAAGTAAATTGCCCAGTACGACTGCAAACAAATGTACCTGCTGTCGTTCAATTGGTATGCGACGATATGGCAGCTTATTCCAACAACTCGATATGGCTGGAATGTGCGCTCGCACCGCTGTCGCAATTTCGCGTGGCAGTTCTGGGAGATTTTTGCCTCGATGGATACTGGGTCATGCAGACCGACGAGACTGAGTATTCTATTGAGACTGCCCTGCCGGGTCGGAAGGTCTGGCAGCAGCGATATAGTTTAGGGGGGCGCAGGGAATGTGGTAGCCAATCTGACCGCGCTGGACGTCGACAAGGTGCAGGCAATTGGCGTGGTGGGAGACGATCTTTTCGGCAGAGAATTGTTGCATCTTCTTGCGGCTTGCGGCGCCGATTTACAACATGGAATGATCGTGGATGCGAATTGGCAAAGGATGGTATACGCCAAACCCTATGCAGGAGATCAAGAAGAAAGCCGGATTGACTTTGGCGCATTCAATATCCTTACGAATACAGTCATCGATGCTCTTATCGGAGCCCTGGAGAAAGCTGCGGCAGAAAACGCCGTAGTGGTGATCAACCAGCAAATACCCCGCGGCGTCGCTAGCATAGCCGTGGTTGAACGCATCAATGCGGTCATTGCGAAACATCGTGGAACCCAATTTGTAGTCGACGCTCGGCATCGGCCGGATTCATACCGCGGTGCAGTCCTAAAGCTGAATTGTCAGGAAGCGGCGCGGTTTTTTGGGGATTCCGCCGAGGAATATCTCCCAGCAGGCAAAGCGCAACAATGTGCTACTCGGATCTCGCAGAAGACAGAGAAGGCGGTCTTCCTGACGCGCAGCGAGCACGGCATTATCGTTGCAGAGGGGGCACCGTCCACGAAGTTCCTGGAATTCAGGTTTCGGAGACAGTGGATCCGGTAGGCGCGGGCGACACGGTTGTATCGGCGATTGCCGCGGTGCTTGGCAGTGGACAGCAGCCTCTACTCGCAGCCAAAGTCGCAAATGCAGCCGCAGCAGTTACCGTGCGGAAATTGTGCACAACGGGTACCGCGACATCTGTGGAGATTCTAGCGACAGGGAGAGATCCGGATTACATTTTCGAGCCAGAGTTGGCGAAGGCGCCTCAACGTGCGGTTTACCTGGAGGGCACAGATATCGAACAAGATTGCGAACTACCGGCGGACCTTGAGATCCAACATTACATCTTTGACCACAACGGCACTCTCTCTACGCTCCGAGGGGGATGGGGAAACCATGGAGCCGATGATGGTGCGTACGGTGCTGGGCCCGCGACATGAAGATGCCGACACGAGCCTGCTTGAGAGGATAACCCGCGAAGTTCGTGTGTTTATTGATCGCACCACGGGAATTCAAACACTGGTGCAGATGAAGGGATTGGTCGATTTACTGGGGCAAGCGGGATTTGTTCGAACTTCGGACATTCTGGATGAGCATGCGTACAAGGCAATCTTCAATCAGGAACTTCTCCAGATGGTGAGTCGGCGAACAAAGAAGCTGGCGCAAGGTGAGCTGGATTGCGCAGATTTAAAAATCAAGAATGCGACGCTTTTCTTGCGCGAACTGTATCAGCGCGGCATCAAGCTATATCTGGCGAGCGGGACAGACGAAGCGGATGTGAGCGCAGAGGCCGAGGCAATGGGGTATGCAGATCAGTTTGAGGGCAGAATCTTCGGAGCGGTTGGAGACGCCAACGTAGAGGCCAAAAAAATCGTTCTGGACTAAATCATCCGGGAGAACAGTCTGGCCGGACGCCATTTTGCTACTTTTGGGGACGGTCCGGTGGAAATCCGCGAGCCGCGGAAGCGCGGAGGAGTTTGCGTGGGCATGGCTAGTGAGGAGATCAGGAGATTTGGACTAAATCAGGCAAAGCGTTCCCGATTGATTCGCGCCGGAGCGATGCTGGCGGTGCCGGATTTCAGCCAGACGTCCGCCTTATTAGGCGTAATGAGGATCGCATAATTCCACTCCGAAATGTGTTCGCAAGAAGTCAAGATGAACATGGAAAATCCTAAGATCTCAAGTTTTCAGCAAGTGCGGGCGGAACGCGACAAGTTGGTTGCAAATGGTAAGAGACTTGTCGTCGCGAATGAATGCTTTGACATCCTGCATCGAGGTCATGTCAGCTATCTAGCCTTCGCGAGAAATCAGGGGCGACGCCCCGGTAGTCGCCTTGAATACGGACGTTTCTGTAAAGGCAAATGAAGGGGACGATAAACCAATCAATTCTCAAGATGATCGTACGTTCGTACCTGGCTCGCTACGAATGGTAGATTTTGTGGTCTTGTTCGGCGAAAACGAGCCGAAAGATATCATCGCGAAGCTTTTGCCCCAGGTATCGATGAAAGGAAGCGATTGGCACATTATGTGAGCAGCCGGGAAGTGGTGGAAGGGAATGGAGGAACGGTTGTGCTGGCCGACATGGTCGCTGGTCGGTCGACGACGAATACTATCCAGCGGATATTAGACGTATATGGAAGGAAAGCGAGCAGCGCATGAGTAAGCTGATAGTGGTGACGGCGCCGCGGGGTTCATCGGGCGTAACCTGGTGGCTGCTCTGAATGCGGGTGGATGCGAGGATGTGATCCTGGTCGACAGCATGGGTCAGAATGGCAAATGGCGCAATCTGCTTGGCTTGCGATTGAGGACAACCTGGAACCGGAGGAGTTTCTCCGCCTCATCTCCAGCGAAAAATCGGCAGCCTCGAAGCGATTTTCCATCTGGGAGCCTGCAGCGCAACTACGGAACGGAACGCAGATTTTCTTCTGCGAATTAACTATCACTACACGCGAAGTCTTTGTGAATGGAGTTTGGAGCACAAGACGAGATTTATCTATGCATCGAGCACCGCAACGTATGGTGACGGCCGAAGCGGTTACCGTGACGATGAGAATGACCTGTCGGCGCTAAGGCCGCTGAATATGTACGGCTATTCGAAGCACATGCTCGACCTGTGGGCCCCGGAAGCATAGCTTGTTTGACCGCATTGCTGGACGCAAGTACTTCAACGTCTACGGTCCGCACGAAGGGCATAAGGGTGATATGCGCTCGATGGTCAGCAACGCCTATGAGCAGATCCGCGAATTGGGCAAGATAGAGCTTTTCCAGTCGTACCGGGCAGACTATGCGGACGGCGAGCGGATGCGCTATTTCATTGCAGTGCGGGAATATGTGACCACCTATCTCGCGATGGATGATAGGAACAAGTGAGTGGGAGACGTAACATCAGTAGGTGAGAAGACTCGAGCGCATGAAGAATTCATTTAGCCAGAACATTATGAACGCGATCAGGATGCTCGAAGGATGAGCGGTGTCGCAGATACAGCACCGCGAAGGAGATCTCTGCTACGCTTCTGGGGTGCGACGGCGTCGAATGCGCCGCTCTCGCGCAGATTGAGTTGCTGGTGGCCAACAACGTGATGGTTCGAATCTAGGGCCACGCGTTTCTCCTGAACACCATGTGAAGGATCTTCGAAGAAGAACTGTAAAAGAATCGCGACTCAAGTGCTCAAGCCGCCCACTCTAGCCATAGTTTCGGCTACACCGGTCCTCTCGGTAGATGGACCCGTCGAGATGATATGAGATGCCGATGTCCTGCTGGACCTGGCTTCGAGTTGCCTAACGGAGGCCGGATCACGCGATCGATTGACTGTGTTTGCATAGCCGATTGATTCGCGGCGCGAAGTTGACGCACTCGCAGCTGGGGACGATTCGTTTCGTGGGAGAGAATAGATACGACCATTCAGAATTCTGTTCGCGATCAGCCTGTGATCCTAAGCTGTGGTTGAAGGACCTTGCGGTTAGCCGTCAACATCCTGAGGGAAAACGCTCTAACGTGCGAAGTCGATCTCAACCGGTAAAGGATTGGCGGAATTTGGGAAGCGCACCTGCAGTGTGTCCCAATCCATTTTGTAATCATCGCGGTTAAGTGGCTTGCCTTTGACAAGCACACGTACCGGCTTGCAATGTGTGCGTACGCGGATGACTGCATTTGTGCCCGCAATGCCATCGGCGAGAAAGATGAACCTATCCGCGATTGCGTGTTCATCGCGGATCCTAGAAGCAGCCGCAACCACGCTGGGTGTGGTGCTGGCAGGCGCGGCGTCTAGATCGAGCAACAGAATGTGTCTCCTAGGAGCTAGGCTCACTCTGGTTAGAATCGGAAGATTGGAATTGAAGAGATCGATAAAACGCCCATGGAGAACATGGGGTTTGGCGTTAGGGATAGACTCATCGAGGCCGGCCGCTATGATGTATGGGCCCCGGCGCAATACCAGGGCATTGGTTTCTTTCCACTGCAAATTGACTGCGAGTGCGGCCTTGCGCACGAGCTTCCGAATGGTAGCCCCGCCATCTTTTTTATAGGTCAAAACTGCGGGTGATAGCTGCGCGGAAACCAGAACGCCACTTCCTACTTTATAAACTCCACTTGCATCTTTGGGGACTCCCAGCTCCCCGAAAAGATGCTGACGCGGAGTTTGAAAAGAATAGGGAGTAATGTTCCACCACTCGTGCACGGCATTGTACGGATCGCGATCATTGTCTACGACGACCAATGCACCTCCAGCGCGTACCCATTTCGCCAAGGCATGATGAAACTCCGATGTGGGAGGCTTCTGGCCTTCATAGGTCAGCAGCAGCAACCTGTATCGTGCCAGGAAGCCAGGCGCGGCAGCGCTCTCGATCTGCACCGGCTCGACCGGAATACCGCGACTGAGCAGAGGCAGCGCCAAACCATAGAACGACCCGAGATTTTGGTCGGAAGGGCTGGGGTTCGCTCGTTCAAACATCATGGTGTCGGAGACCAGAACACCAACATCCTGCGTTCCGGAATATTTCCACTGGACTTTTGATTGTTTCATGTCGCCAAGCGCACCGATCACCGTCTGTAATTCAGTTGCGTATGCCTGAGGGATTTCGACATTCGCAGCCCTCGTAGGTAAGCGTTGCCCAGGAGCGTCCAGCATTCGAAGGGTGCTTGCTGTTGAAGACGCGACTTGGCCAAGGCATGACCTCAAACCGCCAAACTTCACCATGCAGTAATGATGCAGTTAGCGTGCTTTCCCAATTTGATCGGTAATCTTGCCAGCTATGTTTGGGGTTATCTTCAACAGGATCATTCAAATACCATACGCGGCGTCCAGAGGCGCGGACCAGATTTTGCATAGCTCCGTATTCGAGGAATGCCGTTCTGAAAGTGCGTTCCTTAAGACGTCCTTCGTAGACATTCGGCGTGCGGGCGGTACCCGTCCACACCTGCGCAATGTAGCCGTCTGCTCCTACTTGAATTAAAGAAGATTCCGGACTGACGACTGTCCAGTGCGCATAATTGATGAGGGAGTGTGTCGCCACATAGCAAGGAGTTTTGACTCCGTGCTCACGGTCGTATTGCTTGACAGAGTCGAACACCTGTCCGAGCGCTCTGCGGTAGAGAAAGTATTTCAACTTCGAAGCGCGATATTGCGCATCGGGAGATGAATCCGGCGCCCGCCAGGGCTCTTTATAATAGGCGTTCCACTCGCGCCTGAAATTTTGTGACCATCCGGTATCCGCGTAGTATTCCGGCTCTTCCAGATAAATCGCTCCGGCACCTGCATCCAAAGCTTGCTCGACGCGAGAAGATAGAAAACGTCCGTAAGCGAGATTTGGCGACATGTACGGAGTTATGCGCGGCATGTCGCCGTGGAGAGATAAACTTCCATTCTTATATTGCTGCGCCTCGTCCCAGTGATAGTGTCCGTCAAATCTGCCATCCAGATAATCCTGATACGCACCCCAAGCCACTCCGGTCATTGTCTGGACCTTGTATCCATGCTGGCGCCAGGAATCGAGTCTCGCTGGAAGAGAAGGATCGATACCATAGGCCATCGCGACATCCGCGTTTACATTGGTGCGCGGAGACCATTGGCCGCTCGCCTGGAAGGTCAAGCGCTCCTCCAGACGTCGTGCGTTGCCATCCTTGTCGGCCGCAACGTCCTGCGCCGCCGGTACACTTACAGAAAATAGTGCAGCAGCCGACAGGGCGAGTGCAACTGTGGTTTTCTTCATACTGCATCTCCGATTGCAGGGGGGTCATTCAAGAAAAGGACCTTGCGGTTGATAGCTCCGCAAGGTCCTGAGACTTACTCCATCCAGGCCGCCGATTGTGAAAATCTGTTCAGAACAATAGCTTCAAAGCAACCTGCATGACGCGTCCAGGTCCCGCTGAATTGACATATCCGAAATTGCCGGCGCCTGCATTGAAGTTCCCATTGGGATTGCCAAAATTTGCGTGGTTGAAGACGTTGTACGCTTCGGCGCGGATTTCGAGGTTGGTGCTTGTGTGAAGTTCTGTGTCTTTCACCAATGCCGCATCCCAATCCTGCGATCCCGGGCCGACAAAGAACTCGGGCGGCGAATTTCCAAAGTGCCCCAGCGGTTCACGAGTGAAGTAATTCGGGTTGAAATACGGCTGGCAGCTGACAGCGTTGATACGGCAATGGCGAGGATTTTTGTCCAGGAAGAGCGGACTGCCGTTGTTGGAAAAATTCGGCTCATCGATAATGGTCCCGTTAGCTCCGGCAAGAGACTGGTCGTCGCTTTCTTTGATCTGAACCGGTGATCCCGCTTGGAAGGTCGAAATTCCGTTCAGCGCCCACCCAGCAGTAAATCGCCTTGCCACGGCGCCTTTGCCGAAAGCCATGTAGAAAGGCAATTGAACCGTGTAACTGACCGCAAGGTAGTTGGGAACGTCGGCAAGATTCAGACCGCGGCTCAGTGCTGGATTGATCGGGTTAGTATTGTCGAATTCATCGGAACTGTTGCCGATTGCCTTTGCCTTGGTGTACGCGATCAGGAAACTCGCGTATTTTTCCTGATGCTGGAGACTAATCTGCAAGGAGTTATAGCTGGAGCTCGCCGCACTAATCTCATAGGTATTGCTGCTGAAATTCTGGGAACCGAAGGGTTGACGCGTACCCGGGATCGTCTGGCCGCTGGAGGTGATGTATGTAGCGTTTTCTCCTCCCGGCCCGCAAGGTGTCTGGCCGGGAGCCAAGTTGGCAGGATCGTGCAATTGCAGGCAAAGAGCCTGATTGCCGGGATTTGCCTCTTCGAGTGTCATCAGGTGCCGACCTACGGTGCCCACATAGCTCACCGTCAGTACCGTCTGGGTCCCAAACTGCCGTTGCAGCGACAACTCCCATTCCTGCACGTAAGGCAAGACATTTCCCGGATAAAAATATTTGGAGGAAAGCGGCTCCGCCTGGGCCCAGTTGTAGGTCGTATCCGGATTTGACGGGGACACGTTCGTTGGAGGGAACTTGAAGGGAAATTTAATTCCTTCAAAATGTCCGGTTGCGCGATCGATGTAAGGAGAATTGAACAAGGGAGGCACGGGGCTGCCCCAGAATTCCCCATACGGCGCGCCGCCTGCATTGCCAAATTCCTCGACGTCAGCGAAGGCCTGATAGAACAGGCCGTATCCCGTACGAATGCTGAATTTACCTGGCCCCCCAATAACCTTTCCGAGCCATCCATCGCTAATATCCGGCGCATATACTAGTCCGAATCTCGGAGCGAAGTGGAGATGCTGCACCTTCGACAGAGTCTTTGGCACGCCCGGATCCCCGGGAACGACGAGACCGAGAGGCGCGCCGGGGAATGACAGCGACTGCTCTCCTGGGATGAGGGTGGAGAGCTTGTTTTGCGTGTCATACCATGGCGTGTCGTATTCCCAGCGCAACCCATAGTTCAAGGTTAGCGTGGGAAATGCGCGCCAACTGTCCTGCGCATAGATCCCGATATATTTGCTGCGAGAATCCAAACGAGTGGGACCTCCCTGGTAAAAGGCAGTGACAGCGCCCAGCAGGTAATCCGCGTAATCCAGGCCGGTCTCCTGACCGTTAAAGTCAAAAAAACCATTATTGATGCCAGCCGCATAAAGTTCATTGATCTGGTCGTAATGCAGATCGGCGCCGAATTGAATACTGTGCGTTCCAACTATCTTGGTCACGTTGTCGAGGATTTGAAAGGTGTTATTGGCCTGGTACTGTGCGCCCGCACTAGCGCCAAAGGCATAGTTATTCAGAACGATTAACGGCACCCCTTCCTGCTTCGGGTCGACGGCGGCAAGTCCACCGGTGTTGTTCCATGGGGTATTAAAACCCAAAGAAGAGAGTTTCACCCCCTCACCCTGGATACCGACTCCGCCTGCGATCGAATCCCGTAGATACACCAAGCGAATATCGTTGACCATGGAGTTGCCGAAGGCCGTCGTCAGGCCCAGGTTCGCCATCTGGGTGATGCCTGGGAAGCCCTGGGCCCATCCGGGGATATTCACACTGTTATATGGATTGACGTAGTCGTATTTGTCACGAAAATAATATCCAAACAGAGCACCATAGCGAGTGTTTAAATCTACTCGCAGGCCGCCTTTGTCATCCGTCACGGTGGAAGGAAACGCCGAAGTCTCGTAAGACGGTTGACCGTTTATCACAGCGTTTGGCGTGGGGATGTACTTCAACGTGTTTGCGGAAACTGGGTCCCAGGCGCTTTGAGGGATCACGGCGTTCGGGAAAACGCAGGTAGTCGTTGCTGCGCATCCGGCTGTGTAGTAAGGCTCTCCCGGTATTACGGCGTATCCCAATCTGTTGGAAAGGAGGTTGGCCCAATAACCACCAGCGACGCTTGATCCTTCGAGAGACGTTGCCTGGTCTATCACGTTTCCGGTACGGTCGGCGAGGGATGGCACCGAAATGGTTTGACTCTGGCCAATCTGTTGTCTTGTTCCCTGGTAATCGACAAAAAAGAAGGCGTGATCTCTTCGGATCGGTCCGCCAAACGTCCCGCCAAAGATGTTCTGCTTATAGGGTCCGCGTTCCGAATTGTAATAACTCTTCGCATCCAAATCGGTGTTGCGTAGAAACTCGAAGGCGTCTCCATGAAACTGGTTGGCGCCCGATTTGGTGACTACGTTGACCTGGCCGCCGCTGTAGTTGCCATATTCCGCGTTGAAATTATTGGTGATTATGCGAAATTGCGCGATCGAATCCAGATTGGGGACGAGGGCGGCCACGCTCTGCGCGCCTTCCTGGGCATCGGCGCCATTTACCATATATCCGTTCGATCCGCCGCGGGCGCCGCTGATCGACCATGTCCCTGCGTTTAAATTGCCAGAGACTCCCGGGGACGCGGTATAACCGTTTGTACTGGAATATGGAACGGGCGAAACGCCAGGCTGGAGGGGGATCAGACTGAGGTACGAACGTCCATTGAGGGGCAACGCAACCATCTTCGCGCCCTCAATAACCATGCCCATTTGGCTGCTCTCGGTTTCTACATGGAGAGTGTCGCTTCGAACCGCGACGGTATTGGTTACCGCGCCCACCTGCATTTTCACGTCGATCCGGACGGCGGAGTTTACATTGATGGTGACTGCAGTTTCTCGAAAATCACTAAAACCCTGGTGGATAAAAGTGACATCGTACTTTCCAATTGCGAGGGTGGGGAAACTGTAAAAGCCCTTGGCGTCGGTCACCACTGTGGTTTGCACTCCGGTGGCTTCTTCCGTGGCGACCGCAGTCACGCCCGGAACCACGGCGCCGTTTGGATCGGTGACGACTCCGGAGATAGTCCCGGTGATGCTCGCCCATGCAATCACGGTTGTCAACAAGACCACTGCGCAGACGCTCAGCGTAAAGACTGGCCTAGAAATTCGATTCATTATTTTCGCTCCCCTCGATGTACATTCACCGATATGGTGCCCAACGCCTTTTTTCAGCTGGATTTCGGGATCGCGATTCAGATCGAAAATTCATTGAATCGTTTAGTGCTGAATGTTTACAGTCTATGTTGGGCAATTGTCAAGGAAATTCCCTTTACAATAACGATTCGATACTTTCAGGATTTGATCACTGCTGAATAAGCTACGAGAATTTCGACAAAAATGGCCTGGATCGGCATTTTGGCGCCAGAGCGAGGGCGATCCATGCTCATAAAGTCACGTGCAGTGGAATGGTTCCATCTGCCCACGGTAGGTGTTTTGGCTGCTTTGGTTCTCCTGGTGACGAAAATGTTCTCCCGAATCCCGAAGCCGCTCACCCCAGCCATGCGGCAGAAAAGTGGACGCGATGGTGAGCCAGCTGACGCTTGCGGAAAAGATCGCTTTGATTGGTGGAGCGCCTGGAATGTCCACCCACGGCGAACCTGCGATCGGCCTACCATCGCTGAGAATGTCGGATCGTCCCATGGGAGTGCGCTCGTGGGGACCTTCCACCGCTTACGCGGCCGGAATTGGCCTCGCTGCCATATGGGACATGGATCTGGCGCAAACGGTGGGTGTCATGCTGGGCGAAGATGCGCGCGCCCGTGGAGTGTATTTCTTGCTTGGCCCAGGAGTGAACATTTATCGAGCACTCATGAACGGGCGCAACTTCGAATACTTCGGGGAAGATCCCTTTCTCGCGGGGCAGATCGCAGTTGGCTACATTCGGGGCGTCCAAAGCGAAGGGGTGATTGCGACGTGAAACATTTCGCGGCCAAGAACTCAGAACACGACCGGCACCGCGAGAACTCGATTATCGAGGAACGCGCGTTGGGGGAGATCTCCTCCCGGCATTTGAGGCAACTATAAAGCAGGGTCACGTGGGCGCGGTGGTGGATTTCTACGATCTGATCAACGGAGAACACGCTACGCAGGATGTCTTTCTCAACAACCAAGTGCTTCCGAAAGGATCGGGGATTTGATGGAATCGTGATGTCCGATTGGGATGCGACCTACGACGGTGTTGCTGCGGCGAAGAACGGGCTCGATCTTGGAATGGGTAATGCCGAATTTATGACCGCGAAGACGCTGATCCCGGCCATCGCGGAGGATAAGGGTTCCGAGGCGGTAATCGATCAGAAAGTTCGCAGAATCCTACTCAAGGCCATGCAGTTTGGTTTCTTCCAGCCGGATCAGACTGACCAACGGATTCCATTGTTCAATCAGAGTGACAACGCAGTCGCGCTCCAGGCTGCGGAAGAAGGTGTCGTCCTGTTGAAGAATGACGGACATCTGCCGCCGCTGAGCCGTGAAAATATCTATTCGATTGCCGTGATAGGACCGGACGCATATCCAGCAGTCCGGGAGGCGAGGGCAGCTCGCAAGTGACTGCCTTCGCACCTGTAAGTTTGATGACGGGGATCAGCGGTGCGTCTCCGGAGGCGATCAAGGTCTACTGGAATTCCGGAATTCGTACGCCCTCAAAGATTTTTCGGGACACGGAATGGTGTGTGGATGCGGCCTGCAAAACCCACGACTTCGCCGGGTGGAATACATTGACGCGACCAGCGCGAAGACGTTGCTGGCGACGACGACCACATCGAAAGCTGGAAGGATCCAGGAGGCGAAGACTGAATACCGACGGTGGAGTGGTCTGGCGATCAACCCGGCCGGAAAGAATTACTATGAAATGCCGGGATCGAGAGACATTGACTATGCGGAAAGCATCTTCATCGGCTATCGGTATTATGAACAGGCCAATCGCATCGCGTCAAAGTGATTCTGAATCGCCGCTCCCTGGCATATTGGGATAGGCACGGCAACAAGTGGAAGGTATACTCCGGCAGATTCGTAGTTTACGTCGGCGACTCTTCGGGCGAATGTTCCGCTTCGGGCTGACCTGACGGCGCAATGACGGCAGAACAAAAAAACGAATCTATCACCCTGAAATTTAAGTCTCCAGTTAAGTCTCCGGCAGAAATTGATTCCATGGAGTCTCTATAAATATTGACGATTCGCTTCGAGTCCACCTTCTGTATCGCACGTTAGACGAGGACGTCTCCGCCTCTTACATCTAGCTTGCTACTTTGAGGGGCGCTGAACGGCTCAAGAAGGCCACTTCTCCTGAACCATGCACACGCTGGGGTCCCAGAAGTAGATGTCCGTGTTGGCGGGACAATCGCACCATTGATGCTCTATCGGAGTTTCTGGTGCGATCGTGTGCGGTAATTTGAGCCAAAAGACTGTGGGGGAAAATGTTGGGACCAACAGTGATTTTCGGCGGTAAACTACGGGAATGCTCCCGATGGGGAAACGCCATAAAGGGTGCATGCTTCTTGACTGGAAAGCACATTCACGGTAGCTGAGCGTAAACTGCAGAAAAAACAGCGATACCGCTTGGGGTGTGAGGGGTCGGCCTTTAAAATCTGTTCATCCCGAACGGTAGCTTTTTCAATTTCTCCGTTTGATGCCCGTTTCAACCCGCCTATTGCGCAGTCTGAAGCGATTCCGATCACCTGGCTGCAGTTTTGCTTAGCCCGACTTGCTGTAATGCGACAGCATCATCCGGCTGATGTGACCGCAGATTGGTGGAATGTTGTGAAGAAAACCGCCACAGACACCTATGGCCGAAATTTAGAACTCAATCGTTCCCTAGCCTAAACCAAGAAATGTAGCGGAAAATGTAGCAATTCTGCAGCGGAAATGAGGGTAAACCAAGGGTTTCTGGGGTAATGTCAGGATAGAGCGGAGGGTGATCCAATCCAGTGTCTATGCGGGTTCTTATTGGGTTTTATTGGCTCCTCAGGTAGGACTCGAACCTACAACCCTTCGGTTAACAGCCGAATGCTCTGCCATTGAGCTACTGAGGAGTGTGGCGGCGGGATGAATCTATGTCGTAAGGTAACAAATCGACGGATCGCAGTCAAAATTCTCTCGCGTGCATTTGCGCCAATCCTGCAACTGCAACAGGTACCGATCGACAGGATTGAGGGTCTCTGGAGGTCAAGTGCCGAGTACCGCCCGCGAGCCGATTGTATGATGGAACTGGAGCAAGATTATGCCCAACCAAAGTCCAAGAATCCCGCGTTTGGCGCGCAACGAAGTCGATCCCCAGACCGGTGAAATCTACGACCGCTATATGCGTCAGCGCGGCAATGTTCCGAACATGTTTCGCACCGTGGCGCACCGGCCCGAGATCTTCCAAACGATGATCGCGCATTTTGAAGCGGTCCTGAATACCGGTACTCTGCCGCTCAAATTGAAAGAGCTGGTCATCGTCCGCACATCGCAGTTGAACCAGTGCGAGTACTGCCTGGCTTCCCACTCCCGCATCTCGAAGAAGCTGGGCTGGAGCGAAGATCAGCTGGCGCATCTGGACCAATACGCACTGCGGGATGACTTTACTCTCCAGGAGAAAACCGCACTGAGGCTGGCGGAGTTGATGACGCGCAATGAACGGCCATTGACAGATGAGGAGTGGCAGGAAATGCGCGACGCTTTTTCCGAGGGCGAGGTGGTCGAATTGATGGCCGCCATCGGGCTTTTCAACTATTTCAACCGCTTCAACAATCTGCTGGGAATGGAAGCTACTGCGCCCGCCGTTCAGCAAACCGCTTAATAAAGCAGTATCACCATCTGGTAGGCAGTGAAACCATTCTCGTTTGCGGGCGCGCAGGCGGCCACGACCGCGCGATGATAACTGCCGGAAGCGATTCCCTGCGCCACCTGTTGCGGAAGCTGGCTCAGGTCCGTCGTACTGTACCTCATGACCAGTTTCGGCAGCGGCCGTCGTCGGCTGGGGCTTGAATCGCAATAGTTGCGCGCCAATGCGTTATTATCCTCCACCTGTAAACCGCGGGAACTCAGCAGAGATGCGACCTGCCGTTCCTGCTGTCGCGGCGTCAATGCAGTCATCTCGCGGGCGAAGTCCTGGACCGCAAATAGTTCTCCGCGATTTTTAATCACCGCAATGCCGACCGCATTCACTCTGGGGTCCAGCAGGTTTGCGCGGTGCGCTTCGGAGTGCATCCACTCGTCGTTGATTTGCCTTGCCGTGGGGGCTTCCGCGACGTTTTCCGCAACCGTGCTGCAATGCACTCCAGCCTGCTGAACGCGGACGATCAGGTCGGGCTCCCCTGGAAGCTGGTGCGATAAGGTGCCCGACTGGACCATGCGCTGCGCATGTTGCCATGCGGCCTGTGTGAGCGCGGGATCTTGCTGCAGCGGCTGCAGATTTTGCGGCGCGCGATCCTGGTTCGCGTGCTCAAAAAGCTCGGTTGCCGCGCTGCTGCTCCGTGTGTGTCATCGCGCCGCTGCCCGCCAATGGCTGGCCTGAATTTGCTGCTCGCTCTGCGCTTGAGCAGAAAGAGCTCAGCTCCCAAAGAGAAAATCGTGAGGACAATACCTGTTTTGGCGAAATGCATTCGAGTATCTTTCCGCTGCAGAGATCAGCGATGCTGGTCAACACTCCATTATATGACAGCTGAAAGGAGTTTTTCCTTTACCGCCGCATAGGTTCGCCGGATTCCTTCATCGAGACTGACATGCGAGCGCGCCAGCCCAAGCGCTCGATCCGGCTCACATCCAGCAGCTTGCGCGGAGTGCCGTCGGGCTGCGTGGGATCGAAGATCAAGGTCGCCAGTATAGTCGAGCAGCGCGGCAAATCAACTCCGCCAGTTCGCGGATGGTGACGTCTTCGCCAACTCCGATATTGATGAGCGGCGGCTCGATCTTCCCGCAGCAACGTCGCGAACCGGTCCTCAGCAAGCTCCAGCAGAAACACGCAGGCTTCGGCAAGATCGTCGCTATAAAGAAATTCCCGCCGCGGAGTTCCTGTTCCCCAGACCTCCACCTGCTTTGCGCCGCTCGCTCTGGCGAACGCGACCTTGCGCAGAAGCGCCGGCAGAGACATGCGAATTCTTCAAATCGAAATTATCTTCCGGCCCGTAGAGATTCGTCGGCATCGCCGCCAGAAATCGGGTTCCGTATTGCCGGTTGTAGGCCCAGCATTGCTCAATGCCCGCAATTTTGGCGATGGCATATGGGCGGTTCGTCGGCTCCAGTGGGCCGGTCAGCAGATACTCTTCGCGGATCGGCTGCGGACACAGCTTGGGATAGATGCAACTGGACCCGAGAAACAGCAGCCGGTTCACGCCGAATTCGAAACAGGCATCGATGACGTTCGATTGAATGAGAAGATTTTCGCTGATGAAGTCGGCCGGATAGGTGCTGTTCGCATGAATTCCGCCGACCTTCGCGGCAGCGAGGACGACATACTCCGGGCGCTCGTCGGCAAAGAATTTCCACACAGCGACACGATCTCTTAAATCGAGTTCGTTGCGCGTCCGCAATAACAAATTCCGGTAACTTGCTGCCTGTAGACGCCGGTGAATAGCGGAGCCGACCAGACCGCGATGCCCGGCGATAAACACGCGACTGCCGGCATGCATCGCTCTATCTGGAACGAGTTGGCCGCGAGTGCTTGCCGTGTTCACGATGTTTGCAGTACTCCTCTGCCTGGTTTTGACGAACGCTCAGGAACGAAAATCCTCCGGCGCGTCCTGCTTCCAGTCTGCCATGGCCTGCTCCATCGTATAGCGGAAGCGGTATCCGGCCTCGCGCAGCCGAAGCGGCTCAATATGGGTGGGCTGGGAAAGTTTTTTCATGCGAATGGGATTGATCGAAGTATGAATCCCAAATAGCTGCGCGATTCCTGCGACGGGATAGGACGCCGCAACCAGCAGATTGCGCGGGATGGAAACTTTTGGCCGCGCAAAGCCAGCGGAAGAACAGATCGCCTCGACAAATTCCTCAAGTCTTGGCGGAGGGTCCATGGAAACATTCCACAGCAGTACTTCCTGACCGGTTTTTTCCTGATACTCGAGTGCAAATTGCATCACGTGGCACAGTTCCTTGACGTAGACACCGGCCTTGCGAGTCTCGCGGTTTCCCATATAGACGAAGTAGCCGCGAGCGAGGCTGCGGGCCAATCGCGCAACATTGGCGTGCTCGCCTGGGCCAAATACGACGCCTGGACGAAGCACGATCAGTCGGCGGTCCGCCTGCGCGTGCTGCCATGCGACATGGATTTTTTCGGCCACCAGCTTCGATCCTCCATAGGCCGTCTCCGGGATCGGCAGGGAATCTTCGTTCCTTACCGAATCGCTGCAGCCATAGGGAGCGATGCTGCTGGTAAAAACAATCTGCCGGCACCCGGCGCGCGTCGCGTAGGCGCATACGTGTTCCGCGCCGGGCAGGTTGGTTTCGTAATATTCACTTGGGTCGTGGCCGGGTTCGCGATGCACGGCGGCCAAATTGATGATCAAATCAGTGTGCTGCGGAAGCTCGGCCGTATCGAGAGGCTGCCGCACATCGCACGGAACATACACCACGCGCGCTGGTCTATCGACCGTGTGTTCCATCGATCGCAACAGGGGCTGGATGTAGGATTCGTTTTGCAGAGGACGGATATCCGCAAGATAAATGCGCTCAACCTGCGTATGTTCCAGCAGATGCTTGGCAACATGGGTACCGATGCAGCCGGTACCTCCAAAAATGACACATGTTCGAGCATTCATGGCCGCGCTCCGGACCTCATCCGCGCGCTCCGCTTTGAACTGTCGTAGTCTCTTGCCCGGTTTCGGATCCGATATCCTGGGCAGCCTCCGGCAGGTCCTCGTCTCCGGTCGTCAGCCGCACAACATTTGTGACGGAAAAAAGATTCAGCAGCGGTTTGATGCGATGGCGCCGCACCGAGGCCGGTTCCTTACGCACCACGTCCAGTGCTTCATCGAGCCGAGCGAGAAATAGATCCTGATCCCATCGTTCGACGATGGAACCAGTTCCGGCTTGTTGAATCAGGCGGCCGACTTCGCTGTCTTCTCCGCAGATCGCCAGCAGGTGCACGCCCGCAACCATCAGATTCGGTAATTTCGAAGGCAGCGCCGCAACTTCAGTGCCTTCTGCCTGAGGAATGATCTGGATTGCCGATCGCGCATAAAGTTCCTCCAGATCTTCCTCCGCAACCAGCGGATGAAAGTGGACGCGAGGCTCCGGCAATTGTCCGTACCGTGCGCTTAATTCCTCGAAGAATGGACCGCCGGACAGCACGTGAAATTGAACCTCCGGATGACGTTCAGCCGCAGCTTGAAGAAAAGCGATGAGCTGCTGAGAGTTCTGTTTGTAACCAAGCGCGCCAGAGTAGACGACGTGCAGTTTGTCCGGTGGAAACATCGTTTCGAGACGTCGGGCGACCGGTGAAGTCCCTATCGAATTTCGCGGTTGCCGCATGGTGATGAATGGATACTGCACTGCCACCCGGTCCGGATCAAGCTCGTAGGAGGTCTGCGCTACCCGGGCCATGTCCCTGGAAAAGAAGATGCATAGATCCTGTGAGCGAAAAGCGCGGCTCTCCACAGCGTGGATCAGGCGAATGATCGCGCGGCGGGGCAGGCTCTGCTCCTGCGCCGCCAGAACGCCCTGCAGATCATGAACGACGGCCACGCGGCGCACGCTTCGCGGCAAGATGATGTGCAGGAAAAAAGCGAACAGACTGGGGGGAAGAATGCTGACGACGACATCGGCCTGGTTCCGCAACGCCCATATACGCCGCAGCGCGTAACACGCAAACCAGGCCTCCAGTACTAGTCGCCGCAATGGCATGGCTTTGGGATAGCGTACCCATGAACCGCCGCGCAGGATTTTTACTCCGCTGATCTCGGCCTTGCTGCGCGCCGGCCGCCAGGAAGGATAAAGCGGATGCGAACAAATCACGGTGACGCCGTGGCCTTCCGCGACAAAAGCCTCCGCCAGGTGCTGATTCGCCTTTCCCGTCGAGATCAGTTCAGGGTAAAAGAAAGGTGAAACAAAAATAATCTGTTGCTGCCAGTTGATCACGTACGCATCCTGTATATTCCGGCGAATGATTGGAATTCGGACAGACTCGCGCCCAATCGCGCGGAGGGGAATCTCAGAGTTCTGCAAGACTCAACGCAACAGGCCTTCGCCGCACTTTTGCTGCTGATAATGGAAGCGATTGCAATACTTACCATACCATTTTGAGAGTCGGATGGAATCAGAGAATCTGCATCGATCCATAGCGCCTACGTTTCCTCATTTCAACCCGATCACCGGGTCCTCTGCACTCAATTACAATCACTTGGATGCATGCGCTGCGTTCTCAGCCACTCGCGATTGCCGGGGTATTTTTTTTAGCGGTATTCATCGTGCTCGCGATTTTCGCACCTTGGATTGCGCCGTTCGATCCGGCCGCGATTCATCTGCACGCGCGGCTGAGGCGCCGTCGGCTACGCATTGGTTCGGTACCGACGAGCTGGGCCGTGACATCCTGTCACGCGTGATCTTCGGCACCCGGATTTCGCTGTTTGTCGCCACATCGGTTGTAGGTTTTGCTCTTTCTGCCGGAATCGTTCTGGGATCGATGGCCGGATATTACGGCGGATGGCTCGACACATTTCTGAACGTTCTGTTGATGAATGCCTTCATGGCGTTGCCTGGAATTCTGATCGCCATCGCGCTGGTGGCTTTTCTTGGGCCTGGTATGTCGAACCTGATTCTCGCGCTTTCGATTACAGGGTGGGTCGGCTACGCGCGACTAGTGCGAGCCCAGGTGTTGGCGGTGCGAGAGCGCGAATTTGTAGAAGCCGCGCGTGCCATGGGCGCGACGGACCTCCGCATTCTGGCTCGTCATATTTTGCCCAACATCATTCAGCCGGTTATGGTGCAGGCCGCCATCGGGATGGCCGGCACGATTCTGGCGGAAGCCACACTCAGCTTTCTCGGCCTGGGCGTGCCTCCGCCCATGCCAAGCTGGGGCGTCATGCTGAACGATGCCCGCGCACATCTTTTTGATGCCCCTCACATGGTTATTTTCCCCGCGATCGCCATCATGCTGGCTGTGCTGTCGTTCAATTTCATCGGCGATGGCCTACGAGATCAGCTGGATCCACGCACCCGCGTCGCGGTTGGCACCGCTGTCAATTACTGATGCGTACAGAGAACGCGGATGCCCCATAACCTTTCGTGGGCCTTGCCGAAGGGTTCGGGAAGCTAACATCGGCCGATTCACAGGGACATCTTGGTACCCTCGGGCATCATCCCAAAGTCAGCAGGCGCGAGTGAAACCGCAATGCGGATTTCCGCTGACGTTCATTGCAAGATCGGATGTATGGCGAAATTCAACCTCTTCAAAGGGAGTTGCTATGTCTGTTATGGATTCGGCCCTCGAATCACGTGAGCGCCTGCCCAAGGTGATCGGTCCAAAGACCCATGGGATCATCGATTACGCTCATGCTACGTTCTTCTTCAGCCTCGCGCTGTTGTTCCGCAAGAACAATAAACCGGCAGCTCTCGCGTCCTTATGTACGGGCTCGTTCGTTCTGGTGCAGTCACTGCTGACGGATTATCCGCTCGGTATAAAACCTCTCATTTCATTTGAAACTCACGGAAAGATGGACGTCGCTTTTGCCTCCGCATCATGGATGATCCCTAAGGTTTTCGGATTTAGCGAAACCAAAGCGGCAAAGATCTTCGAGACGAACTCGGCCGTGGAGGGAACGGTTGTGGGAATGACCGACTTCAACAGCGAACGGGCACATGATGAGAGGATGCGGGCATAATGATGATTTGTCGTCCTGAAGCGCAGCCGGGCGCCCATGTTCGCGAAGCTAACATGGGTCTTTTCGCCGGAATCACGACTCCGTTCTGATGGCTCGCTGCTGCGCCTAATGTGTGGCAACCGGCAATCGATTATCCTTGTAAAGACCAGGACTTTACTCTCGTTCCTGGTCTGCCGTCTTGAAGCCAGCCAATAAAAAACGTGGAACAAAGAAGCCGCGGATCGTCCGGAACTTAAGTCCGATCGATCATCCACGCTCTGCTGCGATGGCATCCGAGACACTTCAGCCGGTCGCTGAAGAAAGGGAAGTTGCAGACCCTCTCGCGTTATTTCATCCCGTGACTGCGTCATGGCTGAGGGCTGTTTTCGAAAAACCCACCCTGCCGCAACGTCTGGGATGGCCGGCGATTGCGCGCGGCGAATCCACACTGATTCTGGCGCCCACTGGCAGCGGCAAAACGCTCGCGGCGTTTCTGTGGTGCATTGACAAACTGATGCTGCAATCTCCGCCGGCCGCCGCTGAAGGTTGCCGGGTTATCTATATAAGCCCATTGAAGGCGCTGGCCGTAGACATCGAACGGAACCTGCGCTCTCCATTGGCCGGAATCAAGCAGATGGCCGACCGGGCCGGCGTTGCCGTGCGCGAGCCGGAAATCAGCGTTCGGACCGGAGACACACCGCAGCGCGAGCGGGTGCGTTTTCGCCGCAATCCGGCGGAAATCCTGATCACCACGCCTGAGTCGCTCTATCTGCTGCTCACCAGCGATGCCGCCGCTTCGCTGCGCAATGTGGAGACGGTGATTATCGACGAGATTCATGCACTGGTGCCGACCAAGCGCGGCGCGCATTTGGCGTTGTCTCTGGAGCGGCTGGAGGCGCTGGTAGGCCGCCCTATTCAGCGCATCGGGCTTTCCGCGACGCAGCGGCCGCTGGAAGAGGTGGCGCAATTTCTAGGCGGTATCGATGTCCCCGCAACGAGGTTGCCGAAGACTGCGATTCACAGCCTTCTCGAAGAGAACGAAGCCGCCGCGAAAGAACTGGAACCGGAGTGGCTGGCGAATTCCGGCGACAATTTCTCGGCAGGAGCACCGAAGTTTCGACCAGTCAATATCATCAATGCGAGCGAGCCGAAGCGGCTCGAACTGCGGATTGAAGTGCCGGTTGAGGACATGGCGAAGCTCGGGCAGCAGGAAGAATTGTCGAGCGGGCCGGCTTCTCAGGGGCCGAAGCGCACTTCTATCTGGACGGCGATTCATCCGCGGTTGCTGGAACTCGTCCGCGAGAAACAATCGACGTTGATCTTCGTCAATAGCCGTCGGGTCGCCGAGCGGCTCGCGGGCGCGCTGAATGAGCTTGCCGGAGAGCCAATGGCGCGCGCCCATCACGGTTCGCTCGCCGCCGCGCAGCGCTCGGAAATTGAAGAATTGCTGAAGGCCGGGCGTATTCGTGCGCTGGTGGCGACCTCTTCTCTGGAACTGGGCATCGACATGGGCGCGGTTGATCTGGTGATTCAGATTGAAGCTCCGCCCTCGATCGCCAGCGGGATGCAGCGGATTGGCCGCGCCGGGCATCACGTCGGCGCAATCAGCGACGGCATCATTTTTCCAAAATTTCGCGCCGATTTGATCGCGTGCGCCGCGGCGACGCGGGCGATGCATGAAGGCCTGGTGGAATCCACCCGGTATCTGCGCAACCCGCTCGACGTCCTCGCGCAGCAAATCGTCGCTACGGTAGCCGAGCCGCCGCAGAAACCCCGCTCCGCCAAACCGGGTGGGAAAAAGCCGACAAATCTCCAGACGCAGCAGCCGAAGAACTCACCGCGACCAATTGCGATGCTCTATACCGGCTGGTTTCGAGTGCTGCCCCCTTCGCCACCCTCAGCCGGGCTGCATTCGATGGCGTACTCGACATGCTCTCCGGCCGGTATCCGTCGGATGAATTCGCCGAGCTGCGTCCGCGCATCACCTGGGATCGCGACAGCAACACGCTCACTCCTCGCGCCGGAGCGAAAAGCCTGGCAATTCTGAACGGCGGGACGATTCCCGATCGCGGGCTGTATGGAGTGTTCCTGTCCGGCTCTCCGGAAAAGCCGGTGCGAGTCGGCGAGCTCGACGAGGAAATGGTCTTCGAGAGCAACTCCGGAGATACCTTTGTCTTGGGCGCGACCACGTGGCGCATCGACGAGATTACGCATGATCGCGTACTGGTTTCGCCCGCGCCCGGTGAGCCGGGAAAGATGCCCTTCTGGCATGGCGATGGACCAGGAAGGCCGATTGAATTTGGTCGCCGCATCGGCGCGATGGTGCGCGAGTTGAGAGCGATGGAGCGCAATGCGGCGCTCAGCCGATTGACACGCGAGCATGATTTAAATCCCGGTGCAGCCGACAATCTACTGCGTTTTTTGGCGGATCAGGAACTGGCCACCGATGCCGTGCCTGATGACCGCACCATCGTCATCGAGCGCTGCCGCGATGAACTGGGCGACTGGCGCGTCTGCGTGATGACGCCCTTCGGCAGCCGCATTCATGCCCCCTGGGCAATGGCCGTCAGCGGAAGGTTGCAGGCTGCGGGCCATGTCGACGTTGAGACGCTGTGGACGGATGATGGATTTGTTCTCCGCTTTCCGGATACCGTCGAGCCGCCCGATGCCGATGTGCTGATGCTCGATGCTAGCCGAGGCGACCGATTTGGTCCTGCGCCAGCTGGGATCCACGGCTCTATTTGCAGCCAAATTCCGCGAGAGCGCGGCACGGGCGCTGCTGTTGCCGCGCCGCCGCGCGCAAGGGCGAGCTCCGCTATGGCAGCAGCGCAAACGCGCCTACGATCTGCTTTCCGTAGCTTCGCGCTACGCATCGTTTCCCATGCTGCTTGAGGCCTATCGTGAGACGTTGCGCGATGTTTTCGATATGCCTGCATTTCTGGAGGTGCTGCGCGGTATCGCCGCACGCAACATTCGCGTCCACGTCGTCGAGACGCGAGCACCTTCGCCGTTTGCGGCATCGCTTCTGTTCAGCTACGCTGCGAACTTTATCTACGACGGCGATGCGCCACTCGCTGAGCGCCGTGCGCAGGCCCTGACCATCGATCAGGACCAGCTTCGCGAACTGATGGGAGACGCCGATCTGCGCGAGTTGCTGGATGCGGCAGCCATCGAAGAGGTGGAGGAGCAACTCCAGGCGTTCGCGGAAAATTATCACGCGAAAAATATAGATGGCGTACATGACCTGTTGCTGCGACTGGGCGATCTGACGCGCAGGGAAGTCGCCGAGCGCAGCGTAGGCATCGACGCTGATGCAGTCATTGATCGCCTGGTCCGTACTCGCCGCGTGCTGGAACTGCAGATGCTTGGCGGAAAGCGCCTGATCGCAATTGAGGACGCAGCGAAATATCGCGATGGCTTCGGTATTCCATTGCCGCCGGGCATCCCCAAAGTTTTCCTGGAGACCGTAGCCGGAACCGCAGCTTGAATTGTTGAAGCGTTACGCCCGCACACACGGGCCATTTACGCTGGACGATGCCGCGACGCGGTTTGGCTGGAGTCTGCAATCGGTTCAAAGCGGATTACGTGCACTGGTTCACGCTGGGCGGCTGGTCGAAGGAGACTTCCGTCCCGGCGGCATGCATCGCGAATGGTGCGATGCTGAGGTGCTGCGTACGATTCGCCGCAAATCTCTGGCTCGGCTGCGTAAACAGGTTGAGCCAGCCGAGCAGCATACGTTGGCCCGCATGGCGGCACACTGGCACGGTTGCCTGCATCGTCGCAAGGGACTGGATGCGGTACTCGATGCAATCGATCAGTTGCAGGGGGCACCGCTTCCAGCATCTCTGATTGAGCGCGAAATTCTGCCCGCCCGCGTCGAGGCCTATCAGCCCGGCAGTCTCGACACGCTGGTCGGTGCTGGAGAGGTGATCTGGTGCGGAGTGGAGCCGATTGGCGAGACCGATGGCCGCATCGCTCTGTATCTTGCCGATAAATTGCCGGAACTCCATGCACCCACTGCCCAATTGCAACTCGGTCAATTACAGAATTCACTGCTCGAGAGAAGAAGCAGCGGAAAATTCTAGAAATTCTCACCGCGCGGGGAGCCATGTTTTTCGCCGCACTCCATGAGTCGCTCGGCGGCGGCTATCCCGGGGAGACACTGGACGCCCTGTGGAGTCTGGTCTGGCGTGGTCTGATCACCAACGATACCTTCCATGCTCTGCGTTCGTACATGGCTCGCAAGTCCAGCACGCGCTCATCGCACCGCGAGCATATCCAGTCAAACTTCCGTTCTCGCCGCACCTTGCCGCCCAGCGCTCAGGGCCGTTGGACATTGGTCGAGGTGCCGACGACGGTTCAAACATCTCCGACAACGCGTAGCCACGCCACCGCCCTCCAATTGCTGAAGCGGCATGGCATCGTAACCCGTGAGTCCATGGAACTGGAGAATATCGCCGGCGGCTTCAGCGCTGTGTACGGCGTACTGAAGGCGCTGGAAGAATCCGGGCGCGTGCGGCGGGGATATTTCGTCGCCGGAATGGGCGGAGCACAGTTCGCGCTGCCGTCGGCCATCGATCTGCTTCGGTCGTTGCGAACGAATCCGGAGCCGGAAAAAACAGAGATGCTGTCGCTCGCCGCGACGGACCCAGCGAATCTCTATGGTTCTGTGCTGCGCTGGCCGGCACTCTCGGCGTCAGCTCAAAAGGAAGACCTCGAGGGAATCGCCGGCGAAAGTAACAGAGATCCCGCTACCCGAATGCTGGCTCGGGCGGTCGGCGCGCGGGTGATTTTGCGCAACGGGGAACTCTCCGGTTACATGCGCCGCAACAATCCAAACCTGACGGCTTTTTTGCCGCCGGATGAGCCTGCCCGCAGCCACACGGCACGCGATTTGGCGAATTTTCTCGCCGAGCTTGGGCAGCAGGATTTGCGCTCCGAAGGTTTTGGCCGCCCGGCGGGCATGTTGATCGCAACTGTCAATGATGTGCCTGTAGACGAACATTTTCTCAGCCGATTTTTGCTGGACGCAGGGTTCCAGCCATCACCCGCAGGGTTCAATCTGCGCCGCATTCTGATACCGCCCGTCCCGAAGGAATCGCACGCCATTTCAGCGCGGGAGGTGCAATAGCGTGCCCGAGGGAGATACGATTTTCCGCTCGGCTCGCGCGCTCGATCGGGCGCTGGCCGGGAAAGTGATTACGCGGTTCGAGACCGGCTATGCCAGGCTGGCCCGCGCGGATGATGAACACACCCTCGCCGGACGCACCGTGGAGCGCGTGGAGGCGCGCGGCAAATGGCTGCTGATGTTTCTGTCCGGAGACTTAATTCTGCTCACCCACATGCTGATGAATGGGAGCTGGCACATATATCGCGTCGGAGAGCGCTGGCGTCGCCCGCGGCGGGATATGCGCATCGTGATCGAAACCGATGACTGGATTGCTGTCGGCTTCACAATCCCAGTAGCGGAATTTCATTCGGCTGTATCGTTGGCGAGAAAAACCAACGTTGCGACCCTAGGTCCGGATTTGCTGCAGCCAAACTTCAACAGCGACGATGCACTGGCCAAAATCCGTGAACGCGCGGCGGAAGAAATCGCCACCGTGCTGCTAAATCAGCATGTGATTGCCGGAATCGGCAACGTATTCAAATCCGAAATTTGCTTCGCCTGCGGTGTGCATCCGTTCCGGCGGGTAGAGACACTGACGCAATCGCAGATGGAGAGAATCATCGAGGTCTCGCGCAAATTTCTAAAATCCAATGTCTCCGAAAACGCCAGTACCGGAGCGCGGCGTACGACAAATTCGATGGACCGGTCGGCACGTCTCTGGGTGTATGGACGGCGTGGGGAACCGTGCCGCCGCTGCGGCACTGCGATCCTGATGCGCAAGCAGGGAACCGAGGCGCGCACGACCTTCTGGTGTCCCGATTGTCAGCCTCTGGAATCGGCTTCACAGCAGACCACCGCCGCTACGTCTCCTGTGCTCGAGGGCTGGTCCCATCCTCGACGAGGCGCGATGTTCCGCTAAATTCCGAGACGCTCCGCGCACTTTCTCTCCCAGACCATTTATCGTAAATATAACGACTTATGAGCCAGATCAAGGCCGTGCGCGGCACCCGCGACCTGCTGCCACCCGAAACAGAGCTATGGAATTACATCGAGGCGACCGCCCGCAGCGTCTTCGCGCGCTATGCCTTCGGTGAAATCCGCACGCCCATTTTTGAAGATACGCAGCTCTTCGCGCGCAGCGTCGGCGAGGAAACCGACATCGTCTCGAAAGAAATGTATACGTGGGAGGATCGGCCGCGCGCGCAGTCGGAGAAAGCACAGTCGCTGACGCTGCGTCCCGAAAACACCGCCGGCGTGGTGCGCGCTTATATTGAGCACAATCTCGGCGATACCGGGCTGCTGCAAAAGCTCTATTACATCGGGCCGCAGTTTCGCAGGGAGCGCCCCCAAAAAGGCCGCTACCGGCAATTCTTCCAGATCGGTGCGGAGGTCATCGGGCCGCCCACCGCTGGAAGCGAATCTCCACTGCGCGATGCCGAGGTGCTGGAGATGCTGGCGACCTTTCTCGATGAACTCAAAATTACTGGATGGGCTTTGCAGATGAACTCCGTCGGCTCGGCGGCGGACCGCCCGCGTTATGTGCAGGCGCTCCGGGATGCCCTGGCCGACATCGCTTCCACCCTGTGTGTCGATTGCCAGCGTCGGGCGGTAACGAATCCATTGCGCGTGCTCGACTGCAAAGTGCCCGAAGACCAGGAAAAGATCAACGCGCTGCCGAAGATTGCCGATTTTCTCGACGAAGCTTCTCGCGCCCATTTCGCGGCGGTTTGCGCCGCGCTGGATGCTTGCGGCGTTCCGTATACGCGTGAATCCACGGCTGGTGCGTGGACTCGACTACTACACGCGGACGACATTCGAGTTTGTCCACGGCGGTCTGGGCGCACAGAATGCTTTGCTCGGCGGCGGACGTTACGACGGATTGAGCGAAGCGATCGGCGGTCCGAAGGCGCCTGGCATCGGTTTTGCCATCGGCGCGGACAGGCTTGATCCTTACGACTGCAGACGCAGTCCTGCAAGGACTGGCGTTCGAGAAGCTGGAACTGATCTGCGACGTTGGCCGACACTTATATCGCGCCGCTCGGACAGGCGCAGCAGGCGGAATCGTTGCTCCTGGCGCGCGAGTTGCGCCGCGCGGGCTTGCGTGTGGAACTCGGCGACGGCTCGTTCCGGTTGAAGAAATCATTTGAAATCGGGAAACAAACTCGCCGATCGATCGTGCTTTTTGGTGAAGACGAAGCTCGATCGGGCATGGTTGACAGTGAAGAATTTTAGAACCGGCGAGCAGACAAAGATTCCGCGCGCCAACTGAGCGAAAAAGCGCGATTCTCTCGCAAGCAATGAACGGCGTGCGACAGCTTCATCTGCACAGATAATTACATTCGTCATGATGCAATAAGGACAATGGAACTGGATTTTCTTGGAAATTTGGAACGGACAAATTCCTGTGGCGAATTGCGCCTTTCGGACGACGGCTCTCCGGTCGTCTTGATGGGCTGGGTGAATCGCCGCCGCGATCATGGCAACCTGATTTTTCTCGATCTGCGCGACCGCTCCGGCGTGGCGCAGATTGTGCTGGACAAAGAATTGTGCCCGGCGGCACATGCCAAAGCGGAGGCGGTGCGGCCAGAGTATGTAGTCGCTGTCACGGGGAAGGTACGCCGCCGCGATCCTGCGTCCATCAATCCCAATATGGCTACCGGCGAAATTGAAATTGATGTCGATGAACTGCGCATTCTGAACGACGCGAAAACGCCGCCCTTTTCGCCAGCGGAAGATGCCATCCTAAATGAAGAGTTGCGCCTGAAATATCGCTATGTAGACCTGCGCCGACCCATAATGCAACGCAACATTATTCTGCGCCATAGGATTGCGCTGGCGGTCCGCCAGTACCTCGCTGGGCAGGGATTTCTAGAGATAGAAACGCCATATCTAACCCGGTCCACACCTGAAGGCGCGCGGGATTACCTGGTGCCGAGCCGTGTGCATCCCGGCGAGTTCTACGCGCTGCCTCAGTCGCCGCAGCTCTTCAAACAGATCCTGATGATCTCCGGCCTCGACCGTTATTTCCAGATCGCCCGCTGTTTTCGCGACGAAGATTTGCGCGCCGACCGCCAGCCGGAGTTCACACAGATCGATCTCGAGATGACGTTCCCGCAACAGCAAACGGTCTTCCGCGTGGTCGAAGGTTTTCTGGCAGCCGCTTTTGCCGCGGCTGGAATTTCGCTGCCCACTCCGTTTCCACAGATTACGTACGACGAGTCGATTCGCCGGTTCGGCAGTGACAAGCCGGACATGCGCCTGCCGGAGTTGACCGACGTGCGCGGCGCGTTCACGGCATCCGATCTGGAATCTCTGGCGTCAGATCCGTCCCTTCCTGTGATTGCGGTGCGGGTTCCAAAAGTCGGTGACCTGTCGCGCAAGGAGCGCGAGGAAAATCGTCCCTTGTTCGACACGCGGAAGGGCGCGAAGCTGATCGATGACCTGAAGCGGCTGGAGAAGAGCTTTCCAGAGGCGATGGCGAAAATCCGCCAACAAACGCAGGCAGCGCAGGATGATCTGCTAGTCATCGTTGCCGGTGATGCGACAACGCGGATTGAAGCGAGCGACACGAAAACTGCCGGCCGGTTGAGCGAGCGAGAGATTGCAATTTACTCCGCGGCGGGAACTCTGCGCATGGAACTGGCCAAGAAATACGCGGAGCGGCACAGAGTATTTGTTGGAACGGAACGCGCTGTCGAGCAGGCAAGCAGCGTACCTCAGGATGCAGCGGACTTCATTGGTTGAAGGCGGAGAAGCATTCCTGCCGATCTGGGTAACGGATTTTCCCATGTTCGAGTATGACCAGGAGAGCCGGCGCTGGATGCCTTCTCATCATCCATTTACATCTCCGCATGAGGAAGATATGGATCGCCTGGTATCAGACCCTGCTTCGGTGCGCGCGCGTTATTACGATCTTGCGATGAATGGCCTGGAGCTAGGCTCGGGATCGATTCGTATCTATCGCAAGGACGTGCAGAAAAAGATTTTCGAGTCGCTGGGAATGAGCGATGAGGAAGCCAACGAGCGATTTGGATTTTTTCTCGAAGCGCTGGAGTATGGCACCCCGCCCCACGGCGGCATCGCCCTGGGACTTGACCGCATCGTGATGATTTTGGCCGGCGCGCAAAGCCTGCGCGAGGTGATCGCGTTCCCAAAAACAGCCAAAGCCATCGACCTGATGGTGGATGCGCCGTCACCTGTCAATGAAACGCAACTGAAAGAGTTACAAATTCAGAAACGGCGCAGCTGATATTGTTTCTAATGTTAACTGCATTTTTCGCTACGCTTAGAAATGAAGCGGCGAAGATTGTCTGGATTCTTTCCTCCGCTGCGCTACGCTCAAACTCACTCTATCCCAGTCAATCAATACGCCGGAATGCCGGTCACGCTTTGGCCGATGATGAGGGTATGCATGTCGTGCGTGCCCTCGTATGTTTTTACGGATTCCAGATTCATCATGTGCCGCATGATCGGATAATCGTCCGTAATGCCGTTGGCGCCCAGAATGTCGCGCGAAATGCGGGCGCATTCCAGCGCCATCCAGACATTGTTTCTTTTCGCCATCGAGATGTGTTCGTGGCTGACCGTTCCGGCATCTTTCATCCGTCCTACCTGCAATGAAAGCAACTGCCCCTTGGTGATTTCGCTGATCATCCACGTTAGTTTTTCCTGCACTAACTGGTGGCTTGCAATCGGCTGATCGCGAAACTGCTTGCGCAGCAGGGAATATTGCAGCGCCGTGTCATAGCAGGCCATGGCTGCGCCGATTGCTCCCCAGCCGATGCCGTAACGCGCCTGATTAAGGCACATCAATGGCGACTTTAAACCGCCGCTACCCGGCAGCAGCGCGGAGACCGGCACGCGCACATCCTGCATGGAAAGTCCGGAAGTGACGGAGGCGCGTAGGGACCATTTGCCGTGCACATCATAGGCGGTGAAGCCGGGCAGTTTTGTGTCGACGAGAAATCCGCGCACGCGGCCATCCTCGTCATCGACCTTGGCCCAGATCACAGCCACATCCGCCAGCGTGCCGGACGTGATCCACATCTTCTCGCCGTTCAGGATGTAGTCGCCGCCATCTTTCTTCGCGCGGGTGCGCATTCCGGCAGGGTTCGAGCCAAAGTCCGGCTCCGTCAGCCCGAAGCATCCCAGCTTTTCGCCTTTGGCCATCTGCGGCAGCCATTCATTCTTTTGCTCATCGCTGCCGAAGGCATAGATCGGATACATTACCAGCGCCGACTGCACGCTGACAAAGCTGCGGACTCCGGAGTCGCCGCGCTCCGTCTCCTGCATGACCAGCCCATATTCGACATTGTTCATTCCGGCACAGCCGTAGCCCTGAATCGTAGCGCCGTAAAATCCCAACTCGCCCATTGGTTTGATCAGCTCTTTAGGAAAGCGGCTCTCACGATTGCATTCCTCGATATGCGGAATCAGGTTCTCTTCGATAAACTTGCGCGCAGTGTCGCGCACCATGCGCTCATCCGCGCTCAGCAGTGTGTCGAAGCCGATGAAATCGACGCCTTTGAATTTGAAAGCCATGAGGACTCTTCTCCGCTTGCGGAATGGCAAACTCTTCAGCGTAGCAGAGAGACGGCACCGAGGTCTCAAGAGCGAGACTTGGGGCACTGGCAAACAAATCGGACACCCATCCGTGCAAGAATAGGTGCCGGCCCTTGTATGCGCGTCGACTATTTGACGTCCAAAGTGAAGGACTTTTCCTGCAGCGAGTTGTCCCAACCGCCGGCGAAGATGACTACGCGATGGCTCCCAGTGAAGAGATCCAGGGATTGATCGAGAAAAGTGTAATTTGAGAAACCATCGAATTGCTGCACTGCCTTTTTCCCGTCGATCCAGACTTCCACCTTTCGCATCGGCACCTGGCCGGCAGCTCCCACGTTAAAAGAAACTGGAGAAGTTACAGTGCTGCCCGGTTTCGGCGAGCAAACGTTGATTCCCTCGAAGGCACTGGGCGGCTCGCACCTGTGGAACTTGCTGGATGTGGTATTGAGCAAGGTGATGCGAGTATAAGACGTGTCGCTAACGCATTTAGTGGGGGCGCATAAGGTAAGGGAGACATCGGGTTTTGTATCGAGATTGGCGCGCAGCACGGTCGGGCCTTCCCAGAGAGCCAAAGACGATGGAACCGTATAGACGATCTGATCCGGGTTGTACGTGCCGTCGCTATTGCGGGTAAGTACACCGATGTATTGGGAGTCTTGTTTGCTCTGGCCGCAGCTGCTCTCCGATACGATCAAGTCCCGGATGCCGTCGCCATTCACGTCCGCCGCTATGGGGCCTGCGAAGCAATGCAGAATGCGAATTTCGGCGGCGTTCTCGGCCCAGGCACGATTGGAATTGCCGTAGTACACGTTCATGTGATGGGCGGGATAGGTCTTCACTACTACGTCCGTCTTGCCGTCGCCGTTTACGTCCATGAACCCGGCGCTAGAGTTCGTGGAGAGCTGAATCGTCCTCTGGACCGGGAAGTAGCCGGTGCCATCCCCATAGAACACCGAGACGTCGTTGGGAAGGTCAGGGTCCGCTTCCTCGAGGGCAAGATCGGCTTTGCCGTCGCCGTCGAAATCACCCAGCACCAGCTCACCCACGGCCTCGGTTGGTGTAACGGGGCCGACGGTAAAGCCGCTTTTGCCATCGCCGAACCAGACCTGAATGCCGTTACTATCTTGGCTAGCGCGCGAGGAGACATCCTCAGCGGCGGCATTGAGGAAGGCGATATCCATGATGCCGTCATGATTGAAGTCCGCGATGACAAATTGATCGATTTCTTCATCAATGGTTGGGAAGGCCTCCTTCTCGCTGAAGTGGCCTTTGCCGTCATTCAGATATAGATAGAGGTTGTTAGGCCCGGTATTGGTGGTTGCAAAGACAACGATGTCCGCGTGGCCGTCGTTGTTGAAATCCCCAATGCCGACGGATGTCGCTTGTCCGCTGTCCAACGGCTTGTAGGAGACGGGCGGGGCATAGGTGCCATCGGAGTTGGAAAGCACCACCTCGAACCCAGCGGTGTTGACATTGAAATAGACGAAATCCTCGCGGCCATCGTTGTTCAGGTCGGCGTGGAGATTGGATGACTGTCCAGCCGCTTTGATTTGGGTAAAACTGACGGTTGAAGCGAGAGCGTGGTTAGGAAGTAAATAAGCCAGAACACAAGTTAGAGCGAAGAGCGATGCGAAACGGACCCCTTGGTAGCGCGACATAACAAGCTCCTTCGATGGTTCGCGTGGATGGATGATCGAAGGATTTGGTTGCTCGGATAACGCAGTTACTGCAGATATTCCTCAATGTAGGGGTCTTTTGACCGCAGCAGCTCCACCAGCGACCCAGAAAAAGCAATCCGGCCATCCCGCAGCACCATGATGGTGGTATTGGGATCGACTCCGTCATTTGGAAAGCGCTCCATCTCATTCGTCTTGCGGTTGAACCGATGAGTCGCCAGTGTAAACGCATCCTGCAGTCGATGCGTTACAAGAAGCGCCGTACTTTCATAGACATCACGCTGTTTCATAATCAACTGGATGATGGTAGTCGAGGTGATCGGGTCCAGTCCCCCGGTGGGGGAATCATACAGCAGCAGCTTCGGCTGCGTAATGATGGCGCGGGCGATGGCGACGCGCCGTCGCATTCCGCCGGACAACTCCGCCGGAAATTTATCGATTGCGTCTTCCAGTTCCACAAACCGGAGCGATTCAACCACTTTGCGCTCGATGTCGCGCGGGATCGTCGCGTTGTTCCTGCAGCCGGAAGGCAACATTGTCGCGCACGGAAAGCGAATCGAACAGCGCGCTCTCCTGAAACACCATTCCAATGTTGCTGCGAAACGCGAACAGCTCGCGCTGGTGCAGCGCATCGATATCCTGCCCGAAAATCTGAATGCGGCCTGAATCCGGCATGATTAGAGCATTCGCCAGTTTCAGCAGGATACTTTTTCCAGCGCCAGCGGCACCCAGAATAATGACCGTCTCGCCGGTGCGAGCGCTGAAGCTCAAATCGTTCAGAACGGTGTGCCCATCGAATCCAATGCAGACATGCTCAAACTGAACGACGACCTGCGCCTCCGGCGGCATGGGCTGCGGGGCGGTTGCAACGGTTGTGGTGTCTGCAGTGGACATTGCTTTAACGCCCAAAAATCCCGATCAGGAGGCGGCTGATGACGAAATCGCTGGCGATAATCAAAACCGAACTGATGACGACGGCCTGCGTTGTAGAGCGGCCTACGCCCTGTGTACCGCCCCGCGTCGACATGCCGAAATAACAGCCGACGGTCGCGATGATAAACCCGAAGAACACCGGTTTCACCAGGCCCTCGAGGATGTCGGGATACTTAAGAAACTGATATGCCATGTGGAAGTATTGCGAGCCGCTCAGACCCAGCATTACGGTGGAGACCAGTCCGCCCCCCAAAGTTCCGACGGCATCGGACAGGATGGTTAGAAAAAAAAGCATCACCACGGTTGAAATCAGGCGTGGTGTAACCAGCTTTTTAATCGGATCTGTGCCTAGGGCGCGCATCGCATCCACCTGCTCGGTCACCTGCATGGAGCCAAGTTCGCTCGCCATGCCGGAGGCGTTGCGGCCGGACACCATGAGACCGGTCAACACGGGGCCCAATTCCTTGATCATCGACAGGCTGACCAATTCGCCGGTGACGGACTTCGCGCCGAACTGCGCCAGCGTGGTCGCCGACTGGAGAGCCAGCACGCCGCCAGTAAAAAATCCGGTCAAGATCACAATGGGAAGGGAACCCACGCCGATCAGGTCGGCCTGCGTGTACAGGTCTCCCCAATAGAAAGGGCGCCGAAATATGTTGCCGATCGCCGCCCAGGACAGAAGAGAATATTCCTGTACCGCGAGGACCTTGTCACGCAGAAACTCGCCAAACTGCATATCCGCATTATGGCATCCGAAAGGCAATCAGCCCAACAAATGCGAATGAGCGCTTTGGATACTACAGAGGAACGCTTAGCAAATAGTCGAAAAATTGCTGTTTACTGTACGGGATCGGACCGCTTCAGGGCATCTTTTCCAGCGTGTCAGCGGCCCGATTCAAAGCATCGGTAAGCACGACAAGCTGGCTGGCTGCGCGCGTCGAATCTTTTGCGTCGATGGCTTCGTTGATGCCCGGAATTTCGACCGCGCCATACCCGGTGTACTCCCCGGGGTCGTAGATGGTGTGTTTGTACCAGGGACGGTCCGGCAGACCCTCAGGAGAGAGCAGGTCTTCTTCCGCCTGGCGCAAAAGATCGTTTTGCGGACCGAGCGCGCCGGAAGGGTTCTGTTCTGCGGATAGCGCTCTGACGCCTGCACGGTGGAAGCGTTGCGCTGCAGCCAATGCCGGGGTGAAATCGAGGCTGTGCATTCCCGCTTTTCCGGCTCTTTTTCGGGTCAACTGAAGATAGCTCGCGACGTCGTTGCCGTATATGGCGTAGTCGTAGGGAACCAGGTCGGCGTCGGCCATGGTGATGGCTTCCAGCCCCAATACGCGGGCGGTTTCCTGGAGATATACGAAGGTGGGGTCGGCAAATTTGACGAACCAGGTGTAATCGTCGAATGTCGAGTGATACACCCCATACGGGCCACCCGATCGAGATGTAGTTCGAAGGCACACCCAGATGCTGCAGAAACACGCGTGTAATCGGAGCCGCCGCCAATTTCATCCATGCTCAGTCCTTCGACCAGCGAGGATTGTTGGTTGTCATCGCAGGCACACCCGTTACCTCGCTGGCCGGCTGACGCCTGGCGCTGATTCCGTAGCCACTCGTCATAAACGGTGCCGCCCTGCGGGGCGGATACAAGCTTCGTGATATCTGCGACAAATGGCTTGAGTGAGGGAATGGACCCCGCGTCGAAATTCGGCCCTCCCACCCCTATGTCAATGTTGAAGTAGGCCACAGCGTGCGCCAGTTGCGCCGCATTTTGCTCCGCCCATTCGGTGGACCCGAGCATTCCTTCCTCCTCCCCATCCCAGCTCGAGAAGATCAAGGTCCGTTTCGGTTTCCAGCCCTGCTTCAGCAGAGCGCCCACTCCATGCGCGGCTTCCAGCATGGCGGCGGTGCCACTACTTGGATCCACCGCGCCGTATACCCACGCGTCGCGATGATTTCCGACAATCACCCAGTCGTCGGGATATTCCGTGCCGGGAATTTTTCCGATAACGTCCCAAATGGTTCGCACTGCGTAGTCCTGCTGCAGATCCATGTGAACCGTTACCGGTCCTGGCCCCATGTGATAGGTAAACGGCAATGCGCCCTGCCAGCGAGCGCGGAGTGTCCTGCCCACCGAGCGCCTTCAGAATTGGGGCCGCGTCCTGATAGGAAAGCGGCGTTGAAGGAATGGTGGGTACGTTCGTGGCGTCTTTCAGGGGTACGCGTTTGCTGGCCGCCAGATCCGGCGTGGACGCAACGCCGGGAGTCGTAGGATCGCCCGGATACTTCAACAGGTACTGAACCGATCCGCGCTGCACGGCCGATGCTGGACGATAAGGGCCTTTGGGATACGCGTCTCCGCGAGAATATCCGTCCTCGGCCGGGTCGGAGTACATGATCACACCGGCAGCGCCGTGCTGCTGCGCCAGATAAACTTTTACTCCGCGGTAATTCTGGCCGTAGCGGACGATGACGATTTTGCCGCGCACGCTGATGTGCCTGTCCGCGAGTGCGTCAAAATCCTCCGGACGGCCATAGTTTGCATAAACCGCTTCGGCGGTCACTTCGCCGGAAGGTGAGTAGCTGTTGTAGGCGGTCACAATTCGTTTGTCGTTCTGATACGGATCGTCGCTGACATGCTCTGGCGTCGGTCCGGACATGAGCGGTTTTCCGTTCGCGTCGTACGCGGTCACCTGAATGGTTTTCGGAAAATTCAGCATGACCCGGTAAGGAATAATTTTTGTTTCAAGACCTGCGTCGCGGAATTTCTCCGCGACATACTGGGCGGTCGCGTAGTCTTCCTTTGATCCTGTGAGGTGGGGAGCAGCCGTCAAGACTTTCAATTCCTGCCCGGCAAGCCCGGCATCAGGAACTTTCAGGAAGGCCTGGTCCAGCTTCAGTTGGGTCGCATAATCGCGAAAGCCTGGCATGGTGGCGGATGTGGCCGGGGCTGCGGCGGGAATGGATTGCGCTGAGATACAACCACAAAGCAGCAGAAAGGCTCCGGTACGGATCAGCAAAGAATTCCCCTTTCGAGATGTTTGAAAATAACCCTGAGCATCGAGCAGAGCGTCAGTCCTTCAACCGCTCTAGATGCTGAAAGCCGCCGCTGGCGTAGAAAATCACCGCGAAGATGGATAGGTTGTAGCAGGCATGCACCAGCGCCGAAGCGGCCACAGAGCCGGTACGCTCGCGAATTGCAACCAGGACCAGGCTGACCAGAAATACCATCGAGAGCGGCCCCCACGCATGCGCCACCTGTTGCGCGTGAAGCAAGGCAAACGGCACGCTGGTCAGGATGGCAGCGAGAATGCGTCCCGTCCACGGGCGCAGCGAAGGATAGAGAAATCCGCGGAAAGCGATCTCCTCTGCAATCGGCGCGATGAACACGCCGAACAGCGCGACCATCCAGGCATCGACGGCATTGCGAAAAAAGGCATCGACGGGCAGCTCTTTCGGTACGGGCAGGTAATTGGACGCGAGTTGAATGGCAAATCCAAGCCCCACGCCGAGCAGCGGCAGCCACGTCCAATTCCGCTGCAGCGCGGACCAGTTCCAGTGGATGCCGGCGAAAAATCCGTGGTGCCAGACGCGGCGGAAGAGCGCGACCGCAAGCAGCAGCACGACTCCATAAGAGATGGCCATCATCGGAATCGTGAATCTCGGCTCTAAAGCCAGCTTCCTCAAGCTGATGTTGCCGAATATATGCCAATGCAGCGCTACAGCCGCGCCAATCCCCTGGATAGCCGTCAGCAGGATGACGGCCAGCGTGAAGAACGCCACCATCTCGAGCAAAGTCGGCGTTTCTTTTTGCAAGCGGGCGCATCTCGGCTATGGGCTCGCCCGGAGCGGGCGGTATTACTTCCGGAAGTGAGTATGCGTTCCAATTCATTCTGCGGGTTCCTATATCCCTAAGAACGTTAAACCCATTTCATAGATACTGTACGTCCGTCATTCTGAGCGCAGGGAAAAATCCAGAGGATAATGGGTCGCAATCTGGCGAACATTCTCTGAATTCCTCGATCCGTTACGCGGAGTTTACCCTGAGGGAAGCCGAACAGTTCAGAATGACTGAAAGTGGGGTGACTCTATTCTTTCGCTGTTTCCATTTTGATCTTTCTGCGAGTGGTTCCGTGACCGTTTGTTGTGACGCTCGCCAACGAGTTTACGACGTTTTTCTTCAACGATGGCGCCTGCGGAAAGTAACGCCGCAGAAACTTTCCTGTGTGCGAACGCGGAAGCGCCGCGATTTCAGCCGGAGTGCCCTCGGCCACGATTTCGCCGCCATCCATGCCACCCTCCGGGCCCAGGTCGAGGATCCAGTCGGCGCTGCGCACAACATCCAGATTATGTTCGATGATGATGATCGTATTGCCCAGGTCAGTAAGCCGATGCAGCACTTCCATCAGCTTGCGTACGTCATCGAAATGGAGGCCGGTCGTCGGCTCATCCAGCAGATACAGCGTGCGTCCGGTCTGCCGCTTCGACAGTTCGCGAGCCAGCTTCATGCGCTGCGCCTCGCCGCCGGAAAGCGTGGTTGCCGACTGGCCAAGATGCACATACCCCAGCCCGACGTCGTTCAGCGTGGCCAGCTTCTGCCGCACCACAGGGATATCTGCGAGAACATTGAAAGCATCGGCGATGGGCAGCTCCAGAATGTCCGCAATGGAATGGCCGTTAAACTTTACGGCGAGAGTTTCCTGGTTATAGCGGCGTCCATTGCATACTTCGCAAGTGACATAAACGTCGGGAAGAAAATTCATTTCAATGCGGCGTTGGCCATCGCCCTGGCAGGCTTCGCAGCGGCCGCCGGGAACGTTGAAGGAGAAGCGGCCAGCCTTGTAGCCGCGCTCGCGTGCCTCCGGCAGCATGGCGAACAGTTCGCGGATGGCGGTAAAGACGCCGGTGTAGGTGGCGGGATTGGATCGCGGCGTGCGGCCGATCGGTGATTGATCGATCTGGACCACTTTATCGATCTGGTCGGCGCCGAGCAGACGGTCGTGTTCCGCAGGTTCCTCGCGCGAGCCGTAGAGGTTCTGCGCCAGCGCGCGGTAAAGAATGTCATTGACCAGCGTGCTTTTGCCTGAACCCGATACGCCGGTCACAACCGTCAGCAGGCCGAGGGGAAAACGCGCCGTAATGTTTTTCAGATTGTGCCCGCGCGCGCCCTCCACGATGAGCCAGCGCTTGCTCGATGCACGCGGTTCGCTGCGCGTTACGGTCTCGAGGGTTCCGTTCAGATACTGGCCGGTCAGCGAGTCGGGAGCCTCCATGATCTGCTGCGGTGTACCTTGCGCAACCACCGCGCCGCCCAGCCGACCCGCGCCGGGGCCAAGGTCGACGACATAGTCGGCGTGGCGAATTGTATCTTCATCATGCTCGACGACGAGCACGGTGTTGCCGAGATTCGCGCAATGAGGTCAGCGCTTCAATGAGCCGCTGATTATCGCGCTGATGCAGGCCAATGGAAGGTTCATCAAGCACATACAGCACGCCTCGCAGGCGGGAGCCAATCTGCGTCGCGAGACGAATGCGCTGGCCTTCGCCGCCGGAGAGCGTCGCCGCGTTGCGTTCGAGCGAAAGATAGCCCAGGCCGACCGCATTCAGAAATTCCAGTCGCTCGATGATCTCCCGTTGCAGCCGGACGGTGATGAGCTGTTCGCGCTCGCCGAAACTGAAATTCGCGCACGGTATCGAGAGCGACCGTCAGCGGCATGGCGGTGAAGTCCGCAATCGACAGGCCATTGACCTGCACCGAGAGCGACTCAGGGCGGAGGCGTTTTCCATGGCAATCCGGGCAGGTGGCCGCCGACATGTAGCCCATCAGCCATTCGCGGTAACTGTCGGAACGCACTTCATCGAGCGACTGGCGCAGCCATTTCAGAACGCCGTGAAACCCGGTGCGCGGTCCTTCTCCGCGTTCCGGTCCGTAGAGCAGCAACTTCTGCTGCTTCTCCGTCAGATGTTCGAATGGTTTGCGCAGGTCGATCTTGTATTTGTCCGCTGCAAGATGCATGAGGCGTGCCCAGATACTGCGAGCTGCCGCCCGGCCCCAGTCCTCCTTCCAGCAACGGCTTCGACCAGTCGACGATGATCTTCGCCGGATCGAAATCGTAAATACTTCCCAGGCCATTGCAATGCGGGCAGGCGCCGTACGAGCTGTTGAAGGAGAAGCTGCGCGGCTCGAGTTTCGGAACGCTGATGCCGCAGTCCGGGCAGGCCATCGAAGACGAATAAAGCTGCTCTTCCGACGGCGTGCCCGCGCTGACCGGCATGGCTACCAGGACCAGCCCGTTCGCCATCTGCAGCGCCTTGGTGACCGCGGTTTCCAGGCGCTTTTCTACTCCGGGTTTGACCGCAATGCGATCGACGATCGCCTCGATGGTGTGGTTCTTTCGCTTCTCCAGAACAACATCTTCGGCTCAGATCGCGAACTTCGCCGTCGATGCGGGCGCGAAACCCCTGCTGGTCGAGATTTTCGAGTTCCTCCCGAAACTCGCCCTTGCGTCCGCGCACGATGGGCGCATAGATGGTCACCCGTTCGCCGGGCGCCAGGCTCATGACCCGATGGACAATCTGATCGGCGGACTGCCGCGAGATGGGTCGGCCGCAGTTGGGGCAGTGCGGCACGCCCACCGAGGCATAGAGCAGGCGCAGGTAATCGTAAATTTCTGTGATGGTTCCGACCGTGGAGCGGGGGCTGCGGCTGGTGGTCTTCTGCTCGATCGAAATCGCCGGACTTAGACCCTCGATGGAATCGACATCCGGCCGTCTCCATCTGGTCGAGAAACTGGCGTGCATAGGCGGAAAGAGTCTCCACATAGCGGCGCTGGCCTTCGGCGTAGATGGTGTCGAAGGCGAGCGACGACTTGCCCGAACCGGAAAGTCCGGTCACCACGGTGAGAGAGTTGCGCGGCATCTCCACCGTAATGTTCTTCAGGTTATGCTGGCGCGCACCGCGCACGATGAGCCGTGAAATCGACATTTTTTTCCGGAACTTACGCGCGACCTTCCGCCGCAGGTTCTATGACCATTCGTAATGGAACAGGAATCTTTGTAAGCAACAGAATTGCGTGTTAAAGGACTAGTCTACAGCGCGGAAATCCGCTTGAATCAGCATCAGGGTACTTTCGTTTTGCCGTGCCACTCAAAAGAGATACCGAGCACGTTCTCGTGCGCAGATATGTCTTATGCACGGATATCTGGGGGCAGCTGCCCGAGGAAATTCAAATGATGCTGCTGGTGATCTCGGCCATTCTGGCCTCGCTCGCATTGGGAGTCACGATTGCCTATGGGTTGTGCTCCGCATTGTTTACGCTGTTCCGCATGCGCGTGCAGGCACAAAGCCCGGCCCGGCTGCCGATGCAGACAAAAACCGCCCACCTTTGAACTTTCTGGTACTGCCCTGGTTCTTTCGTCGATTCCTTCCAACGGCAATCCACACCAGCATCACTGTGGATGCATTCTTCTCAATTCATTGAAAATCTCTTGCGGCGTTTTGGGTTGCACCGGCTCCGACGGATTCTCCGGTTCGGAAGTATCATCCGGCTGCGTGCTGTTAACGGGCGGCGATGGAACCGTCGCAGCCGGGCTGTTGGCCGGAGCATTTGCTGGCAGCCGGTGTCAGCAGGAGCTTTGCCGGAGACTTGCCGGGTCCGCCGCCTACGATGACGTAGTCGTATCCGGCGCCATCGAGCAGCTTCGACAGCGTGCCGGTCACCGGTCCAGGACCATATTGCCCATAAATACGTTCGTCGCGGTCCAGTCCCTCGATTGTAAGTCCGGTCTGCGTGCGACACCTGGTTCAGAATCTGCACCAGGCTGGAATTGTCCGCATCGATGCGCAAGTTGTCATGGCTGAAGGTAATCGTGGCCGGGTGTGGGGCCTGTTCGGCCGGCGGCACCGGAGGCGGTGGCGGTGGGGGGCACGATTTCGGAAGGCGCCGCAGCTTTCTTCTGCGTGTGGCGCCGAGCTTTGTGATGAACAACGTGCGGGTGCGTGTGTGTCGTCTTGTGGCACAGCATTTCCCGTCGTGGAAGCTTGCGCTGAGGCGTGGTTGGCCGTAGGTCGCATTTGGGGAAGTGGATTGTGCCATGGCAAGTAGGCCTGACGTCAGCAGGAGCCATCCGGCCAGCACGAGCAAAGCCGTCCACAAAGCCGGGACGCGCAGATGCAAATGGGTATCAGGAGTTTGACCGTGTCAAACTGCTCGCAGATTGCGCTGGACATTCGTCAACTCGCAGTCCAGCTTCGTTATAAGGTTCGAAAGCCATCCGTGTACTAGACTAACAATGTTTGCCCAGAGTCGGCGAAGCGACCATGCGGGTCGATCGCCGCCTCCGGGTAAGCTGAGGGAAAGCAGACGAATGAGTTCGACCGAAAAACCACTTTCGCAAGCGATTCGCGAGCGCCGGGCCACTCCCAGCTTCGATGGCGCCGCTATTCCGGATAAGGATTTGAAGAAGATCATCGAGGCTGGACTGCATGCCCCCAGCGGCTACAACATGCAGCCTTGGCGTTTCATCGTCGTCCGCACTCCAGAACAGAAAAAACGGCTGCGCGCGGCCAGCTTCAATCAGGCCAAGGTGGAAGAGGCTTCGGTGATGATTGTTGCCTGCGGCGATGCCGATGGCTGGCGCAATGGCGATGTCGAAGAGATGCTGCGTCTGGGCCGCGAGGGCGGCATGTCGGAAAGCTACGCGGCGCAGGCCAAGGAGACGATTCCGAACTATCTCTCCAACCACCCCAACATGACCATGTGGCTCAATCGCCACGTCATGATCGCATTTACGCACATGATGCTGATGGCGGAAACTCTCGGCTACGATACCGCGCCGATGGAGGGCTACGAGGAAGATAAGGTTAGGGATGTGTTGAAGCTCCCGCTCAGCTATCATGTCGTCGCGCTGCTGGGCATCGGCCATCTGCAGGGCCCGGACAAACATTACGGCGGCCGCTTCGACATGGCCCGCACTGTATTCGCGGAAGAGTACGGCAAGCCCCTCCGCCTATAACGCGGGTCCGTCATCGCGACGCCGGGCTGGGCGGCCCATTCAAGTCATCTTTGAGTGGGATCGAAGAATCAAATCGGCGGGCGGCCGGAATGCGGGTGCCCAGGTTCGCGAAGCTAGCCTGGGTCTCTTTCCCGGCTCCCCAATATTGCTATTCGGTTGAATACCGAAAGGAATTCTTGATCCAGTCCCGCGAATATCCATCGGCGCCCATCGTCGGAGTTGGAGCTGTCGTGATCGAGAATGCTCACGTGCTTCTGGTCCGCCGCGGACAGCAGCCATTGCTGGGGCAATGGTCGCTACCGGGCGGTGCCGTGGAGCTGGGAGAAACGCTGAAAGAAGCCATTGTTCGCGAGGTCCGCGAAGAGACCGGCCTGACGGTCGTGCCTACGGCGGTGCTGAAGGCTTTGGACCGGATCGAGCGCGATCCGCAGGGCCACGTTCGTTTTCACTACGTGCTGATTGATTTTTTATGTAGTGTTTCGCCGGAGCAGGGAACGCTCGGCGCAGCCACCGATGTTTCAGAAGCGCAGTGGGTGCCGCTCGCAATACTGCGCCACGACGAATCAAATCATTTTGCCCGAACTTGACGCTGGAAGTGATCGAACAGGGCCAGCGTCAAATCCAGGAAAGTGAGCAGGTCCAGCGTCCGCACTTCTTAGCATCCTAATTCCCTATGGCGATTCTAGGCACAGCCGCACCTCGGCGACGAATCCGGCCGTTCTCGCGTTTCTCCCTATTCTCAAGGGAATCGGCATTCTGTGTCTGCTGGTGGTGATGATCGTGGATATGGTCGTCACCGTATCTCTTTTATAAGCGCCCTTTGTGGGTGATCGATGAGGTGATGCATGCCCGCCTGAAGTTGGCTGGAATCGACAGCAAGTTTGTTACGGTCGGGCCGTATCGTGTGCATTATTTTGTGGGAGGCAAGGGCAAACCGCTGCTGCTGATTCATGGTCTCGGCTCGCGTTCCGAGGATTGGACCCCCCAGATGCCGGCCTATGTAAAGAGCGGTTTCCGGGTGTATGCCATCGATCTGCTGGGCTGCGGGCGTACGGATCATCCCGATATCGCATATACGATCCAGCAGCAGACCGACTGATCGATGGATTTCTCAACGCCGTCCAGGTGCAGAAGGCAGACGTGATTGGCTGGTCGATGGGCGGATGGATCGCGCTTAAATTTGCGCTTGAGCATCCGCAGAGCGTCCAGAGATTGGTGGTGATGGACGGCGCCGGGCTATCGTTTCATACCACCCTGACGCCGCGAAGATTTTCGAGCCGCGCACGATTCCCGGAGCTGAAGCAACTGGAAGCTCTACTGGTCGAGCACCCAGTCTGCATTGCCGGGATTTTTCAATCGTGCGTTGCTCCGCGCGATGCAGCGAAATTTTCTGGTGGTCCATCGCACCGTGGAATCCATGCTTACGCGGCAAAGACCTGCTCGATGGGCAGCTTGGCCAGATTCACGCACCGGTTCTGATTATCTGGGGGGAGCAGGATACGTTGATTCCGCCCAGCGTCGCACTCCGGATGCATAAGGCGATTCCGCAGTCCGTGCTCGAGATGTACAGCAAATGCGGACACATCGGTCCTGCCACCTGCGCGAGTCGCATGGTCCCTCGCGTCATCGATTTCCTGCATAGCGAACCGCTCGCGGCAAATGGGATCTATCACTACTGATTTGCTGAATACTTCTGGGAACGATTCAGGCCTTACCGCTCCATCTGTATGCGGATGTTTGCGGCAGGCCGATATGCGCGAGCACCCGATATACGTATTGATGCATCATTTCCAGTGTGTCGACCGGATGGTTGTAGAAGGCCGGAATGACCGGAAAGATCGTCGCGCCCGCATCGGCGGCCAACTGCATGTTGCGCAGATGAATTTTGTTGAACGGCGTTTCGCGCACGCACAGGAGAAGCGGACGGCATTCCTTCAGGCACACATCCGCGGCCCGCGCGATCAAATTGTCTGCGAGACCGTTCGCGATCGCGCCCAGAGTCCCCATGCTGCATGGCAGCACGATCATTCCATCGCAAGGATAACTGCCGCTGGCGACGGGAGCCGCGATGTCTGACGGCGCGTGCTGGGTGATTTTGATGCTTTCCGTTCCGAGAAACTTCCCAATCAGGCCGGAGCGGCCGCTGATTTTGAGTTCTTCGGCGACTACACGCAGGGAATTTTCCGAAGCGATAAAGTGGACACGCTCAACGCGCTCGTCTGCCTCCACCAGCCGCAGCAGTTCGCGCGTCAACAGGGCGCCGCTTGCTCCCGTCATGGCCACGATCAGAACTTTTCCTGAAGGCATTTGCGCCACCGTCTATATGGGTCTCATAACCCGAAAGTAAATAGAGTCATTCTGAACGGAGCAAAGCGAAGTGGAGCATCCAGAGAATATTCGCTTGGATTGTATCAGGCAAGAAACAGAGTTCCACATTAACGAATCTTCCAGAAAAAATAAATTGTCACGAGGAAGCCGATGACGATAATCAGGCCGCGCAGACCGTGAGGTTGATGTTTGCGCGCGATATGCGCCGTAGCATATCCGCCGGTGCTGGCTGCGATCATCATCAGCACGGCATAGTGCCAAACGATGGCCCCATAAAACACAAATGTAATGGCCGCCACGCTCCTTGAAATACTGATGACCAGTGTTTTGAGCGCGTTGACCTCATGAACGTTCTGAACGCCCGCGATGGTCAGCGCACCCATTAACAGCAGTCCCGATCCTGCACCGAAAAAGCCCACATACAGGCAGACAATAAATATGCTGATGGGCAGCAGAATGCGCGTCAGCGGCCGTAATTCGGTTTCAGTTTGATGATCGATCCGCAGCAGACGGCGTTGCAGGGACGGTCCGACAGCGAAAATGATGGTCGCCGCAAACAGCAGCCAGGGAACCATGCGGAAGAATGTTTCCTGCCGGGTCGCCATTAGAATTCTTGCCCCGAGGAAACCGCCGGCGAGAGCTGTCAGTATGGAAGGCAGAAGCAGCGAGCGATACCGCCGCAGCTCCCGGCGGTAAGCTGTCGCGGAAGTAATCTCCGCCGGCAGCAGCGCGACGGTGTTGGTGGCATTGGCATGCACCGGCAGCGCGCCCACCTGCAACAAGGCAGGGAACGAGAGCAGGGAGCCGCCGCCGGCCACCGCATTGATGCTACCCGCAAAAAAGGAAGCCGCCGCCAGCCACACGGCATGAAAACTTGAAAAGGGCAGCATTGATTGAAATTGTAACCTGATGGAGATATCTGAAAGTCAGCTGCGGCAACCCGGATCAACCGATCTTCCAGAAGAAATACGCCGTCGCCACGCAGCCAATCGCAATCACCAGGATGCGAATTCCGCGGGGCTTGTGTTTGCGCGCAAAGTGTGCGGTGGCATATCCGCCGATACTGGCGGCAATCATCATCAGTACGCCATACCGCCAGAACACCGCGCCGTAAATGATGAATGTGACGGCGGCCACCGTGTTCGATGTGCTGGTGACCACTGTCTTCAGGGCATTGATTTCATGCACGCTCTCGATGCCTGCAAAACTCAGCAGTCCCATAATCAACAGCCCCGAGCCGGCACCGAAAAATCCGACATAGAGGCATACACCGAAAATCCCGACGGGAAGCAGGACGCGCGCCAGTGGCCGCAACCCGGTAACGCTGGCGCCTCGATTGTCGCGAAAGACGCGGCGCTGCAAGGGCGTTCCTATTGCGAACAGCAACGTGGCCGCGAGCAGCAGCCACGGCACCATGCGCAGAAAAACCTCCTGCCGTGTTGCGAGCAGCAGCCGTGCCCCCAACAGCCCGCCAGCGAACGCAGCCACCAGCAGTGGCAGAAGCAGCGAACGATAGGCCCGCAATTCCCGCCGATACGCCGCCGCGGAAGTGAACTGGCCCGGCAGCAGCGCGACTGTGTTGGTGGCGTTGGCATGAACCGGCAACACGCCCACCTGCAGAAGCGCAGGGAAGGACAGCAAAGATCCGCCGCCCGCCACGGCATTGATGCTACCCGCAAAAAAGGAAGCCGCCGCCAGCCACACGGCGTGAAAGGTTGAAAAGGGCAGCATTGATCTAGATTGTAATTTGCCAGCAATGTTGAAATGGGAGCGCAGGCGGTTAGACGAATTATAGGGGGTTCGGAACCCAGGTTTCAGAAACTAGACGCGGGCAGCCACTTCACCGGAGCGACTGTGCCGAATCGAAATTACCCGGCTCGACAAGGCCGCTGATTTATTTCCGCTTATTTATTTCATTGTTTCCGGAGTGAGACGTCCGCGAATGGTCTGCATAAGAAAATACTATCTGCAAAATAAAGGAAATCTATTTCTGTTTACGCGGGCAACCGCATCACGTAAGGTTTGAATAGCGATACATTCTCGACTCGAGAACCTGCCTCCGCACAATCTGGTCTTCAACAAGACAAGCTGGACGGAGCGGTTCGTCAATTCTGAAGGAGATTCATGTCCAACGAACTTCGCAATTTCCTGGCGCTTTCATATGAGGAGCTGGAGCAGTTGAACCTGCAGGCAAAAGAGCAGCGGAAAAACCGGGTTGCGCCGCATCAGATTCAGGAAGACAGGCTGAAATATCTTACCGATGAGAAGCGCATCAAGGCGATCACGGTACTGTTCAGCGATCTCGAAGGCCGTCTGCATATGCTCGATTACGACAAAAAATTCCTGATCAAGAGCTGGGACAATCTTACGTTTGACGGCTCCTCGATTCGAGGATTTACTGCCCAACGGGAGAGCGATCTGCGGCTGGGAATCGACTGGAGCGCATTCTACTGGGCGCCCGCGGATATTTTTGGCGGCGGCAAAGTCCTGGTCTTCGGAGAAGTCATCGACAAGAACGGCTCGCTTTATTCCGCCGACATCCGCAGCGTGCTGAAGCAGTTTGCGCAGGAGCAGTACGACAATGAAGGCTACACGCTGAACGCCGCGAATGAGATTGAAGGATTTCTTTTCGAAGGCGTCGATGCCGAGCAGCGCTATTACGAGACCGGCCATTTCAAGTACGTCAACACCGGCGGCTATTATCATTCATTGCCCGGCGATCCGCTGCGCACCTTCATCGACACGACCGCCGAGGTGCAGCGTGCCATGGGCTTCGAAAATGAAAAAGATCATCCCGAAGTGGCGCCTTCACAGTTTGAAATCAACTACAGCTATAGCGAGGTGGTTGCGGCCGCCGACCAGATTCAGCTTTATAAACTGGTTTGCCGCCAGGTAGCGACGCGGATGGGACTGACCGCTTCTTTTCTGCCGAAGCCGGTTGTGGGTGTTAACGGCAGCGGCATGCATACCAATATTTCGGTCAGCAAAAAAGAAAAGAATCTTTTTTGGGATCCAAAGGGCGAGGAAAAACTCAGCGATTTTGCATGGTCCTTCGGCGATCGCGTTTTGACGCATGGAAACGACATCTGCCTGTTGCTGAACGCCAGCGTCAATGCGTATCGGCGGCTCGATCCGCACTTTGAAGCACCCAACCAGATTAAGACATCCGCCATCGACCGCGGTTCCATGGTGCGGGTGCCGATCGGGAATGAAAAAAGCTCCCGTATCGAGGTCCGCTCGGTGAGCCCTGATGCCAATCCATATCTCGTGCTCCACTCGATCTTCAAATCCGGTTTGTACGGTTCGACCGCGAAAATCAAGAATCTGCGGCAGGCGGAACGCTATCTTCCCGATAATATCTACACCGCACTTGAGGACTTCCGGGCATCGGAGTGGACCACGGCTTTGCTGGGAGCCGATGTAAAGGCGCGTTACGCGGACCTGAAGCAGGGCTCTGCGGACCGCTGCCCGCGGCTGCTGGGTACGTTTGTGAAGGCTCCGGAAGTACAGTATCACCACGACGTCTATAACCAGTTTCTCTGGAACAAGTTTTAGGCGGCACCTCTCCGGCATTGAAAAGGCATGGCAGGTGGCCATGCCTTTTTTCCGTGAAACATCGCTTCTGGTTCGGCAATTCTTGACCGTGACCACCGCAGGCCCGTACAGGCAACTTGAGATCAGGTTGAAAGCTTTTGCAACTAATGGGGTTTTCCTAGCGTCTTTAACTAGGTGTCTGATTTCGAACATTTTGATCGATGCAATGGCAATCGAGATATCTCCCCGTTTTTGCCGATCGCCGGATGAAGGAACTCTTTGACTGGATATACGTTTCCACGCATTCGTATTTACCTGTTCGTTCTTGCGACAGTTTGCCTGAGCGGGAGATTGCCGGCCCAGGATTCATCCAGCGCTGTTCCGGTCTCTTATGCGGCCTACGTAGATGTGGCAGATCTGCCCGCAGCACCGCAACCGCAGAACACTGGCGCAGCAAGAGACCAGCAAACACTGCAGCCTCCTGCAACGCAGTCGCAACGTGATCGGGCGGCGGAGCAATTGCGGCAGGAGGAACATCAGCGTATCCTCGGCGTGATTCCCAACTTCAACACGACCGATATTCAGGACGCGGCCGCCGCTATCGCCCAAACAAAAATTTCAGCTGATGTTCCACAGTGTCGGTCGATCCGTTTGAGTTTTTTGCGGCGGGCGCCGTATCCGGTTTAGGGCAAGCTACAGATAATCACGCGGGTTACGGCCAAGGGGCGGAGGGATACGGAAAGCGATACGGGGCTGCCTATGCGGACAGCGCCGATGGTGCGTTCTGGGGAAACGCGGTTCTTCCGAGTCTGTTTCATCAGGATCCCCGGTATTTCCGCAGAGGGCACGGGACCTTCTGGAGTCGATTCGACTACTCTGTTTCGACGACAGTGTGGACACGGAATGATAACGGCACTCGCGGTCCAAACTATTCCAATGTTCTTGGGAACATCATCTCCGGCGGAATCTCGAACCTTTACTATCCCAGCGAGGATCGCGGTGTGGGACTTACGTTTGAGGGAGCGGCCATCGTAACGGCAGAGGGTGCGATCGGTTCGCTTGCGGTGGAGTTCTGGCCGGATGTATCCCGCAAGCTGTTTCATAAGCGAGATAGGCATCCACCCGCGCCAGCGCCGAAATGATCTGCAGCTTTAGGGCTTCAGCCTGCAAGAGCCTGACCGGCGCAGAATCCAGAAGCCCAGGCCCATTGGAAGTTGAAACCGCCCAGTTGACCGGTCACATCGACAACCTCGCCAATGAAAAACAATCCTCGTACCTTGCGGCTTTCCATGGTCTTCGCGGAAAGCTCCGATGTATCGATCCCGCCAGCAGTCACCTCCGCCTTGGCATATCCTTCTGTGCCGGCGGGGATGATATGGAAGCGATGGAGTTGCTGCTCCCATAATGCGATGGAACGATTTGTCCAATCAGCGGGTGGATGCAGTTCCAACCAGCGATCGGCAAGCCGGTGCGGCAATATGTCGTGCAAAAGCTTTCTTGCAATCGAGGAATTGCGCGGTATGCGCGGATCGTCAAACGCGGCGGTCCATTGCTTCTCGGGCGCAAGATCGATCTCCAGCGGCTCGCCCGGTTTCGAGTAGGAGGAGATCTGCAGGATCGCGGGCCCGCTCAACCCGCGATGGGTAATCAGCATCTTTTCCCGAAAGCGCTGGCGGTCGAAGCGCGCCTCTACTTCTGTCGAAACTCCAGCCAGGTCGGCGTAGCGGGAAAGATCATCGGCGGTGAAGAGCAGCGGGACCAACGCTGGACGGCAGTCGCGCACCGCAATTCCGAACTGCTCGGCGATTTGATAGCCGAATGGAGTGGCGCCCATCTTCGGGATTGACAAACCGCCGGTTGCGACGACGAGAGTGGCTGCGAAAAACGTCGCCCCAGCGGTGCGGACCTGGAATTCGACGCCGGACACGACTTCCTTTATTTTGGTATTCACGAAAATTTCAACACTGGCCGCGCGGCATTCCTGCTCCAGCATGGAGACAATCTGTTGTGCGGAGCGGTCGCAGAAAAGCTGCCCGAGTGTCTTCTCATGCCAGGAAATGTTGTGCCGGTTCACAAGAGAAATAAAATCCTGTGGAGTGTAACTGGCCAGGGCGGATTTGCAGAAGTGCTGATTGGCGGAAAGGAAATTCTCGGGACGGCAGTGAAGATTGGTGAAGTTACAGCGGCCGCCGCCGGAGATCAGAATCTTTTTGCCGATGCGTTCCGCGTGTTCGAGCACGGCCACTCGCTTGCCCTGTCTCCCAGCCTCCATCGCGCACATCAATCCGGCGGCCCCGGCCCCGAGCACGATGACATCGAAGACTTTCATTCCATGTTGGGTCACAGTTTTGCAGAATGCTCGCCTTCATTATCCCTTATGAGCGATGCAGAGATGCTTAGACGTGAACGAACCAGTAATCTTGAACTATTGACAGGCACATGCATGGAACAAGGTAAGCCGCAAACGGTCATTGCTTTTCACCAGGACGAACATGAGGACTGGGTCGCGGACCTGTCGTGCGGCCATACGCAGCATGTACGACATCGGCCACCATGGACGCTCCGGCCTTGGGTTCTGGACGAGGAAGGCCGCCGTCAGCATCTGGGAATGGTGCTGCTGTGCCGAAAATGCCTTGAGTAGGGATGCTTCGCAGCGCATCGAAGCGGCGCTAGGCCGCCGAAGGTGGCGGAAAGTGCCGACCTTTGGGTTTGCGCGTAAGCAGGTACAGCATGCCAAGAATGATCAGAATGGTCACCACCCCAGCCAATCCCAGGATGCGCAGAATCGCAACGGTATATCTTCCCGAGGTCGGATTGTAATTACAGCAGTAGAGCAGGAACAGGTCGCTCATCGTGCCGATCTTGTGGTTCGAAGCCTCCACAACAGCAAGGCGAAGATCGCGCGGAGCATACTCGATTCCGGAAAAATATTTTGAAAGACGGCCATCGGGAGTCGCAACCATGATGACGCTCGAATGCGCAAACTGGTCCATCTTTCCATCCGGCCCTATCAGAGGGACGTAGTGGAATCCGGTGGCATTTGTGAGCGCATTGATCGCCGGATGCTGTCCGGTAAGGAAGTGTACGCCGCTTGCTGCGGACGGATCGCCGAGCCAATCCAGAAAACGCTGCTTCTCGCCGACTGCCTGCTGCGGAGTGTCGTTCGGGTCGAAGCTGGCGACCACGACCTCATAGTCTTTGCCTGCTTTCAATCCGGTCTGTTTCAAGGCGTTGGCGGCTCCGTGCATGACCTGCGGGCACAACATGACGCAACTGAAGTAGACCTGCGCAAGCACCACCGGCCGCTTGCCAAAATACTGACCCAGCGAAACATTCTTTCCGGAAGAATCGACAAATTTCGCTGATAACGGCAATTGATGATTGAGATTCTGCGCAATTCCAGCGTGCTGCAGATAGGCCGGAAGTCCACGCTGAACGTTTCCCATGGTGGCGTTACGGGCACCACCATATTGCGCCCGGCATTGTGGCGTCCACCCGATGAGAACAAACGCGACCAGCAACGCACACGCGACGGGAGAATATCTGGCGGCGGAATGCAGAAAAAACCTACAGCAGGTGCGCATTCTCAAATGCTAGACTTTTCAACTCGAATTCTCAAATCTACATCGAATCCTTTATCCGGAATCATATGCTGCTGGGCTAAGCTCCTCTAGCTTTGCCGGTGACGGAAACGGAATGGTAGCCTTGATAGAGTAAATACCTTATTGGCATTGGAGAACGTACTCGATGCAGGCAAGTTACAGCGGTGTCGCGCTTCCTAAGGATGGCGAACCGATTCAATATTCCAACGGGACGTACCAAGTACCCGATCACCCAATCATTCCTTACATTGAAGGCGATGGCACGGGCCGTGATATCTGGCGCGCTTCGCAGCGTGTCTTCGACGCCGCGGTCGCCAAGGCTTACGGCGGCAAGCGTGCGGTGAAGTGGTTCGAAATTTTCGCTGGGGAGAAGGCCTATGCGCGATTTCAGAATTGGCTTCCGGAAGATACTGTCCAAGCCGCGCGCGATCTGCGTGTCTCAATTAAAGGACCGCTGACCACACCCGTGGGCGGGGGCATTCGTTCACTGAACGTCACACTGCGCCAGACGCTCGATCTTTATTCCTGCATTCGTCCCGTGCGCTATTACCAGGGCGTGCCCAGCCCGGTTAAGAATCCGGAGAAGCTTGATATCGTCATCTTCCGCGAGAACACGGAAGATGTGTACGCAGGGATTGAATTTAGGCAGGGAACTGCCGAAGCGAAGAAGGTCCTTGATTTTCTTAACAACGACATGCTGCGCGGAAGCAAGAAAAAGATTCGCGAAGACTCGGGCATCGGCATCAAGCCGATCTCGATTACCGGAACCAAGCGCCTGGTGCGCGTCGCGATTCAATTTGCACTGAAGAATGACCGCAAATCGGTCACGCTGATGCACAAGGGCAACATCCAGAAGTTTACCGAAGGCGCATTCCGCGAGTGGGGCTACGAAGTCGCAACTGAGGAATTTCGCGAGGCCGTGATTACGGAACGCGAGAGCTGGATTCTGGGCAATCTGGAAGCAAAACCCGGCCTGCCGGTCGAGCAAAATGCCGCCATGATTGAGCCTGGCCTGGAGCATGCTCCGCAGAAATTTCGAGACGAAATCTATGCGGAAGTGAAGCGGGTAATCGACAGCATAGGCGCCAGCCATGGAAGCGGCAAGTGGAAGCAGAAGCTGCTCATCAACGACCGCATCGCAGACTCTATTTTTCAGCAGGTGATTGTTCGTCCGGATGAATACAGCGTGCTAGCCACGTCGAATCTGAATGGCGATTACATTTCGGATGCGTGCGCCGCGCAGGTCGGCGGACTGGGCATCGCACCGGGAGCAAATGTAGGCGATGGCTATGCCGTGTTTGAGGCGACCCATGGGACTGCTCCCAAGTATGCCGACAAGGACGTTATCAATCCCGGATCGGTCATGCTGTCCGGCGTGATGCTGTTTGACTTTATCGGCTGGAGCGAGGCGGCGCGGCTGATCGAGCGATCCATGGAGCAGACCATCCAGCAGAAGTTTGTTACATACGATTTCGAGCGGCAGATGCACGGAGCTACCAAAGTGGGCACCAGCGAATTTGCCACTCGCATGATCGAAAACATGGGATAGTTTCGGGGGAAGACATGACAGGGACAATCATTGGAGGAAACGCGACAGTTTTCGTCCGCAACATGGACGAGGCGGTTCAGTTTTACACCGAGATTCTCGGCCTGAAGCTCAGCAGCCGTTACGGCGACCACTGGGCGACCGTGGAAGCAGGGAAGTTCACCATCGGTTTGCATCCGACTTCGGAGAAGTATGCCTCGCCCGGCACCCAGGGGTCCATCACGATCGGCTTGAACATCGATGAGCCGATCGACGAAGCGGCGGAACGTCTGCGCACACAAAATGTCCGCAATGTGGGAGAAATACTACGCGGCGACGGTGGCAGTTTTGTCCATTTCGAAGACCCCAGCGGGAATGAACTTTACCTTTGGGAAGAACCAAAACACTAGGAGAGTTATGCGGAAGAAAGTATCGATCGTTGGCGCAGGCAATGTAGGCGCGACCACCGCGCATTGGATCGCGGCTAAGGAATTGGCCGACATTGTGCTGGTGGATGTGGTGGAGGGCGTGCCGCAGGGCAAGGCGCTCGATTTGATGGAGGCGATGCCGATCGAAAAGCGCGACGTGCATGCCGTCGGCTCGAACGATTACGCGGCGACGGCGAACTCGGATGTTGTCGTCATCACGGCGGGCATTCCACGCAAACCCGGCATGAGCCGCGACGATCTGTTACATACCAATTACAAGATCATGTCGGACGTGGTCGGCAAAGTTGTCGCCGCGTCACCGGATTGTTTTCTGATCATCGTTTCGAATCCGCTCGACGCCATGGCGCAGGCTGCGTACAAGCTGTCGAAGTTCAACCGTGAGCGCGTCATCGGAATGGCGGGCGTGCTGGATTCGGCCCGCTTTCGCACATTTATTGCGGATGAGCTGAAGGTGAGCGTCGAAAATGTGACCGCATTTGTTTTGGGCGGCCACGGCGATACCATGGTGCCGCTGGCGCGGTATTCGACCGTTGCAGGGATACCGATCACAGAACTGATGGACAAGGCTACCATTGAACGCCTGATTCAGCGCACTCGCGATGGCGGCGCTGAAATCGTGAAATATCTGAAGACCGGCAGCGCGTTTTATGCGCCTTCGGCCGCCGCGGTTGAAATGGTGGAAGCTATTCTCAAGGACAAGAAAAAGATCATGCCCTGCGCGGCATATCTCGATGGCGAATACGGAATTCACGGGCTTTTTGTAGGTGTGCCATGCAAGCTTGGTAACCGCGGTCTGGAAGAAATCATCCAGATCAAACTGACCCCCGAGGAACAGGCTGGGCTGCAGAAAAGCGCGGATTCCGTGAAGGAGCTTTGTGCCGTGATTGGCGTTTAAAGCAGTTCTTGGTCAGATGTAGCCGGATCAAAAAAGCCGATATCCTCTGGATTCTTCGCTGTGCTCAGAATGACGGCTCTTGTCCGTAGAAGATAGCCGCGCTAGAGGCGCACGTGACGAAGCCGGAGAGCGTTCGCGATTACCGAGACGGAACTCAGCATCATGGCGGCACTGGCGATCACGGGGCTGAGCAGCAACCCGAAAAATGGGTAAAGAACGCCCGCGGCTATCGGAATGCCGAGCGTGTTGTAGAGGAAGGCAAACCACAGGTTCTGGCGGATGTTGCGGGTAGTGGCGTGGCTCAGGTTGCGCGCCTGTGTCAAACCGTGCAGATCGCCGCGCACCAGCACGATACCGGCGGTTTGGATGGCAACGTCGGTGCCGCTGCCCATGGCAATCCCGACGTCGGCCTGGGCGAGCGCGGGGGCGTCGTTGACGCCGTCGCCAGCCATGGCGATGGGTCCATGCCGACGCAGACGCGCAATCGCCTCCGCTTTCTGCGCAGGCAGGACGCCGGCTTCCACTTGATCGATGCCCAACTGGCCCGCCACGGCTTCCGCAGTCCCCCGCGTGTCTCCGGTCACCATTACGATGCGCAGGCCGTCTTGATGCAGCTGCTGGACGGCAGCGCGGGCAGACGCCTTGATCGGGTCTGACACGGCCAGCCATGCGGCCAGGCTGCCGTCGATGGCGACGTACAGCAGCGTGGCTCCGGTTTTGGCGAGCTCATTGCCCCGAGCTTCGGCATCGGCGATGGGAACGCCGCGCTCCTGCATCAGGGCCAAATTCCCGGCGAGCACGCTATGTCCATCCACCGTGCCGGACGCCCCTTTGCCCGGTACCGACTGAAAATTCTGTGCTGCGGTCAGTTGCAGGTGGCGCTCCTCGGCGGCTCGAACCACAGCGCCGGCCAGGGGATGTTCGCTGGATCGCTCCAGACTTGCCGCGAGGCGGAGAATTTCATTTTCATCCGGCGAATTGGCGTCGGCTTGTACGATCTGCGTCACCTGTGGCTTGCCTTCGGTCAGGGTGCCGGTTTTGTCGAGCACGAGCGTTTTTACCTTTGCGAACGTTTCCAGCGCCGCAGCGTTCCGGACCAGCACGCCCGCCTGCGCTCCACGGCCCATGCCCACCATGATCGACATCGGCGTGGCCAAGCCCAAAGCGCAAGGGCAGGCGATAATCAGCACCGCGACCGCATTGACCACAGCGTGTGCCAGGTGCGGCGCCGGACCCCAGGAATACCAGCCGATGAATGTGCCGATCGCGACCAGGACGACGGCGGGAACGAACCAGCTCGAAACCGTATCGGCCAATTGCTGAATCGGAGCGCGCGTGCGCTGCGCTTCGCTGACCATGCGGACAATCTGGCTCAGGAAAGTCGCGCTGCCGACGCGTTCGGCTCGCATCAGCAGGCCGCCGGTTCCGTTGACCGTGCCGCCGGTGAGCTGGCTCGCCGGCGCTTTCTCTACCGGAATGGGCTCGCCGGAAACCATCGATTCATCGACGCTGCTGGTGCCTTCGATCACGATGCCATCGACCGGCACCCGTTCCCCGGGACGAACGCGGAGCAGATCGCCGACCTGAACCTTCGATAAGGGAACATTTCTTTCCTGACCATCGGGCGCGACCAGGCGCGCAGTTTTCGGCGCCAGATTCAGCAGAGCCTTGAGAGCGGAACTGGTCTGGCTGCGCGCGCGCAATTCCAGCACCTGACCCAGCAGCACCAGGGTTGTGATGACGGCGGCAGGTTCGAAGTAAAGATGGAGAAATCCTTCCTCGTCGCGCAGGCCGGGCATTAACCGGTGAGACAGAAACAGTAGGACAACGCTGTAACCGTAGCTGACGCCGACACCGAGGCCGATCAGCGTAAACATGTTCAGGTGCATGGTTTCAAGCGATTTCCATGCCCGCTCCAGAAATGGCCAGCCGCACCACAGCACCACCATAGAGGCCAGAATCAGCTGCATCCATTCGGCAAAAGGGCTGGTCAGGATGGTGTCGAAGCGTTCGTCGGACAACAGGCTCAGCACCATCCGCACAATCAGCGGAATGGTCAACACGACCGCGACAGCAAAGCGCCGCGTCATGTCCTCAAGTTCCGGATTGGCGTCCTTCACGGAGACGACTCGGGGCTCCAACGCCATACCGCAGATCGGACAATTCTGCGGCTCCGGCAGCACGATCTGCGGATGCATGGGGCAGGTATATTCGACCACTTCCGTGGTAAGCGAATATTGCGCGGGTTCAAGAGCCATGCCGCAGATGGGACAGGGTCCCGGTTCGGACTCGTGCACTTCAGGGTCCATGGGGCAGACATATTCGTTCGCTTTCGACGGGGAAATCGAGGCAGCGGCGGCGCCGGCCTGCGTTTTAGCGGCCACAGGGGCATTCTCAAATTTCTCCGCGCAGGATTTACCGCAGAAGAAATAGGTTTTGCCATTCCTCTCTATTTTGGCGGCCGCTCGGGCTGGAGCAACCTTCATACCGCAAACGGGATCGATTTCCGATGGTGTATAAAGCTTCGGGTCGGCGCGAAATTTTTCGGCGCAGGAAGGGCTGCAGAATGAATACTGCTTTCCGTCGTGGACCGTCGAGGCGGCATTCTCCGGAGAAACCTGCATGCCGCAAACCGGATCTTTTACCGTACCCAGTTGCGTCAATTCCGCCATCGCCACCTCGCCTGGCTCAACTCTCTATCCTGCAATCCGTACAGACGAGAGATGCATCCGGAGGGTGAAAAGACGCAGCCCGCATCCATACATAGTCGAATGGCGATTACGGTTGATTTGGATTCGGCTGCTGTTTCTGGCTGTCATCCCCTTTGAATACGCCAAAGACCTTGCCGAAGAACCCGCGTTTCTTTTTGTTCTGCTGCACATTTGGGTTCTGCTCCGCGCCCTGGCCCTGAGTGGGGGCTGTTCCGTTGGGCGGCTGCGGCGGGACCACGTTGGGATTGGGAGGAATCAGCGGCAGAGCCGATTTGTTTTCGCCGAGGCCGAACATCTTCTGGAAGATGTTGCGCTGGTCTCCATTGGGATGGTCGCAGGTCCCGGTCGGCTGCGTACCATCAAGGAAGGCGGCGGTGTAATCGTTCGGGCAGCTTGCGTCGGCGATCAGATTTGTGGCTTTGTCGAGCGTCACTTCCGTGATCCCGGCTGGTGGATCGAAATACTGCGTGTCGGAGTACTGCGGCAGTTTGACAGCGTTCTTCATGAACTCCGCCCAGATCGGCCCCGCAGTCCGATTGCCCTCCAATTTGATGTCGGTGTAGTCGTCGTTGCCGACCCAGACAACGCAGAGCAAATTGCTGGTGAAACCGGCAAACCAGGCGTCGTGCGAGGTCCCGGTTTTGCCTGCTGCCGGAGCGCTGAAACCCAATCCGCGAACATTTTCGCCGGTGCCATGGTTGATAACGTCGCGCATCAAGCTCAGCGTCAAATACGCCACGCGCGGATCGAGGACAGGCTTGGATACGGGGGCGAAGTCGTCAACGACATCTCCGTCGGGGGTGCGGACCGAGGCGATCATGTTGGGTTCGATCATTACGCCGTTATTTGCGAACGCAGTATAAGAACCGGCCATTTCCAGCGGGGAAGCGGAATATGCGCCGAGCGCGACCGAGGGCGTGGCCTGGGCCGAAGCGATGCCGAGCTGGTGAGCCAGGCCGGCGACGTTGTCGAAGCCGACCATCTGACCCAGCGAGACGGTGGCAACGTTTTGCGACAACATCAGGGCCATTCTCGCAGTCATCATGCCGAACTGTTCATGCTTATAGTTGTGGGGAGAGTACTGTACGTTGCCATTGTCGAAATCAAAGGTCGTATCAGCATCGTTCAACATGGTCACTGCGGTAAAGACGCCCTGCTGGCCGGGCAGCGGAACGCCGGTCAGACTGCTGTTGAAGGCGGTGGCATATACGATGGGCTTGAAGATGGAGCCGGTGGGCCGCTGGCTGACGGCGTGGTTCAATTGACTGAATCCGTAATTGCGTCCGCCGATCAGCGCCAGCACCTGGCCGGTATGCGGGTTCATGGCGATAAGCGCGACCTGCGGATGCGGGACGTGCTGCATCGCTGACGGACGTCCATGGCGGGCGAGGCGCTCGTACCGTTTGCGGAGAATCTCATCCACATCCTGCATTCCCTTTTCGACCGCCACGGTCCCGATGCTTTGCAGGTCCGGATCAAGCGAGGTATAGATACGCAGTCCTTCGCCGTTGATGTCGCGGTCGCCATAGCGACGAAGCAATTTATCTCGAACCAGATCGACAAAATATGGCGCTTCACGTTCATCGACGCTGAAAGGAGCCAGGCTCAACGGCGCTGCTTTGGCCCGGCGTGCCTGTGCCGGCGTAATGTCATGGGTTTCAACCATGGTGTCCAGCACCAGGTTGCGACGGGCAATGGCGCGCTGGGGATGCTTGTAGGGCGACAGGCGACTCGGGCCCTGAATCATCCCGGCCAGCAGCGCGCATTCCGGCAATGTTAAATCGCGAATATTTTTTCCGAAGTAGGCCTGGGCAGCCTCCCCAAAGCCATTGATCGCGAAACTCCCGCGTTGCCCCAGCGGAATTTCGTTCGCGTACATGGTAAAAATCTGCTGCTTCGTATATCGGCTTTCAAGCTGAAATGCGATGGCCGTCTGGATAATCTTTCGCTTGAAGCGTTTCTCCGGTGAAAGGAAAAAGAGCCTCGCCAGCTGCATGGTCAGAGTGGAACTGCCCTCACTATAACGGCGCGATCGTAAATCGGCGAAGAATGCGCCGAAAACGCGGATGTAGTCCACGGCACCGTGTTCGAAGAAGCGTTTATCTTCAATCGAAGTGACGGCCGGAACAAGATATTTCGGCAGTTCGTTGTATGTCACCAGGCGGCGTTTGCCGCGATTCTTGTCGGAAAATCCAGTGATCAGCTCGCGGCTCCAGTTCATACGCGCTGAGATCCTGGCCGTCGTCGGCGTGAATTGCTTTGACGACGCCTTTTGCTGTTGTGTAGACGGTGGCGCCGTCGGGCGCGTGATAGGACTGCGGTCCGGGCTGGATATGGATGCTGGTTTCGGTCTCGGAAAATGTTCCGATCTGCGAAGGATGAGACGTACCGACGCGGCTGTAGCCGGCCCGCACCAGGTCAGTCGCGATTTGCTGCACGCTGTATTTCTGCTTGGGGCGAACCTCACCCGGCGCGGCGTAGATCTTCGCCGTGTTGGCGAAGAGGGGCTGGCGCAGGCGCTGCTCCACCACATGCTCGTATGCGTGGTAGTAGTAGGCAAAAACAATGGCGGCGATGGCGATGACAACCAGCACGCAGGCTGCGATCGCCAGCAGCAGCTTCATCTTCCATCCTGCTAGAAGATTGCCGCCTCGCCGGCCGCCTCTACCGGATCGGGGGCGCGGCCGGGTGGCAATTCCAGCTCCCGCTCCTCCAGCCCGGGTTTCGCGGCTTCTGCTAGCGGTCCGCGATACTGTACGCGGGCTCTTTCCGTCTGCTGCCATGAGTCCTCTCGCCTAATTTTGCGCCGCTGCAGTGAACGACTGTACGCGTTCGCGCACCATCTCCGCAGCCCGTTCCAGCGGAACATCTTCGCTGGCGCGCGTCGCACGTGTCACGAATTCCACCAGGCCATCCGCCGCCTTTTTCCCGACATTGATGCGGAAGGGAATTCCGATCAGGTCCGCATCTTTGAATTTGACGCCGGCGCGCTCTTCACGGTCATCGAGCAGGACGTCCAGTCCGGCCGTCTCCAGCTCCGCCGCGAGCTTTTCTCCGCGGCTTTCAGGGCTGGCATCGGCGACGTTGGTGATGGTGACCACTACATGGAACGGAGCAATGGACGGCGGCAGGGAAAAGCCGTTTTCGTCAAAACTCTGCTCCACACAAGCCGTTAGAATACGTTCGATGCCGATGCCGTAACTGCCCATGATCGGCGTGACTTCTTTTCCGTTCACGTCGAGCACGCGCGCGCCCAAGCTCTCCGAGTACTTGTAGCCCAGCTTGAAGATATGGCCCACCTCGACCGCCTTGGCCACACGCAGCGGCGCTCCGCATTGCGGGCAGCCTTCTCCTTCACTCACATTGCGGACGCTGGCCGAAGCCGTCCATTTGAAGTCGCGGCCCGGAGTCACGTTGCGGAAGTGGTAATCGAGCTTGTTGGCGCCGCAGATCATGTTGTTGCGTCCTTCGAGCGCTTGGTCGACCACGACGACCAGCTTCAGCCGGTTGGCGAAGGCCCAGAATCCAGGCGTCCTCATTGGCTGAAACGCATTACTTTGCAGCTCCGTCATCAGATGCGGATCCGCGGTATGCGTCAGACCAACGGGGCCAAGAAATCCCGCCGGCGCGTGGAAAAACGATTCCAGTTCTTCCGCCGTCATCGGACGCAACTGGGTGGCTTTCAGCAGACCCAGCAACTTCGTTTCATTCACGCTGTGATCGCCGCGCAGGAATACCGCAACCGGCAGCCACACCGATTTGCCTGCGGCGTCGCGCTTCTCCGCCATATATGCCACTGTCTTGATGTCCTGCATGGCGCTGACCTTCATGAACGCGGTTACGTCCGCAATCGATCCCATGCCCGGCGTGTGTACCAGCTCCGGTTTGCCGTCGCCGGTGGCCGGCAAATCTTCCGCTGGGGACAGACGCGACTCCGCTTTCTCCACGTTGGCCGCATACCCGCATTGCGCGCAGCTCGCGATCAGGTCTTCCCCCGCTTCGGTATAGACCATGAATTCCTGCGATTGTGAGCCGCCCATCGCCCCGGAGTCGGCCTCGCACAGAGACAAACTGCAGCCCGCAGCGAGTGAATATCCGGCGGTAAACGACGTCGTGTTTCTGATAACTGGCGTCAAGGCCTGCCGCGTCGATATCGAAGGAATACGCGTCTTTCATAATGAACTGGCGTACGCGCAGCAGCCCGGATTTCGGTCTCGGCTCGTCGCGGAACTTGGTCTGGATCTGGTACCAGATCTGCGGCAGCTGCTTATAGCTGCGCAAGTTCCTTGCGGGCGATCTCCGTCATCACTTCTTCATGGGTGAAGCCCAGGCACAGGTCCGCGCCCTTGCGGTCCTTCAGCCGGAACATGTTGTCGCCCATGCTGGTCCAGCGGCCACTCTGCTCCCACAGATCGCGCGGCAGCAGGGATGGCAGCAGAAACTCCTGGCCAATCGTGTCCATCTCCTCGCGCACAATCGCCATGATCTTGTTGATCGATCGCTGGCCGAGGAAAAGATAGGAGTAAATGCCGGCGCCGAGTTGGCGGATATATCCGGCGCGGACCAGAAACTTGTGACTGGCGACTTCGGCATCCGCCGGGGCTTCACGAAGAGTAGGGAGAAAGAGCTGCGACCAGCGACGCATCGTATGAGTGGGTATCCTTAGCAAGCTGAATACTTCATTCTACTTGCTTTCATCTACTTGCTTTCAATTTTCCTCAGTGCCCGGCGTCAACATGGCCGCGCCTCCCGTGCCCGAAGTTTTTCATCGATTTGTAACCTCGTTTTCCCCGCCGTCGGCTAACTTTAGGGGGATGAGAGACGAACCGCTGAGCATTGAAACTTCCCCGAGTTCCCGCGCGGATACGGCGGTGCTGCATCTGCACGGCCCATTGACCATGTATACGCTCTTCCCGCTTCAGGACATCGTCCGCGCCCAGACAGCTTCCTGCGTGATCCTGGATCTTTCCGGCGTGCCATACATCGACTCAGCCGGGCTGGGCACAATCCTGATGCAGTATGTGTCGGCGGAAAAGAACGGCCGCAAGCTTGTCCTGACAGGAGTGAGCGAACGCGTGGACAGTCTCATTCGCATGACCAAAGTCGATGCGATCCTGAAGACGTTTCCCACCGTGCAAGCTGCCGAGCAGAGCCTGTCGTCCGGTGCCCGCTGAAAAATTAAAACAGCTCCGTTCCCCATAAATCATGCAGATGGACCACACCCTGCACGTTCTTCTCGTCGTCGACGACGATCAGAGAAGTGATCTTGCGCTCCTCCATATGACGCAGCGCTTCGGCCGCCAGTTCTTCGGGCCGGATGGTCTGCGGATTGCGATGCATGGCTTCTCCGGCGGTCTTTGCCAGAGCGCCTGCGCCTTCCCGTTCCAGCAAGCGCCGCAGGTCGCCGTCGCTTAACAGCCCAATCAGCTTGCCATCTTCAATGACGGTCGTAATCCCCAGACCTTTGCGGGACATCTCGTAGATCACGTCCTTCATCGGCGTCTGCGGAGTTACGCGGGGTACTGCGTCGCCGGAATGCATCAACTGCTCGACTCGCATCAGCCGCTTGCCCAGCTTGCCTCCCGGATGCAGACTGGCGAAATCCTCCGCGCGGAAACCTTTGCGGGCAGAGATGGCAATCGCCAGCGCATCTCCCAGCGCCAGCATCGCAGTGGTGGAGGCCGTCGGCGCAAGACCAAGCGTGCATGCCTCCTGCTCCACGGAACAATCGAGCGCGACATCGCTCGCCAGCGCCAGCGTCGAGTGCATGTCGCAGCAGAAGCTGATCAGCGCGTCGCCCATCCGCTTCAGGGTTTCCAGCAGCCGCAGAATCTCTTCCGTCTCGCCGCTGGCCGAGAGCGCGATGACGACATCGCCCTTGGCCAGCATGCCCAGATCGCCGTGGTGCGCCTCCGCGGGATGCAGAAAGAGCGCGGGCGATCCGGTTGAGCTCAGAGTGGCGGCAATCTTCTGCGCGATGATGCCGCTTTTTCCCATTCCGGTGACGACCACTCGTCCACGGGCTTCGCCACAGGCGAGGATGATGTCTACCGCGCGGGCGAAATCCGCCGCCATGGCCCCGTCCAGCCGCTCGGCGAGAGCCAGCAGGGCACTCGCTTCAATACGCACCAGACCCGCCGGATCAATTTTTGCCGGATCGACAGGTCTGGGGTCTGACATCGGCCTATTCCCGGGTTGTTTGGGACGATCGAATCTGCTCATTCTAAGCGCGCGGAGGAAGTCTGAGATAGACGATACTGCATCGCGCAAATGGAAGCTATCCGGTAGTGGTGCGGTTTGAGCCAGTTCCAAAAACACCGCAGGTCCCGATGCGACTCGCATTCGGCTCGCTTAGGGCAGGCTCTCGACTTCGCAGGCCGAAAAACACGGCCTGCTTCCCACCCAGCGCGCAAAATTCGCGCCGGGGATCCCGGTCGCTCGGGATGACAGACGTTTTTATCAAACTGCACCACTACCAGCTATCCCAATCGCTCGGGGGCAATTCCGGCTTTTTGGGAACTTTGTCAGCCCTCCATGCGTAGCTGATAAGGAGGGCAGACAGGGATGCCGATTAAAATTTGAAGGGAAGATTGAAGGATGATCAAGTTTCTTCTATGGTGTGTTCTTTTCATTCTCTGCTGGCCGCTTGCCTTGCTCGCGATTGTGCTATACCCGATCGTGTGGCTGATTCTGTTGCCTTTCCGATTGCTTGGCTTAGCCGTTCACGGCGCGCTGGAACTGGTCGCGGCAATCATTTTTCTGCCGGCCAGATTACTCCGCGCAATCTAATCGTGAGCCAGGCTGGAAATCGCAAATCCTTCGGCCAAATTGAAACCGAGGCGACTGCGCTGCCGGAATGAATGCAAGACACGCCCCCTAGCCGATACAATGAAGGGTTCCATGCGCGGGGATGTTTCGCGGCCAAGGAGTGTTCATGAAGCGCAGTTCCATCGTGATCCTGGTTCTCATTGCGGGTATCACCGCCATGATCTGGTCCGGGGTGATGGCCTATCGCATACGCAAATCTCTTAACACTCCGCCAACCACAGCCATGACGATGGGTCATCCGGCGAATGCCGGGAATGCTTCCAGTTCTACTCCTGTAGATCCCAGCTCTCCGGCGGCGCAGGGTTTGCCTGATCTTCGCGGCAAGCGGGCTCCAGCTTTCACGCTGAAAACTCTCGATGGCAAGACAGTTTCGCTCTCGGACTACAAGGGAAAAGCCGTGCTGCTGAATTTCTGGGCGACATGGTGCGGGCCGTGCAAACTGGAGATGCCGTGGCTGATCGATCTGCAGAAAAAGTACGCTGCCCAGGGCTTTACCGTGCTGGGGATCTCTGAGGATGACGGCGCGCCGAAGAATGTTGCCGATTTCGCCGCGAATATGGGCGTCAATTATCCCGTTCTTATGGACAATGACAAAATCTCCGATTCTTACGGCGGCATCGATTATCTTCCCACCTCGTACTACATCGGGCGCGATGGCAAGGTGGTTCTTGAGGTCGGGGGCATTATCTCTCAAAGCGATATAGACGCTGACATCCAAAAGATACTTGCCACCCGGGGAGCCTGAAGCATGCGCGAGCGGTGGTCTTTCCCTTGCGCTGTGCTGGGGTTGTTCATCGCCTGCGCGATGCTGCCGTTTCCTGGCATGATGGCGCAGTCGGCGTGGCAGCCCGGCCATGCGGGTATCGGGTTCGGCCAGTCCCCAGGCAAACAGTGGGTGCAGATGATCTCATCTCCCGATCTCGTTGTGAAAGGGCGTCGCGAGCAGAATATGGAGCCGGGAATGATGGCTCTGCGATTCGGCATTCAGACCGGGTTGCACATCAATTCGCACACCCCTCATTCGCGTTTTCTGGTTCCGACGACGCTGACGCTCGACCAGCCGAGCGGCGTCGAGATAGCAAACGTTGAATATCCGGCGGGCGTCGATTATCACTTCGCCTTCTCTCCGAAGGATGCGCTGAGCGTGTATACCGGGGAATTTGGCGTGCTCGTCCGGGTGCATGCAAAGCCGGGCCAATATACCCTTCACGGTCAGCTCCATTACCAGGCCTGCGACAATCGCTCCTGCAATCCTCCCGAGACGCTGCCGCTGACACTGGATGTATCCGCAAAATAGTTGACGTCCTGATCCCGAGCAGACCATCCATCAGCGACAATAGATCGAAAGCTATGGCAAGAGAAAAAGATCAAAGGCCGCCAGCGGCGGCACTATCGTTTGAGCAGAAATTGGATCGTCTGGCCCAGGTGGCGGTCCATGTCGGGCTGGGGCTTGGCTCCGAAGGCGCGCCGATGCAGGAACTGGTGCTGAGCGCTCCAATCGATGCGCTGCCTCTGGTGCGGCGCATCATCGAGCATGCATATAAGGCAGGCGCGGTGCTGGTGACCACGCTCTATTCCGACGAGGAGTCCTCGTTATTGCGTTACCGGTACGCTCCTGACGACAGTTTCGATCGCGTGGCGAACTGGCTGCAGGATGGCATCACCGCGGCGTATCGCAGCGGCGCGGCACGCCTGGCGATTACTGGAGGCGATCCGGCCTTGCTGGCGCAGCAGGACCCGGCCAAAATCGGACGCGCCAATGTCGCGCTTTCGAAAGCCAACCAGGCGGCAATGGAACTGATCACGCGCCACGAAATCAACTGGACAATTATTGCCTGTGCCACGCCGGCATGGGCGCGGGCTGTCTTTCCGGACGATCCGGACGACGTTGCTCTCGAACGATTGTGGGACGCGATCTTTGCCGCCTCCCGCGCCGACCTGCCGGACCCGATTGCCGCGTGGAAGGCACATGGCGCGTCCCTGAAAGATCGTGTCGATTTCTTGAATGCGAGAAGATTTGCGGCGCTCCACTTTCGCGGCCCCGGAACCGATCTGCGGGTGGGTCTGGCCGACGATCATCTTTGGGCCGGCGGCGGCACGCGGGCCGGCAACGGAGTCTACGGCCACCCGAATATTCCGACCGAGGAGGTATTTACGACTCCGCATAAAGACCGCGTGGACGGAACTGTCCGCAGCAGCAAACCTCTTTCTTATCAGGGGACCTTGATAGAAGACATCTCTGTACGCTTCCAGGGCGGCCGTGTGGTGGAGGTAACCGCAAAGACCGGCCAGGAGGTACTGGATCGCATGATCAATACGGACGAAGGCGCGAGCAGGCTCGGCGAAGTTGCTCTGGTTCCTCATTCCTCCCCGATTGCGCAGAGCGGGGTCCTTTTCTGGAACACGCTTTTCGATGAGAATGCTGCCAGTCATATCGCCCTGGGGCAGGCGTATAGCACCTGCATCATCGACGGTGAAAATATGGATGAGGAGACGCTCGCACTGAAAGGCGCGAACAGCAGTTTGATCCATGTGGACTGGATGATCGGGTCCGGAGAGATGGACGTTGATGGATTGGCCGCGAACGGCAACGCGGAGCCGCTGATGCGAAGCGGCGAGTGGTATAGAAAATCTTAGGTTTGCAAGCAAGAATGACGGATGTTTCATAGATTGTCATTCTGAGCCCTTCGGCTACGCTCAGGATGACACCGTGTCCAGTCTATGAAATCGTTTCCGCGGTCTTCAGACGTTCCACCACGCGCTTTTGGCCTAAATAGTTCATGACGGCGAACAAACTTGGCGCGACGCCTTGTCCGGTTAGCAAGACACGCGCGCCGTTGATCAGAGCCCGGCTTTGATTGCTTTTTCTTCCGCAAAACTGCGGAGCAGCTTTTCCGCTGATTCCTCCGTGAACGGCTGCAACGCAGCATATCGTTCGCCCATCTCGGCGAGCAGCTTTCTGACCGTCGCGTCCGCCAGAAATTTCTGCACCGCGGCGGGATCCATGGGAAAGCTGTCCCCGAAGTAAGCCTGAAACGTGGACGCAAAATCCCGCAGACTCCGCGCTCTTTGCTGGAGCAGGGATATGGCGGCAAGGATTTCTTCGTGGCTGCGGGTGGGCTTGTATCCGGCGCGCGTCCATTCCTCCTGAATCAACGGGAGCAGGCGTTCCGGTGGATATGCGCGGATGTATTCGGTATTGAACCAGGCCAGCTTGTCGTTGTTGAAGACGGCATTCGAGTGGGCGATGCCGTCGAGTGAAAACATCTCGATCAGCTCTTCTGTCGAGAACAGCTCGCGCTCTTTTCCGTCGGGCTGCTTCGCCCGATCGCCGGGACTCCAGCCAAGCAGAGCCAGAAAATTACGAAACGCCTCGGGAATAATGCCCATTTCCTTATAGGCCATGACGCTGGTGGCTCCGTGGCGTTTAGAAAGGCGGGTTTTGTCCGGGCCGAGAATAAGCGGCAAGTGGGCAAAGACCGGCAGGGAAGCGCCGAGCGCGCGATATTGCAGCACCTGTTTTGGAGTGTTCGAGAGATGGTCCGCGCCGCGGATGATGTGCGTCATGCGCAGGTCCAGATCATCCGCTACCACGCTGAGATGGTAAGTGGGAATGCCATCGGACCGCAGCAGAACGAAATCTTCCAGTTCCGCATTCGCGAATTCCATGTGCCCGAATACCGCATCTTCAAACGTGGTCACGCCATCGCGTGGAACCATGAAGCGAACCGTAGCCCGCTCGCCCTGCGCCAGCCGCTGCGCCGATACAGTCGCGGAAAGGTCGCGGCAGCGGCCGTCGTAGCGAGGAACTGTGCCTGCCTGGGCAGCGGCTGCGCGGCGCTGTTCCAGCTCTTCCCTGGTGCAAAAACAATGATAGGCGTGGCCGCTCGCCAGCAGCTTTTCCGCCGTACGCGTGTATAAATCCAGTCGCTGTGACTGAAAGAAAGGGCCTTCGTCCCAGTCCATGCCAAGCCAGCGCAGGCCCTCCAGGATGCCGGAGACCATATCGACGGAGGAGCGCTCAAAGTCGGTATCTTCAATGCGGAGGATGAATGTACCTCCTGTATGCCGGGCAAATAGCCAGGAGAACAAAGCCGTGCGGGCGCCCCCGACGTGGAGATATCCGGTAGGAGAGGGAGCAAAACGGACGCGGTTCTGGCCGGGAGTGGTGTTCATCATGATGAGAATTAACTCTTATCCTAAATCGTTCGCGGGGAAGGGCATTTGACGCCAAGAAAAAAGCCCCGGTTTTTGCCGGGGCTTATGGGAACGGGTGGAAGTTCAGAATAGGCGGTAAGAGACGCCGGCGGAGTAGACCCACGGAGTCAGGCCAGTAGGCGGAAACTGCCAGTGCTGATATTCGAAGTCCACGGGACGTATGGTCAAGTGGTTGTTGAGATGGAAATCGAGACCACCGCCGTAAGCAAAAGTTGTATAGGTATAGATTTGATTGGAGATGAAGTTCGGGTAATGGAAGCGGCTTCCACCGACAAGAACCTTGACATACGGCAGCCAGCGTCTGCCGAGGTGATAGGTGACGCGCGGGCCACCGAGAAAGTTCTGCTCGTACGTTCCGCTGATCGTGTTGAAATCCCGGAAGCGCACTTCCCCTTCGATACCGACGCCTATATCGCGCCAGGCACGATAATCGAAATCTCCATATGCGCCAAGTCCAAGGAGATGCGAATTTTGTCCATAATCCGATTGTCCAATGGAGAACATCCCGCCCACGGAAACGAAAGCGCGTTTTTCAGTAACAGGAGATACCGCCTGCGCGTGCAGGAGGATTGGGAAGAAGAGAAGCAATGCAAGTCCAACGAAGAATTTCTTAGCCACCGTAAAAACCTCCCCCACGAGGAAAAAAAAAAAAGTATCTGGAGGCAGATGCAATGTGCGCTGCCTCCAGCATCAGAGTCGCTGCTATTGTGCCGACCCCTGCGATTCTCCACTGTTGGATGTACCGTCGCCCGGGGAGGCTGCTCCGGTAGATACAGGAATTGTTGTGGCGTGGCCGTAGGGGCGCAGCCGGAAAAATACAGGTGTTATCTCAAATGGCATTTTATCGCTGGGGCTGAGCACGGCAACGGGCTTCGCATTGAGCTGTTCGACCGAGTCATTCCAGGAATCGACGCGGAGACGGCTGCCCAGCGGCAGGGCGGCGATCTGCGAGACGTTTGCCATGCTGAGTTTGGGAGCTCTAGTGACCAGCGCATTCAACCAGACCTGGTCGTCGGTTTGGGAGGTGAACAGCGAATCTCCCAGTTGCGGCTGCATCAAGGACGGCAGAACCTTGGCACGTCCCATCAACATTTTCAGGTAAAGGCCCGCATCGCTCAGTTTGTCCTTATATGGAGAGTTGGCTAGCAGTTCGAGCGCCTTTTTGGCGGCGGCTTCATTTTCCGCATCGCTATGGTGAAGCGGCACCCGACGGATGGTCGCCTGGTCGGCAAACATCAGGTTATCCGGGAAGGCAAACTCGGTATCGACTTTGTGCCCCAGGGCAAGGTGCGCCAGTTGGAAGGACAGCACTGCGCCAAGAGCCGCTTCCGAGGGTAGAGTGTCGATCAGACCCTTGCTTAATACAATAGTGTTGCCGATGGTGAGCGATTCCAGCGGAGTCGTGAGCAAGACACGGCAATGAACCGCTTCCGGCAAGGCGATGTTGTTGGTGAGGATAAGATTGTTCGTGACCTGCTCGAGAGCCTTATCCACGCTGCTGGGTGCGGCGAGCAAACCGGCTTGAAACAGGCGGTCGAGAATGTTGGATTCCGCCTGCTGCGACCACAGACGCGAGGCCTGCAGTGGACTGACATCCTGCGAATTTTCGCTGGTGTCCTTGACCGCGTCGATCTGTACTGTGGCGTTAGTGCTGGCGGTAACCGGAGTACGCAGGTTGTATCCCCAGATCCATGTTTGGGCGCGGAAAAAGTCTGCCTGGTCCGGTACGCTCCCGGGTCCATGCTCTTCCGCATAAACGGCCGTTGGCAACCAGAGATTCGGCTGCACGTTGGTCCGCCAGCTATCAAAGTGATAGTAGACATGGCGGCCACTCTTGCTGGTGTAGGTCCCGCTGAAGCGGACGATATTGCCGCCCGTATCCTCAATCCACACGCGGCCGATGAAGCGTCCTGGCCCGGACCCGGGCTTTGGCATCACATCAAATAGCTCAGTGCGGACGTCGCCCAGAAACTCGCGGCGAACAAATTGGAAGTTGTAGTGCTGACGATCGAAGTGGTTGGAGTCCAGCAGCAGCATCTGCACGAAACCCTGAGCCACATATTCGATTTTGAAGGCCTTGGTCAATCCGTTTACGAACATGACCGAACCCTTGTACATGGCCTTCTTGGTGCTGGCTTCCTGATAGCGGTTGTCCTCAATGACACGGCCAAAGTCAACCCGGCCCAAGAAGTAGTGATCTTCGGTAGGGATAGCGCTCAGCAGAGTGTCGGGCTTGAAGTCCTGGATATACGTTTCCACGACAGGCGCGCGTTGCTGAAGCGCCAGCAGAACACCCCTTTCGTGTATCGATGCCTGATCGATCAACCGAACCATATCAGGCGTTAACTTAGCTTGAGGCGTATTCGACTTTTTATGCCTTGCGAAGGCGGGGGAGGCTACGCAAACCAGGAGCAGAAAGGCCCATCCTCTGTGACTGGCGCGTGAAAAGCGAGGAGTAATCTTTGCAAGTCGCATCATTGTGTTCCTTAGGGGTACTTAGTTTATTTCTGTTTTGTTCACAATTACGCCAATTGGAAGTCGACGTGAAACAGCGTGGTCGTGTCGACTGGCTTTCCATCGCGCGTCGCCGGTTTAAAGCGAGTTTGTTCCGCAGCCCGAATGGCCTGCTCGTCCAATCCATGTCCGAGCCCGCGTACGACGCGAAGAACATGGACCTGTCCATCGGCGGAGAAGCGTACTTCCAGCACAACCTCGCCTTGGATCTTCAACTGTCTTGCTTCCGCGGTGTAGGGAGGCTTCGGGTAGGAAAGCACCTGCACCGTCGTTTCGTTCCCGGTATTGGCGATAGCCAGTTTCGGGGTTCCCGCGGCCGCGGTATTGGTTTGGAAGCCGCCCTGTTTGACTGTGCCCCTCGGACCGGTACCGGTACCTCCGGCGACACCGTCGGAGAAACCGACCGAAGCCACTTTACCGCTACGGCCGGTGCCCCCCGGTACCCCCTGGGCATAGCCTGACCCAAAGTCAACTCCACCGACTTTACCCTTGCGAGCGGAGCCGGCCCCCGATCCGCCGCCGACCGCATTGGAAAAGCTGCCAACTGCAGCGATCGTACCCGGTCGAGTGGCATTGGGATTTGCATGCACACCCATCGGATCACCAAAGCCGCCGATTTTGGTAGAGGTCCGTCCCATATTGTTGGCGACGGCCGTAGGAACCGCGGTGTGGAACGCGCCTACTTTCGGCTGCGGAGGCAGTTCGACCGAATCCGGACGATATGGGGGCAGGACCGGAGCGTTCATATTGTTCATATGGACGCGTGCCAATTTGGGCTGAACCTCGGTCGGCGCCGGTTTGTAGGTAAATTTCGGGGCGATTCTGTTTAACAAGTCCGGAGTGGGCGGAACGATGGGAATCTTTGGCCGGATTACTGTCGGACGGATCGGCTTCACCGGGGTAATAGGGAGCAGCAGCTGGGTTTCGTTCAGGCGCTGCTGCACTACCTGATGATGCACAAAGTAGATGGAAAATACCAGGACAAGGATGATCACCGAAACGTTGATGATCAGACTGACCGTGAACGCCTTATTTCTTCCCTCCGGTTCCGGCAGTAAGCCGAACGTAGCTAGTTGGCGGTCGCCGCGTTCACGCGTCCTAGGGGTACGCGGGGGCAATCCAGTTTCGGTTTTCGATGAGAATTCGCTCGTCGCAAAACTTGTCATACAACTTTTACCTCGGAACGCAAAACTGCTGCTTATTCAGAACATGTGACAATAGCGTTTTCTGACCTGTCAGCAGGCTGGATTGTTCCAGTCAGAGTGTATTGCGAAATCAGCCTGCATCGACATAAATCTTTAAAGAGTGTCCCACTCAAATCGTGTAGAGAAAGAACCAAATACACTTCCGTCGCAACATTTCGAGCGGTTAACGATTTAGATGCTACCCGCCCCAGATGAGTACAGTTTTACAGCTTTGCAGCCCATTCGCTTCAATGATGAAATGCATCCTGTTCAGGGGATGCATTACATCTCGTCCGCTTGGTGTGACCAGAGCTCCCTGTAAGCTGCTTTTTTTCTTTCCTTAAAGCTGTGGCAGCCGGTCAGAGTTCTGTCAGATTTGGTGATGGTTGCCAATGAGTATGCCACAAATTTCCCGATTTGGAATAAATTTGTGGTCCTCGTAACCGGTATACCGTGGGGGGAACGGTTCCGCTGACGAAACCCGCCGAATTTCCATGCCCGGAACGTTTCGGAATATCATTCGGAAACCAGACATTCGCGACCGTCCAAGAGGCGTAATTCTCACTGGGGCGCGCGGTTCCAGCCCTCTAATGCCTGAATTATCGACAGGCAAATCATTGAGGAAAGAGGCTGACAGTGAACATTCTCGTTACAGGCGGCGCCGGCTATATAGGGGGCACCGTCGCAACAATGCTTGTCGAAGCCGGGCATCGGGTCGTCATCTATGACAACCTCTCCCATTCTCAGCGTTCCGCGGTTCCCGCAGGCCCAGTGTTTATTGAAGGCGATGTAAACGATCGGAAGAAGCTGGCGGCTACGTTCCAAGAGTACCAGACCGAAGCCGTAATGCACTTCGCTGCGCTGATCGAGGCTGGCGAAAGCATGGAAAAGCCCGAACTGTATTTCAGCAATAACAGCGCTTCGACACTTGGACTCTTTCAGGCAATGTTGTCGGCGGGCATTAAAAAGCTGGTGTTTTCTTCCACAGCCGCCGTTTACGGCGAGCCGGAAAAGACGCCCATTCGGGAGGATGCGGCTTTACACCCCACCAATCCGTACGGAGAATCGAAACTGCTGGTCGAACAGATGCTTCCCTGGCTGAATCGTATCCACGGACTGCGCTATGCCAGTCTGCGCTACTTCAACGTCGCGGGTGCGATTCCCGGACGCGGAGAGGCGCACGAACCCGAATCGCACCTGATTCCGCTGATCCTCGATGTAGCTTTGGGACGCAGAAAAAGTATTCGCATTTATGGGACCGACTACCCCACGCCCGACGGCACCTGTATTCGCGACTACATCCATGTGCGCGATCTGGCCGATGCGCATATGCTGGCGCTCGCTGCGCTCGAGCACGAGGCCCAGATGATTTTCAACCTTGGCAATGGGCGTGGGTTTTCCGTGCGGGAGGTGATCGAATCTGTTCGACGTGTCACCGGCAGGCCAGTTCCGGTGGAAGAGTGTCCGCGCCGCCCCGGAGATCCGGCTGTCCTGGTTGCGAGCTCGGAAAAGATTATGGTCGACCTGGGCTGGAAGCCGCAATACACGGCGCTCGATGCAATCATCGCCGACGCATGGAGATGGCATCAGGAGCGCTACCGGTCGTGACATATCCGGAAAGGTGAATGGGCTTGAAAAAGGGCGCAGCATCTGCCGAAACAGGTGTCTAATAAACTGACTGGCCCGTGACGTGCGCCGGGAATGCCGAGATCACTTGCAAATTGCAAGCTATCTCCGTCGACCGGCGGCGGGACATGGAGGGAACATGAAAAGCTTGAGTCAAATTGCATGCGCCATTTCTCTTGCGGGAGCATTCCTGGTTTCAACCTGTACCGCTTCCACCGCAGCCGCGCAAAACCCGCATTATGAGGCCAATTTCAACGCGCGGCTGACAGTTACACCCAATGTCAACGATTCGAAGAAGCCTCCCGTGCTGCAGCAGAAGGACGTCACGGTTCTTTTGAAGAACCGTCCGGCGGAGATTACGAGTTGGGAGCCTGGCTCCGAGGGCCAGCTGCAACTGGTCCTGCTCTTCGACAATTCGCTGCCCGGATACGTGTCGCTGCAGTTTTCGTCGATCAGAAAGTTCATCGATGGCCTGCCTCCTTCGGCGGAGGTGGCGGTTGCCTACATGATCAATGGGCGGGCGGACATGGCGCAGACGTTGACGAGCAATCACGCGATGGCGGCGAAGGCTTTAAGACTGCCGAATTCCATCCCAGGAGTGAGCGCCAGTCCCTACTTCTGCCTGTCTGACCTGGCCAAGCACTGGCCCTCCCAGGCGCGGGCGCGCCGGGTGGTGCTGATGGTCACCAACGGAGAAGACCCATACTACCGGTCGCGCGATCTCCAGGATCCCTATGTGGCGGCCGCTGTCGAAGACTCGCAACGCGCCGGACTGCTGGTCTATTCCATCTATTTCCGCGTCACGGGCCGCTCGGGCGGAAGCCTGGGCAGGCTTTTCGGGCAGAGCTACCTGCAGAGAGTGTCGGATCAGACCGGAGGACAGACGTTTGTCGGCGCCATGATCACTCCCGTGTCGTTCGATCCATATCTCGCGCAGTTCAAGACAATTCTTGAGAACCAATATATGGCGACTGATCGCGGCTCAGGGCAGCGGACTTCAGCCGGTGAAGGTCAAATCCAATTTGCCGGGTGTCAAGCTGAGCGCGCCTTCTGCGGTGCTTGTCGGCGCTCGGCGGTAAGTGGCCTATATCGAATTATTCGGGCAAGGACGGTTCAGGGCAAAGATGAAGATGTTCAGATCGAACTCAGTCGATAGCCGTTCAATGTGGTTGTCCGCAGTAGCCCGTTTCATGTTGTCGCTGGTGTTCGTAGCTGTCGGTGTGCTCGCGACCGCGCAGGCTCAAACGGCGACCTACCGCAGGCATATTGCGAGAATTGCACTTCCGCTGACGGTTTATTTCGTTGACGTGGAAGGTGGACAATCCACGTTATTCGTCACTCCTTCGCATCAGTCGCTGTTGATCGACACCGGCTGGGGCGATCACGATGACCGGGATGCGAACCGGATTGTCGCAGTTGCGAAACAGGCAGGACTCAATCACATTGATACTCTCCTGATTACGCATTTTCATGACGATCATGTCGGCGGCGTTCCCAACCTTGCTCGGAAGATTCCATATCGATACCTATATTGACCACGGCCCCAACCGAGAGCCGTCGAATGCAGCCACCCAGAAAGGCTGGGAGCAATATCAGGCCGTGCTGGCGCACTCGCATGCAAAACATATTCTGGCGCATCCGGGACAGACGATTTCGCTCGGTCAGGCGACGGCTACGATCGTGAGCGCGGACGGCAACCTGATTGGCGCTCCGTTGCCAGGCGAGGGCCAGCCGAATCCTTACTGCAAATCATCTCCTACGCATCCGGCGGATCAGACGGAAAACGCCCGCTCTGTGGGCATCGTCTTGCAGTTCGGCAAAATGCGCATCGCCGACCTCGGCGATCTGACCTGGGACAAAGAAATGCAATTGATGTGCCCGGTCAACAAGCTGGGCCTAATCGATCTTTATGTTGTGTCGCATCATGGGGTTTCGATGAGCGGCAGCCCGGCGTTTGTGGACGGCATCGCGCCGCGAGTCGCCATTATGGACAATGGTGAGACCAAAGGCGACTCGCCATCGACCTGGGACATCATCGAAAAATCGCCGCGCCTTAAAAATCTCTGGCAGCTTCACTATTCGGCAGGTGGCGACGGGCCGCATAACGTCGGCTCCGGAATATATCGCCAATCTGAAGGGCGGCTCCGACGGAAATTACATTCGCGTCTCCGCATTCCCCGACGGCAGGCTGGTCGTCTATAACTCACGCACCCAGGCCAGTAAGAGCTATCCGGCGCAGTAGCGCGAGATTCTTCCGCTTCGCCCTGCTCGGCTCGGAATAACAACTTTCAGATTTCGTCATACATAAACCAGAGCCACCATGGATGCCGAACAGGTTCGCGAATTTCTCCGTACGCTTCCGCACGTTGAGGAAACCATGCAGTGGGGCGCGAACCTTGTCTTCTGGGTGGGAGATAAGGCAATCGGCGGAAAAATGTTCGCGCTGGTGAATCTCGATGAGGATAGCAGGGCGGTTATATCCTTCCACGCTGGCCCGGAGCGCTACTCCGAACTGCTCGAAATCGAAGGCATCATCCCGGCTCCCTACATGGCTCGGATATATTGGGTCGCTCTGGAGCGCTGGGACGTACTGCGCCGACAGGAGCTCCAGGAACTGCTTGCCCGTGCCAGGGAACTGGTCTACGAAAAGCTGCCGAAGCGAACGAAAGATGTTCTGGCGATGACGCCGACAGCACGGAAGAGGATAATCGCCGAAAGAAGAAAGCTTCTGGCAAGCCGCAAAGTTAACCAGAGAAATTGATGGTCACACTGTGCGGATTCTCCTATCGCAAGGGTGCAGTTTTAGGAATATCGTCGTCCCGAGCAAAGCAAAGGATCTTGCGGGTTGCTGGCAAATCATTGGACCGATCGAAGACTACGCCGCTGCTGCGATGGTGGCTTCGTCACGCAGCGTTCCCCAGCGCGCCCTTTCGCTCAGGATACAGGTTGCTGTGCTCCTTCCATTACCCAGCGTATGGAATTACTGCGGCGCTGTCCGACTTGCATGCCGACATAAAATCCGGGATACTGAATATTCAGAGATTTGCGTCTTCAGCGACTATTCCGGCCGCGCTCTCCTGATTGAAAAGAAAGGAATATATACCTGTGTTGATGATTCGTCTTTCGCGCGTAGGCGCACGCAAGAAGCCCTACTATCGCGTCGTAGTCATTGAGAAAGATCGCGCCCGCGATGGACGGTCGCTCGAAGTGGTTGGAACCTACAATCCCCGCACCAACCCCGCCACAGTGAATCTGAAGCAGGATCGCGTCGATTACTGGGCCAGCAAGGGAGCCCAGCTTTCCGACCGCGTGCAGAAGCTGGTGACGAACGCAGCCGCAGCTGTTCCCCAGGGGTGATAGAAGCAGATTTCCTACCGCCGTCTCGAAACAATAAGCGGACCTATTCCCCGCAGGCCAGCGGGCGTGGTTTGGCTGCGCTCCTCTTTTCTCCCCGGGTTTCAGCGTTGCAACAGGAATAGTCGTTGGCGCGATTCCGACCTCCATCCATTGAGAAAATTTCCGGTCTAGCTGGCTCCGGCATCGATTCAATCCTGAAGTAACTTGGTTAGTTACTATTGGGTAAACTATAAAAAAGGCGACAATGGCGATCTTTTTCGGTATAAAGCATATGGAATTCAGGCTTATATGCAATACCGAGAGAGGTACAGCGCATGTCAGAGCATTCCCCGGAGTTGTCTGCCGTTGAGTTGATCACCGAGATTGCCCGCTCCCTGGTGGACAAGCCCGAGGCGGTCTCCGTGAAAACTGCGCCCAATGAGGGTGGAACCTTTCTACATCTGCGCGTCGATCCCTCCGACGTTGGCAAGATCATCGGAAAGCAGGGCCGCACGGCCCGCTCGCTGCGAACGATTCTCGGTGCGGTCAGCACCAAGCTGAACCATCGATACAGCCTAGAAATCATCGAGCAATCTCGAGGCGACCAGGGCCGGCCCGAACAGGCAGCGACCGGACAATCAGAGGCTGCCCGATAGCTATATTTCTGCGTCCATCCGTCTGCCTTCCCCATCGAATGGCTCCGTCGTGAAACAATCATGCTGTGAAAGATCCGGCAACATGGGTCAGCGTGGCGCGGCTGATTCGTCCGCAGGGGCGGCGCGGAGAAATTCTCGCGGAAATTCTCACCGACTTTCCTGAACGGTTCGAGCAGATGCGGGAGGCGTTCCTTGCCCGCGACAAAGATAACGTTCCGACACCAGTTACGATCGAGCGGGCATGGCTGCACAAAGGCCGCGTCGTGCTGAAGCTTGGCCAAATTGATTCCATTTCGTCCGCCGAAACGCTGCGCGGTGCCGAGCTGGTGATTCCCACCGCCGAACGCATGCCGCTGGACGCCGGATGCAGCCTATATCGGCGATCTATCCGGCTGCGAGCTGATCGACTTGAATCAACCGGGCCATCCATCGATCGGCACCGTTCAGGACGTGATTCAGCAGAACCATACGACGGACCTGCTCGTCGTGCTGGGCAACGATGGAAGAGAGCATTGGATTCCGTTTGCCAAGGCGTATCTGGCGCGGATGGACCTGGCCGGCGGGCGGCTGGAGATGAATCTTCCCTCCGGGCTGCTTGAGGTGAATTCGTCGCTCAGCGAAGAGGAACGCCACGCGCAGCAAAGGGAAGAAGCGTTCGCAGGGAGTTCGCACGACGAGCGGCTGGGGGAATCAGTTCCGGAGAAATAATTTCCTCACCGAACGCATAGATCCGCGCAGGAAATATGATCGAAGCGCGATAAAGATCATTCCCGGGCGTTTGCGACATCTAATCCCCAAAGGAGTATTTTGAATGACACCTACTGCTTCTACGATGCTTGCACTGGGTACACCGGCGCCGGATTTTTCGCTGCCCGATGTGGTTTCCGGACGCACGATTTCGCGCCAGCAATTTGCCGGCATGCGCGGGCTACTGGTCATGTTTCTGTGCTCGCACTGTCCGTTTGTGAAGCATGTCGAGCAACAGCTGGCCCAGATAGGCCATGATTACGCGGTGAACGGCCTGGGCATCGTCGCCATAAGCAGCAACGATGCGGAGGCGTATCCCGAGGACGCGCCGACCGGTCTGCGCGCGCAGGCACAGCGCCGCCGCTTTACGTTTCATTATCTATACGATGAATCGCAAGAAGTAGCGCGGGCATTCCAGGCCGTCTGCACGCCGGAGTTTTTTCTCTTCGATTCGGACAACAAGCTGGTCTACCGCGGTCAACTGGATGGCAGCCGTCCCGGCAACGGGATTCCGGTGGATGGCCGCGACCTGCGCGCCGCCATCGATGCTGTCCTGGAGGGTAAGCCGGTTCCGGTGGAACAGCAGCCCAGCATCGGGTGCGGCATCAAATGGAAAAAGAACGCATGAGAGAAAGCGCAGGTCGCTCGGCTTCGCTCGCAATCTTCATGGAACACGAGACCTCGCCAGGGTGCGCGACATCTCGATTTTGATGTTGGTTTCTCTTGGAATCATCTGACCAATGCACTTCGACATCGTCACCATCTTCCCGCAATTTTTTGAAGGCCCTTTCAGCTTCGGCGTGCTTCGCCGCGCGCTCGATGCCGGGCTGGTGAGCGCCGGCATACACAATCTGCGGGACTTCACCGCGGATCGCCACCAGACCGTCGATGACCGACCTTTTGGCGGCGGAGAAGGGATGGTATTGAAACCAGAGCCGATCTTTCGCGCCGTCGAGTCGCTTGGGATCGCGGAAAAAAATGTGCGCGATACGGCTCGTGAGCGCGTAGTTCTGCTCTCCGCGCAGGGCATGCCGTTTACGCAATCGCTCGCGCGGGAGATGGCGCAGCTCGACCGCGTGGTTCTTCTCTGTGGACGCTATGAGGGCGTCGATGAGCGTGTTAACGATTTGCTGGCCGACACCGAGATATCGATCGGCGACTACGTAATTTCCGGCGGCGAGCTGGCCGCGGCGATTGTCGTGGATGCGGTGAGCCGGTTGTTGCCCGGAGTGCTAGGCAACCAGGACTCCGCCCGCTATGAAAGTTTCGCCGGATCGGAAGAATCGCCAGGCGAAACCGCCGGCTCGCCTCCACGCTCCACCTGCGATTCCGGAGGCCTGCTTGATTATCCCCATTACACGCGCCCGCCGGAGTTTCGCGGTGCGCCGGTACCGGCTGTGCTCAGTTCCGGACAATCACGAGGACATCCGGCGCTGGCGTCGCATTCAGTCGCTCAAAAAAACCCTGCGGAACCGGCCGGAACTGCTGAGGGAGGCCGCGCTGTCCGATGAAGACCGTGAGCTGTTAGATAACTTGCGCAGCGAAACTGCCAGCTCAGGCGGAACCAAATAGCTCTCGCGAAATCTCGCGTTCCAGAAGCGAGATGTGGGGCAGCCCGGCGATCTATCGCACGCCCGAATACGTCCTATAACCGACGAATCACCTGATTTCCGTGTAAACTGAACCTTTGGCTTCAATGCCTATTTTCATTCAGGAACAGGAAATTATCATGTCGACTCACCCCATAATGCAGCGGCTGGCTGCGAAACTTCAGCGGACCGATCTTCCGGATTTTGGTCCGGGCGATACCGTGCGCGTCCAGGTAAAAATCAAAGAAGGCGACAAAGAGCGCATCCAGGCTTTCGAGGGTGTCGTAATCGCCCGCAAGAATGGTGCCGAAGGCAGCTTCACCGTCCGCAAAATGAGTTTCGGACAGGGCGTCGAGCGTATTTTCCCGCTCCACTGCAAGGTCGTCGAGAAGGTCGAAAAGATTCGCTCCGCGCGCGTGCGCCGGTCCAAACTTTTCTATCTGCGCGAGCTGCGCGGCAAGGCTGCTCGTCTGCGCGAAGCAGACTAAGTTTTCGGCGAGAATCCCGCGTTTCCGAAGCAAAACGCGGGATTCTCCTATTCCCGTTTCATTTTGGTGCAGGCCCCAGGTCCATCATCGACTGCTGAGCCCTGCTGAACGCGTAGCTGGAGACATGGACGGATCCCTGGAAGCTGCGGTCGATGTCGGCGATGGCAATCAACGCCATCGAGATGAGCAAGCTAAGCGCGAATATCAACGAATAGTGCAGCGATACATTTTCGGTGCCGATCAAGCAGCAGGCCGCAGTAGTAATCATCCCTCCGATAACCAGCACGGTCCACAGTATGTTCGGCATTCCGGTCATGCTTTCTAGAATCCGCATGCGGCGATGCACGGTTAGATTGCTCAGCTCTTGCATCGACTGTTGCAGGCTGACCTGCTGCAGATAGTTCTGGGTGGGAGTACGAGTCAGAGTGGTCCACAACACCTTGATGTAGGGTTTGCCCGCCCGCGGCACCTCCGAACGGCTCATGGCCGGCCATTCCTGCGTAAGCACTGCGGTGGCATAGTTGGATGCCGCAATTTGCACGGCCGTCCGCTGCGCCGCCGGCAAGCCATCCGCGGTGCGGAAAAGGTTAATCAGCGCATTTGCCTCGTTGTCGACGTTTGCTTCTGCGGTCTGATAATTACCCCAAACGGAACCGAGCATGAAGCCGATCATCACGGCATAGATCACGCCAATGACTGAGATCTGCCAGCCGATGACATCGTTGTGGACCCGGCGGCGGCTGGGTTCCCAGCTGCGATTCAGCAAGATCAGAAAAGTTAGAGATAAGACGATCCATAGCACGATAAGGAATGCATTTTGCGCTGCGTTTAACACTGGTGTTCCCCGGAGGTTGATTTAGTTGGAATCCTAGACGGTTTCCTATCACGGTGAGGTCGCAGGAATGTCTTAGGTGCATCCGTTCTTTAAGGAACGGATGCGCAGGCCTAATTCCGCTACCATATACCTACAGGAAAACCGGGTCTAACGAGTTCATAATTCCCAGTTTTATTGCGGAATTGGCATCGGACGGAGCATCGTTTGCTGCGCTCGAACGAACGCGTTGGGGCTGACATGGACTGCACCCCGGAATGGCCGGTCGATGTCGCCGATCGAAACCAGCGCCAATGAGATCAGCAGACTCAGCGCGAGAATCAACGCGAAATGCAACGCGACGTTTTCCGTCCCGATAAGGCAGCATGCTCCAATCGTAATCATGCCTCCAACCACCAGGACCGCCCACAGAATGGTTGGCATCTGGGACCTGCTTTCCAGAATGCGAAGGCGCCTGTGTTTGGTCAGGTCGCTGAGCTCGGACATTGCCTGATGAAGGCTTACTTGCTGGGCAGCGTTCAGGTCGGGAGTTTCGGTGGTGATGAACCACAGCTTCATGATAAAAGGCTGGGCCGCGTCGGCGGTGCCTCCCCGGTGCATGGCCGGCCATTCCTGGGTAAGTACCGCATTCGCGTAGTTCACTGCGGCAATCTCAGTGGCGCTGCGCTGCGATGCCGGCAGACCTTTAGCGGTACGAAAAAGATTTACCAGGGAGTTGGCTTCACTGTCAGCATTCGCCTCCGCTGCCTGAAAGTTAGCCCAGACGGCATACAGCATGAAGCCGATCATCACCGCGTATATAGTTCCAATGATCGAGATCTGCCATCCGATCACATCGTTATGGACTCTGCGTTTGGCCGGCGCCCAGAAAAAGTTCAACAGAACCAGGCAGGTTATTGATAGAGCGACCCACATACAGATGAGAAAAATGTTTTGAGCCGAATCTAACACTGGCACTCCTTGAGATGGAACTTCAGGTGAAATGCTATCGCGAGACCGCCGTTCGTTCCAGCGTATTTTGAGGCGGGGCAGGTGCAGGCAACAGCGTGCGAAGAATCGAAATTAGAGATGATGAGCACGGAGTGGTGGTTCGGCTGGTGTGCGCAAGCAAGCGATGAGCACTCCAGCCGCGATCAGCGATACGGACATGAACAGAAATCCAAGCCGCGAATTGCCGGTATGGGCCTGGAGCAGCCCGGCCAGCCAGATACCGAAAAATCCGCCCAGCGCACCGCAACTGTTGATCAGGGCCAGAACTTCTCCAGCGACATTCTTCGGGAGGATGTCGGGAATGATGGCGAAGTACGGACCATAGGGCGCGAACATGGAGCCCCCGGCAACGATCAGGAATCCGTATGCCACCCAGAAGGTGTGCGCGATGGAAAAATAGGAGCCAATCAAAGCTACCCCGGAGATTGTCAGGAAGGGCCAGATAAATCCCTTCCGTCGAAGAGTTCGATCGGAAGAATGCGCGGTCAGCATCATGAGGGCAATCGCCAGCAGATAAGGGCCAGCGCCCAGCAGGCCTGTTATTTGAATATTGCTGGACGATGCCATTCGTATCGTCATTGGCAGCCAGAGCACAAAGGCGTAGATGCCCATGCTCCAGAAGAAATATTGCACGCAGAGCAGGATGACTCCCGGATAGCGGAAAGCGATTTTAAGATTCGGAATCTGCGGCAATGAGCTTTGTTCCTGTTCCAGCTTTTGACTTAGAAATTCCTTAGCAGATGTCGAAAGCCACTTGGCCTGTTCCGGCTCGTCGCGCACCAGCAATAGCCAGAGAAAAGCCCAGAGGACAGCCGGTACGCCTTCGAGGATAAAAGCCATCTGCCAGCCCACAGCGTGGATGATGTAACCGGTCGCCGCGGACATCCACAACAGGGTGACTGGATTCCCCAGCATCAACAGAGTGGTGGTGCGCGACCGCTCGGCGCGGGTAAACCAGTGAGTTAGCAGGACCAGCAAGGCGGGGAAGACAAAACTTTCCGCCACGCCAAGCAACAGGCGATCGAGTGCGAGCAGCCAGAACACGCGGATCACGCCCGTCAGTGCGGCAAAAATTCCCCATCCAATTAGCGCGAGAAACAAAAGACGGGTGACACTTTTGCGGCGCGCATAGGCCACGCCGGGAATCTGAAATAGAAAGTAGCCGAGGAAAAACAGCGCGCCGAGCAATGCGGATTGGGAATTGGTGATGTGCAGGGTGGCGGCCAGGCCGGCGGCGGCGCCGAAACCGTAGTTGGCGCGATCGAGATACGCAAGGCTGTAGGTGATGAAAACGGCGGGCAGAATGTACAGCCAGCGCTTGCGCATCTCGGCACGCAGCCGTGGAGTGAGATCCGCGATCGCAGGCAGGGCACCTGGGCCGTCATGTAGTTCCGGGTTGGAGTGCCGCGTCACCATGTCGGAAGAATGACAGCACACAGTCTACAGCTGTACATAGCAAGCTGGGACATGGCGGCTGGGTTATGATGAGGCGAGCTTTTGTCCGGGCAATGTGCATGCAAGGGCCTGCTCGTGTGAAAGGCGGCACTCTGCACGAGGTCGAGGGTGGGTTAACTCCCCACGATAACTTCAAAAAGTGAGCTGGACATCTTGCGGAAAATTTTTCATCTATTCGCGACGGTGAGCTGGGTTAGTCTGCTTCTATTTGTGTCGAGTGCTGCTCGCGCGCAAACTCCGTCGGGAGGTACTTCGCGAGCAGTTCCGGCAGGCACGCTGACGAGCTGTCCCACGCCGGGAGCCGAGCTGCGCGACCGAACGCATTTCTCCAAGGTATTTGGCGAAGACCGTCACTACCGCATCTTTCTTCCGGCGAATTACGACGCCATCACTACGCGCTATCCGGTCATCTACTACTTCCACGGAAGCAGCGACCGGTACACGCTGGAAGACTATGACCAGGGGAAGGACACGGTTCCAAAAATCTGCAGGTTTGTCGCGACCCATCCTGTGATTGTGGTTGCTGTCGATGGATATATTGCCGCCGATTACACGGGATTCTATGGTGGCTCTCCGTACGATATCCGCGGCAAGGGGAGGGTCGATTTCGGAGAATACTTTCTCGAACTGGTCCATTTTATTGATAGCAACTACCGCACCCTCACCAGCCGCCGCTATCGCGCAACTTCCGGTTTGAGCATGGGAGGCTTTATGAGCCTCTACCTGAGCTCGCGATTTCCCGACGTGATTGGAAGTTGTTCTGTGTTTAATCCCGGACCAGAGTTTTATGTGGGAGATATAGGCAGGCGCTCCTTGTGGCGGCCCAAGGATTTTGTATCGAGCTTCGAGCACACGCCGGTGCGTCTGATTCGCGCCAGCGGCGATTACATCAGCCAGTACACGGAAGAGCTTCGTGCCGCGTTTGCCGCCGACCCGGACGTCGATTTTGAATTTCGCCAGGACGAGTATCACCGGCATTGGGCGACATCGATCGGAGAGACGTTTGAATTTCACATGCGTGCATTTGCCGATCCATCGCTCGACCAGCCACCGCAGCAATGGGATTATGCCACGGCCTTCAACTCGTCCGATCCCTGGGGATATCATGTACGAGCCGATATCGCCGGTCCGGCTGTGATTTATCTAAAGAAGGTTCATCGGGGAGGAATGCTTATCGAAACGCGGAAATGGACTCCCGACGGGCCGGCCGCATCCTGCGCGCAGATCAGTGTGACGACAGCGGCACTCTATCAGCAGGGCGCGGCATACAAGCTGCTCGATCTCCGACTTGGAGATGGAACGGTAGGCTCGCGGAGATTGATCGCCGACGCACAGGGAAGATTGCATCTGCAAACGGATTGCAGCGGAGATGCATTCGGAGTTTCCGGCCCGGGGATTGGCGCTCAAAGGCCTGTGTTGTTGCCTCTGACACGGAAGGATGTTTTGCGAGTTATGCCGGGACGGGCCCTCTCGATTCCGATTCGCATCTGGAATCCCAATGCGACTCCGCTCAAAAATCTGCGGGTGGAATTGACATCGGAGTATCCGACCGTGGACGTGCTGCATGGAAGCGCCACAGTGCAAGAGCTGGGAGCAGGACGAACGATCGATCTGGGTCCGCAATTCCTCGCGCAGTTTACCGCTGGTGACGACGGATTTGCGCGGGCGCGCCTGTTGCTGAAGACGACCGCGGACAATACGCCCGTGCTGCAAACCTGGTTCGATGTACAGATTGCTCCCGCGGAGTTACCGGCGCCGAAGAAGATTGCGGTGCTCGACGGGCGAACGGAGACCTTCCCCATTTTCTGGCAGGGCGTTCACGGCGGCGGCACCAGCGTTCCCAAAATAGTGACGGAAGGCAAGGGAAATGGAAACGGAGTGCTGGAGCCGGGAGAGCAGGCCACCGTCTGGTTACCGCTTGCTCAGGGTATTGATCCATTCGATAAGAACAACTGGTGCCGCACGAAGGTCTATACGGATTCTCCATGGATTACGGAGGTCGCCGATATTCAGGAAGACAAGCACCGCGAATGGACCAGCGGTCAGAATCGAACCAGCGTTATCGAGCTGAATCCCGCCACGCCGAAGGGAACGGAAATACAAGCAATTCTGGACTGTGAGGCATACAGCTTTTACTTCACGCCCGATGTGCGGTATGGAAAACTGCCGCTGTATCAACCCTTCCAGATCCACAAGCACTATTTGTTCTTGTGGAACTGGAAGGTTGGGGAGCCGACGGAAGAATCGAAGAAGTGAATAGAGCGACTCCACGGGGTACTGTACACGCCAAGGATCATGTGGAGCAGCTTTTCTTAAGGAAAAGCTGCGCGAAGGTCCGATCGCGCGGGATACATCTACGGTGGAATCGCTCTAGTTGCGACTGCTCCAGGTCACCGGGTTCATCGGGGTGTTGATGACCTCACCGACCGCGATTCCCGGGCAGTAATTCCTGCGATCGTCGATCTGATATTGATTCACCGGTTCAGTCAGGCGCATATCTTCATCCATATAGATGATGGTCATCACCTCGCGCGGCTTTGTGGTGGTGTTGGGCGCGGCGCGATGGAAGGTCCACCCGGAGTGAAAACTAATCTCGCCTAGTTCAAATTTTTCTTCATCAATCCCATGATTCTTCAGCGCGGCTCCGATGCGCTCTTCGCTTTCCTGGCCAATCTCTAAATCGCGGCCGTACGAGACGTGGTGGCTTTTGGGGCAGAAGGCGAGCGGCCCCATTTCCAGCGGCGTTTCCTGAAGAGGAATCCATGCGGTAATGGTCTTGTCGGAGTCGACCGGCCAATAGTATTGGTCGGCGTGCCAGGGAGTGATGCCTCCCCCGGCCTCTTTATACAAAGCCTGGTCATGGTAAATGCGGACGCCAGTGGCGCCCATCAGCTCCGCGGCAATGCGCCCCAGTTTTGGGCTGAATACGAACTCGCGCACAACTTCACTTTGAGGCCAGAGGTTTTCAATCTGGAGAAATGCCCGGTGATAAAGGTCGCGCTCTTCCAGAGGCAGATGTTGGCTGTTGAGCTCTTTCACCTTGCGAGAGATTTCCCGTCCGTACCAGGCCAGCGTCTCGGGAGAAAGAACGTGCTTCAGCTTGATGTATCCGTTGGTTCGATACTGTTCAATCTGCTCCCCTGAGATGGGATATACCTCTTCCAGATCCGCTTGTATTTGGCTTGTGACCTTCATAACCGCTCTCCAATATCCATATGCAATACTTCAGCAGCTTTGGCTCTGCCGGCGGCAGTTGCTGCGCTGAGTCTAGTTTAATCGTGATCGGTGTTTGAAGACCACGTGTCGTGGCGGCGAAAGAAGTTCAACTTCTTTACGCTTTCCTGACCGGCGCGCTTGGTGATCGGGCTCGGCGCAGAAGGTCATTGCGAAAAGTAGTGTGTTCCACACTGGGGAGGGTTTCTCCACATGCTGCGGCGGCTGTAGACTCGTGGTGAAATGCCCAGGATGGAAACCAGTTCCGTTGCGCCTGAGACGACGCTTTCGAAGCAGGCGGAAAAGATGCGGCGTTTGCGCGCGATTGTCTGCAGCGACAGGCACGAGCGCGCGGCGCACCTCGAGGGAGCCACTGCGGTCGCAGGTGTGGATGAAGTCGGGCGAGGAGCATTGTTCGGGCCGGTGGTCGCGGCCGCGGTAATCTTTCCGCCAAAGACCCGCATCCGGGGTGTGCGCGACTCGAAACAGCTGGAGCCGGAGGAGCGCGAGCGGCTGGACGGAATCATTCGCAAACGCGCGGTGGCGGTCGCCATCGGTTTTGCCGATGTGGCGACTATCGACGCCATCAACATACGGCGCGCCTCACATATGGCGATGCTTGCGGCGATTGCGCAGCTGATACCGCAGCCCGATTTTCTGCTGATCGACGCCGAGCGGCTCGATACGCCGTGCCCACAGAAGGGAATCATCTATGGCGACTCGATCAGCGTGTCGATTGCCGCAGCCTCGATTATCGCCAAAGTCTTCCGGGATGCCTGGATGTGCAGTTATCACCAGGAGTATCCGCAATATGGACTGGCTTCGCACAAAGGCTATGGCACGCCGGAACATTTGCGGGCACTGCATGAGCACGGCCCAACTCCACTGCACCGGATGACGTATGAGCCGGTGCGCAGAGCGATGGAACTGCGGGGCGAATGGCCGCCGCAGCTTCCGGTGCAACCCGCGCGGGTTGAGATAGCCGGATTCTAGACCAGTTTTCCTGCTGCTATAGACCGCGGGCGGTTTCTATGTCTGTCCGTTCTTTGGGGGAACGGATGCGTGTGCTTTCTTCCGCTGGTACACACCTGCAGGAAAACTGGTCTAGGTCCTCTCGGCGTAGGCGGCGACTGCGATTTTTCGTTTTCGCGCGGCCTGCCTCGCATTCCAAAAGACCCGTGCCAGCAACAGGATTGCCAGAACTACGGTTACTCTCCAGGGCGTCAGCACGCCGGACTTCACAATCCACCAGTAATGGATCACGCCTGCGATGGCTGCGAGATAAATCAGACGGTGCAGGGCCAGCCAGCGTTTGCCGCCCATTTTGCGGATGGCCCAGGCGGTCGAGGTTGCAGCCAGCGCCAGCAGGCAGGCCCAGGCCAGCATGCCCATGGTGATGAAGGGCCGCTTGGCAATATCGTGGATCATCGCGTGTACATCGAAATTTGAGAACAACCAGACGTACGTAGACAGATGCAGGGTTCCGTAGAAAAACGCATACAGCCCCAGCATGCGGCGGAAGCGAATGAGCCACGACAATTTGCTGCTAAGCCGACGGATCGGCGTGATGGCGAGCGTGATCAGCACGAAATAGAGCGTCCAGAAGCCTGTCGTGTGGGTGATGGTCGCGACTGGATCGGGACCGAGCGTGTTAGTGAATCCCTGGTATGTCAGCACTCCCAGTGGGATAAGACAGGCGGGGAAGGCGAAGAATTTGAGCGTCGTGATGGTGCGTTGGGTCATGTCTGGATTTGGAGTCGAGTCATAAAGCGAAAGGCCAGGTGAGCTTCCCACCCCAGCGAGCTGCGCTCGCCGGGGACCCCGGTTTCGCGCAACTGGAGCACCCGCTTAGTTTTCGGCGAACTAGAAATTCTTGTGAAGGTCCATTCCTTGATATAAGGACGCCACCTGATCGCCATAGCCGTTGAACATCAGCGTGGGCTGGCGAGCCTTCCAAAAGGGCGCGCCGATCACACGCTCGTATTTCTGGCTCCAGCGGGGATGGTCAACACTCGGGTTCACGTTGGAATAGAAGCCATACTCATTTGGCGCAGATTCGTTCCAGGTGGTACGCGGCTGCTTCTTCACAAAACGGATTTCGACGAGCGACTTCGCCGACTTGAAGCCATACTTCCACGGCAGCACAACGCGCACCGGCGCGCCGTCCTGGTTCGGCAGCGTTTGCCCGTACAGTCCGAACGTCAACAGGGTGAGTGGATTCATAGCCTCATCCATCCGCAAACCTTCGGAGTAGGGCCAGTGGAGATTGACGGATCGCATCTCACGCTCTTGTTTGGGATCGTCCAACGATAGAAACTGCACGTAGCGCGCCGAACTGAGCGGCTCGCACTGCTTGATGAATTCCGATAACGAATAGCCTGCCCAGGGAATGACCATGCTCCACGCCTCGACGCAGCGCATCCGGTAAATACGTTCTTCCATGGAAGCAAGCTTCATCAGCGCGTCGATGTCAAAGACCTTCGGCTTCTGTACCAGGCCACTGACTTTCACACTCCAGGGACTGGTCTTCAGCCGCCAGGCGTTGTGGGCGGGATCGGTTTTACCAGTACCGAATTCGTAAAAGTTGTTGTAATTGGTGATGTCTTGAAACGAAGTCAGCGTGAGGCCGGTCGACGAATACTTGCTGGGAACTGTAGACAGCTTCGTCGAGGCATCGACCGAACAGTGAGGAGCAGCGATGTTCACCAGCCGGTCGATCCCGAGAGCACCGGCAGCAAAAATGGCGGCGCCCGTGATGAATCTGCGGCGGTTCATGTAATCGGATTTCGAAGTGATTTCGGAGGATGGAATATCGGACGGCTTGCGGATTAGCATTTGCTGCTCCTGATCTCTATTAGACCGATGCGAGGCTGACTTGGTCGCACTATAAAGAGAACGTTTCTCAGGCTTGCGTGGATGATAGAACTTTTTGCGGATTTTACCGTTTCGCAGCGGTTTGAAACGGGATTGGTTTGTACCAGTTGTGAAAAAAACGCATGAAGGGACGCTCGACGAGCAGGTAGCAGACGATGCCAACGCCCGTGCATACCAGCCCGCAAAGCAGAACACCGATGTCGCCGCCCCAACGGCCAAAGTAACGCCAGAAGTGCTCAACCATGCTGCGTGCGGGATTGGTGCAGAGATAGATGGAATACGATGCATCTCCCAGGAATACGAGGAGGCGACCGGGGAGGGATTCCATGGTGGGATTCCACAGGATTCCACCCAGAACCAGGATTGCGGACGGTACTCCCCAGACGGCCACGCGCAGCCAACTGCTAAGTCCGTTCAGGACCATGCCTTCATAATTGGCAGTGCCGTATCCGGTAAACAGCGTAACCAGAAGGGCCGCCGCGCCAAGGGCAGTCAGCCAGCGCCCCAGCTGTGGAATGGATCGTAGAACGGTTTGCGGAAGGGATCGGCGGTTTCCCATTCGGCCGGCCCACGCACCCGCGTTTGAAGCCACCTGACCGATGAGGCAGCCGAACATGAATTCCAGAATGACTGGATTTGACCAGATAACGAGCAGCGGACGATGCCAGCCGACGAGGGCCCCGATCGCAACCATTGCGGCAAGGGTCGCGATGGTGTTGCGCACCAGATGACGAGGCTGGATAGCAATCCAGGCCGTGAGCACGTAATAAAAATACATTTCGAAAACAAGGCTCCAGCCGAGCGACAGAAGAGGCGACGCTGCCGGGTAGGTGAAGGAGGGTAGCAGCCCTGCCGTGGCCAGCCACGAAATGCTGTGCCATGCGAGCTTGTGCGTGCCGGCCTGCGCCTCGATAATTACCACTGCAGTCAGAACCCAGTACAGGGGAAAAATGCGCGTAATGCGGCGCGAGAGAAACCGGCGCGCGGAATGCGGGTCTTTGCCCACGGCGCGGGTGGCCACCAGCGAAACGATAAAGCCGCTGATGACGAAGAAAATATCCAGCCCGCACGCACCAAATCCGGCCAGGTGGAAAAGGCTTTCCTGCCGGGATGGGGTATAGGAAGCTGCGGCGTCGATCGAATGGGTCCAAACAACCAGCAGGGCGGCGACAGCGCGC
>CAWGME010000018.1:0-78344 GCA_963823595.1 uncultured Acidobacteriota bacterium
TAGATGGCGATCTCCTCGTAGTAGAGGTTCCACGAACGCCCGGCGTCGCCGTGCTCGCCCCCACCCACAGCTTGGACGTCATCTTGCCCGCGACGCCGTCAGGTCCACCGTCCGTTCGTGCCAGGCATTTTCCGCTCCGTCGTTGTTCGTCTCCTGGCCGTCCGTGTCGTGGGCTGCTGTCCAGTTGCTGTTGCTGCCGTCGGTGAAGAACTGCCGCCAAAGCGTGAAGAATAGCAGTCGGTCGTCAGTATCGACCACCCGGTCGAGTTCCACCCGTTTTCTGGTGCATGTTCTGGTGCATGTTGCTTCTCGCCTTTGCTGCAGCCTTCTGCGACAACATGCAAAGATTGATATCCTGTTATCTTTTTCATATTAAAGCAGCTTATTGGCGGATATGCGCTTTCGTGCGACTCCCTGCAAAAATCCAATTATCGGACTTAAAATCCGCAGACCCTAACCGGTCGTGGGGGTTCAAGTCCCCCTCCGGGCACCAACAAAGCTAAGGGCAGGTGATTAAGCTCGACCGCTACTGCGCTCTTACTGTTTTACTGTGTTCGTATCGAGGACCACCAGATGAAGTTGTTGTGCACCTGTGAATTTCGTACCCTGTTTTCCTAAGGAATTTATGGAATGTCCTTGCAGCAGCCGTTCGAACACTGCATAATCGTGGCGAGAGACGGTACCACGAGCACTGATTTGTGACCCGATATAGCCGTCAAGATGTTCTGCGAATCCTTCAAGTGTCCGCCCGCCAGCTACAAGGCTGGGAACGGACCGGGCTGATTGATTCTCTCGAATCCTACACATTTCAGCAGCTTTCCCAGCTCCGTAAGCTCCGGCTGCTTTCTTCGCAGCGCATTCGCAGCTCGCGTATTTCGGCATCGATCGCCGCGATGCAGCGTGTCTCCGGAATGGCAAATCCGATGTTGGAAGCCGGCGTGGTGTATTCGGGCTCGCGGGTGGCATTTCGGCATCAGGGTGCGATCGTCGATCCATTGTCGCGGCAACTGGTCTTCGACTTTGAGAATGCGAACGCAGCCGGCCTTTGTACGGTGGTAGGCGCCGCGGCCAGCCAGCGGTATCGCGAATCGCAGTCAGAAGACCTGTTTCATGAGGCTGTGCGGATGGAAGATGGACAAGGTGCGGTGTGGCAGGTCATCGACCTGTACACCCGCGCAATCGAACTCAATCCTGCGCACGCGGCTGCCCTCATTAACCTGGGAACGATTCACTACAATCAGCGGCAATTTCTTCAGGCTGAAGATGCGTATCGCCGCGCTACAGAAGCCGATCCGGGTTACGCGCTGGCCTTCTTTGATCTGGGCAATTCGCTCGATGAATTGCAGCGTTTACCGGAGGCCATTGAAGCTTATAAGACGGCCATTCGGCTGGTAGCAAAATACGCGGACGCTCACTACAATCTGGCGTTGGCCTATGAACGAGTCGGCGAGTATCGGAAAGCGCTTCCTCATTGGATGACCTATGCGCGCCTGGACCCGATGGGTCCATGGTCGAACCACGCGCGCGGTCAGGCCAAGCGGCTGATTGAAGCCGAACATCTGCAGATTGTGTCCCGCAGATAAAGAGGGACGCGAGATTCCGGTTGCATCATCCCGCTTGCTAAAATCAAAGCTGTCATGCCAGCCGCTACAGAGCTTTCTCCCGCAATTCTTTCGAAGTACGAGCCCGTCATCGGACTTGAAGTGCATGTGCAGCTGCTAACGGAAACCAAGGCTTTCTGTGGCTGTTCAACACGGTTTGGTTCGGCCCCCAATACACAGGTTTGTCCGGTGTGTCTCGGTCTTCCCGGCGCGCTGCCGGTTTTGAATCGCCGGGCGGTGGAGTTTGCCGCGCTGGCCGCGATGGCGCTGCATTGCCAGGTGAATGAGACCTCCATCTTTGCGCGCAAGAATTATTTCTATCCCGATCTACCTAAGGGCTATCAGATTTCACAGTTCGACAGACCGCTAGCCGAGCACGGCTGGATTGACGTGCCGGCTGCACAGGGAACGAAACGCATTGGCATCACGCGCCTCCACATGGAAGAAGATGCAGGGAAAAGCATGCACGACGGCTTCCATGATTCGCGTGAGCGTACCTACATCGACCTGAATCGCTGCGGCACTCCGCTGATTGAGATCGTTAGCGAGCCAGATATTCGTTCCGCCGATGAGGCCTATTATTACCTGACGCGTCTGAAGGAGATTCTGCTGTACACGGCTGTCAGCGATTGCAACATGGAGGAAGGTTCGCTGCGCTGCGATGCCAACGTGAGCGTGCGGCTGCGAGGCGCGGAGAAATTCGGGACCAAGGCGGAAGTAAAAAATGTGAACAGCTTTCGATTTATTCGTGCCGCGCTGGAGTATGAGATTGAGCGGCAGATTGAGATTGTGGAGTCCGGCGGGCGCGTCGTGCAGGAGACCCGGCTCTACAACGCCGGCGAAGGCCGCACGTACTCCATGCGATCGAAGGAGCAGGCGCATGACTATCGCTATTTTCCCGAGCCGGACTTGCCGCCGCTGGTGGTACCGGATACGTGGCGCGAGGAGATTCGCGCGAACATGCCGGAACTGCCCGAAGCACGCCGGGCGCGGATGATCGCTGAATATGAGATCACTGAGCAAGACGCACAGGTGCTGACCGGCACGCGCGCCTTCGCCGACCAGTTCGAGTCGGCGGCAAAGGCCGCGAAAAGCCCGAAGCGGGTAGCGAACCTGGTGCAGGGGGAACTGCTGGGCCGCTTAAAAGCCGGCGGCCTGGAACTGACCGCGTCGCCGATTTCGATGCGGGGAATTGCGCAGGCCGCCGATCTGGCCGAGAGCGGCGAGTTGTCGAGCAAGATGCTGAAGCAGCTCTTCGATCGCTGTTTTGAGACCGGTGAGGACTTCGGCGTGGTCTACGAACGGGAAAAGCCGCGGCAAATCAGCGATTCCGGAGCGCTTGAAAAAATGATCGACGAGGTCATCGCCGCGAATCCCAAACAGGTCGAGCAATACCGGGGTGGGAAGAAAACCGTGGCCGCATTTTTTGTCGGCCAAGTGATGAAGCTGTCGAAAGGGCAGGCGAATCCTGCGTTGTTGAACGAGCTGGTGACGAAAAAGCTGGATTGATAAGGGTTACTGCATCGCGTTTGAAAACAGAAAATCTTTTGGCCAGTCGGTCTTGAATCCTTTTTCCCGCAGCAGGGTAGTCAGCTGTGCCCAGTGGCGCATCGAATGCAGCAGCACGTGCACGAACAGCTTGCGGCGCGAAGCGTGCAGAGTTCCGGCGGAGACGGTTTGCAGCGTAATGATTTCCTGCAAGCTCGTATCGTCTGCCTTCGACAGAAACTTATGGAGCTTCTGCACGGCCTCGGCATGCACTGAGAATAGATCGTCAAGCGAGCCGATCTGGATGGCATCGTATGCGATCACCTCTTCGCCGCGCAGGCGTTGGGAATGGCGCAACTCCACCGCAAAGATATGCTTCAGCATGCCTCGCACGGTGCCGCTGTTGTAGATGTCGCATGGGACGTCGAGGGCGGTTGAATTCTCCGCAAACCATGGTTTCCATTTGGTGGTGCTCGCTTCGTTTTCGGCTAGAAGTTCCTGCAACGAAATTCCTGGAACGCTCATTTTTTCTCCTGCAACGCGCGGTGGGCTATATCTCGACGGTAATAGATGCCTTCAAAATTGATTTTGTCGAGGGCGCGATAGGCCTGGTTGCGGGCTTCCGGCAACGTGTCAGCGACTGCGGTGACGGCGAGCACGCGACCGCTGGCTGTCACCAGCCTGCCATCGACGTTCGACGTTCCAGAATGGAAAATCGTTACGCCTGGTTGTTTCGCCGCTTCCTCGAGCCCGGTAATTTCAAGGCCGGTGGCGAAGCTGCCCGGGTATCCCTTGGAAGCAGCGATCACCGTTACGGATGGTTGCGGCAGCCACTCTAATTTTGCTCCGGCTAGGTGGCCTTCAACAGCGGCTTCCAGTGCTTCGAGCAAACCGTCCTGCGGCTGGTCGTATATCAGGCGAGGGAGAATGGCCTCAGTTTCCGGATCGCCGAAGCGCGCGTTGAACTCGAGCACCATGGGTCCGGTCGCAGTCATCATCAACCCGCAATAGAGTATTCCAGTAAATGGCGCGTCTTCGGCCGCCATGCCGTCGATCACCGGCTGGACAACGTGCGTCATCAGCCAGTCACGCATCTCGGGCTCGATTAGTTCATCCGTCGAATACACGCCCATGCCGCCGGTATTTGGGCCGGTATCGCTTTCACCTAGACGTTTATGATCCCGGGCAGCGGCCAGGGGGAGCGCGTGGCTCCCGTCAGCAAGAACAAGGAAGGAGACCTCATCGCCTTCAAGAAATTCCTCAAGTATTACTTTAGGTGTAGTATCACCCAGAAACTTACCTGTCAGCATGAGCGCGGCGACGTTTTCCGCTTCCTCTTTGGAATCGCAGACGACCACGCCTTTTCCTGCAGCCAGTCCATCAGCTTTCACAACCAATGGAGTGCGGAAGTGCGCCAACGCTTCCGGAATTTCGTCAACGGAATGGCAGACCGCGTACAGGGCTGTTGGGATCTGATGCCGCTGCATGAACTCTTTGGCGAAGGCCTTGCTGGTTTCGAGCATGGCCGCGCGTTGCGTGGGACCGAAGACGCGCATACCTCGGCGGGTCAGCTCATCCACAAGGCCCAGGCTGAGCGGGATCTCAGGGCCAACGACGGTCAGATCGGGCTGCTCAGCGCCGGCCACGCGGACCATGTCGGCCAGATCTTTTTGGTTGACCGGCACGCATCGGGCAAGTGCGGCGATGCCGCCATTGCCGGGCGCACAGACGATCTCCGTAACTTTAGGAGACTGGCGAATGGCCCAGACCAGTGCGTGTTCGCGGCCGCCTCCGCCAATGACTAGAACTTTCATGTGTTGGCTTACTCCAGTTTTTCTAGAAAGAGAGACATCGTTCAGACTAGGAAAGCTGGGCGGGGAAGTCAAACGGCCTTTGTGGGCCCCGATAGGTTGCAATCGTCTCGTAAATTGCCACTGAAAGCGAGTTTCTTTCACGTGTGTTGAAGCGTACAACCATCAGGAATTCACGCAATGGATTTTCCCGTCGACGGAAGATTTGGTTTAATTCATCGACATATTTGCTTCATCGATGTATTCGCTCAATGTGACTGGGCTGCCACTGACGGGAGTTGCATCCAGCTGGAACTGAAATCCGCTGACGGAATGCCAGCCGGGATGGATCGGACCCGCGGGCTCCGTCAGGTCCAGTGTGTAGGTGGTTCCGTTCAGCGTCAGCGAATCGTAGTACAAGCATTCGGTCCCGGCACAACTGGTGTCGCCAATTACGCGATGCTCAGCAAGCTGTATATGGTTCCACGACCCAAAAGTCGGCCCGGTTGTGACGGAGGTATCCACCCACTGGTCGCCGCCTTGATTCCATATCTGCCATCGTTTCCTGCGCTGGTTCCACTGCGTCCCCCACATGATATTCAGGTTGTTCGTGGCATCGAAAAGGAAGGAGTCGTATTCGAGCGAGGCCACATGGGAAGAACTAACCGGATAGACCCAGAAGTCCGTGTTCATTTGCGTGCAGGTATCGCAGCCCTTCATCTTGTACGGCCAGAGGACGTCGGTGTATGAAGTCGTTGAATCAACCGTCTCCGATACAAGCATCGATGCTCCGTCCTTCGATGGGCTGGCGTTATTGATTGTCTGGTCGGTCGACACTGGGATGCCCTTGCCGCCCGGATGGCAATTCGGCTGGGCGCATGTGCTCCAGTGGGCGAGGGTATCGTCGGCATTGGTCACCGTGATCCCGTTTCTGCGTCCCGGTTTTTGCGTCCCGTTCGATGCTGCTGTCTGCGGCGATCCGTCCGCCGGCACCTGCGCCTGGAAGGCCGCCCCAACACCGGAGGCGTTGGCATGCGGTATCGACAAAGTTCCTGCGGCGACGATTAGGAGAACAAAGGCCAATCGCATGAATTCAAGCTTACAGCAAGGCGTAAAATCTCTAGGTGAAGCCGTTTCCGGTGGGGCCGCGGCCTAGAAACGCGCACAGCCACTTTTCTTTTCTCACCCTCCGGCGCTACCATTGAAGAAGGCGGCCCTCGGCTGCCAAGTCGCCATGCTCTTCGTACCCAAGATTGTCTTCCTGAAACGCTGGCACCGCGGCAAGCGTGATCGCGGCTAGAATCCGCTGCATTCCTCATTGTTCTGACGCGGTCGTAAGATTTATTGCGACATATTCCCGACTCGTCGGGTATCGGCGATTGTGCCTGCCCGTCCCCGCCTTTTTCTGAGGAGACATCATCATGAACAGTTTTGCCAGCCGGTCACAATTAAAATCCGGCGATCGCACGTATGAAATCTTCCGGCTGGATGCTTTGTCGAAACATGGGGTTTCGCTTGAAGCGCTCCCGTACTCTTTACGTATTCTTCTGGAAAATCTCTTGCGGCATGAGGACGGCAAGAGCGTGACCGCAGAGGACATCGAGTTTCTGGCGAAGTGGCATGCCGAGGCCGAGCCTTCGCGGGAGATTGCCTACATGCCGGCTCGCGTGCTGATGCAGGATTTTACCGGCGTGCCCGCGGTGGTTGATCTGGCGGCAATGCGCGATGCCATGCACGCGCTAGGTGGCGATCCGGAGAAGATCAATCCCTTGCAACCCGCGGAACTGGTCATTGATCACTCCGTGCAGGTGGATCAGTACGGTACCAGCGATTCCTATTCGATCAATGCACTGCTCGAATATAGGCGCAACGTGGAGCGCTATGCGTTTCTGAAATGGGGCCAGACGGCGTTCCGCAATTTCTCCGCAGTCCCGCCCGGCATGGGAATTTGTCACCAGGTGAACCTGGAATATTTGGCTCGTGTGGTGTTCACTACGCAACCAGATGTGCACGGAGTTGTGCAGGCCTATCCTGACACGCTGGTGGGCACGGATTCGCATACGACGATGATCAACGGCCTAGGCGTGTTGGGCTGGGGCGTAGGTGGAATTGAAGCCGAGGCGGCGATGCTGGGTCAGCCGGTATCGATGCTGGTTCCGCAGGTGGTCGGATTCAGATTATCGGGCAAGCTGCGCGAGGGAACTACGGCGACCGACCTGGTGCTGACGGTTACAGAGATGTTGCGCAAGCATGGCGTCGTCGGGAAGTTTGTTGAGTTCTATGGCGCAGGCATCAGCGAGCTGTCGCTGGCCGATCGCGCGACCATCGGCAACATGGCTCCGGAATATGGCGCGACATGCGGCATATTCCCCGTGGATGCGGAGACGCTGCGCTATCTGCGCCTGACTGGACGGAGCGAGGAACAGATTGCGCTGGTCGAGACCTACTACAAAGAGCAGGGACTGTTTCATACTCCGAATGCGCCGGAAGCAAAATATTCTTCGACGCTGTCGCTCGATCTCGATACCGTGGAGCCGAGCGTGGCCGGGCCGAAGCGTCCGCAGGATCGCGTGCGGCTGAGCGAAGTGGAGACGAGCTTCCGGAAGAGTTTGCCTGCATTGAAGGGGCCGCACGGAAACGCCAGCGTTGCGCGCCAGGTGCAGCAATGGGATGGCGAGGGTGGTCACGTCTCCGCGAACGGCCCAACCAGCTCTGAAGGAGCGCCCGAGCCGGGACATGCGGTTTCGGTGCAGGATCGCTTCGGCCTCGAAGTGGATAAATATCTGGACGACGGCTCCATCGTTATCGCCGCCATTACCAGCTGCACGAATACGTCGAACCCTTCGGTGATGCTCGCCGCAGGGCTGCTGGCGAAAAAAGCAGTCGAGAAGGGATTGAAGGTGCCCCCATGGGTGAAAAGCTCTCTGGCGCCGGGCTCACGAGTGGTGACGGACTACTACAAGAAGGCTGGTCTGATTCAGTATCTCGACAAGCTGCGCTTCAACGTCGTTGGGTACGGATGCACCACTTGCATCGGTAACTCCGGTCCGCTGCCGCCGGATGTGTCAAAGTCGATTGAGGACCATGGTCTGGTTGCTGTATCCGTACTGAGCGGCAATCGCAATTTTGAAGGGCGGATCAACTCCGACGTGCGGGCGAATTACCTGATGTCGCCGCCTCTGGTGGTTGCATATGCGCTGGCCGGCCGGATCGATCATGATTTCGATCGCGATCCACTTGGCAAGGGAAAGGAAGGCCAGCCTGTGTATCTGCGGGATATCTGGCCGTCGCAGGAGGAAGTGCAGACGACATTAGCCAGCTCGATTGATTCGGAAATGTTCCGCAAGCAATACTCGACCGTGAGCGAAGGCGACAAAGAGTGGCAGAAACTGAAGGTTCCCACGGGTTCCACCTATCGGTGGGAGCCGGATTCCACTTACATCCGCAAAGCGCCCTATTTCGATGGAATGCAGGCTTCGCCCCAAGCGGTCGAAGATATCCGCGGCGCGCGCGTGCTGGCGATGCTGGGCGACAGCGTAACGACGGATCATATTTCTCCCGCGGGATCGATCAAGCTGAACGGGCCGGCGGGGAAGTACCTGGTGGAGCATGGCGTGAAGCCGGCGGAGTTTAACAGCTACGGCTCGCGCCGCGGCAATCATGAAGTCATGGTGCGGGGAACGTTTGCCAATGTACGGCTGCGCAACAAGCTCGCTCCCGGAACGGAAGGCGGCGTCACGCAGCTGCTGCCGGAAGGCGAGCCGATGAGCATCTTCGATGCTTCCGTGCGCTATGCCGAACGGAAGACGCCGCTGATCATTCTAGCGGGCAAGGAATACGGATCGGGTTCTTCGCGTGACTGGGCAGCAAAGGGGCCGAAACTGCTGGGCGTGCGCGCCGTCATTGCCGAAAGCTTCGAGCGGATTCATCGCTCGAACTTGGTGGGGATGGGAATCCTGCCACTGCAGTTTGAGCACGGCCAAAATGCCGAGTCGCTGGAGCTAACCGGAAAAGAAATATACGATATCGACGGCCTGCGCGCGATGCTGGATTCGAAATTTGCGAACGGCCGTAAGCTGATGGTGAAGACGACAGCGGGCGATCGAAAGCAGAAGGAATTCTCGGCGACCGTGCGCATCGACACGCCGCAGGAGATTCTCTACTACCAGCACGGCGGCATTCTGCTGTATGTACTGCGGCAACTGGCGGGGAAGACATAGAGCTTCTCCCGGTTCGGCTTGAAGAAGGCCCGGAGCGATCCGGGCCTTTCTCATGATGCATGTGACAATGAACGCGGCAACGGTTGTATCGTTAATAAAACCTGCTCAGGTTCGATGGCAACCCATTCCACATCGCGAACGAAGCTGCAAGAGCCTGTGGCTAGACCGGCGGGATTTCCGTGGCGGCTGCGCCGGATTACGACGGATGGCTCCTGGATACGGGAGTTGGACGGACTGCGCTTTGTGGCCATCGGATCGGTCGTTCTGTACCACATTCTGGCGCAGTTGATGGTGAAAAGCGGGCATCCGGTCGCCGTGCAGGCGCGGTACAACTGGGTCATTACGGCAGTTGGCAATGGGGATCGAGGAGTCCGGCTGTTCTTTGTCATCAGCGGATTTGTTCTGGGTCTGGGATTTGCGCGTCAGCATCTGCAGGGTGGTAGACCTGTCAACCTAAAAAAATATTTTCTGCGCCGTGTTACCCGGCTGGAACCTCCTTACATCTTCAACCTTGTATTCTGCGCGCTTACCGCCTTTGTCTATTATCACCAGAAGCTTAGGTACATGCTGCCGCACCTGCTAGCGAGCGTTTTCTATCTGCATAACCTGACCTATCACACGCCCAGCTGGATCAACGCCGTTACGTGGAGTCTGGAAGTAGAAATTCAGTTTTATATTCTGGCTCCGCTGATCTCACTGTTATTTCTTGTTCGGCAGCCCTGGATGCGGAGAACTGTGTTCCTCCTTTTGATTGGATCGATCGGCGCGATTCAGATGGGATGTCGCGTCGGTGCAACTTTCGCGGCACTTACCATTGTCTTTTATATCCAATACTTTCTTGCGGGCTTGTTACTGACCGACTTATATCTGACCGAAAGCTCACGGTTCGAAAACCATTGGTTATGGGATGTGGTGAGCGTTTGCGGATGGCCCTTTATTTTTCTGGTATCCAGAAGCTTTCTTTGGTATCACGCAATTCTGCCGCTCCTGATTTTGCCCCTTTATATCGCGGCATTCAAAGGCATTCTGTTCAGAAAGTTCTTCAGCAATATTTGGATCGCGACCATCGGCGGCATGTGCTACTCCATTTATTTGTGGCATTTCTTCGTTATCGGAGTGTTTTTCAAGCTAACCCGGCATGCCATTGTGTTTCAGGATTTCCTGACGAATTTGGCTATGCAGATCGTCCTGCTGGGTGTGCCGATCGCAACTGTGAGTTTGCTGGCGTTTGTTTTGATCGAGCGGCCTTGTATGGATCCGGCATGGCCGCGAAAACTGGGGGAGAGGTTCAGCGGAAAGCAAAGGCTGGTGAGTTGACAACCGCGAAGCTAAATGCCGACGCCGTATTCGAGACCGTTGCCGTTATCCCCTGCGTGGGAATAGAGATCGTAAGGAGTGCGGTGGTTTAGCCGGTACCGCGCGCGAATATTCCGTCCCACAAGATATCCCACCGTCAAGGCGCCGGTCGCGACGGACGTCCAGCCAAGAATCCGAATCCACGGAGCCGTCGCAGACGACGATGCTGCTGGCCGCGCGTCTTCCCGTTCCGCTTTCCATTTCCGAGTGCACCGGCTGACCAGCCGCAGGCTCAGGTTTCTCATACGAAAATCTTACCGCAAATCAAGAGGAAACCCGGTGAAGAATTGGTGAAAGGTACAGTCATAAGTAACTTAGGCGAACTCTTACAGCGGATCGGGATATTGTTCCACCTGGCGAAGTAGCTCCAGCTTGCGCCCGGGGGGTAGAAAGCTGGCTTCGATGGAGTTTCCCGCCAGCTCGCGCAAATGTTCGAGCGTTAGATGGAAATCGCGATGCGCCAGCAGATATTCTTCGCAGAGGTCGCTGGCGAAGATCGCGGGGTCATCGGAGTTTAGCGTCACCATCAGGCCGTTTTCAAAGTATTCGCGCACCGGATGGTCGGCCGATTGCTTGCAGCAGCCGGTACGCAGATTGCTGGTGATGCAGATTTCTAGCGGCACCTGCCTTTGCGACAGGATCTCCATAAGCTCGCGATCCTGCCGGGCGCTGAGTGCGTGCCCGATGCGTTCCGCGCCGATGTTGAGTGCTGACCAGATACCTTCCGGCCCGACGGTTTCCCCAGCGTGTACGGTGAGATGGAGACCATGGCCGCGGGCTTCGGCGTATAGCTCGCGAAAGGGCTCGGCCCCCGTGCGGCGCTCGTCCCCACCTAGGCCGATGCCGATGATGGAGGGATGCTGCGGACTGAGTTCGGCGGCTTTGTGGAAGACGCGCGCAGCCTCCTCCACGCCAAAATGGCGAACCGCGTCGAAGATCCAGAAAAGCGATATGCCAAATTCCTGCTCGCCGCGGAGGCGGCCGCGTTCCATACCGGCGAAGAGCGACTCGAATTCAATGTGCCGCCAGTAGTAGACGACGCCGACGGAGACGTAAACCTCGGCATGGAGGATGCCCTGCGCGTGCAGCGCCTGCATCATCCGATAGGTGATCAGCTCGTAATCGTCCGGCGCGCGCAGGCGCTCGGTGATGGCCTTGAAGGCTAACAGAAAGCCGGAGAAATCTTCATATTGATAGAGCGCGCGGGCCGCTTCCAATGTGAGCGGCTGGGCGTCGTTGCGGCGGCTCATCTCGACCAGAGTTTCGGGCGAGATGGCGCCTTCCAGGTGGAGGTGCAGCTCGCCTTTGGGCAGACCGCGAATCCAGGCAATCAGAGCAGCATCCGGGGCGTCGTTGTGGGAAAGGCCGGACTTGGAGCGGGCTGGCATCAGGAATGTGACCGCCTGCTGGAGGCAAATTCGCTGCGATGACGGCTGTAGAAGTAATAGATCAAGAGCCCAATGGCCAGCCAGACGAAGAATCGAATCCAGGTGAGCACCGGCAGGCCTGCCATCAGCAGCACACAAAATATTACGCTGAGGACGGGGATCACAGACCCGCCGGGACAGCGAAATCCGCGATAACGGCCGGGATCTTTATACCGCAGGATGATGACTCCCACCGAGACCAGCACAAACGCGAATAACGTGCCGATGTTGGAGAGGTCGGCGAAGGTGCCGATATCCAGCAGCCCGGCGGGAAGCGCCACCACAATACCGGCGATCCAGGTCGCGACGGCCGGGGTGCGGAAGCGAGGATGCACTTTGCTGAACATGGTCGGCAGCAGACCGTCGCGTGACATGGCGAACCACACGCGCGCCTGGCCGATCTGGAAAACCAGGATCGACGAGATCATCCCCAGCAGCGCGCCTATCAAGACCACCAGGTGCGTCCAGTGGAGCAGGGAGTTGCCGGTGGTGTGGGTGAGCATGCGCAGCGTGTTGACTTCCGGCGCGGCATCGTCCATGAGTGAGTGCCAGGGAACCAGCCCGGTGAGAACGACGGCAACGCCGATGTAAAGAATGGTGGCGACAATCAGCGTGGCGATGATGCCGATGGGAACATCCCGTTGCGGATTCCTGCATTCCTCGGCGGCGGTGGAAACGGAATCGAAGCCGATGTAGGTGAAGAAAATAATCGAGCCGCCGGTCAGCACACCCGACCAGCCGTTCGGCGCGAATGGGTGCCAGTTGGACGTGTGGATGAAGTGCGATCCGACGCCTACGAAGACAAGGATCGCGCCGATCTTGAGCAGCACCATGATGTTGTTGGTCTCGGCGGACTCACGAATGCCGCGGACGAGAATTATCGTCAACAGCATGACGATGATGAAGGCAGGGAAGTTGAAGCCGAAGTGCCACCCGGGCGTGTACAGCGTGTGGCCGGCAAGGTCCTGCAAGCCACCCGGCAGGTACGCGGGAGAGATCCAGCGCAGGGCGGGATGGATGCCGATCCAATCCATCAGATCGACCATATGCGCCGCAAAGCCGACCGAGACCGCCATGTTGGAAAAGGCATATTCCAGGATCAAATCCCAGCCGATGATCCATGCGATCAACTCGCCCATGGTGGCATAGGTATAGGTGTAGGCGCTGCCGGCGATGGGAATCATCGAAGCCATCTCGGCGTAACACAGGCCGGTAAAGGCGCAGACGATAGCAACCAGCAGCATCGAAAGTGCAAGCGCGGGACCAGCGCCGGGGCGCCCCGAAAGCGCGGAATGATGCACCAGAAAATCGAGCACCGGGGTGTTCAGGACCGAGGCGGCGCTTGAGGTCTGGCCCGCAATCGCCGTCCCGATGACGGTGAAGATTCCTGAGCCAATCACCGCGCCGATGCCAAGCGCGGTAAGCGACAAGGGCCCCAGCGTTTTCTTCAGGCGAGTCTCGGGATTCTCCGAGTCGAGCACCAGCTTGTCGATGGATTTCGTGGCGAAGATCTGTTTCGACAGGGCCTGGCTCCTGAAGTGTGTTTCGCAGGTCAGACGGACGGTTGGTAGTCATTCTTCGAGAAGCGAAGAATCCAGAAGCGATAGCATCGCTCAATCGATGACTATTCCTGGATTCTTCTTCGCTCAGAATGACGAACACTCGTCTGAATTACTAAGGTCCTAGCGCTTGGAGGTTCCGCGCGCGAGCTTCTTCAGCTTCTGCTTGTTCGAGCCGCGTGGTGTGGTGCGTTTCGGTTTGGCAGCGGCCTTTTTGCGAGCCGTTCGCTTTACTTTCTTTCGTTCCGCTGTATCGGTGATTGCTTTGGTATTTGCCATCTGCTTCGGAAACTCTCTCTCTTTTTCGAATGAATGATTCTTGATTCCTACTGTTCAATGAAGCTTTAGACGCGCTCCAGTTGCGCAAACTTTTCCACCAGCTTTTTTACGCCGAACCGAGAAAATTGTACCGTAATTTTTGCGTCTTCCCCTTCTCCCTCGCGCCGGAAGACGACACCTTCTCCATATTTGGGGTGACGCACGCGCTGCCCGCTGCGGAATCCGGTTGCACCGGACGGCTCCGCAACCGGCAATTTGGGGCGGGGAAACTTCTGCGCTCCGCGAGCCGAAAAACTGGGCGATGTTGTCGATGGAACCGCCGCCCGGAGTGCGTGCGGTCTGTCGCGGTCCAGATGTGCTTGTCAGCGAATCGGAAGAGCTTTGGTCCTCGTCTTCATAACTCCAATGCGAGCCATCTGCCGTCCGCTGGCTACGGCTGCGGGTGGATTGCGCGGCATAACCGCCCCAGGTGCTGGCCGGTACTGGAGCACTGAGGTCTTCGATGAGATGGCCGGGAATTTCGCCGAGAAAACGGGACGGGGTCGAATGTTCCGGAGAGTCATTTCCATAGCGGCGGCGGAAACGCGCGCGCGTAACCAGCAACGCGTCCATGGCGCGGGTAATGCCGACGTAGCAGAGGCGGCGTTCTTCTTCGAGGCCCTCGCCGTCATTGGTGGTACGCGAATGCGGAAACAGCCCCTCCTCCATGCCGGCGAGGAAGACCAGTGGAAACTCGAGTCCCTTGGCGGCGTGGAGAGTCATCAGGGTGACGCGCGATTCGGGATCATACTTATCCGTGTCGCTTACCAGGGCCGCATGGTCGAGAAATTCTGTCAGCGTTTCGCCGCGCTCGTGCGCGTCCTGCGCCGCGTTGACCAGTTCGCGTAGGTTTTCGATGCGCGACTGCGATTCTGGAGTGGCTTCTTCTTCGAGCACCCGGATATATCCGCTGCGGTCGATGAGGAATTTAATCAGCTCCGGCAGTGTGGCGGCATCGCCCGGTTTGCGAAATGCATTATCGCCGGTGATTGGCAATCCATCGAACCCGGACCGCATTTCAAGCGCGGAGGAGAGTTTGTTTGCAAGCTGTCTAGGAGAAGTCGTTGCTGCAAATGGAGAAAATTCCGAAGGGTCGAAGGAGGCGGCCAGATCGGTGTCCTCTTCCGATGCATCGGAGTCAATCGCGCCGAAATCGAAGCTGGTGTCGGCATCAGTAAGCTCCGTCTGATTTGGGCGCAGGCTCTGCTTCCGACGCCGCGATGTCCTGCTCCAGCTTCTCGGCAAATCCGGGATTCAGCATGGCGCGCGCATCTTCGATCATGCGGCGAAACCCTTCGAGCGATGCGATGGCGCGCGCGGAGACCAGCCGCTGCGCGATGACCTGGCGCATCGCATCCCAGGTGCTGACCCCGGTTTCGAGAGCCAGCCGTTCCATGGTTTCAAGGGTAGTTCTACCGATGCCGCGCGGCGGGGTGTTGATTGAACGCTGCAAAGCAATCGAATCGTTCGGGTTCGCCACCAGCTTCAGGTAGCTGAGCATATCTTTGATTTCGGCGCGGTCATAGAAGGAGAAACCGCCGACCATGGTGTACTGGATGCCGTAGCGCCGCAGCGCTTCTTCCACCAGGCGGGACTGCGAGTTGGTGCGGTAGAGCACGGCGATGCGGGGCAGGTCGGCATCATTGCCAGTCTTACGGATATATTTCTGAATGTAGTCGGCGATGAAGAGGGCCTCGCCTTCACCATCGAGCGCTTCGTAATAGCCAATCTGGCTGCCGCCATCGCGCGAGGTCCACAGCGTTTTGCCTTTTCGCTGAATGTTATTGGCAACGACCGCGCCTGCCGCTTCAAGAATTACCTGCGTGGAGCGATAGTTCTGTTCCAAGCGAATAATTTGGGTGTTGGGGAAATCTTTTTCAAACTCAAGAATGTTGCGGATGTCCGCGCCGCGCCAGGAGTAGATGCTCTGGTCCTCATCGCCGACAACGCAGATATTTTTTTCCTCGCCGGCCAGCATTTTCATCAATTCATATTGTGGACGATTCGTATCCTGGTACTCGTCAATCAGGATGTAACGGAAGCGTCGGTTGTAGTAGGCGCGGACATCCGGCGCAGCGCGCAGCAGGCGCACGGCTTCAAGCAGCAGATCGTCAAAATCGAGAGCGTTGGCGCGCTCCAGGTCCTTCCGGTAGATGTCATACAGATGCGCGATGCGCTCGGTTTTCGGGTCTGAGGATTGCAGGTAGATCTCCTGGGGATCGAGCATGTGATTTTTTGCCCAGGAGATGCGTGAGAGCACGATGCGAGGCGTCAACTGCTTGTCGTCCAGGCCGAGGCGGCGCATGGCCTGTTTGAGGACCGCCTGCTGCTCGCTTTCGTCATAGATAACGAAATCTTTCGTGCGGCCACGCCCGTTGATATGCAAGGCTTCAATATCGCGGCGCAAAAGGCGCACGCAGAAGGAGTGAAACGTGGCGAGCAGGGGCCGCGCCAGACTGCGATGATCCATCAGGCGCTCAACGCGCTCCGCCATTTCCGTTGCCGCCTTGTTGGTAAACGTGACCGCCAGGATCGCATCGGCAGGCACACCGCGCTCCTCGATCAGATAGGCGATACGATGTGTGATCACACGGGTTTTTCCCGAGCCAGCCCCGGCGAGGATCAGCAATGGACCGTCCACGTTTTCAATTGCCGCGCGCTGCTGCGGATTCATGTTTTCAAGTAATCGGGACACGAGGGGAAGACTCCTGCTGTGGGTACTGCGGTGGTGCGCGATCTCAGATGATAAAGTTGCCAGGCTACTTCCAGTGTATCGTGCGGACCGGCACGATATTCTGAAGGGAGAATGCCACAACAGAAGATGATTTGCGTGTATTGCGGCTCATCCGTCGGTTTTCCCACTGCTTATCGGGACGCAGCGCGGGAACTGGGAAGCGCTATTGCGAATGCTGGTTTCCGGCTGGTATATGGCGGCGCGCAGGTTGGGTTGATGGGCGTGCTTGCGGACTCGGTACTCGCCGCGGGTGGAGAAGTGATCGGGGTGATTCCCCGATATCTGGCCGGTCGGGAAGTGGCGCATGGCGGTCTGACTGAACTGCATGTGGTCGAGACCATGCACCAGCGCAAACACATGATGGCGGATCTCGCCGACGCTTTTATTGCGCTGCCGGGCGGCTATGGCACGCTCGATGAGCTCTGCGAAGTGCTGGGATGGGCGCAGCTGGGTTTGCATTCCAAGCCAGTGATTCTGCTCAATACGGAGAACTATTGGGGACCACTGTTTACAATGTTTGATCGCGCTGTCGAGGACGGTTTTCTGAAGCCGGAAAATCGCAGGAATGCCTTACGCGCAGCGTGCGTGGCGGAAGTGTTTACGATCCTGCGGCCGGAGTCGTGAGCGCGTCCATGCACAATTTGCATTGGCACATGGAACGCAGATAGTGCCACGAGAAGATTCCGCTGGTGTGGCCATCGTTCCAGTCGAAGCTGAGGGCGTAGCGTCCGACGGGCCGGACATTCTTTGGACGCACGGGCTCCTTGAACATCGGCAGTGCGGCTTTGGCTTGAGGCTTGGGCTGGCCTGGTATTCTGCCGGTCGCCTCGCGCTCCTCGACACACATGGCGCAGGGGCAGGCGTCGCGCAGCCAAGGGAAAGTCCATTGGCTGGTATGCCCATCCTTCCAGATGATTTCGACTCCGGTACCTTCGGTCTTATTCACACGGACGTGCTGGGGATGGATAGCTTCGTAGGACAACTCGCGTGCCGGCTGAGCGTTTACTTTGCCGGCGTCGTTCTCCGGCACGATTCTGATCCCCTCATGACTCATAGAATATTTCCGATGCAGTCGACCGCTGTCTCAGTTTTGCATGGCTGCGGTGCCTCTGAAGTCCCATCCCTTGCAAAAGCAAAGTAATGGCGGCGCATGCTAGCAGTGTGCTAACGAAGGATAGGTGCTGTTTTTCCATCTTCTGGAACGCAGCAGTGTGCAAAATCGCGAAAACGAAGAGCACGTAATTCCAGCGTTGCAGCTGCTTCCACCGCGGCGTACTCAAAGCGCGGAGAGCGTAGTCGTTGGACGTGGCGAACAAAAGAACCAGGATGATTGTCGCAACCAATCCGGTATAGTTCGCGAAACCAAACAGGTCGTGGCGCAAGGGAATCAGGTGCGGCCCTTCGTTTCGCCCATAGACAAAATACAACCATGGACGGCCCCTCAGATGTACATCGAGTCCAAATCCAGTGTGGAGGACGCCCATGATTCCGGCCCAGATGCCGATGTCCCGCCGTAAATCGGTTGAAACAGGTGTTCGTCGTCGTCGCAGGAGGTTCCATGGACCGATCCACAGGGTAAACACCAGCAGCAGTAGCGCAGGGTAGCCGGTGGCGAAGCTTGCCCTGGTGACCGCATCGGAATACGGACGAGTGATGTACAGCAAAAACACGCCGATAGCAACGGCGGCCGCCAGAGGCGAGTGGTGCCGGATCAGGCGGCTTTGCAGGCTGTGCTGGTACATAGCTCAGGTGTATCAGGTGATAGGTTGTTCAATCAAAGTGGACCGCTGCGCCTCGCGGTGATCGTAAAGAAGTTTCAAAACCAAAATGGCCAATGCCATTGTCCTCTGGATCTTTGCTTCGCTCAGAATGACGAACTCTACTTTTGCGGCAATAGTATTCAAATCCGCTCTCTAGGATTACTCGTTCAACACCCGTGCAAAAATGGTATCCACATTCGTCAGCTGGCGCTCCAGATCGAACGCTTTGGCCAGTTTTTCTGGCGATAGCAACCCTGTAATTTCCGGATCCTTGTTAACCTCTGCGCGAAAATTCAGGTCCTGCTGCCAGGCGCGCATGGCATGCGATTGCACAACCCGGTACGCATCCTCGCGCGACATTCCGGCTTCGGCAAGCTCCAGCAACAACTGGCCAGAAAAAATGAGGCCTGCTGTCAGCTCCAGGTTGCGCAACATGCGTTGCGGATGAACAACCAACCGGTCGATCAGCGATATCGTTTTCTCAAGTAGATAGTCGGTCAGGATGGTTGAATCGGGCAGAATAATTCGTTCCACTGAGGAGTGAGAAATATCGCGCTCATGCCACAACGCGACGTTCTCAAGCGCCGCCTGCTGATTGGCCCGCACCACCCGCGCCAGACCGCTGATCTGCTCGGAGGTGACGGGATTGCGTTTGTGCGGCATGGCCGACGATCCCTTTTGCTTCTCAGTAAAATATTCTTCCGCTTCCCGCACTTCCGTCCGCTGCAGATGCCTGATTTCCACCGCGATTTTGTCGAGAGTCGCCGCAATCAGTGCCAGTGTTCCGACATAAAATGCATGACGGTCCCGCTGGAGCACCTGGGTCGCTACTGGAGCGGGCGCCAGGCCGAGACGCTCGCAAATGCGCGCTTCATGCTCTGGTTTTAGATGCCCGAATGTCCCGACGGCGCCCGAAACCTTGCCCACGCGCATGTCCTCCGCGGCCATCTCAAAGCGCTTCAGGTTGCGCCGCATCTCGGCATACCAGTTCAGCAGTTTCAGTCCAAACGTCGTCGGTTCCGCATGGACACCGTGCGTGCGGCCAATGGTGGGGGTGTGCTTGAACTGTATGGCACGCCGCTTCAGGACCTCGAGCAGGCGCAGGATATCTTCCCGCAGAATCGCGGACGCGGCTTTCAATTGCAGGGCCTGCGCTGTGTCGACCACGTCGTTCGACGTCAGACCGTAGTGCAGCCACCGTGCTTCCGGACCGATTTTTTCCGAGACTGCCGTGGTGAAGGCAATCACATCGTGGCGGACCTCGGCCTCAATCTGCTGTATGCGAGCAACGTCGATGGCGCCGCGTTGGCGGATGGCCCGGGCAGCCTCAGCCGGGACGATGCCGAATTCCGCCAGTGTTTCCGAGGCAGCGGATTCGACCTCCAGCCACATGCGGTATTTGTTTTCTTCCGTCCAGATGCGGCCCATGTCCGGGCGGGTATAGCGGTCGATCACTGTTCAGATCCTCTTGCGGCTGAATCGATACCCCAGGTCTCAGAAGCGAGACTCGGGGCACCCAGATTTTGCCCCGACGTTATTTTCCGGCGACGCCGAGCAGCTCGGCCATTTCGTTATGCAGAAAACCGACGCCGGGACGATAAGGCTGGACCCACTTGCCATCGATGACAAATTGAGGAATGGCGCGTTTGCCCACCTGCGCAATCACTTCCTCCGCAGCCCCGGGAGTGTTTTCAATATCGATTTCTGTGTGAGGAATCTTGTGCTGTAACAGGAAGCGTTTGGCCACGCGGCAATCGCGACACCAAGAGGCAGTATAGAGGAGCAGAGTCATATCTTTATGGTAAATGGAGGGGCGTGTTTTGGTGAAAGTGCGGAGTATCGGCCACTCAAAGGCCGCACTTTCACGAGCACCGGCAGTTTTGTTGATCCAATATTTAATGAGTCGCGGCGGAGGCACTGGCTTTAAGCGCGATTGTCTTCTCAGCGTTTTGTTCCAGGGCTTCTGCTTGCGGAATCAGCGTCACAGCCTTGCTGATCATCGGGTCCCAGGCGGCGCGAACTTTTAAGCCTTCCTGCTGTCCGAAGACGGACGTGAACAACTCACTCTTGATGCTCATGTCAATCCAGTCGCGGACACCGCCGATGTCCTCTGTGGTCCAGGGAATCTGTTTACTGGTCAGGTAGGCTTCGAAATCGTGGATGACCGAATCGTCGACCTTGAAGTCCTTCGTGACTGTGTGGTTGACCAGGTAATGATTTGAAAAGTTGAAGAATGCGAATTGCTCCATCAACACATCCTGGAAGTGATTCGACTTGGGAGTGTCGATCTTCACATCCGGCGTGATGCCACCGCCGCCGTACACAGCGCGCCCGGAGTCGGTAAGCTTCACCTCGCGGTTCGCGTCGCTGCTGGGACGGTCAGCGGGATTGAAGAAGTAATCGTACATCGACACGCCGGTATAGTTTCGCTGGATAAGGCGGCCGCTCGGTGTGTAGTAGTGATAGGTCGTTAACGCCAGCGCAGTATTGTCGGACAGTGGATACACGGTTTGCACCAGCCCCTTGCCGAAGGTGGTTTCGCCGGCGATCAGGGCTCGATCATGGTCCTGCAGCGCGCCGCTGACAATCTCCGCGGCGGATGCCGTTCCGCGATTGACCAGAATTACAATAGGATACTTCCGACCCTGATCGCCATGGGTATCGCGGTAGGTGATGGGCGGGAATGCGCGGCCCCGTTGAGAAACAATTATCTGGCCTTTTTGGAGGAAATCGCCGGACACCGCAACCGCCTCGCTGAGAAGCCCGCCCGGGTTGCCGCGCAGATCTATCACCAGGCCGCCAGTTGGATTCATCTGCTTCAGAGCCGCCAACACTTCCTGTCCGGTTTCTTCCTCGGCGAAATCCTTGATGTGAATGTAACCAACGCCGGGTTGGATATTGTAGGCGAGATCGACACTGGCGCGAGGAATCTCCGCGCGAACCAGTTGGAACACGATGGGCTGGGGCCGGCCTTCGCGCCCAATGGTGAGGCTGACCGGCGTACCTTTCGGGCCTTTCAGCATGTTCGCGACATCGAGCGTGGTGGCTCTCTTGATGGTTTTTCCATCTGGACCGACGCCGTTCACCGGCTTTCCGTTCACCGCCAGAATTACATCCCCGGGATGGATCCCGGCTTTATAGGAAGGTGTTCCTTCAAACGGGTTAACGACGACAATCTTGTCGTTCTGCTGCATGATCTGCATGCCGACCCCGTAATATTTGCCGCTCTGCTCTTCGCGCATGGCGGCAAAGGCGGTTGGATCGTAGAAGTTCGAGTGGGGGTCGAGGACATGCAGCATGTCGGGGATCGCGCCGTCGTAAATGGCAGTGTTGATGCGGTCCTTGGTCATCGGCTCGGCGTAATTCTGTTCGACGACGCTATATACGTTGGTGAACTGTTTCAGGCTGTCCCGCAAGGTGGACTCATTGCCGGAGGACTGCGCGCCGACTTGATGGTCAAGGAAAGCGCCTGCGGCACCGCAGACAACGAGAAATACGACGACAAAAAAAAGGGAGCGGCGAGCGCGGGGAGTCATGAACCGTTGGTTCCTCTGGCGACACGGGTTCGAATCACGGTGGCGGTTTTAGCGGAAAAAGCTGTATTCACTACGCCTCAGTGTAACATTCGCCGCGACCGCAGGCTGGCCCGGCAGTGTACCTGGATTCGCAGTATCGGAGGCCAATTGGGTTCAACATAGTCGATAAGAATTATGGCCCGTATAATTCTTTTTCGCTGACGACAGCTTCCGCGTCATCGGGTCTGGCTGCGCGATGAGCGGCGCCGAACATGGGCCCACGGGCGCGTTTGACCGGGGCAAAGCGCATGAAGCCGATGGGCTCGGCAACGTCATCGTAAATTGCTTCCATTCCGCCCTGCATCAGGTAGGTCTCATGCCAGAAGCCCGTTCCCCCCGAATCTCGAAGAAAATTCTTCCACCACTCACGATGCGGCTCAGAGCGAGTCCATGCCAAAAGCGACTCCATATCCCGCCAGTACTGCCGCATGCCAATATGCATAGGAAGCAGCGAGTAAACGATATTTTCGTGCGAAAGCAACCCGTCCGGTTGGGCAGCGACGGAACCGGATATCTTCGGGCCGAACCCGACCAGCGTCTTCAGACCGGTCAGGCGATTCACCCGCATCCCCAGATAGATAACAACGAGATTGGGGTACTGTGACAGGTCCACGGTCCGGCGCTCGACTGCTGTAGGCATAGCTGTAAAGTCCTCGACGGGTCCATGTTGCCACACGCAGATAACTTTCCGCCATTGGCCCGAGTGAAGCGGCCCATGAGGGCCGTTTCAGCCGCTTGGGAAAGAAGTCGCGATGCGGTTAGAATGGAGAGAACGGAATCGACCTGCATCGTGCCGCTGTTTTTCTTGCCGGGCGTTTAAAAGTCTGCCGGAAGGGAACTCCGCCGCAACACCAGCAGGCTTGGATGGTATGAGTTAACAAGATGATGTTGAGAGCAGTTGCCCGCGTTGTATTTCCTCTGACTTTTGCCGCTGCCCTTTGCTTGCCCAGCGCGGGTCAAACCAACACCCCTGCGAACACCGGCAATCCTGCCCAGGCCGGCGGTCAGTCTCCTGTGGAAGCGGCGCCGACCCTTGGCTCCAGCACCAGCCTGAGTTCAGACTCCAACGATGTGGCCAGCCTTTACGGCACGCCGGTCGAGCAGATCATCGCCCGAGTCAATGACCAGGTCATCACCAACTCCGAGTACACCCGTGCCCAGACGGAGCTTGCTCAGGAGTCGCGCCAGAATAACTGGTCCCTTGAACAGTACAACCACGCCGAGAAAACCCTTCTGCGTGACCTGATTGATCAGCAGTTGTTGCTATCGAAAGGCAAGCAGCTGGGGATTACCGGCGACACGGAACTGATCAAGCGGCTTGATGAAATCCGCAAGCAGAACCATCTCGGCTCGCTGGACGATCTGGAGAAGGCAGTCGAGCAGCAGGGTACCTCATACGAGGATTTCAAGGCCAATATCCGCAACAACATCATTACGCAGCAGGTGGTGCGCAATGAAGTCGGCAGCAAGATGCAAATGTCTGAGGCCGACGTCAGGAAGTATTACAACAGCCATCTCGACAGCTTTACCCAACCGGAATCGGTTCATCTGAATGAGATTTTGATTCCAACCAGTGAAAATCCCACCGATAGCCAGCTGGATGCCGCAGACGCCAAGGCAAAAGAAGTAGAAGCCAAGTTGAAGGCCGGCGGCAAGTTTGCGGATCTGGCGAAAGAGTACTCCGGCGGTCCTACGGCGCAGCAGGGCGGCGACCTGGGAGAGTTCAAGCGGGGAGCTCTGGCCAAGGTTCTGGAAGACCAGACATTCAATCTGCCCGTGGATGGCTACACCGAGCCGATTCGCACACGGCAGGGATACATCATTTTGCAGGTGACGGCGCATAACCCTGGAGGGACTCAGCCCTTACAGAAGGTTGAACCGCAAATCGAGCAGGCGCTCTACATGCAGCGGATTGAACCGGCGGTAAGGCAATACCTTACCCGTCTGCGCGATGAAGCCTATATCGACATTCGTCCGGGATTTACCGATGCAGCCGCCAGCCCAAACGAGACCAAGCCGACGTTTACGGCCTATGTGCCACCGCAGCCAAAAAAGAAAAAGAAGAAGCAGCGCTTTGACAAGCGCGTGGCCAGGTATGGCCGTATGTCAGACCGAAACAGAACCACCGCGGTCGCTTCAACCGCCGCTCCCGCGACCACTACGCCGACACCGGTCCCAGCAGTAGCGGGCGCCGCGGCAACGGCCGCTACAACAGCGGTCCCTACAACAACCGCCACTGCAACAGTCCCAGCTGCTCCCGCTGCGGGAACTCCTGCTCCTTCTCACTTCAAACGCGTGCGCGCGAAGAATACCGCGAAGCATAAGAACAAACGCGTGAAGCTTCGCTATGGCCGCGCGCCTGAAACTCCAGTGTCGGCTGAGCAGGTGGCCACGGCGTCGGGCGGAAGTGGCCCGGCGGCAGCACCGGCCGCGCCAAATGCGAACACCGAAACTGCAACCGCAGTCGGCAATGGGGAGGTGCAGCCCCTCGGCCCGGATCTCGAGCACACTCCCAAGCTGACGCAGCCGAAGCAGCAGAAACGGCGATTCAGCGATGAAGCGCGGCATAAACCCGCGCCGGTATCGACGAACGGCCATAAGCATCGTCCGAAAGTGAAGAAGGTCAAGCGGGACAACGCCATACCTACCGCCTTAACTCCGGCCGAGATAGCGAATCAAAAGGTGGAGTCGGCGCCGCTCGGGCTGGCTGGCGATACGACCCGGAAAAAGAAGAAGAAAAAAGCCAAGGCTGTCAATGGCGAGAAGACGCGCCTGAGCGATGAAAAAGAACAGCGAGAAGAAAAACAACCCGCCGGCTACAGAGCCACCATCGAACGGCAGCGGTGGGACTTCCTCTGGCTCCAGCCCGGCCGCCCAGCAGCCGTAGTCGGGCGGCTGGTTCGCATAAATTTTTCCACCTGGAATCAGGTTCCGGAAGAGGAGCGCATGAAAGATTTCTTTCTGGCGGACGCCGCAAAGCACCGTGGCCGGAATGTACGCTCCCATTTCCTGGTGGTCCAGAAACAACTGCGGGACCGCAATGACGGCAATGGGAAATATCTTTCGCTGACGCTGTGCGATCGCACTGGACGCCTCGATGGACGCGTCTGGGATACCGCTGAAGTATGGGCCGCCAAATTCGAGCAGAACGACTTTGTCGATGTCCGCGCCTGCGTAGATGAGTTCAATGGCAAGCTGCAGCTGCGGGTGTTCGAGATCATGCGGCTGGAGATCGAGCAGATCGATCTCGGCGATTTTCAACGCCGGACTACGCGCGACATCGATACGCTCTGGATCCAGCTTCGCGAATCCGTCAATACATTCACGGACCCGGATTTGAAGCGGCTGGTATTCGCGTTTCTTGATGAACCGGAGATTGCGAGACGCTACAAAGCTGCGCCGGCGGCGAAGTTCATGCATCATGCCTGGATCGGCGGCTTGCTTGAACACGTCGTCGATCTGTTGCAATTCTGCGATCTGGCCGCCGGCCATTTTCCGCTGATTCATCGCGACCTGCTGCTGACCGGCGCCATCCTGCACGACATAGGCAAGATCTATGAATTGAGCTGGGAACGCGGATTCGAGTACACGCTGGAGGGTCAGCTGATCGGCCACATCTCGATCGCTACGCGCCTGCTCGAAGAGAAGGTGAAGGCGCTGCCGGACTTCCCAAAGCATCTGCGTACGCTGGTAGAGCATATGATTTTGAGCCATCACGGATCGCTCGAATTCGGTTCGCCGAAACTGCCGATGATTCCTGAGGCGGTATTGCTCCACTACCTTGATGATGCCGAAGCCAAAATGCTTGCCATGCAGGAAGCCTGCCAGCCGGAAGGCTCGCCGGTTCCGGTATACATCGATCGGGTACGAGCATTGGAACGGCCGCTGGTGAATACACGGGAGTACATGGCGCAGGCAGAGGCGAAGAACAAATAACCATGCCATATCTTTTAAAAACCGAGCCGGGCGTTTATTCCTTCCACGATCTCGAGCGCGAGAAGGAGACAATCTGGGATGGGGTCACAAATCCGCAGGCGGTAAGATATTTGCGGGAGATTAAGCCAGGAGAGCGGCTCGTCATTTATCACACCGGCGATGAACGGAGTGCTGTCGGAACCGCGGTGGTGGTCAGTGTCGACGCCAGCAATCCCAGTGTTCCTCTGGTCCGGATTCGCCGCGGAAACCCGATTGTGCCGAAATCCCTGGACAAGATCAAGCAAATGAAACGGTTTGCCGACTCGCCACTGGTTCGGCAGGGCAGATTATCCGTTGTTCCCTTAACCGATGCGCAGTTTGAGTGGCTAACAAACGGATGAATGTTAGCGGTAAAGACGAGTCATTGCGAGCGGAGCGCAGCGGAGTCGAGGAATCCTGACAATGCGCGCATGTTCTGGACCTTCGCCGCGCCCAAATTGACGAACAGAGAGATATAGCTTTCAGACTGCATTGACTGAACCCACAACTTTACAGAAAGTGAATCTGGTTCCAAATCATGCTTCGTTTTTCGACCGCAGGCGAGTCCCACGGCGAATGTCTCATTGCAACAGTTTCAGGAATGCCGGCTGGCGTGCCCATTGATGAAGCCAAAATTAATCGCGAACTGTGGCGAAGGCAGCAGGGCTACGGCCGCGGCGGCCGCATGCGTATCGAGCGTGACACGGCGCACATTCTTTCCGGCGTTCGTCATGGCAAAACGATCGGCTCGCCGATTGCAATTCGGATTGAGAACAACGACTGGAAGAATTGGACCGAGATTTTGCCGGTGACTGAAGGCGACCCTTCGAAGCACAAAGCCGTCGCTTCACCACGGCCCGGGCACGCCGATCTCGCGGGTGCGATAAAGTACGATTTTCCCGATGCGCGCTATGTCCTGGAGCGTGCCTCGGCGCGTGAATCGACGGCCCGCGTGGCTGCCGGTTCGATCGCGACGCAACTTCTAGTGAAACTTGAGATATCAATCGCAAGTCATGTAATCCGGGTCGGTAATGAGGAGCTTGATCGGGAGGCCACCTGGGAGGAAATCGCCGCCCTCCAGCAACGCGATGAGATCCTGCTGAATTGCGTCGACCGTGCTGCCGAGCAGCGGATGAAGGCAGTGGTGGATCAGGTGCTGCGGACCGGCGATTCCGTAGGCGGAGTCTTTGAAGTCGTAGCGCACCGCGTGCCGCCAGGTCTGGGAACCTATGCCAACTGGGATGAGCGACTGGATGGCCTTCTGGCCGCTGCCGTGATGTCTCTGCAGGCGGTGAAAGCAGTGGAGATTGGCCGGGGTGTCACGGCTGCTGCTGTCTTCGGCTCCAAGGTGCATGATGCGATCCATTACTCTCCAGAAGATGGCGATTCCGGAGAAGCACACGCGCTTCACGCGCGAACAGAACAATGCCGGCGGCATCGAGGGCGGTATTTCCAATGGCGAGGATGTGATCGTTCGCGGCTATCTGAAACCGATCTCCACGCTGCGCCGTCCGCTGGCCTCCGTAAGCTTCGCAACCCGCGAAGAGGTGAAGGCCGCCTACGAGCGCTCCGACGTTTGTGTGGTTCCGGCTGCTGGAGTCGCTGCGGAGGCCATGGTTGCATTGACGCTGGCCAAACTCGCCTGCGAGAAGTTTGGGGGCGACTCCCTGCGCGAGATGGTGCGAAACTATCAAGGATACTGTGAGCAGATTCGCAATTTCTGATGAGCAAGCACGAAAGACAGAAACAGTTCAGATGATTTATCCGATAGTGAAATATCCCAGATCCGATCCTGCAGCAGCCTGCCCAGCCCGTCACCGTATTCGACGCGGAGCTACGCAAGCTCGTCGATGACATGTTCGCTTCCATGTACGACGCGCAGGGGATTGGGCTGGCGGCCCCGCAGATCGGAATTTCGAAGCGCTTGACGGTTATCGATATTAGTTTTCAGAAGGACCCGAAGCAAAAGCTCGTTCTGATCAATCCTGAAATTGTCGACAAAAAAGGCAAACAGGTAGAGGACGAAGGCTGCTTGAGCCTGCCCGAGATTCGCGACCGGGTAGTGCGCGCTGCCGAGGTGAAGGTGCGAGCGCAGGACGGCGACGGCAACCCAGTGGAAGTGGAAGGAAAGGAATTGCTTTCGCGCGCGCTTCAGCATGAGATCGACCACCTGGATGGAATTCTCTTCATCTTTCGCCTCAGCCGGCTGAAACGCGATCTGCAGTTGCGCAAGATTCGCAAATTGCAGAAAGCCGGCGACTGGTAGCGCGATGCGCCTCGTTTTCTGCGGGACGCCGCAGTTTGCCGTGCCAACATTGGAGGCGTTGCTGAAGGCGGGCCATACGAGTGGAGCTGGTCTTATCGCAACCGGATCGCCCCAGCGGTCGTGGGCTGGACGTCCAATTCTCCCGCGTCAAACAATTCGCGCTGAAACATCATCTTGTCGTCGAGCAGCCAGAAAAAATCCGCAACAATGCTGAACTGCAGGACCGTCTTCAGCGCATTGCCCCGGAGGCGATCATCATCGTGGCCTATGGACGATTGATTCCGCCGTGGATGCTTACGCTTCCGCGCCATGGCAATCTGAACCTGCATGCATCGCTATTGCCGAAGTATCGCGGCGCTGCTCCCATCCAATGGGCCGTGGCCAACGGAGAAACGGAGACCGGCGTCACCACGATGCGAATTGATGAGGGCCTCGATACCGGGAACATCCTGCTCGAACAGCGCGTGCCGATCTTGCCTGACCAGACCTCCGTGGAACTATCGCCGATTCTTGCCGCGGCAGGTGCGGCGCTGATGGTACAGACGCTTGCCGGTCTAGCGGCGGGCACGCTCCGCGGCAAACCGCAGGATCACCACCCACGCGACACTCGCGCCGATTCTCACACGGGAAGATGGCCGCATCGAATGGACCCGGCCGGCAGAGCAGATTTACAACCGCTGGCGTGGGTTTCAGCCCTGGCCGGGCGCATTTACTTCGTTCCGCGGAAAGAAGCTGAGCCTGCATGAAATGCGCATCGCGGATCGACTCGAACAACAGCAACCGGCGTCACCGGGAATGCTGTCGCGCAGCGGAGATCGTCTGTTTGCCGCCTGTGGCAAGGATACCTGGCTTGAATTGCTGGAACTGCAACTGGAAGGCAAGCGCCGGATGCCGGTGGAAGCATTCCTGAATGGCTTTGCGTTCGCGTCCGCCGAGCGGCTGGGTTGAGCGCCATGTCTGCTGCGATTGCACCTGCCCGCCAGGCAGCGTTCGAAATACTTCGTAAAGTTGGCCGGGAACAAGCGAACAGCGACAGTCTGCTGCATTCGCGAGCGGTTGATGAGCTGATCACAGCCGGACCGCAATCTCTGCACCACGTTGGTACTCGGAACGCTCCGCTGGCAACGCGTTCTGGATGCGGAATGCCGCGATTATCTGGCGCGTCCCGATCTGGTGTTGCCGGAAGATGCGCTGCTGGCGCTCAGGATGGGCGCGTACCAACTACTTTTTCTCGACCGCATTCCCGCTCATGCGGCCATCTTCGAGTCGGTTGAATGGACGAAGCATTCGGATGCTGCGCGTCAGGCTGGCCTCGTGAATGCCGTGCTGCGCAAAGTCGCGGCACTGCCGAAGGGCCGCAGTTTTGCCGCCGAGCTTGCCTATCCGGAGTGGATGGTCGCGCGCTGGCGCAAAATGTATGGACGAGCAGGCCTGCAAACTGATTTGCGAGCACGGCCAGCAGGAGCCGCGCGCCGCTCTGCGATTGCTTGCGCCAGAAGCCGAAGCCGCGCTCCTTGATGCAGGTGTAACTACGGAGTCAGGTGCGTTTCTGAGCGAATGCCCGTTACCTTGCACCGGCCACGATCCCAGCTTCCGCTGCAGCGCAATTTCAGGACGAGGGTTCGCAATTGGTGGCGGAGTTGCTGGGAAAAGGATCGCGCATTCTGGATTGCTGTGCGGCTCCCGGCGGCAAAACGGCTGTGCTGGCGGAGAACAATCCAGAAGCGGAATTGCTGGCCTGCGATATTCATCCCAGGCGCCTGGCTGATGATGCAGGCGCGGCTCGCGACCTGGTTCCGCAAGGTCGGATTGAGTATCGTGTCGCGGATGCGGCGAAGCTCAGCGGCATCGGTCCTATTCGACAGAATTCTTTGCGATGTTCCATGCACGGGACGGGAACACTGGCGCGTAATCCGGAGATTCGCCATCGCCTCGAACCGCACGAGCTTGGCCGTCAGGCGGAACGGCAGCGGGCGATTCTCGCCGCGGCGTTGCGCCTGCTTGCTCCCGGCGGACGATTGCTCTACTCCACCTGCTCGCTGGAACCGGAGGAGAATGAGGCAGTTGTCGAAGCTTGCCTGGCTTCATCCGCACAATTCAGAAATCTCGATTTATGCGCGGAATTCGATCGGCTCCATCAGCAGGGAATTGTGCGCGGCGAGGCGGTCGCGGAGCTTCGCGCGACCGGTTTTCGCGGCGGATACCTGCGGACTTTGCCAGGCCTGCATCCTTGCGATGGATTTTTTGCCGCCCTGATTGAACGCGGATAGATGCAACATCATGGTTGAACAGTAAGCTGAATTGTCGATCCCGCAAAAATGCGGCTGCCTGCGGAGGGAATCTGTGCGATGACTGTTCCGGAGGGAGCGGAAGACTGATTCGGCGGGGATCCAGCACTGGGTACCGGTGAACCGGTACCGGGGGATGGCGGTGGACTTGCCGCGGCCGGGTTTGTCGCAGGCGTCTCCGGCACTGGAGTGGATTGGCCCTGCAATGGCGCCAGTTGAAATCCAGCAGTGGAGGATCGTCAAGGCGGCCATCGAGAAGGTTTCTCCAGTCAGATCCGGCATGACGCTCGCCTCTTGCTGCGGCGGAGATGCTTGCGCGACCAGCAGAGCGATGCCGGGGCCTTGCACATCTGTGGCGCCGGGCAGCGGAGTTTGCGCCACGATCGTATTTTGCTGGTGCGTAATCATATGGGATCCGGCGACGTCGCCGACCTGCAGTCCGATTCTCCGGATGGTGATGGTTGCGATATTTTCATCCATTCCTTCGAGCGCTGGAATCGCGGTTTTCTGCGGTCCAAGGCTCACGCGATTCGCACCCGCCAGGATTTGCGAACCAGGGTGCCGGGCGCGGGACTTTGCGTCAGTACATGCCCAGCCGGCTGGGTGGTGCTGTAGAAGTGGCCGTCGATAGCGGTTTCGAGACCACGCGCATGCAGCTGTGCTACGGCCTGTGCCAAGGAAGATCCGGAGAGCGCGGGAACGCGCACTTCCGCCCCATGAATCGCGAGCCGCATGGTGATCAGCGCGGAAACGAGCGCGATCGCGAGCAGGGCAAGAACAGCCGAGAGTGCGCGAAACATTTGCCGCATGAGAGGGTCTCGCCCATTTTATTCGTCGTCCGCGCAGCGAGGAATCCAGGTACGCGATAGGAATCGTTTGCTCTTTCGCGATACGACGTGGCGGACGCTTCTATCGGGCATTATCGGTGGCCGGCTCAGGATGGATAAAGACGCGGCCAATCTGCGGCATCTCCGCCTTCACCCGATCCTCGAATGCTGTAATCAGCGAGTGAACATCGGACATGCTGCGGTCATCGGGCAGGGTGCAATGGCAGGAAATCTGCATCCGTTCTCTGGCATTCGATACCACCACATCATGCACGTCGAGAATGTTCGGAAACTCGGCGGCGATTCGCCGCAGTTCCGCTTCGAGCGCTGCGTCCTGGCTTCGCCGCGCTTCGACCTCGATGGTGCCGCGCTCGCTTTCAATATGGGTCAGGATGGTGTCGATCTCCGGAACATCACGTGCGCGTTTCCCCTTCAATCGTTGTCACCAGTGCGTGCGCTTCCCGCAGGCTCAGGGATTCAGGAACTTCCAGGTGCTGTTCAAGATGCAGTTTTGCATCGTAGTGCTGCACGCTCAGATCGTGCACCGAAAGATCATGACGCGCGGCGACGGCACGAACACGATCGAAGATACTCTCCGAACTTCCTGCGCGGGGAACGACATTGACCATCACATCGGCTTCGGGAAGGATGCGATGCACCGCCTCCGCTACTTGCTCTTTCATCTGCTCGGTTCGCTGGAAGGTGAGATTGCGGGGCATGCCGACCGTGAGGTCCGCGAAATAATGATTGCCGGAAAGGCGAAGCCGGACCCGCTCAACGCCCAGAATGTCCGGCAGCTGCCGCAGCGATTCCGTCAGCCGGCGGCGAGTTTCCACTGGGGCGGCATCGGTCAATATGTCCACCGTCTGCCGCGCAAGCTGCCAGCAGACTTTCAAAATGATGATGGACACAATGACGGCCGCCAATGGATCGCCGAAGGACAGCCAGCGCAGATGCCAATGTTGCGAAGCGGCGCCAGCCAGCAGCCCGCCGATGACGGCGAGGCTCGACCAGATATCCATGCTGAAATGCAGAGCATCCGCTTCGAGCGCCTGGCTTTGCGTCTGCCGGGCAACGCGGCCCAGCGCGCGCGAGCGGAAATAATCGACCGCCATGGAAAGCAGCAGCACGGCAAATGGCCAGATGGAGAGCCGCAGCGGAGCGGTGGTGGCGCGAGGATCCGCTCGATGGCCTCGCGCCACAATCCACAGGACGGAGGCGACCATCAGCAGCGTTTCCGTAAACGCGGCGAGGTTCTCCATCTTGCCGTGGCCGTAAGTATGGGCCTCGTCGGCAGGCCGGTCGGAAATCATGACGGAAGCGAGGATGATGCAGGAGGCGACCAGATCGAGGCCGGAATGAGCAGCCTCCGACAACATGCCGATACTGCCGCTGGCCAGGCCCGTCCACAGCTTAAGAAAGGCCATCAGCGCCGCGACCAGCAGGGAGATGGCAACAGTGCGCTTTTTGGCGGTTGCGCCGGAGGCCATGCGGCCGGAGTTGGGAGCGGAGCGTGCCATTGTTCGTTGGCCCACTAGAAAACTATGAGCGGAATCAGTGTAGTTGATGCTCATGCTTTCACAGCGCGGTACAGGCCGGCAATGCCGAAAGTGTAGGGGGTCCAGGTCGCATCGCGGAATCCGCAGGCACTGCATCATGGCCAGCATTTCCTTGGGTGCCGGAAACCGCTCCACCGAACGCGGCAGATAGGCGTAGGAGGCCGCGGACCCGGAGAGCAGGCCTGCCTACCCGCGGCAGAATGTGGCGAAAGTAGAACTGATACAAACGTGCCGAGCATGCCTTCGGGTTCGCTGAAGTCGAGAATGCCCAAGTTCCGCCGCCGGGCCGCAGGACGCGGCTGAATTTCGTCTCAAGTCCGGCTTCATAGTTGGCGAGATTGCGAAACCCGAATGCGCTGGTGATCAGATCGACGGAGCTGTCCTCGATGGGCATGTGCAGAGCGTCGGCTTCCATCGGTGATGACGCCGAAAGGAAGAAAATTCCGGCGAGCGAAAATTTCTGTCGCGCGCGCGCCAGCATGGCATGGGCAAAATCGAGCGCCACAACGGGCTTGCCGTTCACGGGCCGAAGCCGCAACAAGGCCAGCGTCATGATCGCCAGTGCCGCAGCACATGTCCACCACAGACGCATCGGGTTTTGCAGGATGTGGGCGAACGTGCGCGCCGCCCGCCGCCACCACAGGCGATCCACATTGGCCGACAGAACGTGATTCAGCAGATCGTACGCGGCGCGATGCTGTTGAACATCGCCTGCACGGCCTGGGCTCGAACGGCTCTGGCTGCCGCTCGGTCATCCGGCGGGCCGGATGGCTCGGCGCCACGGGCGGGGCCGCTCATGCGCCGCGCCCTTTCACGCGTTGCTTCATGGCATGCAGCATGGATTCAATGGCCGCCAACAATTCCTGTCGGCTGACGTCCTCCACCACAACGGCCTTTCCGATTGCGACCGGCAGCACGAATCGGTGCGCTGTCTGCAGATGTTTCTTATCCGCGGAGGTGCGCTCCAGCAGAGCTGCCGCCGTCGCACGAAAGCGCGGGAAAGGGCCGAGGCGAAACAGCAGTTCTTCAATGCGCTTGGCCTGAGCGGGCGAAAGCGCTTCGCGCGCAACCGCCAGATCGAATCGCAGCCAGCATTCCCCAGGCGACCGCTTCTCCATGCAGCAGGCCGCCGATAGCCGGTGACCGCTTCGATAGCATGGCCGACGGTATGGCCCAGGTTCAGCAGCATTCGCCGGCCGCTTTCACGTTCGTCCGCGCCGACAATCTCCGCTTTGATCCGGACAGAAGTTTCGATCGCCTGCGTGAGCGCTTTTTCCTCGCCCGCAAGAAGCTTGTCGAGATTGCGTTCCAGCCAGCTGAAAAAACGGGCATCGCCGAGCACAGCCGCCTTGACACTCTCAACCAGCCCTGCGCGGAGTTCCGCAGCCGGCAGCGTGGAGAGAATCGCCGGATCGGCAGAACACCGCGGCAGGATGATGAAAGCTGCCCAGCAGATTTTTCCCGACGCGAAGATTCACTCCCGTTTTGCCGCCGATCGAGGAATCGATCTGCGCAGAGATACGTGGTGGGAACCTGAACGTAACGGATTCCCCGCATGTAAATCGCGGCGAGAAAACCTGTCATGTCGCCGATCACTCCGCCGCCAAAGGCGACCAGCAGTGCATCCCGCTTCGCCCCGGCTCGGCTCATCTCTTCCGCCAGCCGTTCGACCGTTGCGAGCCGCTTGTGTCGCTCCCCGGCAGGCACGAACAGAACATTCACCTGAATATTTTTCGCGGAAAATGAGGCCAGAAATCGCTTGCTCCAAAGGGACCAAATCTCCGGTGAAGTAACAACAAAGATAGAGCGCTGCGGGCCACAGGAGGCGCTTAATACGCGCAGCGAGCTTTTCCAGCAGGCCGGGTTGAACATAAGACCGAGTATTCCGCCGATGCAGTTTGAACTGGAATCGCACGCATGCTGATTTTCATCGTATCGCACGCTGCGCAGGCTGTCTCGCAGCCGTTGACGGCGGTCGGACAGGCAAACGCGCCGCTTCGTAGCGTGCTACCCTCGAAAACGTGGAGAAGTCTTCATTGCCTCATTGGATCGTTGTCGGCGCGGGAATTGCGGGCCTGCGAGCGGCGCTTACCTTGGCCAGCGCGCGCGGAAGTGACGCTGATCACGAAGGAAGTTGCCTCGGAATCGAACACCCATTATGCGCAGGGCGGTATTGCGGTCGCGATGGGCGGCGCGGAAGATGTCGAACTGCACGAGAAAGACACCATCGACGCGGGCGACGGCCTGGTATTTGAGCCCGCGGCGCGCCTGCTGGTGGAGGAAGGTCCGGCGCGGGTTGCGGAGTTGCTGGCCTGGGGAACGAACTTCGATCGCGACCGCGGCGACCTGATGCGCACGCGCGAGGGCGCCCATAGCCTGCCGCGTATTCTGCATGCCAACGGCGATGCCACGGGCAGGGAAATCGGGCGCGCGCTGCTGGAGCGCGTGCGTCAGGAACCGAGAATTCATCTGCATGAGCGAGTGACGACCTGCGATCTGATCGTTCGCAATGGCCGCGTGGTTGGAGTCACCGCTCTCGATGCGGCGGGCAAGCCGGTGCGGTTTATCGGCAGCGGGGTATTGCTGGCGAGCGGCGGCGCGGGCCAGGTGTATAGCGATACGACGAACCCGCCGGTGGCCACCGGCGACGGAATCGCGATGGCTTATCGAGCGGGCGCGGAAGTTTCTGACATGGAGTTTTATCAGTTCCACCCGACCGCGCTGGGCATACCCGGAGCGCCGCGTTTTCTTGTTGTCGGAAGCGTTGCGCGGCGAAGGGCGCTTACCTGCGCAACAGCCGCGGCGAGCGATTCATGGAGCGATATCATCCGCTGGCGGAACTGGCTCCGCGCGATGTGGTGGCGCGGGCGATCACGCGCGAAAGTCTCGGGCACGCGGCGGACATCAGCGGGCGCGCCGCTTCCCGTGTATCTTGATATGCGCCACATCACAGGAAAAGATCTGAATGCGCGCTTTCCCGGGAATTTCTTCTTTTCTGAAAAAATATGACCTTGAACTTGGACGCGATCTGATTCCGGTGCGGCCCGCGGCGCATTACATGATGGGCGGCGTGCGCACCGATTTATCCGGACGCACCACGCTGCCGGGTCTGTACGCGGCGGGCGAGGTTGCCTGCACCGGCGTCCATGGAGCGAATCGGCTGGCCAGCAATTCACTTGCTGGAAGGACTGGTCTTCGGGGCGCGCGCGGGAGAGGCAATCCTGCAGGAAGGGTCTTCCGTAGATGGCGGCCGGCTTCGCGGAAACCGAATCTGCAGCCGAGGAGAATGAACCTGCGAAGCGAGCTCCCGCAGCCGCACATCGGAGATGCGGGAACGTCTGCGAAATCTGATGTGGCTGCATGCTGGTCTGTTGCGCGATGCGGCCGGACTCGCCGCCATGCAGTCGGAGCTGGATGCGATGCGCCCTCAGCTTCCGGCTGCTTCCACCCGGGAAGCGTTGAATTACGCAATCTGCATACGTAGCCGAACTGATTACGGCCTCCGCGCTGGCGCGAAAGGAGTCGCGAGGCGCTCATGCGCGCACGGATTTTCCCGAACACAATCCCGGATCCCGCGCGGCACTCGCGCATGGTGCGGGGGCAAGTGGATTTCATCGATTTCAAGTAGCGGTTGAGGTCGTGCTGCGGGTTCGGTAAGCAGCGACCAGACAGCGGTAATCGCGACCGCGGAGCCAAGCACGGCGAGCGAAATCCAGATAGGCAGAGTCAGGACATGGGCCAGCATCATTTTCAGGCCGACAAAGGCCAGGATCGCCACCAGCCCATAGCGCAATTTATGCAGCCGTTCCAGTGCCGCCGCCAGCGTGAAATAGAGCGAGCGCAGCCCCAGCACCGCGAAGATGTTCGATGAATAGACGACAAATGGATGGTGAGAAACAGCCAGCACTGCCGGAATGGAGTCGGTCGCGAAGATGACATCGGTCGCCTCGATTGCAAGCAGAGCGAGCAACAGCGGAGTGAAGCGCAGCCGTCCGCTCTCCCGCACCAGGAAACGATCGTCAGCTCTCGCCTGGATGTTGCAGGCTGGCCATCGGCAGTCTCCGCATGAGCCATGCAATGGCTCGCGGAGGTTTTTCCGTGTGTGGCCCCGGCGGGACACTCGCAGCGACTCTCGCAACAGATGCCATGCGGTGTAGAGCAGGATGGCGCCGAAGAGTAATTCATCCATGCGAACGCATTCAGCAGCCGGATACCGGCGAAGATCATCAGGGCGCGCAGGACGATGGCTCCAACGACTCCGAAAAAAAGAACGCGCCGTTGCTGCGAAGGCACCAATCCAAAGGCGCGGAACAGCACCAGAAAGACGAAAAGATTGTCGATGCTGAGCGCTTCCTCAATTCCATAGCCGGTCAGATATTCCAGCGCGTATTGCTGCGACAGAACGGGGTAGACCAGCAGCGCGAAGAGCAGGGCCGCAGGTACCCATAGACGCAGTGAGCCAGTACGATCGGCGCGTGACACGCGGAGCGGGAAGAGATCCGCGCGTCAGGAAGAAAATCCGCGGCAGAGCAGCGCGAATACGAGCACGTGGAAAACGATCCATAGCCACAGAGGCGCTCCGCCGAGCATGGAGTCAAGCATGATGGATGCCGGTATGCATCATTGATTGGATGATCTTAGCGTGCAGATACCGCCTGTTGACAAAAGGGGAGATGCTCGGTCAATCACACTCAGCATGAACCTTATCGCTGGTTGAGCAGATGAATAGTTTCAAGCATCGTCTGGCCGACAACGGTCAGGCTATTGGGCGCTGACCTTGTCCATGGTGTCCTCCGCCGTGTGATGATAGCCGTCGGGATGCATCATGTCGTGCGGGCCATAATCGATGTCGATGATATCGGCGCTGGGAACGCCGCGCTGCACAAAGGGCAGATGATCGTCTTGAATCGCGTTTGGCTTGGCGAAGAAATACGACTGATCGCCCTCTTTTTTCGCCGCCGTATCTACAAGATCGAGCAGCCACGGCGTCGAGTTCTGGTCGCGGTCTATATCGAGATTTTTGTCGCCGATCATATCCAGCAGCAGGAATGCCTTGATCCGCTTCGAGGTCCCATCGCGATCCCACTTTGCGGCGAGGTGGCGGCTGCCATAGAGTGAATCCGTATCCGACCACTGCTGGATTGCTTCTTCGCCATCGAAAAAAACCAGCCAGACACTGTAACCATCCAGCTTGCGCCCACGCAAATAATTCGCCATCTCGATCAGCAGGCCGGTGGTTGAGCCGCCATCGTTGGCGCCGACGTAATGGATATTGCGGAGCGGATAATTGGTTTCGTAATGCGAGGCCAGCACGATCACGCCGTCTTTTTTGCCGGGAAATTTGACGATGAAGTTATGCATCGTCATCACCCCGGCAGGAGTGTTGGTGGTAAAGGTATCTTCGACGAGATTGTCTTTGGCGAACTGCTTTTTCAGAAAATTTTCCGCGCAGACATGCCCGTTGCTTCCGATCCAGCGGGGTCCACAGCTGACGAACTCCTGCGCATATTGATAGGCGCTGTTGCCGTTGAACTGTGTGGACGAAGCCGAATGCGAACTGCGAATATTTTGAGCCAGCGCCACACCAGAAAACCCAGCCGAGGCTATGGTGAAACTTGCCAGCAGTCGCCAGCCTCATTCGCTGCTTCGAGCATCAAGCCCCCTGCTTTGCGTTTTTCAGCTTGTTCCGACGATCAGGATGAACCATGTGGGCCACTCCAATGCTGATGAGATAGAGCAGCAACATCGGCGTCGCGAAGATACACATGCTCAGCGGATCGGGTGTCGGAGTGATGATACCGGCGATGATAAAAATGACAAGGATGGCATAGCGAATGTTCTTCCACAGCCATTTCGGGCTGACGATACCGAACAGCGCCAGGAAAAAAACGAGGATAGGCAGTTCGAACACAATCCCGAGACCGAGAATGACGGTGGAGAACAGCTCCATGTACTCCCCAATGGTCACCATAGGGGTGAACTGCTTACTGTAGCCGATGAGAAACTCGAGTGCGCCCGGATATACAAACTGGTAGCCGAAGTATGCCCCGGCGAGGAAGAGTCCAACCGTCGCCGCCATGAACGGAACAACATACCGCTTCTCGTTTTGATACAGGCCCGGAGCGATGAACAACCACACCTGATACAGAATGAAGGGCGACGCGAGCATAATGCCGCCGAACAGTCCGATTTTCAGATAAAAATTGAATCCATCCATCGGATTCAAATAGACAAGTTTGGCAGGGAGATGATGAGCGGTCAGGGCCTTGGTGATCGGCGCAATCATTAGTGAAGCGATTTGGTCGTGGAATCCATAAGCGACAGCAAAGCCCACCCCGACGGAAAGGAGAGAGTAGATCAGCCGCTTGCGTAATTCCTGGAGATGTTCGAGCAAGCTCATGCCGGGCAGTTCGGCCCTTTCGCCCACAGCGTTGCGAGCGCGATCCAGCAGATCAACCATGTGTGACTTCCGCCTCGGTCCGAACAGAGTCGGGATCGCCTGATGCAGCTTCTTCCGAGGAGGGCTCCGGGATTTGCGGTGCGAAGGAATCAGTCGCCGGCGCTGAAGCGGTAAACGGCACTGTGGTTCGCGGCTGCGATCCCGGTGCCGCGGTAATCGTGATCGGAGAGACAGTCACGGCAGCTTCAGGAAGGATTTCATCGCCGGTGTTCTCCCCGGCGGGTTCTGAATTTTGCAGACTGAAATCCGAGCTGTTCATTCCGAAAGGAGGGATCGGTTCCGGGTTAAGCTCCGATGTGTCCACGCTCGCGATATTGGGATACTGACCGACAGGGATATTCTCCGCCAGATCAGGAGAGTCCAGCGGGACGGCGGCGGAATCCGATGAATTGGAGGCTTCAACAGGTTCACTGGAAGGCTTGGAAATTGTCGGTTGCACACTGTGTTTCTCGGCCAGGTCGACCTGCCGCAATTCCTCTTCGATCTGGAACTTGAATTCGTTGCTGGCGCGACGGAATTCTCCCACTAGACGCCCAAGTTGCCGCCCGATCTCCGGCAGCTTCTTGGGCCCGAAAATGATCAGGGCCAGAACGAAGATAAAGACTGTATCGGGCAGACTCATCGAATTCCATCATACTCAGTGAAGTTGCGGCGAACAATCGGAGGCGAATCAGGAAAGATCGCGACAAGTTCTCAGCGATCATATGAGGAACGGCGGGAAACGAAAAAGGGATTCAGCGAACGGCCGTCATATTACAATGAAATGAATGGAATGTTTCCCTGGATGAATCTTATTGTCCGGTAAAACGTCCAATATATATATGTTGCAACATCCCCGTGGGTTGGGAGAAGCGGCCAGTTTTGGACCGGTTCTCAGTGAACCCACTGCAACGGCAGTGATAAGCAATGCTTTCAACATCCCCGTTCCTCTGCAGAATAATGCAGGGAACTGAAGGCGGAATACAGTGACAACACTTTTGGAATCCGTAGCAACTTTGCCTGTGGAATCTCTGCAGGAAACCTGTTCCCTGGACAACTATCTTGCGATGCCGGACCATACGATGGATGCCCGCATTGGCGACGCGCGCGCCAAACTTGGCAAAGACGCGCTCATTCTCGGCCATCATTACCAGCGCGATGAAGTCATTCGCTTTGCCGATTTCACGGGCGATTCCTACAAACTGTCGAAAATCGCCGCGGAATCGAGCAGCCGCTACATTATTTTCTGCGGTGTGCATTTCATGGCCGAGAGTGCTGATATTTTAGCGAAGCCAACTCAGCAAGTCGTGCTTCCCGATTTGAATGCCGGTTGCTCCATGGCCGACATGGCCGATATCTCGCAGGTGGAAGAGTGCTGGTCCAAGCTCGTCAAAGCGGGGCTCGATAAGCCGGAATCCGGCGGCTTGATTCCGCTGACCTATATGAACTCGACGGCGGCCATCAAGGCGTTCTGTGGTGAACGCGGCGGGCTGGTCTGCACCTCTTCGAATGCCAAAACGGCTTTTGACTGGGCATTTTCGCGGGCCAGGCGTGTTCTCTTTCTTCCCGACCAGCACCTGGGGCGCAATACGGCGTTCGCCATGGGGATTCCGCTGTCGGAAACCGTGGTTTGGGACCCATACCAGATCAACGGCGGCCTGACGCCCGACCGGCTGCGCTCCGCGCGGATCATCCTCTGGAAAGGGCATTGCTCCGTGCATCAACGTTTTCTGCCGGAGCATGCCGACAAAGTACGGGCGGCCTACCCGGGAATTCAGGTGATCGTCCATCCAGAATGCCGCCTCGAAGTCTGTCAAAAGGCGGATGCGATTGGATCGACAGAGCGGCTGATCAAAATTATTGAGGACGCGCCGGCCGGTTCGATGTTTGCCGTCGGTACGGAAATTCATCTGGTGAACCGGCTGGGCAAACGGTTCGCTCCCTTGGGAAAGAAAGTTATTACGCTGGACGATTCCGGATGTTTGTGCACGACCATGTTTCGCATCTCGCCGCAGCACCTCGCCTGGGCGCTTGAAAATCTTGTGGAAGGCCGTGTAGTCAATCGAATTCGCGTTGGCGATGACATCAAGCATTGGGCACGAGTAGCATTGGATCGTATGCTGGAAATTCGGGGGTAGCCGATGAAGACCTTTTCGCTGGAGGAAGCGCAGACGCTGGTTCCGGTTCTGGAATCGCTGATGAAAAGTGCGATTGAGTCGAAAAATACCGCGGAATCCATTGCGGAAGAGCTTCAACAGCTCAGTCAGCGCATTTTCATGAATGGCGGAACTCTGGTCCGCATCGCGGAGGTGGCCAAGCGGCGCGCCCAGCACGACAAAGCAGTGCAGCAGGTGAAAGATACTTTGGCCGAGATTGATTCGATTGGCGTCCAGGTGAAAGATCTCGACGCCGGGCTGCTCGATTTTCCCTGCCGCCTGGGCGATGAGATTGTTCTACTGTGCTGGAAGATGGGTGAGACCGAGATTCAACATTGGCACACGATGGATTCGGGGTTCAGTGGACGCCAGTCTCTGGATGAGCGCTTCCGCCGTCCGCACAAGCAGAAGCCCAACTAAATCCCGGGACCAGAGGAGCTTTCCTGGCTTCGAGAATCGAGCTTTCCCGGGAATGCGCCAAATGACCCCGGCTGATAGCGAAATCATTGTAGGAACCGGATGAGTCGGACAAATACACAGGCGCGTGAACGCACAATCAATCCTGAATCCAGTCATTTCCCGGCAGTAAAGTACTCCGGTGGGGCATCTAACCAATAATGAATCTTGCTCTCCGCGGACTCGCCGTTCTTTTGATCGCTGCAGTGCCCTGGATGTCGGGCTGTAAAGGTTTCTTTATTCCGGTCTGCCAGGCGAACAATGACTGTAACACCACTGGCACCACGGGGACTACGGGCACCACAGGAACGACCAGTACGACCGGAACTACGAGCACTACAGGAACGACCAGTACTACAGGAACGACAGGAACGACAAGTACGACAGCAACGACCAGTACAACAGCAACGACCAGTACGACAGCAACGACGGGCACTACCAGCACTACAGGAACTACGGGAACCAGTCCGGTGGTTCCGTCTTACCTGTATATGGCGAATGCGAACACCGGAACGGTCGGTACGTACTCCGTTGCTTCAGGGCAGATCACCTCATCCGCCAAGCCGATTTCTACACCCGTTTCGACGCCCAGCGCTGTCGTGGCGAAGCCGGACAGTAACCTGCTGTTTGTCGCGACTGCCTCCGGTTCAATTTATGCCTATACAGTCGGGAGCGGCGGAACAATGCAGCTTGCGAATCATGGCAGTCCCGCCGCGACCGTTCCGGACCCGACCTCCATGTCGATGGATCGTTCTGGAAGCCTCCTGTTCGTCCTTTCTGCGGGTTCCTCGGATCTCCATGTATTTCAGATGGATCCCTTAAACTCAAATGGAAACGGATATCTGGTTCCGGCCCCCCAAGCCACGATTCCGCTCGATGAAGGCCAGCCTCTGCAGGTTTTCACTACGCCCGACAACCAGCATCTCTTCGTGGGGCTCGGCACTGGCGGAGTGGATGCCTTCGCTCTGAATGCAGGCAGCGCGCTGGTGCAGAATCGCGTTCATATTGCCTCGCTGCAGCCGGGCGCAAATCGAGACACCGCCATCACGGGGGACAATACCTCCCGGTATCTTTATGTGGCTGAATCCGGCGCCGGAATCCGCGTCCTGACGATCAATGGCGGCTCCTTTGCCGACGTCCCCGGTTCGCCGTTTGAACCACAGTTGGGCGCGCCTTCATCTCTGATTGTTGATCCAGCCAACTCCGCGCTCTATGCCGCTTATTCCCGATCGAATCTGATCGCCGGATATGCGATCGGCTCGGACGGTGCATTGACCGCAGTCTCCAGAACCCCATTTTCAACCACCGGCTCCCCAACCGCGCTCTCGCTCGATGCGAGTGGAAGATACCTCGTGGCCCTCGCCGGCGGTGTGGCTCCCGGTGCCCAGGTATTCAGTTTTAGCGAGACCGCGCCTGGGAATCTGGAACCTCTCTCCGGAACCTGATTGAACCGCTCTCGCTTTTTTCCCGGCACTTGCAGTTATTGCTCGATGAAAGTAAATTCAGATGCATCTTTGGATTCACTTTCAGGAGCGTTCCCAGTGAAGAAGTTTCTTGGAGTAGCAGGATTAAGCGCACTGGTGCTCGTATGCGGCTGCGAAACCGGTACATTCAGCAACGGCCGGCTCAATCCGGTCACCAACCCAAAAACTTTACAACCGACCACAATAAGCTTGAGCGCAAGCTCATTCGATTTTGGCCACAACATCGTGAACAATTCTGTGCAGCGGACGGTCGTGAAAATCACGAATACCGGTACCGCTCCCCTCGGGTTGGCGCCCACGCTTACAGGAGATCGAAGCTTCAGCCTTAGTCCCTTCCGCTCCTGCGGTACCCAGGTGCCGGCGGGCGCGAGCTTGCGATATGGTCGTGGCTTATTCTCCGGTTGCAGCCGGGCAGCAGGCGGGTACGCTGAACCTCAACCCTGCGAACGTGCCGGCCGGCACAGCATCGACAGTGGCGATCACAGGGACCTCCGCCGTGCTGGCAGTGGGAACAGTGATGCCGACGAACAATCCCCAGGTGGCGCTCTATACCATCACGTCGCCATTTCCGGGCAGCGTGTCCGTCCATTTTGGGGTCCTTCGGTATGGACTGTCAACATGGACGGTAGCATCCGACGGCATCAACCCTACCAAAATTTTGGTAGCGGGGATGCTGGCAAATACGCAGTATCACCTGCAGGCCTCCATCACGCTGGACAGTGGGACAACTGCTACCGATGTCGACCATACATTTACGACTACCTCCTACCCGGCGAACACTCTTCCGAACATTTCTGTGAGCTTTCCTGACGGAGGCAGACCGCAGCGCGGGATTGAAGTGATGGACTCGATTGTCCAGGGCAAGAATCTCGAACAACGTTCTTTTCGCCTATGCCACGGACCTGCGGGGAGATATGATCTGGGGATACCGCATTCCGGATGCGGACGCTTTGACAACTGTGCAGGGACTCAAATTCATGCAGAACGGAGATGTCGCGCTGCTGATTTCTCCGGTCACCGACGACCACGGGGCCGGTGTCCGCCGGCACTCTGAGCGTATTGCGGGAGATCGATCTTGCCGGGAACATCGTGCAGCAGGTTACGCTCGATGAGTTGAATCAGCGCCTGCCCGCGGCGGGTTTCAATCTGCAACTTGCCGATATTCACCACGACGTGACGATCCTGCCAAATGGTCATTTCCTGCTGATCGCCAGTCTGTTCAAACAGTTCGCTCCAGTAATGGGAGAAACCGGACCACAAAACGTTCTAGGCGACGCAATTATCGACCTGGACGCCGACATGAATCCGGTATGGGTCTGGAATGAGTTCGACCATATGGACGTGAACCGCCATCCTTACTTGTTCCCGGACTGGACGCATACAAATGCTGTAGTGTATTCGCCGACCGATGGGAACATTCTGGTTTCCATCCGCCATCAGAATTGGGTAATTAAGGTGAATTATGCGGATGGTACCGGAGATGGCAGCATTCTATGGCATCTCGGCGAGGGCGGCGATTTCACGCTCATGAATGGCACCGATCCAACCGACTGGGAATACGCTCAGCATTCGCCAGCTATCGTTGGTAATAACAGTGCCGGAACATTTCAGCTGACACTGATGGACAATGGCGACGATCGCATCTTTCCGCCGGGAGTGACCTGCGGAACTGGCTCCGCTCCGCCGTGTCTTTATACGACGATTCCCATCTTCCAGATCGACGAGGCTGCCAAAGACGGCGACTCTGGTTTTCCATCAGATTCTGCCGACGGCGAAGTATTCGCTGTTCGGCGGAAGCTCCAACGTTCTATCGAATGGAGACGTCGAATACGACCTGTGTGACGTATCCGGTTCGGCTTCTGAAGTGGATGAAGTGACGAACAGCAGTTCTCCGCAGACGGTGTGGAGGTTGTCGGAAACGGGAGCCAACCTCTATCGCGCGCACCGGATTCCCAGCTTGTATCCCGGCGTGCAGTGGAGCGGAACGGAATTCTAAAATGCATTCCGGCCCGAAGGGTTGCGTCCGGTGGCCCATTCTATGCGCATCTTTTGCAGCTAAAGTGGGAAGATATCTTTCGTTCCAAACCGTACCGCATCAATAAAGGCCGCTGTGCGTCCTGACTGCCCTGACATTTTGACAAAATATGTTTTCAGCAGCTGCGGGAGTAAAATTGCGTTAAACCGGTTTTCCTATACGTGTATGGCAGCGGAACAAGGAGTACGCATCCGTTCCTTAAAGAACGGATGAACGTAATACGTTCCGGCAACCCACGGTGATAGGAAAACCGGTCTAGCTGTTCACTCGATGAGAGCCATCCCAGGAATTCGAACCTCGGCACGAGTAGCAGCGATCCTGCTGGTAATTTGTATTTCTGTACTTGTCGGCTGTGGCTCCGGGAAGTTTTTCGTACCCACCTGTCAGGAAACCAACAGTTGCGGGGGTGGTGGCGGCACCTATAGCTCGTTTGCCTATGTGGCCAATGCCACTCTGGGATCGATTGCCCTGTTTCCGATTCCTACTGCAGCATTCACTAGCTTGACTGGAAGCACATTCAGCCTGGGCACTCCGCTCAGTGCGGTTGCCGCCACTCCGAATGGAACATTCCTTTATGTGGCAACGGTGGCAGGTTCGGTGTTCGCATATTCCATCGGCACCAATGGTGCTATAACGCTCGCGAACAGTGGCAATCCAGTCGCTTCCACATTGACCCCGATCTGGATCACGGTCGATCCCACCGGCAACTACCTGTTTTTAATTTCTTCGAGTATTTCGACGCTGCTGGAATATCAGATCAACTCGACGACCGGGGCGCTGACTCAGATGGGGCAGGGAACCCCGCTTAACACCGGCAACCCGACCCAGGTATACGTCACGCCCAACGGCCAGAACGTTTATGTCGGCTTGGGCACGGGCGGGCTGAATACTTTCTCCTTCAACGCTTCTACCGGCGCGCTGTCGAACCAGCAGCACTTGTCTACTTTGGTTGCAGGTGCGGGCGACAACGCGATTGCCGGCGATAATACCTCCACTTACCTGTTTGTGGGAGAAGCGGGTTCCGGCATTCGGGTTTTGACGATCGGGGCGGGCGGCTCACTGAAAGAAATTTCGGGCTCGCCGTTTCAGACCCAGCTGGGCCCCTCATCGATTGTTGTTGATCCTACGAACAGTTATGTGTACGTCGCCAACCGTACTGCGAACGTGATCACCGGCTATTCTCTCGCCTCCACAGGAGCTCTAGCTGCATTGTCCAGTTCTCCGTTCCAGACCGGTTCCGGCCCAAGCTCGATGTCTCTCGACTCGACTGGCCAGTATCTGTTGGTGATCTGTACGGGCGGTAATCCGGACCTGCAGGTCTTCAGTTTCGACTCCAGCGTGGGTGGCCAGCTTGACTCGGTCACCACAACGACTACCGGAACGGACCCGGCTGGGGCGATTTCTCTTGCGGTCGTGCCGTAGCAGAGCCGTTACGGAACAGTAACCTGCCGAATGAAGAAACCCCATCTGCGCCATAGTTCCACGTAGACTGGATTCCATACGCGAAGTTCTATGTCCGACGCTCCCCCTCAGATTCCGTTTGCTCTGGCTCTGCGCCGTTCAGTTGCCGCAGCCTTTGTCCTGTGCATGCTCACGGGATTCGTGGGTTGCAGCCACTTCCATCCCATTTCCTCCCAGGAGTACGTCTATGTCACGGCCAAGCACATGTATCTGCGCGATCGCGTGGCCGTCGTCGCTAACCGAGTGGGAGAAGTGACGAACGGCGAGCGCCTGGAGGTACTCGAGCATGGCCGCCGGTTTCTCCGGGTAAAAACACCGCAAGGTGCGGTTGGCTGGATTGAAGAGCACGCTGTCATCGATCAGAAGGAGTTCAACGAGTTCCAAAATCTGGCAAAACAGTACGCCAGCGAGCAGCCTGTTGCGACGGCCGTGCTCTATAACGAACTGTATGTGCATCTGACGCCGGGACGAAAAACAGAGCGATTTTATCTGTTGTCACCCAATACCAAAGTTTCCTTGCTGCAACGGGCTTCGGTTTCCAGATCGGCTCCCGGCGGTGTGCTCGGTCTTCCCATGGGCGGCGCGCAAGGTGAACCCGCCGCCAAACCCGATTCCCGACCGAAGGCGGCGAGCTTTCGGCATGCCGGCAAGATCCACAAACAAAGTTTCGATTCCCGCTTTGCCACCGGCGCTTCCATGGAGGACTGGTGGCTGGTGCGCGATGCAACCGGGCACACCGGATGGATGCTGTCCCGTGATCTGGAGGTGGATGTGCCTCAGGACGTGGCGCAATATGCGGAAAACGAGAAGATGGTCGGCGCGTATGTTCTGCGCACCGTCGAGGATCCCGATTCCGGCAAGCCGGACGGAAAGGTTCCGGAATACCTGACGGTGCTGACACCCTATAAGCAGGGGCTGCCGTATGATTTCGACCAGGTGCGCGTATTTACCTGGGACACGCGTCGGCATCGCTATGGAACCGCGTTCCGGCTGCGGGATGTTGCAGGATTTTTTCCGGTAAAGGTGGTGCCGGGTGATGCAGCGAGCACCAACGGCCCCGCGCCTGTTTTCTCATTCCAGGTCGCCGCCGGAGATGCCGTCAGTCTTGATCCCGAGACCGGCAGCGCGCATGCCGCGCAACTCGAAACGATGACCTATCGAATGGAAGGAAATCTCGTTCGTCGCGTTCTGCCGGCAGGCGCATCTGCTGCGCCCGGAGCACGACAGAAAGCTCCAGCCCGATTCAAACACGCGGGCAGGCACCGCTCAAGACGAAAGTGATCGAAGTAGACCTATCCCAGGAGCTAGCCAGATCGCAAGCCATCGTTACACGATCCAGAGGAACAACTGCGGGGCTTTTTCCGCTGGCTTCGTAACCTACCGGTGGTCGTTCCGATGGTGGCGATGATGGTGAGCCAATGATGATGATGATGGTGGTGGTTGTCAACTTGAGCATGCGCTGGCATATATGTTCCAGCCATAGCAAAAAAAAGTGTGAGTCCCATCAGCAGGCGAGTCAGTCGGTTGTTCAAGCAATTTCTCCTGTGCTCAAGATTCAATCAACAATGTGCTTTGATGCAGAGATCGGCCCTCCCGTTGTGGCGGAATCGATCGTTTATAGTATCCGGTGAAGCGCGGATCCTGCGGGCGCAACGACTCCTATCCGAGGAATTCCGCAATTGCGGTGACTACGGACTCCTGTTCTTCCATGGTCAGCTCGGGGAACATCGGCAGCGCCAGCACCTCTCTGGCGGCGCGTTCGCTTTCCGGAAACGCGCCTTCCGGGTAGCCTAGGTTTTGCAGGCTGACCTGAAGGTGCAGCGGAACCGGGTAGAAAATCTCAGAGCCGATGCTGCGTTCCGCAAGAAAAGTTTTCAGTTCATCGCGGCGCAGCGTGCGGATCACATATTGGTGGAATGCGTGGGTTCCGCGTGAGTCCACGTAGGGCAGCACAACACCATTGGTGGGATAAACGCCGGTCTCGGCCAATCCGTGCCGTTGAAATAGATGGTTGTAAGCTTCTGCGCGTTCGCGCCGCTGCTGGTTCCAGCGTTCGATATGCCGCAGCTTGACCAGCAACACGGCGGCCTGCAGCGTGTCCAGCCGGCTGTTCCAGCCGATTTCGTCGTGGAAGTAGCGTTGGCGCATGCCATGAACCCGCAACATGCGCGCCCGCTCGGCCACGAGCTCGTCGCCGGTCGTCACCAGACCGGCCTCGCCATAGGCGCTTAGATTTTTTGTGGGATAGAAGCTGAACGCCGCCAGATCGCCGAGGCTGCCTGCCGGCCGATCTTTCCATCTCGCACCGAAAGCCTGCGCAGCGTCTTCGATCAGCGAGAACTCCAAACTGGGTCTGGATGGCCTGCAGCGCGTCCCAATCCGCACACTGCCCATACAGATGGACCGGAAGCACAGCGCGGATATTTTTACCTTCGCCGTCCTGAAGCACCGCGGAGGCCTGCGATGGATCGAGATTGTAAGTGCGCGGATCGATGTCGGCCAGCCGAACCTTGGCACCTGCGCGAAGGATGGAGCTCACAGTCGAGAAAAAACTGAACGGCGTCGTGAGAACGGCATCGCCGGGCCCGATCTCCGCAGCCGCCATCGCCAGCCACAGGGCGTCGGTGCCGGAAGAGCAGCCGATGCCATACCGGGTGCCACAGGCCGCGGCTGCAGCAGCTTCAAACTGCCGTACCTCTGGGCCCAGGATGAACTGCTGGCTGTCGCAGACGCGCTCAATGGCAGCCAGAACTTCTTCGCGTATTTGTGCATACTGGCGGGAAAAGTCCGCACTGGGAACCGGCGTTTGCGGTACTTTCCCCTTGCGGGGAGCATTGGAAGGGGCAGATTGCACATTTCATGCTAGCACCGCGTCGCAAGAATACCGGGTACGTCAGGTGCGCGAAGCTCACCTGGGTCTTTTCGTCCTGATGGTGCCCCATTCTAGCCGCTTCGCTTGTGCGGCTAGCGGTGGGAACGTCGCTCCCATTCCAATCGCCAGTATCGATAAACCCAGAGACTCTGTGCTCCGCGTGAAACGTTGGCCTCAATAGCTGCATCCAAAATGCAAGCTGTAGTCGCGGAGCCTTGGCCGAGCTATCCATATTGGTCTATTTCGTAGGACAATACTGGCACGGTGTGAAGACATCGTTTCCGGGCAGAATTCGGTATGGCTGTCGGATTTCGAATCGGGTATCTGCCTGCCCGTTTGAGCAGGACGCTTTGAACCACTAGTCAGGAGAAGTAAGGAGAAGACAAATGGAAAGCAAAACAGCACAAAACATCCAGGATACTTTTTTGAACACTGTTCGCAAAGACAAATCCCAGATCACAATCTACCTTGTTAGCGGGGTCAAGTTGACCGGGCGCATCCGGTCTTTCGATAAATATTCCGTTCTGCTGGAAAACAACAATCAAGAGCAGCTCATCTTCAAGCACGCAATTTCCACGGTGGTGAGCGGCAAGCCGGTGCTGATGGGGGAACACCGTCATAGCGCAACCGGAGCTCCGGTTACGGGAATGGGGAGTCAGGGCACTGCAGCTCACGGCACGGGCCACGCTCCCGCGGCATCTGCCGGATCTGTGGCAAGCTCCGGGTACTCGCCGATCTCTACGGCCTCATGAACAGGCTGTATCGTGTTCTTTACGCGCCGCGCACGGAACGATGTAGCGGCGCGTTCAGCGAATGAGTGAATTGTTCAATTCCAGGCAATCCGTAAATACTCCCGGGAGCGCGACCAGCCCGGGAGAAAAAACATTGATTGTGGTCTGTGAGTTCACTGGCCGAAAATATCGCCAGCGATTGACCGCCTCTGCCCGCTTGGCGAAGGACGCGTTGCGCGCCGCCCGGGAGCAAAGCGATTTGACAGACGCAGAGCCGAACGAGCCTGCGGAACGTCTGGCCTGTCCACACTCTCTGCGGCTACCGGGCCGCCTCTTTCAGAGCTTTCCGCCGAAGCCGCCGAGTGCCGGGAGCTTGCCGAAAGCGCCGGCGCCAATGTGCTGGAAGTGATTGTGCAACGGCGCGATCATCCCGATCCGGCGACGCTGGTGGGAAAGGGCAAGCTGGAAGAGATTGGCGCGCTCGCCGCCAGCCGCGGCGCGGACCTCGTTATTTTTGAGCAGGATTTGTCTCCTTCGCAATTGCGGGAACTGGAGCGCACGCTTCCGTGCCGGGTGATTGACCGCACCCAATTGATTCTCGACATCTTCGCCTCTCACGCGCGCACCCGCGAAGGGCAGTTGCAGGTGGAGCTGGCGCAGTTGGAGTACCTGCTGCCGCGCCTGGCCGGGCGCGGGCGTTTGATGTCACAGCTGGGCGGCGGCATCGGGACCCGGGGACCTGGCGAGACGCAGCTGGAAACGGATCGCCGCAAAATTGGTCGCAAGATTCAGATTGTTCGCGGCCGTCTTGAGGCGGTCCGCCGCATTCGCCGCCAGCAACGGCAACGGCGCTCTTCTGTTCCGGTGCCGACCGTGGCGCTGGTCGGTTACACCAACGCCGGGAAAAGTACCCTATTCAATGCACTCACCCAGGCCGGGGTGGTCGAGTCGTCCCGCCTGTTCGCCACTCTCGACCCCAAGCTCCACCTGGTTCGGCTGCCCTCGCGTCGAAGCATCCTGTTGTCCGACACCGTAGGGTTTATCCGCGCGCTTCCGCATACCCTGATTCAGGCATTCCGCGCAACACTGGAAGAAGTGCAAACCTCAGAGGTGCTGATTCACGTGATGGACGCTTCCAGCCCGTCGCTCAACGTGCATCGCGAAGAGGTCGAAAAAGTTTTGCGCGAACTGGAAGTGGAGAAGAAGCCGCGCATTGAAGTCATGAACAAAATCGATCTGCTGTCGCCAGCGGAGCAAAGCTTGCCGCAAAAAGACAACGCGATTGCGGTTTCGGCGCGAACCGCAATCGGCCTGGAAAACCTGCTGACTGCAGTCGATGCGGCGCTCGCAGCGGACCCGCTGGAGGAACGCGCAATGGAGATTCCGCAGAACGAGGGCGCGAAACTCGCCGCGCTCGACGCTGGGACGACCGTTCTCGACAGAACCTTCCACGATGAAACCGTACATCTGCTGGTCAGAGGCCCGGCCTCATTGCTGGGCAGATACAGAAGTTATTGGCGGGATTGAAACTGAAGATTCGCGACAGCAGGCCCGGCGGCGGTAACGGACCAGTGTCCGGATCGCCGATCACAAGCTCAGAACCTTGGAAGGGGACGTCGGGCCCTTAATGGGTGAAGAGGTCTGTTCGTTACAGTTGGAAAGCGATCGCAAGAGGCGTTTGCAACCTCCTCTTCAGTCTCGTTGCCGTCTGCTTGGCACGATTCGCACGGATTCCATGATGTCCAGCAGATGTGCATCGATAAAATCGAGCTGTGGCCGCGTGAGGGCCGGGACGCCATCCAGCACGGCCGGCGAAGCCGCTGCCATGTCCGTTTCAAACAGATAGCAGATGTTCCCCGCGTAAGTCGCGTAGAGGATCCCGGCAATATACTGCGACATAGCCGCCCCTCCGGTTTCATACACAGAAAAGGACCGGCGTCTGAACACGACCTGCGAATACTTGGAAGAGTCCGACAGCGAGGCAGCCTTGGCTACGCATTCGGCCGCACTCGCCGCCGGAGCAGCCGCGTAAACGAAACCGACGCCTTCCAGGTTCGTTTCCGCGTACGGGCCAACAATGCGTCCACGGGGAAAGCCGCCCTCGTCGTATCCGAATCCTACAATCTTGGCTTTGGCGTCGCCTAATTGGGCTAAAGCAGGTGGATTATAGGCAAATTGCGTCGTAGCCTCCCACACCGATGGATACCGGAAGGTCACGCCGTGCTGCGGGTCGGTGTAGGTAGCATCAAGCGTCCAAATCTGTGTCAAAGTCAGAGTTTTCGTAGGCTGCACCGGAGTTTGGCCGGCTTTTGGGCCAGATCTCTGGCCCACGAATAGTAGACCTAACGAAGTAACAAGTAGGGCTCGGAGCATCACGGAGCCTCCTTCAGAGGCCAGCGTTCACCAAAGGCAACGAAGCCTCACGAGGATCACCATCAACCAGGATCTGAAGTCGAGATTAGCCTACCGTTGGGCACTCAGCGATCCTTCCCGGTGAATAAAATGGAACTCCGATTTTGCGGATTGCGGGCGAGTGGCGGATTGAAGGGAAACTGACCCCCTACCATCCAGGCGGCGTTTGACACTCTACCAGTCAATTTGTTAAAAACAAAGCTTCAAGAATCAATTCGATCCATTCCTCGCTGTACCCAGGCGAATCCGAATCACAACTGTAAATGACACTTTTACAACAGCTTGGTGGACTTGTGCTCGGCGCTGTGCCGACTATGGTTCTTTTTCTCATCACCCTGGCACTCTACCGGCTGCTGGTACATACACCTCTGAAGAGGATTTTGCGCCAACGGTATGACCTGACCCAGGGCGCGATCGAAAAAGCGGAGTCGGCCATTGCAGCCGCGGAAGCGAAAACGGCCGAATATGAGGAGCGCATGCGAACCGCCCGTGCGGGTATTTTCCACGAGCGTCATGAGCGGCTGCATAAAGTCCACGTTGAGGCCGAGCACGCACTCGCGGAAGCGTACGTCGCCTCCCAGCAGCGGGTGGCAACCGCTGTAACTACAATCGAGGAAAGCGCCGAGGCCGCAAGACTACAGCTGGAGGGGTTCATCGGGGAGCTCACCGCGGACGTTGTGCGGGCCGTGCTGCCTCCGGGAAATGCACCCGCGCGGGAACCGGCCCAATGATAACCTCCGGCGCTGTTGACATGCTGCGTAGCGGATCAGTTGTCATCCTGAACCGCAGGCAAAGGATCTTGCAGTTGGTCACCTTCTGTTGTCTGCTTGTGCTGATCTCCGCCGGGACACGTCTGCGGGCGGATGTGGCCACACAGAATCCTGCCTCTCCTGCCGCAGCGACCGCGCAAAGCCCGCACCAATCGAAACGTCAAGCCGAGCGACGGGAAGAGCGCCGGCAAAGGAGGATCGACAATCCGGAAGCGGAAGAAGGCGCGAACGTCTATCGCCATTCGCCGATGGTGCAGAGTCTGGCGCGGATGTTCGGTCTTTCGGTCGAGGTGACTTCCCGCATCTTTGAAATTATTAATTTCATTCTTCTGGTCATTTGCATCGTTTGGCTCGTTGGGCGAATTCTGCCCAAGGCCCTGCGGAATCGCACGGAGCGGATCCGAAATGAGATCGAGCAGGCCCGCGCTGCCACGGAAAATGCGAACCGGCGATTGGCCAGCGTAGAGGAAAGGCTGGGACGGCTCGACAGCGAAATCGACGCCATCCGGCGGAAGGCGGAGCAGGAAACGACTCTCGAAGAGAAGCGCCTGCGGGACGCCATGGAGCAGGAAAAGCAGCAGATTCTGGAATCGGCCGCACAGAACATCAGCGCAGCCACGAAAAACGCCCAGAGCCAATTGAAACGGTTGGCCGCGGAGCTGGTGATTGAACACGCGACACGCCAGATTGCTGTCACGCCGGAAATCGACAAGACGCTGGTCGAAGGGTTCTTGACGGACCTGAACCAAAAGTATCCCGGCGGGGGAGTGAACTGATGAGTGTTTTCGCCCTCCAATATGCCCGCGCCCTGGCCGACATGGTGGTGTCGGATAAGCTCGACACCGGAGAAGTCGACCGGCAATTGAGGGAATTTCGGCGCAACATTCAGCGGAAGCAAGGAACTGCGCGAAGTCTTCGCCAATCCTTCCATCAAGCTGGATTCCAAGCTGAAAGTGCTGGACGCGATCGCTCCGCGCATTGGCATGGCGAAGCAGGTGCGTAACTTTCTCGCGGTCTTATTGCAGAACGATCGTATCGACGCGCTGGAGTCGATTGTTGCCGAATACCAGGACCCAGATGAACCTGCGGCTTCATGTCAGCGAAGCGGAGATATTCAGCGTCCGCGAGTTGACTGCGGAGGAGAAATCGAACATGGAAGCCAGGGCTACTGCTTTAGCGGGAGTCAGGATTCATCCGCTTTATAAGCAGGATCCGTCGCTGCTCGGCGGAGTTGTGCTCCGCATCGGCGATACTGTCTATGACGGTTCGGTGCGCGGCAGGCTCGAAGAGCTCCGCGAGAAGTTGCTCGCAGACTGAACCAACAAATTCAGAATTTCAATTGGAAGTAGAATGGCCGAGATCAAAGCAGACGAAATTTCGCAGTTACTTCGAGAGCAGATAGAAAACTTCGAGTCGCGGGTGCGCGTCGACCAGGTCGGCACCATCATCTCCCTCGGCGACGGCATCGCACGGATTCATGGCCTGGAAAAGGTCATGGCGGGCGAAATGCTCGAGTTTCCCCACGGCGTTTACGGCCTGGCCATGAACCTCGATGAAGACCAGGTCGGCGCTGTGATCCTAGGCGATTACACCGAGATCAGCGAAGGCGACCAGGTAAAGCGCACCGGCAAGATCATGAGCGTGCCGGTCGGGGACGCGATGATCGGCCGCGTGGTAAACGCGCTGGGTCAGCCGATCGACGACAAGGGTCCCATCGAAACGGACAAGACGCTGCCCGTCGAGCGCCTTGCTCCCGGCGTAATCGATCGTCAGCCGGTCAAGGAGCCGATGGCGACCGGCATCAAGGCTATCGACTCGATGATTCCGATTGGCCGCGGCCAGCGCGAGCTGATCATCGGCGATCGTCAGACCGGCAAAACCGCCGTGGTGCTCGACACAATTCTGAACAGCGCGAAGAACAATCTGATCTGCGTCTATTGCGCCATCGGGCAGAAGCGCTCCTCGGTTGCGCAGGTGGTACAGACGCTGACCGAACACGGCGCCATGGCCTACACCATCGTGGTTGTGGCGTCGGCCTCGGAACCGGCGCCGATGCAGTACCTTGCCCCGTACGCTGCGACGGCGATCGGAGAATTCTTCCGTGACTCGGGCCGCCACGCGCTCGTGGTCTACGACGATCTTTCGAAGCACGCCGTTTCCTATCGCGAAATTTCACTGCTGCTGCGCCGTCCGCCGGGCCGCGAAGCCTATCCGGGCGATGTTTTCTATCTCCACTCGCGCCTGCTGGAGCGTTCCGCCAAACTCAGCCAGAAACTCGGCGGCGGTTCGCTGACCGCGCTGCCCATCATCGAAACGCAGGCGGGCGATGTTTCGGCCTACATTCCGACGAACGTAATTTCAATCACCGACGGACAGATTTTTCTGGAGACGGATCTGTTCAATTCCGGCATTCGTCCGGCGGTGAACGTCGGTCTGTCGGTCAGCCGCGTCGGGTTCTCGGCGGCCAGCAAAGCGACCAAACAGGTCGGCGCCACTCTCAAGCTGGATCTGGCGCAGTATCGCGAGCTCGCCGCCTTTGCCCAGTTTGGCAGCGATCTCGACAAGGTGACGCTCAGCCAGTTGAACCGCGGCCAGCGATTGACGGAGCTTCTCAAGCAGAAGCAGTTTGAGCCTCTGCCGATGGAAAAGCAGGTAGCGATCCTCTATGCCGGAACCACTGGCCTGCTGGACGACGTCAAGGTGGAACATGTCGGCGCGTTTGAAGAGGGCCTGTATCCCTATATGGACGCCGCCCAGGCCGCAGTCCTGACGGATATCGCCACCAAAAAGGCGCTCGATGACGATCTGAAAAACCGGCTGACCGCGGCCATCAAGGAGTACAAGCAGAACTTTTTCGCCGAACATCCTGAGGCGCATGTCGAGGCGCAGAAAGCGAAAAAGGGCGAGGGTGAAGAGGAGCGGAAGCCGAGAGAGAAGCCGCCAGAGAATCCGCCAGCCGAACGGTAGTCAGAAACCGGAAGGCCAACCCACTCCGCCACTGAGCGTCGACAATGCGGCGAAGGAAGTCATCGCGAAAGACGAGGGCAGCGAGGCTCTCCAGGAAGAACCTGTGGCGGGGCAGCGCTCGTAACCGATGGCGAACGTTCTCGATTTACGGCGGCGCATCCGCAGCGTGAAGAACACGCGGCAGATCACCAAGGCATTGAAGATGGTCTCGGCGGCCAAACTCCGCCGCGCCCAGGAGCGTGCATTGGCGGCGCGCCCTTACGCGCGGATGATGGCCAGCGTGCTGGATTCGCTGGTTCGGCGCGCGGACGTTTACGATCCTGAAACCGGCGAGGCGCGGAATCCGTTGCTGGTCGCGCGCCCGGAAAAACGCGTGACGGTTGTCATCGTCACCGGCGACAAGGGATTTGCCGGAGCTTTCAACACGAATGTGCTGAAAGCGGCGCGTCATTTCATTGACGAGCACGACAATGTCGACCTCGATCTTGAAGTGATCGGGCGCAAGGGACGCGACATTCTGCGGCACAGCTATGCAGTCTCCACGATTGCCGAAGACGAGCAACTGGAGCAGGCGCGGACCGCGCACCCGCAAAGCGCGCGTGGAAATCACCGGAGAACATACGGGGATCCTCGATAAGCTGACGTTTGAAAAAGCGGCCCATCTGGCCCGCATTCTGGTAAGGCGCTACATCGCCCAGCAAACCGACGCGGTGTATCTGGTGTTCAACGAATTTCAATCCGTGATTGCGCAGCGCGTTGTCGTGGAACGCATTTTGCCGATCAAGGAAATCGGAAAGCAGGACATCGCCAGCGCCTTCGAGATGGAACAGGAAGAGCGCGAGGAGATGGGAAGAGCCGCGCAGCACTGCCGGCGTGAGCGTCCGAGCTGAAGACACGCGCGAGGCGGATGAAGAGGCGAAGAAATTCGGCACTGCAGAGGTGGACTACATCTACGAGCAGCCGCCGCGCGAATTGCTGCAGGCGCTGCTGCCCAGATACATATCGACCCAGCTTTACCATGCGCTGCTGGAGTCGGTCGCCGGGGAACACGCCGCGCGAATGACGGCCATGGACGCGGCCACCAACAACGCTTCCGACATGATCGACGCCTACACGCTGACGATGAATCGGCTGCGCCAGGCGGCGATCACCAAGGAGATTATCGAAATCGTGAGCGGCGCCGCGGCGTTGAGTTAGCAAAAAGCTACAGAGGTTCATCAGAGGATTTGGACAAGGAATCATGGCAGAAAATATCGGACACATAATCAAAGTGGCGGGACCGGCGGTGGACGTTCAGTTCGACGAAGCGCATATGCCGCCGATTTATCAGGCATTGCGCGTGACCAGCGAAGGCTTCGAGGTGCCGACGCCTCTCAACGTAATCCTCGAGGTGCAGCAGCACCTGGGCGAGGGACGGGTACGCTGCATCGCCATGGAAGCGACCGAAGGAATGGTGCGCGGCATGAAGGCGCTCGACCTCGGCGGTCCCATCACCGTGCCGGTAGGTCGCGCCACGCTGGGCCGCGTGCTGAACGTGATCGGGCAGCCGGTGGATGAACTCGGGCCGGTGGACGCCAAAGAGTATCCGCCCCATTCATCGCCAGGCCCCTGCCTTCGACGAGCAATCGACGCGCGAAGAAATGTTCGAAACCGGCATCAAGGTCATCGACCTGATCCAGCCATTTTTGAAGGGCGGCAAGACCGGCCTGTTCGGCGGGGCCGGAGTGGGCAAGACCGTCATCATTCAGGAACTCATCAACAACGTCGCTTCGAAGCACGGCGGATTTTCCGTTTTCGCCGGCGTCGGCGAGCGCACCCGCGAAGGCAACGATCTGTGGCTGGAGTTTCAGGAGTCCGGCGTTATCGATCTGAAGCAACTCGACAAATCGAAGGCGGCGTTGATCTACGGGCAGATGACGGAGCCGCCCGGAGCGCGTCTGCGCGTAGCGCTGACCGCGTTGACCGTCGCCGAATATTTCCGCGATGAAGAAGGCGCGGACACGCTGCTGTTCATCGACAATATTTTCCGCTTTACGCAGGCCGGCTCGGAGGTCTCGACGCTGCTTGGTCGTATGCCCTCCGCCGTCGGCTATCAGCCGAATCTGGCAACCGAGATGGGCGAACTTCAGGAGCGCATCACGTCCACCAAAAAGGGTTCGGTCACCTCGGTGCAGGCCGTCTACGTTCCCGCCGACGATCTGACCGATCCCGCTCCGGCGACGACGTTTGCCCACCTCGACGCAACCACCGTGCTGTCGCGGCCGTTATCGGAGCTGGGCATTTATCCGGCGGTCGATCCGCTGGCCTCAACCTCGCGCATTCTTACGCCGCGCATTGTCGGGCAGGAACACTACGACGTCGCCCAGGGCGTGAAGCGCATTCTGCAACGCTATAAGGATCTGCAGGACATCATCGCCATCCTCGGAATCGACGAACTGTCGGAAGAGGACAAGCTGACCGTTTCGCGCGCACGCAAAGTGCAGAGATTTCTGTCGCAACCGTTCCATGTCGCCGAGCAGTTTACCGGTATGCAGGGCCGCTATGTCAAAGTTGCGGACACGGTACGCAGCTTCAAGGAAGTCATCGATGGCAAACATGATGATGTTCCGGAGCAGGCCTTCTATATGAAGGGCGACATCGGCGAGGTCCTCGAAGCCGCGGGCAAATTGAAACAGCCGGCATAAGGCGCATCGTTATGGCAGACGGCAATTCAATTCGCGTCCGGCTGGTAACGCCGGAAAAGATCTTCATCGACGGCACGTCGGACTCGGTCTCGCTCCCGGGCCGCTCCGGCTATCTGGAGGTGCTGTACGGGCACGCTCCGCTGCTGACGGAACTGGGCGCCGGGGAAGTCACGCTGCATGGCGGCGACGTCGGCGATCAGCAATTCTTTGTTGCCTGGGGATTCGCCGAAGTGCTGCCCGATCGCGTAACCATTCTGGCGGAAAGCGCTGTCCGGCCCAATGAGATCGATGTTGCGGACGCGCGCCAGGAAGTGGAGCGTGGAAACCGGATGTGGCAGGAAGCTGGCGAAGATGCCGCGCGATATGACGAGGCCAATCTGGTCATCCACGAAGGCCAGGAGCGCGATCGCCGCCGCCGAAGGGGCTGGCAAACCGGCCTGATCATACCAGGTCAAAATGTGTGATCCTGGGCGAAGCCACTGCACCGCAAGGACGAAGTCGAGGACCGGTGTTTTCTCCACGGCGGGTTCTCCACCCTGGCCGCGCGCTGTTTGCGGCTGGGAGGGAATATATATTTCATCCCGAACCGGGCCCCATCCTCAACAGGACCGCCGAGGAGGAACTTCCAGGCCTCCGGTCAAGTTCGCGATCGTGTCGACATGGTTGCGCTGACACCAATCGCGCAATCCAGTGGCAATCCGCTCGACCGCGCGGGGATCCGCATAACTTGCCGTACCTACCTCAACTGCGGTCGCGCCTGCCAGCATAAACTCGACGACATCCTCAGGCGACGTGATGCCGCCCATTCCGATCACCGGAATGGAAACGGCGCGCGCGGCCTCATAGACCATGCGCAGCGCCAGCGGTTTGATTGCCGGCCCTGAGAGTCCCCCGGTAAAATTTGCGAGCCGCGAGCGCCGTGTTTTCGCGTCGATGGAAATCCCGAGAAACGTATTCACCAGAGAAATCGCGTCCGCCCCCGCTTTGGCTGCAGCCCTTGCCATCGCAGAAATGCTGGTTACATTCGGCGAGAGCTTCACAATCAGTGGCCGTCGCGCTACAGACCTTGTCTGCTTAACCAGCTCGTGCAACATCGGCACGTCGGTTCCGAACACCATGCCGCCGCTGTGGGTGTTCGGGCAGGATGCATTCAGCTCGTAAGCGGCGATTCCTTCCGCCGCGTTTAAGGTGTGAATCACCGCACAGTAATCCTCAATGGAGCCGCCGAAAACATTGGCGATGGCAGGGCAGGGAAGGCGCTGAATAGCGGCCACCTTCTGCTCGACAAACGCAGCGACGCCCATATTCTGCAGGCCAATGGCATTCAGCATGCCGGCTGCGGTTTCAATCAGCCGCGGCGGAGCGTTGCCGGCCATCGGTTCTCGCGAAAGTCCCTTCGTAACAAACGCGCCAATTTTGTCGAGCGAGACAATATCTTCAAACTCCACGCCGTACCCGAATGTGCCGCTGGCGGCGATGACGGGATTTCGTAGCTCCATGCCGCAGAACCGTACTCGCAGATCGGGCTTTTGCTCGGAAGTCATGGCTGGGGAGGGGAACTTGTCGCCGGAGCCGGTGTATTTGGCGGAGCCGGTGTTTTCGATGGAGCCGCAGGCTGTGTGCTTGGAACGGTTGGGGACGGGCTTGTTGCCGTTGCCGGTGGACCTGAAATCGCACCGGAAGTTGCGTTCGGAGCAGGTGCTGGAGAAGGAGCGCCCACGGGAGATGGTGTTGCCTCTGGTTCACCCGTTGCTCGTCCATGCCTCCTTCTATGAATCGGACGCTTCGGCAGGGTTTCGGCTTCCGGGTGAATAGCCTGAGTCAAAATTTGGCCGGTGCTGGCTGAGGGCTGGTTGATATTCAGGAGAGAAGCCAGGGTCGCTGCCAGATCGGTGGGTTCAATCCGTCCGCGAAACGTTCCCGGCGTGAATACAGATCCGTAGAAGGCCAGCGGCACATGCCGGTCATAGGAGTACGGTGAAAAATGCGTTGCGCCCGTGCCGGGCGACGGCACCTCGTATTCGTCCGGAACCAGCATGACGTACCAACCGCCATTCGGCGAATAACTGTGTGCGATCAGGCGGCCGAACGCTGTCGGAGGCAGTCCCGGTTGGACCGCGGCCATCTGCAAACGGGTAAACGTGCGGAACACTCGGGGCTGTGGCGCGACCCGGGTAACACTCGGCTTTACCTTCGAATCTAATTGAGACGCGGCCGGATCGAGATCCGCGATCGCCGCCGGAATGGAATCCTGAATAGCCCGCTCTGCCTCCAGTTCATTGATGCCGGCGCGTTCAAATACCGGAATGTTCAGCGAAATATAGGGCATGTCTTGATCGGGAAGCAGATATGCAAGCTGCTGGCCCGGAGAAAACCGATCGTTCATGGTTTTATTCAATGCTGAAATCACAGCCTTAAAATTGATAATAGCTGCCGGAACTCCCAACTTCTGCGCGGTCGCGGGTACCGGAGCGACCCCGTGGTCGGCTGAAAGCGCGACCCACACATTACGGAGCCCGCCTGGAACTTCGTGGTCGAGCCAGCGGAAGAACTGGTCCAGATTGCCATCGAGCTGATCGATGAGTTGATGCTGATCGGGCGAGTCGGGACCGACCCGGTGGCCAAGCATATCGGTCGAAGAAATGCTGATCGTCAAAACGTCAGTGACGTTCCCGGTGCCAAGCTTCTCTCCCTGAATCAAAGCCTCGGCAAAGTTCAGTTCATAGTCAATGGCTGCATCCGTAGGCCCGACTGCTGAAAAGAAGGGCGCATCACTGGAAACACCGGCCGCTGTCCGGGCCTGCGCGGCGGCGCCGCTCTGATTGAATGTCGCGGCCCAGTCGGGCAAGGTTGGCATGTAGTAGGTAGATGTAACGAACGTACCAGTCTGGGGATCGATCCAGAATACGCCGTTCGCTGTGTGTCCCGCCGTCAAAATAGCCGCGCGATCTTTCAGCGAAACTCCGAACAGCTTGGCTTCTCCTTGTGTCGCAAGCCGGACCTCATCCCCGAGTGTGGTGGCCAGCAAATTGCGCGGTGAAGCGCCTTCTCGCGCCGACTCCGGCGCGTTCACCGGCAGACCTACAATGCTGTATCGGGGATCTTCGACTGAGCTGATCGGCCGTTTGGTATTGCGACTCAGATCCCACCACTCATTTGCGGCGATTCCGTGGCCGTCACTGTAGGCGCCGGTCGCAATGGTCGCGTGCCCGGCTGCCGTGACCAGATTTCCGTAATCAAAATAGCAATCCGGAAAATATGCGCCATGATCGAGGAATAGATTAAAGCCTTCTCCCTTGAAGTCCTTGCGATATCGCTCCAGGTAATCCTCGCGGAACTGGTCGATTACCAAAATGACGACGAGCTTTGGATGCGCATCATACGCGCTCGCCGCACATCGCGCGGCGGGCACAGTTGTAAGCAGGACAGCGAAGAGACAGATCAATAGGCGCTTGAACATAGACGAAGCCGCAGGAGAAGTCCAGAATGCGTTAGAGCGTGTTTCAAAAAAGGATTGTCATTCCGAGCGAAGCGCAGCGAGGTCAAGAAACCTTTGGTTGCCGACAAGACACGAGGTCCTTCGCTTCGCCCAGGATGACAGATGGATCCTCTGAGCATTTTTGAAACAAGCTCTAGCAACATGGTAACAAGAGGGAACTCGCCATGGGTAATCACTCAGGTAGATCGAGATTATTGGCGAATTGTGCGCCGAACGGACTTTGTTAGACTCAACAGACGTGAAAGAGCAATTGCAGAAGACAGGGCTCGCCGCCATCGCGCGCCGGATGGCGGTCTTCCTTTTCTCTGTTCTGGTATTTGAAGGACTGCTGATCGCAGTCGTGCCCCGGCTACATTCAGGCAGTGTTCTAAAGATCGCCAAAGATTCCTTGCTGCTGCGGGTCCGTACAGATTCCTGGACAGACATGGCGCAAGGTGATCTGGCATGGCGCCAGCATCGAGGCGCAGTTTACGAGACCACCTTTTTCCGACGCGGCATTCGTTTTATCTATCCGCCGACCTCACTGCTGCTATTTCGAGGATGGAAAGCTGCGCCCTCGATTCATCTCCAGCCATTTGTCGCCCTCAAAGTAACTCTGCTGCTTTCGCTACTGGGCACGTGGGTGGCTGCTGCGGAGTTCTTCTTTTCTCTGTTCCCAACCGCTGTGAAGAATTCTTCTGCTGCCGACCGATGGAAAATCAGGCTAATTCTTGCCGGGTTGATTTGCACATTTCTGCCGCTAATCAATGCTTTTTTCCTGGGCCAGGTGCAAACGCTGCTGAACTTCCTGTTAATAGCGAGTGCGCTGTTGTGGCTGCGCGGCCGGCGGACGACGCCCGGAATTTTGATCGGTTTGTTTTGCTGGCTCAAGCCGCAGATGGCATTGTTCCTGCTCTGGGGAGTGCTGCGGCGTCAATGGAACTTCGCCATTTCGCTGGCCTCCATGCTTGCGGTCGGCCTGATCCTTTCGCTCGCGGTTTTTGGATTTCACAATACGGCGGAATATTTGACCGTGCTGCAATATTTAAGTCGCCACGGGGATGCCCTGTTCACGAATCAATCCCTGAATGGATTGCTGCATCGGCAGATGCATGTCGGCTCGCCGGTGACGTGGATCTACGGTTACCCGCCCTACAATCGGGCAATTTACCTGGCGACATTGAGTTCCTCCGCGTTGCTCCTGGGAATCGCGCTGGTCGTTCCTGCCGTGCGCCACTGGACCGCGACAACGCTGGATTTTCTAATTTTTGCAATGGCAACCACCATGGCCTCTCCCATCGCCTGGGAGCATCACTACGGGATCTTTTTCCTTGTTTTTCTGCTGGCGATGCCGGCAGCCTTTCGCCATTGGTCAACTTTCTTCGCGGTGCTCGGGATGTACCTGCTGATGACCGACAACTGGGCCCCGCTGACTCTGCTGATGTACACTCCATGGACGTTTTCAATCTCTCATGTTTATTTCGGCGGATTACTGTTGTTTGCGTGGACGTTGTTTCGCGGGCGAGACATGGGAAGCAGTTTGCAGGAAACATGATTTGTGCCGCGCGCCAGAGCCAGCTTAGCTTTTGCACCCTCCGCTCTGCCAACAGTCATGATCGCCGGGCAGAACCACCGGCTACACGTTCAACAATCGGCGGATAAGACTGCACTCTTGTACCGAACGGCGAAGTTGCTATTTCTTAAGAAAGGATCAAAATAACGATTGCAGAGTGGGCGGATGAAACAATACTTATGTTCAACAATGGTATAAAAATACACATCGGCCGCCTCGATAAAGCGGAATTCCGGATGGGAATGGAGGATGGCGATGCCGGTTGGACGCAGAGATTTCTTGAAAATGGGGACCGCGGCTGCGATGGCGCTGACGAACAAGATGAGCCTGGGCGCGGCAGCTCCATCTCACTTGCCGCCGATTCCTGGACTGGCCGATCTTGCCAGCGTATCGATGACACATATATACACAGATTTGTTTAATCTGCCGATCGCGATGAACGATTGGGGCTACGCTCAGGCGGCGAAATCAGTCTCCGCCGTGAGTGCGATTGCCTTTCCGCCGTACGCCTGCTGTGGTATTCCCGATGTTCCCTGGAGTCCGGGGTTCCTTATCTCCTGCGAGCTGTTCCTGAACGACCGGCTACTGACTACATGGACAGTGCCGGAAAACGCGATCACCTACACCTGGTATCCACATTGTGTGGTCCGGACGCAAACGGCTGACGACCTACGATTTAAAACCACTTTATTCCTGCCCGCAAAACGCCGGGCAGTTGCTGAACTCATCGAAGTTGAGAATGCGAGTACCCGGCAGCAAGAGATCACGTTGGGTTTCGATATGCGGGCAGCAGTGGCGAAGAAGACAACTACCTGGCTCAACAATCTACCGGGAGAAGGCGATAACGGGAGCACATGGGACGCCAGGAACAGCCGTTTGACCCATCAAGCGAAGCATTCGGCGGCAGCATCAGCGCAAGGCATTTTTCCAAAAGCGGACCGGTTGGAAGGTGGCCGAATGCTGGTGTACCAGATAACTCTAGCGCCTGGAGAGAAGCGTCGCTTCCAATATGTCAATGCCGTCGCTGAATCTGCAGTCGGCGCCAATCAACTCTATGGAAACCTGCAAACGAATTTTCTTACCGCCCTCAAAGAAAATGAGGCGACGTTCGAGCGGCTGCTTCGTTCCGCATTTACTCCAGGAAATGCTGAATTTTCTGGCCATCTGCCGCAGCTTGTGACGGAAAACGAGACTCTTTGGAACCTTTACCACAATGGCTTTAAGAATCTTCTGACCGCGAGACGGCGTTCTCCGGATTCGGCTTACGGACCGACGCTGCTTACCTTGAGTGGACATGTGTTGCCAACGCTGAGTTTTCCCTGGGACACAGCGCTCAGCGGTTTGAGCCTGGCGCTGCTTGATCCCGTGCCCTTACGCAACCTCATCGAAATATGGTTTCAGCAGGATATGCACAAACATCTCGCAACCGACTACATCACCGGCCAGGCGGTTGGGCCATGGTATGGCGTCAATGACATGGCCATTGTGGGCTGTGCGCGGGATTATCTGCGCGTCACCGGTGACTTTCAATGGCTGGATAAGAAGGTCGGCGATAAGGCTGTGATCGATCACCTGTATGATCATGCGCTCTACTGGAAAAAACTGGAGACCACTAGGGGATTAGGAGATTACGGAACGATTGAAAATCTCTTGGAAGTGGTGAGTACTTATCTGCATGAAGTGGCTGGAATGAATGCAGGCAATGTGTCCAGTATGCGATTTGTAGCGACGCTCCTTGAAAGGCGTGGGAACGCGCAGGAGGCGAAGCGGCTGCGCACAGAAGCAAGCGGGCTGGCGCAGAGAATCAATAGCCTGTTGTATGTGAAAGGAAAAGGTTGGTGGCGCTGTGGCCAGCCAGATGGCGCCTACAATGAGGTGCGCCATTGCTATGACTTCCTTGCGGTACTCGACAATATGGCGGAAGACCTGAGCGCGGAACAGAAAGAGGAGATGTCAGCTTTTTTCTGGGAGCAACTGCGCACCAAAAAATGGATGCGCGCCCTTGCGAGCGGTGATCCCGATGCAAGCTGGAATCCGCGACCGGACCACAGTTGCCTGGGCGCTTACACAGCGTGGCCGCCCATGTGTGCGAAAGGACTTTATAAGTCGGACGACCCGGAGAAGATCGTGCCGTGGCTGCGCGAGTTGGCAAGGGCCGGCAACCAGGGCCCTATTGGGCAGGCCCATTTCATTGAGGACGTCTACCCGCCGCTGAAAGGTGGAGCGTACAAAGCACCGAACGATGCTCCCTACATTGAGGATTGGTGTGCAATCTCGGGCGGCGCTTTTAGCGGCCTGGTGATCGATACGATCTTCGGCGCAGACCATACGCTGTTCGAGGGGCTACGCGCAGCCCCAAGACTCAATGGGTTCGACGCGAACGCGAAGCTGGACCACTTGCATTATCAGGGTCGCGAGTACACCGTCAGCAGCAAGGGCGTTGTGAAAACGAGCTAAATCCAAGGGTGCGTTCACATCCGTTTTGACGCGCAATGTTACCGCGCAGTTCAAACGCGGATAACGTCGATGCCGAGCTTTTCAAAGGGCGCGATCATAGTGTGGGTGGCTCCCGTATCGGTGATAACAGTATGTAGCGCGCCGGTTTCGCAGATGCGCCAATTGGCCACGACACCGAATTTAGTGTGATCCACGACCGCAATATTGCGTCGCGCGTGTTTCACCATTGTGCCATTCAACTCCGCCTCATCGGAGCTGTAGCCGCTGGTGCCCCATTCACTGTCAATGCCATCGGCTCCAATGAACAGAGTGTGAATGAGCAGGTTCTCGAGACTGCGAATGGCGGTTGGACCAACGAGGGAAAACCATTCGCCGTGCAGGTGACCGCCAGTCACGAATACACTGACATCTTTGCGTTTGGAAAGCTCCATGACGATGTTCGCTGTGTTGGTGACTACGGTGATGTTGTAGTTCAGCGGCAGACCACGGATAACTTCCGCAGTGGTCGTGCCCGGGGTCACTGCGATGGTTTCTCCGGGAGTAATCAGGGCGGCGGCAGCGCGTCCGATGCGGCGCTTTTCGTCCGCCATCTTCTCTACCTGTGCGAGAAATGCGCGGTCCCGCTTGAAGGGTTCATAGAACAGCGGCTCAATAGAGACGGCGCCGCCGTGCGTGCGGCTCAAGAGTCCCCGCTGTTCCAGCGTATCGAGGTCGCGACGGATCGTGACCACAGATACGCCCAATTCCGCGCTCAAGTCGTCCACCGAGACTGACCCGGATTGCTGCAAGGCATTCTGGATGATGTTCAGACGGCGTTGTCGCTTATCGAGACCGCCGGCGTCGTCTTCATGATTGGCATTCACCAGACCAGAGACTTGACTGCGCTTTGGCAAGTTCATTTCTCCAAAATCTCCTGAATTTCCTCAAGCGTTCGTCCGCGTGTTTCCGGAACATATAACCAAACGTACACGAAGCTGGCGACCGAATTCGATAACGCTGCACCAAGGGTTGAGATTGCGAAAACCAGAGAGGCGAGAATTAGGGACAGTTTTCTTCTCAGCCGGTCTCCAATCAGGCTAGCCGCTGCTTTCCCGATCAGACACCCCAGAAGCAGAGAGCTTGCTGCCGTTTCCGTTTGCAAGTTGTTCAATGCGAATTCATGGCGGATGAAGAGGAGCACGCTATTGATCACAGCCGTATCAAATCCGAAAAGAAGGCATAAAATTGCCGTGATCAGAGCCAGCAAGACTACATAAAAAAATGATTTTGCGCCGGCGCTTCCGGCTTCCGTTTGGATGAGTGCGGATGTAGCCATCATTTCCCCCAGGCACAATCGATAAATATTATGACTGAAAATGCTATATAAGAAAGTATCATCTTCCGAACGACGGAAGAACATTCAAGATGAACGAATCTGGTTTGCAATCAGGTCGGCCTTTTCTAAGGAGGCTTTGCAAAATGCTCCGTCTATTTTTGATCTTCCTCTCCTTTAACTTCATCCTGTTGTGCAGTTGTTCTGCATCGAACATTTTCTCTGCTCCAACTTCATCCAATCCGGCTGCTTCCGGTCAGTCAGCCGCGAATATCAGTTTTCCCTATCAGGCAGGCTGGCTGGGAGCAGACAGTGCGTACTCAGTTCCGCTCGGTGGCGGACGGGATCTCTGGCTGTTTGGAGACACATTCGTAGGGAACAAGACCGCTAAAACTCGGCAGGAGCGAACCGGTATGCCGCGAAATTCCATCGGCATCGCTCAATGTGTGTCCGGCCAGTGCTCCATGCAATATTACTGGTCGGGAATGTACACACCGACTCCGAAATCCTTCTTCGATACCGGAACAACGGACTGGTATTGGCCGATGGATGGATTTGTATGGAACGGTAAGCTTTACCTGATGCTGATGAAGATGCACGCGCAAGGCTCGGGCGCGTTTGGCTTTGCTTTCAGTGGCGTTTCGCTGGCAACGGTCCCGAACTACACTGCGCCTCCTGATCAGTGGCAGGTGAATTTTCAGACCGTCGTAACCGGAGCCACCGCAATTCCGGGCACCTCGATTGTGGTTGGTCAGGGGGCAAATGGTAATCCCTATCCGGCAGATCCGAAGGGCGCGGCCTATGCCTATTTCTTCACCTACGGCACGTCCGGCAGTTCCCGCTATACCGCGTTGACCCGTCTGCCGGTGGCTAGTCTGGATCAGGTTGCGCAAAGCGCCGGGAACTGGCAATATCTGTCCTCGTCGGGTTGGGTAGCTTGGAAAACGGCCAGTGTGCTGCCCGCCAACGCGGTTCACGTGATGGATGTCGGCCCGACGGAATTTACGGCTCGTTACCACCCCGCGGCGGCAGGGGAGTCGGGCGGCAATTGGCTTGCCGTCATGCCGTCCACCGTGTATTTCGACAATCGGGGTGTCTACAGCGTTTCGAATTCGATCGAGGGCCCGTGGTCCCCGCCGGCGACGCTTTATGTCTATCCGGAAATGCAAGGCAGCAACCCGAACAACACACCAAACGTCTTTTGCTATGCCGACAAGGAGCACCCTGAACTGGAGTCGCCGGGCTCATTGACATTCACCTATGCGTGCAATTCGACGGTCGTGAACGAAGTTCTCAAGAATATGAATCTTTATCATCCGGTGGTGGTGACCATGGCGCAGCCGGTCGCATCCGCACCCAAGAGAGAAAAATTGTTGAAGAGAAGAGGGAAGTGACAACTAGATGGCTCTAATCTCGGCAGTTCTTCTGACCTGGGGCTGCGGAGCGAGGCTTCCAATCTATCGGTAATATCAGGAAAACCCCAAAGCGGCGCAACGGATTTCAGAGCCCGGCCGCATTGAAGAACTTTGGAATAAATTTGAACCCTCAAGGATGATTCCATTGAACCGTCGAGACTTCGTCACTCGCGCTCTGGCAGCAGGTGCAACTGCCGGGTTTTCACTTCCCGCCGCTGCCATCGGCGAAATCGCCGAACAGCGCAACTCGCCTACCGACAAAGATGCACGAAATGAAATGCCGGTGGCCGATCAGATGACGCCGATAGACTTCCGCTATTCCCCGGGTACCTATCAGTCCACATTCTGCTTTCCAGACGACGCGGCGAAGAGCCTGGTAGGCGAGCACGGCGATCTACGGTATGACTTTCCAGCGGATAGATTTGCCACCATCGACCAGTTTGGAACCATCATTGAGTTCGGACTGGCGGGAATGCATCGCGACCGCCTGCGGAAGCAGTGGCTCGAAGCTCCGGGCATACCGGTCGTGCATACGCTGCTGGAGCGCGAGGCGGCCACATTTGAGCTGACAACATTCGCGACCAATCGCGCGGGAGAAGGCCGCGTGGACAATGTGCTGATGGAAATTCGGCCTAAGAAGGAGATCGCAGGGACAAAGTCCGTTGCCGCGGTGCCGCTGATCCGCATCCGCTCCTGCAAATCCTACCGGTTGCCACAGGAGAAGGAGGGTGAGCGCAATCCTGTAACGACGGTGTTGCGCGGCGCCAGTGATGATAGCGGATCGCCGCTGCTCTATTGCATCCCTGAGCAGGAAAAAAATGAATACATTCGATGGCGTCTTGACGATGGAGGATATCTCCTGAATTTGCAGCACTGCAACGCAACGCAAACAACGCCGGGGAGGTATTTTTTCAGGCTGCCGCAGCAGGGACAGCAGAGTGTCGACGTGACAACGTCGGCGGACGCTCTGCTCGACACAGCACGAGCGTGGTGGAAGCGATGGTCCGCATTTGGAGATAAGGTTCGCTGGTCGCTACCGGAAAAGCACGGCGAATTTCTCATTGCCTGCGCTCGAAATATTCAAGAATCGCGCGTCATTAAAGATGGCCGAACCGTTTTTCAGGTAGGACCGACCGTATATCGGGGTTTGTGGATTGTTGACGGCAATTTTCTGCTGGAAGCGGGACGATATCTCGGCTATGACAAGGAAGCGGATCAGGGGTTGATGGCAGAGTGGCAGCGGCAGCTGCCGAGTGGGCAGGTGGCGGCGAGCGCCGGCACCGAGGATTGGAAAGATACAGCCATCGCCATGTTCACCCTGGTGCGGCAGTGCGAATTGAAGCAGGACTGGAGCATGTTTCGCGAACTGCTGCCGAATGTCCGGCACGCGCTCGATTTTTTGATTCGCCTGCGGGATGAAGCGCGCCAGGGCAACAGCCTGAACGGCCGCTATGGTCTTCTCCCTCCAGGAATGCCGGATGGTGGTCTGGCCGGCGCTCCGTCTGAATTTACAAATACTGTGTGGACGCTGGCCGGTTTGCGCGCGGTGGTGCGGGCAAACGAAACGCTCAAGCTGCCGGGCCTCGAAAATGCGCCACAGTTTTATCGGGAGCTGCGCAGCTCATTTATGGCTGCGGCGAAGAAGGAGATGGTGCGGCATCCCAATGGGTTCGAATATCTGCCGATGCTGCTGCACGACGATCCGGCGTTGAAGAATCCCGATCCCTGGATGAGGCCCAGGCCGCAGACGGCACAATGGGCGCTGTCGCAGACAATCTTTCCCGGAGAGGTCTTGGCCAAGGATGATCCCATCGTGCTTGGCCACATCGCGTTGATGCAGTCCTGTACCCAGGAAGATGTTCCAGGGGAGACCGGTTGGCTGTGGCATGAGGCGGTATGGAATTACAACGCCGCTTTTGTCGCCGAGGTTTACCTGTGGGCGCATCGACGCGGCTGGGCCCAGCGGACCTTCACCGGCTATCTAAACCACGCCTCTCCCATGTATGCATGGCGGGAAGAGCAGCCTCTGCAGCATGCGCTGGTTGGTGACAACTGGGGCGATATGCCGCATAACTGGGCCAGCGCGGAATGCGTGCGCTATCTTCGGCACATGCTGGTGCTGGAAGATATCGATACACTGCGGCTTATGGATGGCATTACAGTTATCGAATTGGCTCCGAGGAAGCCGATGGTGCTGGAAAACACTCCTACGCGTTTTGGCCGAATCAATTTTCTTGCGGAGCCGATCGGTAGAAATGGGTGGCGGATGAAGGTGCATCGCGAGGGCAAAAACGCCCCGTCGCGGATGGAAGCGCCGTCCATTCTGGGCCGGACCAGATTCACGCGCATCGAGGGGGCAACGCACAAGATCGAGAGCGATCGGCTGGTCATCGACCCGGAGGCCACTGACTTCACTGTCTTCTGGGCATAGATCGAGTCATTCTGAACAAAGCACAGGGAAGTGAAGAATCCAGAGGAAGTTCGCTCGGTTTGCGCTACCATCACCCTCTGGATTCTTCGCGGAGTTTACCCTGTGCAAAGTCGCAGGGTTCAGATGGACGGACGTATGAAGATGTAGACGGCAGCGCTCATCTGGTCCTCACCGACGCTTCGAGCGTTGCGCATTCTTTGCCGATGGATGGCCCGTGGGGACGAACGGTGTACTCGCCAACCTGGGCCGGCACGATGAACGTCTCGACATAATGGACGATGAAAGGCTCGAAAGCTGCGGTGGGACTTTCGACTATCACCTCTTCACCCTCCACCAAATTCAAAACGTGAACTCCCCCGTCGAGTGTTGTGAGGAACAACGCCCGTAAACCAGTGGCGGCGAGTTTCGATGAATTCAAGTTCGTGGAGTCCGGTGTGTTCTTCGCGCCACCCTGTACCGGAGCCAAGCGGTTCAATCCGGTGAATGAGTGAATTCTTCACCCACTCAGTGGTGCGGTCCCATTGGATATTTTCTACGCCGAACTTCAAATGAATGGGACGCGGACGGCCATCCAGCCCCAGTCTTCCCCAATCCCACAGCTTAAACGTGAAGATATAAGGGGTGGCGCTGATTTCGAGCACCATGCTTTCCGCACCCGAACAGTGCACAGTCCCGGCGGGAATCAGGAAGTGATCGTGTTTTTTTGCGGGGAATCGATTGACATATTTTTCCGCGGGAAAATCGAAGCCGCCGTCCTGCGCCTTTTCGAGATCGGCGATCATCGCGCTCGGATCGATGCCCTCCCGCAGGCCGAGGTAGACCTGCGCATCCTCGCCCGCGTCCAGCAAATAATAGCTTTCATCCTGGGTATAATCCATGCCGAAATGCTTGCGAATAAACTCCGTCAGAGGATGCACCTGGAGAGATAAATTGCCGCCGCCCATGGTATCGAGAAAGTCGAAGCGGATTGGAAACTCCGCGCCAAAACGTTCGTAGACTTTCGTTCCCAGCAGCGCCTTTGGATGCGCAAAGACCAGATCGATGGAGGGGATTTCGACGCGCACATCTCCAAAGCCGAGCAGCAGGCTGTTTTCTTCCGGAACACAATCGAAGCACCAGGCGTGATTGGGTACGCCTTCCGTCGGTAGGCCGCAGACCCTCTCCATCCAGTGACCTCCCCACGGTCCCGGATCGAAGAAGGGAACGACGCGGAACGGACGCGTGACGCAATGCTCAAGTGCATCGCGAAACGTCCCGCCGGAAATGAGTTTTGGGGTGGCCGGCACATTTGTATCCAGCAGGAAATCAATGCGTGGGAAAAGTTCGCGCTTCAGGCGGTCGGCCGCACGCCAATCTACGAAGAAAGCGCGCTTGTATTTGGTGGCGGCGTTTTCGCGATGGTTTTCGAGGCCTATATTGGCAATTTCATCGCGGCGCTGGCGCATCTGAATTTCCCAGCGCGCCAAGTCCGCATATACCAGCAGGGCGGCTCCATTCGTTAGCAGAGCGGCGCCTATGCCCACGAGAAAGAGCAATCCGGTGTGGTGGTTCGACACTTGCGCCTTGGCGCGCACAAATTTTTGCGGGTCGAAGAAATCCGTAACCGCAATCGAATTCATCATGCCGAAGACCGGGTCGTCGCCGAGATAATCCGCCAGCATCGCTTCGATCTCATCGGGCGGGCGCAGCAGGCTTGTTGTGTCAATAACCTGGGCTGGCTGCATGCGCTCGAGCAAAGCATCGCGGATTTCGCCCGTAAAGACGCCGGGATAACACTCGACGCAGAGTGTTTGCGCTCGGCTTGTTAAGCCGGATTGAAGGCGTGTGGCAATTGCATCCCATCCGATGCTGCATTCGGAGCTGTCGCCAATCGCGACAAACGGGCGCTTATCGTACATTTCTCTTATCCTGATGCGTTTCTGTTGAAGTCCAGTCTGCAAGCATCGGAACAGCACCCAGCACCGCGGCCTCCAGGCAAGGTTGTGCTTTTGCCACCCGCACCTTGCCCCACAGCGCCCATGCATACCGGGTGACGTAATCCAGAACATCCGGTAGCATAATTTGCCAATTTCCCATCACACGGTACTGTAAAAGGATGAGTTCCGCATCGAGAGCGTGGATTGGGTCCACTCCGGTAGTACTTCGTATTTCGAGATAAGGATCGCGCCATGTCTGCCGCCCGGATCTACAGGGGGCTCGCATCTTGTATTTTGCGGGGAAATTTTGATCACCTGGTGAATGTCGAAACAATCTAAAAAGAAATATACAACATTCGTATCGACCGAATACGAACATGACCGGAAAGTGATTGGTCAGTCGGTCTTCGCCAGAAAAGAAAGGTCAGCGCGCGAGGGGTGAACCGACCCACTAGGCACTCGGGCCGGAAGACTGTCTCTCCAGAGCCGATCATCTCAACGTGCATGTTGCAGGGCCGTTTCCGCAATAGAATTGCAGTCTTGGTAGATGCCGGGCAGTCTCTGATTTCGCATGGTCGAACTCCCGGTTGTACCCAGGGAGCTTGACGGCACTCGCTGAATGGTCGATAGGTTGAGAGACATCGAAATGTCCCCTTGACACAATTTCGAAACCATTGATAGGCTTTATAGCTGTAAATAGAACATCGATTCTTTCGTTCTGTATGACTCTGTGCTCTGTGTAACGGGAGCGGTAGGAAATTTCGGAGGCGGTCTTGTCGAAGTCATTACAATCAGTCTTTATCTGCAGGCATCGCGTCACTTCCGGATGCGCTCGCGGAGGGCTGCTGCGCCCTCTCGTACTTCTGACTATCCTATGCGTCTGGTTCGCACTGCCAGGCCCGGTACACGGCGCGAGTGTGTTCGACACCGGCACCATCACGGGTACCGTCACCGACCCAACCGGCGCTGTCATTCCCGATGCGGCCGTGACGATCACCGACATAGGGACCTCAAGACAGACCACCGTTCACACCAACAGCGATGGGAACTTCGTAGCTCCTGGTCTGCCGTTCGGCAACTACACGGTATCGGCCACAGCGAGCCACTTCGGCAACGCCACCGCAAAACCGTTTGTGCTGAACGTTGGCGCGACCGTTAGGGTTCACCTGGGCTTGTCCATCACCGTGGCAACGCAAAGCGTTGAGGTCACCGGTTCGGCCGCGACGGTCGACACTACGACCAGCACATCCGGAACGACCCTGAACGAAATTCAGATACGCAATCTGCCCACGAACGGCCGCGATGTTATGGATTTCCTCGAAATCGCTCCCGGATCGGTAAACTCGACGGGAATTTTCCAGGGCAGCGTGAATGGGCAGGAGAATTTCTTCACCGGGCTCAACGTCACTCTGGATGGCCAGAACGCATCGCGCGGCGATGTCAATGGCTTCGATGAAACGGAAGGAAATGAAGAAGCCCGGCTCACGCGAGCGAGCGTGGACAGTGTCCAGGAGATCGACTTTTCCAACAGCGGCTACAGCGCCGAGGTCGGTCACTCGCTGGGTCCGCAGATGAACATCATCACAAAAGGTGGAACCAACCAGTTCCATGGCGAGATTTTCGACTACTTCCGCAATGATGCGCTGGACGCAAGAGATTACTTTACAAATGCGCTGACCGCTCCCAAACAGCCTCTAAGAATGGAGCAGTTTGGAGGGAATCTCGGCGGTCCAATTGCTAAGAACAGGCTCTTCTTCTTCACGAATTACGAGGGCATTCGCCAGCGGACAACTTCGATCAATGCCTTAAATGAGACTCCCAGTGCGTATGTGCGCTCCCAATTCGTTGCGTCCATGCAGCCGGTGCTGGCGCAGTTGGCGCCTCTGCCGGCCGACTGCACGGCAATTCCCGCGCCTCCTTCCTGCGCCGTTCCTGGCACCATAGACCCCACGGATCCAGCTGCCGGGGCCGATCTCGTCTACAATCCGGAAGCTCTCCCGACGACACTGCGGGAGGATAGCGGAGCCATCCGCATCGATTACAACTTCTCGGACCGCGATCGCATATTTGTCCGCTACAGCATCGACGACTCGTTGACAAACCAGCAGATCGGCTTGAACGAAGGGCAGACCACGCCCCTGTACCTGCGAACCCAATACGGCATGATCGACGAGACCCACACGTTCAGCCCTACGTTGATTAATGAGGCAAGTGTGGCGGTCAACAAATTTTATTCAGACACGAACTCCGACACACCCAAGCCCCTCACAAACTTTAGCGGTTTCTTTGTCAATCTGGGGTCGCTGCCTGGAGCCATGTCTTTTAATCAGATAACTCCGTTTACCGTATTCGAAGTACTCGACAATGCGACCAAGACGGTGGCGAACCACACGATCAAATTTGGAGCGCAGATTCGGGCGAATCGCCTGGATGAATATCTCCGGCCGTATCAGAGCTATCAGTTCGGCAGCTTTTCCGACCTTGAAAACAATCGGCCTTTTGTCCTGCAAAAGATCGGGTTCCCGGGCTTCGTCGGGGTTCGAAATTCCAATTGGGATCTATACGCGGAAGACGATTGGAGAGTCACGCCCAGGCTTTCCCTCAACCTGGGGCTTCGTACCGGAACCAACACGGTATGGCGTGAAAGAAACAACCAGGAACAGAATTTCGACTTCGCCACGCAATCTTTTCTTCCCAGCAACAAACCGGCCTATTCTGGACCGACTGTCGACATTGCACCCCGGCTTGGACTGGCATATGACGTAAACGGCAAGGGCAAGACCGTGATCCATGCTTATTACGGCCTGTTCTATAATCCCATGCACTACGGCTTCGGACAGGTGTCGAACCTGCCCGCGTATCAGAGCTATAACGTGAATGTCTTCCAGGTACCCATTTCCTATCCTGAGCCGAATCCGCCACTGCCCCCGGGAACGCAGAACGTCAATATTTTTCCCCGGCATCCCTCAGATCCCCACTCGCGGAACTGGCTCTTCGGGATTCAGCAACAACTGGCGCCCAGCACCGTGATGACGGTGAACTACACCGGCAACCAGGACAGTCATATGCAGGCAGGAGTGGATTTCGCCGCCATCAATCTGAATCCTGCCAATTACGTTACTCAGGCTCGGCCCTTGTCGGGCTTCGCCAGTGAAAATCTGGATTCAGACACGCTGAAGTCCAACTATAACGCTCTGCAAGTGCAGGTGCGTCACAATGCGGGCAAACTCAATGCGGAGGTGAACTACACCTGGTCGCATGAAATCGATGACATGGTAAATGTCTTCAGCGGATTCTCCGATCCTTACGATCCCAGCAAGGATCGTGGACCCGGTGATTGGGACATACGCCACAATATTACCGGCAGCGTGGTTTACAGTCTTCCCGATTTAAAACGCTCCAATACGCTGGTCCGTGGAGCGTTCGGCGGCTGGCAGGCGTCCAGTATTGTGCAGGCTCGTACCGGCGGTCCGGTGAATGTCTCAATCGAAAGTGGATTCTTTGGTCTGCCGGCACGTCCGGACTACACCGGCCAATCAACGCGACTCCCTAACTTTTCCTGGCCCACCCACAGCTACAATATTGGTGCCTATCAAATCGAACCGAATTTCAACGGTACACCCGGCGATCCATCCACCATCGGCAGTGTCGGGCGCAACAGCCTTCGCGCTCCAAATTTCTTCCAGTGGGACTTTTCGGGAATGAAGAACTTCTCGGTCAGGCAAAAGGTGAAGATTCAATTCCGGGTCGATGTCTTCAACATTCTGAATCATCCGAATTTCGGCAACCCAGACGGTGGCATCTGCACCGGATTCACCGCAGCGACGCCGACTTCGCCGGCCACCTGTACTCCCAATCCCAATTTTGGCCGTGTTGGCCAGACGATTGCCGACTTGAATAACAGCCAGATCGGCACAGGGACGGCGCGCCAGGAGCAGTTCGCTTTAAAGCTGATCTTTTGAATCCTCGGCGATGATCGGCACCTCGGGAATCGGCTGTCGCTGACATGAAATCAGCGATCCTCGATTTTGCCGGCTTTGCGCATATCAGCGGACGAGGGCGAAATGGTAGCTTCACCGTTTCTTCAACGACGGCAGATTTCTTCTGCATTCGAATAGAACTGGACCTCAATTCGATTCCCAACTAGGCGATCGAGCCGGTTATTTCCCTCGAGTCGGATCGCTGGCAAGCCGCTTCAACGCCAGTCGCTCAACACAGTCATTCCCAGCGGTCCGACGCGCCAAAAAGCTCCCCAAAGAGACAACACTCTACCTTGCCCGCCACACATATGCGACGGATATAATGACAGCAACCGGAAACATCTTTGTGACCAAGGAAATTATGGGGCATCGAGCACAGCAACTCTCGGTCGATATCAGCATCCGGCGCTCGGTGGATGGCCGCTGCGATCAATGTCCGCAACAGGAAAAAGTCACAAAAAAGTCACAATCGGAAATTGCACCGAAAGTTGTGAATGTAAGTAATTGAAGACAAACGGAGAGGTGGCAGAGCCCGGTTGAATGCACCTGACTCGAAATCAGACATACCTTTACGGGTATCGGGGGTTCGAATC
>CAWGME010000019.1:0-116338 GCA_963823595.1 uncultured Acidobacteriota bacterium
AACGGTTGCGGGAACTTGTGAAGAAGGAAAGCTGTAGAGCAATTGGTTGCTTCCTATAACAGATTGTGCAGGCTGCGGAATAATTCGATGTGCGCCGAGAGCCCTGATACTGCTTTCGCTGACCGCGAGTTGAATTTTGCCTTGCTGTATCGCCTGGGGCTCAAAATTAACTCGTAAGATGGACGGTGTTCCCACACGCTCAACCCGCTCATATGCGATACGCATTGTCGAGCCGTTCGTCCGTGTAGCCTTCGCGAAATGCCCCCGGCCGAATACTCCGAGCACATCCAACAAAACCACGATTGAAAACACGATCCAGACAGCATTCTCAAACTTCCACCATTTCCTCTGAAACGGAAGATCTTCTCCAACGGCAACTTCGTTGTCCACCTTTGGAACCGTGTCTTCAACAGGTCGCGTTTCGGTCGAGTCTGCCATAACTTCACTTCTCAATGTCTCCAGATCTGGCCAGTTCGCATGCTGGCCAGCCTCAGATTTCTAGCCAGAAGGAGATTTTGCCTCGATGATGCTGATCTCGCCGTTACGCTCCAGCACGGCGTAGTCGATTTGATCGAGCCGTTCCAGGCCCTTGTCGCGGGCTGCAGCCATCACATCATCGTCCGCGACTCTCATGTGACGCATTGCCTCGGCGCACCACATCCGATTGCGCAGCAGCACCAGTGGAGTCCCATCCACCACCTTGGCGAATCGCACAGACTTCTTGCGAAACCATGCAATCACAAAGTGCATTGATGCGATGGTAATAATCTGGCAAAGTGCATTCGTAAAGGACCGCTCATCGCCGACCATGCCGGTCAGGATAAGTCCGCCTATAAAGAAAATCAGAATAAATTCGAACGGAGTCATCTGCTCGCCGGGACGTCTACCTACTACGCGCACCAACAGAACTAGAAACAAGTAAGAAAAGATTGCACGGAGGATGGCGGCCATGGGTAATTCAATACTTTACGTAAGCATTGGATGCGATCGATATTCCGGATGTTTCTTCTTCCGATCGGTCTTGTCGAATTCTCCCTAGCTGACGAAATAGCGCAATTCAGCATCCAAACATAGACGCCGCGGGATTCCTGGGGTGAACGTAAGAAAGGTAAGAACATCTACATGCCGATCGCGATTGAGCAGTCGCATAAATGGGAGCGGACAAAACTTGTGTGTTTTTCCCATCTGCGCTGGAAATTTGTTTTTCAACGCCCACAGCACCTGCTGAGTCGATTTGCCAGACATAATGATGTCGTATTTTTTGAGGAACCGATCGTAGAGGACAGGGTGGAACCTCATCTTGCTATCGCCTGCGATGACTCTGGAGTGCGTATTGCCACGCCTTTGCTGCCTGCCGGGCGGTCCAATCTCTCCAACATTCAAACCCAACGCATGCTGCTGGATCGTTTTCTGCAGGCCGAAGGCATTACACATTTCACTGCCTGGTATTACACCCCCATGGCCCTCGCGTTCTCGAGGCATCTCCATCCCTCGCTTATCGTGTATGACTGCATGGATGAGCTGTCGGCATTCCAGGGAGCGCCGCCGGAACTTGTGGAACTGGAGCGCGAATTATTTTCGCGCGCCGATATAGTGTTTGCGGGCGGTCAAAGTCTTTATGAAGCGAAAAGACGGCAACATGCCAATGTGCATGTATTCCCAAGCAGCATCGACTACGCCCACTTCAGCGTTGCCAGAAATCCGCAGGCTGATCCCACAGATCAACAGCACATTCCCCATCCGCGAATTGGGTTCTTTGGGGTTCTGGATGAACGATTGGACAGAGAACTACTGCGGACGGTTGCCGAGGCGCATCCTGAGTGGCATTTCGTCCTGATCGGACCGGTGGTGAAAATATCGCCCGAAGACCTGCCGATCGCCGATAACATCCACTACCTTGGGCAGAAGCCCTATTCCGTTCTGCCTGCCTATATTGCGAGTTGGCAGGCGGCGATGCTGCCATTTGCACAGAACGCTTCTACGCGTTTTATAAGCCCAACAAAAACACCTGAATATCTTGCGGCGGGGAAACCGGTTATATCGACGCCAATACGGGATGTCGTGAATCCTTACGGGACGCTTGGTCTCGTCAGCATAGCTTCAAATGCCGACGAGTTCGCCGCGGCGATCAGCAGTGCATTGAATGGCCAACCTGCGGGATGGCTGAAAGAAGTGGATAGTTTGCTATCGCGGACTTCCTGGGAACGGACCTTTCTGGGAATGTCACAGCTTATGCAACGGTACCGGCTCGAGAAGGCTCCAGTGGTGAGTCTTTCGGAGCCAGAAAAGAGAGTGGCCAATCTTTGATTATCTGATCGTCGGCGCCGGATTCGCCGGCAGCGTGCTCGCGGAACGGCTTGCGTCGGAGCTGGATGCACGAGTGTTGATCGTGGATCGGCGGAATCATATCGGCGGAAATACCTATGATTACTACAATGATGACGGAATCCTGATTCATAAATATGGTCCCCACATCTTTCATACGAATGCGAAGAACGTATTCGATTACCTTTCGCAATTTACGGAATGGAGACCCTACGAACATCGAGTATTGACAAGCGTTGATGGACAGTTGCTCCCAATGCCCATCAATCTGGATACGCTCAATAAGCTCTATGGAATGAATCTTACTTCTCAACAGGTGGAGTCATTCTTGCAGTCGGTGGCGGAGCCGCGCGACAACATCAAAACATCGGAAGATGTTGTGTTGAGCCGTGTGGGCCGTGATCTTTACGAAAAGTTTTTTCGCAATTACACGCGCAAGCAATGGGGGCTTGATCCCTCCGAACTGGATGCGGCGGTAACTGCACGTCTTCCGGTGCGGACGACGCGTGATGACCGCTACTTTACGGATCGCTATCAGGCGATGCCACGCTATGGTTACACGCGTATGTTCGAACGAATGCTGGATCACCCCAACATTCAGATCATGCTGAATGCGGATTTTCATCAGATTAAGGGACGACGTTCCTTACCGGGAACTGATCTTTACCGGGCCTGTCGATGAGTTCTTCGATCATTGCTACGGAAAGCTGCCATACCGCTCCTTAGGTTTCGATCACCAGACGATCGATACCCCGAAATTTCAACCTGCCGCAGTTGTGAACTATCCAAATGAGCACGCCTACACGCGTGTTACAGAGTTCAAGTACCTTACCGGACAGGAGCATCACAAAACAAGTGTGGTTTACGAATATCCCTGTGCGGAAGGCGACCCGTATTATCCGATTCCTCAACCGCAGAATGCAGATCTCTATCGGCGCTACAAGCTGCTTGCCGATGAAACTCCGCACGTGCATTTCGCGGGCCGGCTGGGTACGTATAAGTACTACAACATGGACCAGGTAACGGGGCAGGCGATCACCCTCTTCCAGAAAATTCGGGAAGCGAGAAATGGTAGAAATTTCCTCCGGCCTTTGCATGTATCCGTCCAGGTACCTTTGGGAAACAGCCTGGACCAGCCGCTGCCCACGCCGATGTTTCTGGCGAAAACCCATGAATAGAGCCGCTGATGATGTGAGCCGGTTCCTTCCGGCTATCGTTCCATGTTGCGTACGAGGAGCCGCATGAGACAAATCAGCACGGTAGAAGTATGGGGCGGGGTGGAGATTACCTGTAACCGCGTCGCCGATACCTACTTTGATCAGATGGTCTGCTCCGGCCACGCATCACGCCGAGAAGATCTGGAAGCATTCGCATCTCTAGGTTTGCGGACGCTGCGTACTGGACTGCTCTGGGAACGGCACGAGCAGGAGCCATCCTGGACATCGAGCGATGGACACCTGGCGCAGATGCAGCAGCTTGGGATTCGTCCAATTGCCGGATTGATTCATCATGGCAGCGGGCCGCCGCACACTAGCCTCCTCGATCCGGAGTTTCCACAGAAGCTAGCCCGCTACGCGGAAGCAGTTGCGCGCCGATATCCATGGATTGACGCCTATACACCGATCAACGAGCCACACACCACAGCGCGCTTCAGCGCTCTATATGGGGTGTGGTACCCGCATCACATGTCGCGGCAAAGTTATCTCTTGGCCTTACTTCATCAGATAAAAGCGATTGCTCTGAGCATGGAGGCGATTCGCCGGATAAATCCGCGAGCCCAACTCGTCCAGACGGAAGACATCGGCCGCATATGGACAACCCCCGAACTTCACCGGATAGGCGAAATTCTGCACCAACGCCGCTGGCTAGCTTTCGATCTGCTGTGCGGAGCCGTGGACCATCGCCATCCCTTGTATCGCTATATGCGCGATTCCGGAATTCCGGAAGGACCGATTCTCTGGTTTCAGGATCATCCATGCCCGCCCGACATCATCGGGATCAACTACTACGTAACCAGCGATCGATTTCTCGATCATCGAACTGAACGTTATTCGCCTCAGCTTGGTTCGGCGGAGGGTCCGTTTGTCGATGTGGAAGCGGTTCGGCTCCGGCCCGAAGGCATTGCCGGTTTCGAATCGCTGCTGATGGAAACGTGGCACCGCTATCACCTGCCGGTGGCAATTACGGAGGTCCATCTCGGCGGGCATGTCCATGACCAGATCCGGTGGGTGGCGGAGGCATGGGAATCGGCGCAGCGCGCTCGCCGTGCCGGCGCGGATTGCAGAGCAGTCACCATCTGGGCCTTACTCGGCTCGCATTTCTGGAACGTACTCGTCACCCGGCAAAACGGCCATTACGAGCCAGGAGTTTTTGATTTGAGAGAAGGAGTACCCGTTCCTACGCCTCTGGCGGAAGTCGTCAGCCAGATTGCTCAGGGTGGGCCCGCCGCGCATCCGGCTCTTCTGCGTCCCGGGTGGTGGCGGCGGCCAGATCGAATTATTTATGACGTGTCTGAGGAGCTTCCGGAATTTGAGGTGGAAGCCCCTGCCTGCTGAAGTTCACTGGAAGGATACACGCACCAGGATCAATCGCCGCCTGAGCGTTGGGTCGATACATTGTACGGATGCTGCCGTTCCATAATTCGTTCGCGCCAGATCGCTTCCTCCTGCTTGTCGAAGTCTGGCCGCTTTCCACTGGTTGCGAGCGCTATTTGCTCCATAGAAACTTTCGGCGTCCGATCGGCATAGAGAAGCCCGTTCGCCTCCTGGTAGGTATCGGCAAACTGGGTGTAGCAGAAGCCCGCGAGCGATGACAGTGCGCGAACCGTTTCCAGAAGGCTGCTGTAGGATTTCAGGAACTGCGCCGGAGTGTCCACGTGGGAATATCCCCAGGTGTCGTCTTCGAGATTGTTGCCTAGGGCAATGCCTCCAAACTCCGTCAACACGATCGGCTGCCCGGCACTCACCTTTCCGTCCACAATCAGCATCCGGCCGCCCGGTCGCTCGTGTTGAAAAAGAGTGCTTTCGACGCTGTTCAATCCGTAACGTTTGCCAATATTCTCTGCCTTATCATCGTAATCGTGGATTCCGATGATATCGGTAGCGACGCTTTCCCACCCGTCATTGCCAATCACCGGACGCGAGGGGTCGAGCGCCTTTGTCAGGTGGAATAAGGCCTGCACGAAATTCCTTTGTGCGGGGCTTTCCGGCAAATCAGGCACACCCCACGATTCGTTGAATGGAACCCAGGTCACGATGCAAGGATGGCTACAATCGCGCTGGAGCACTTCAATCCATTCTCTGGTAAGCCGGTCGATCGACTTGCGGGTATACCGGTAGGCGCTCGGCATTTCTTCCCAGACAAGAAGCCCCATGTGATCGGCCCAATACAGGAATCGCGGATGCTCGATCTTCTGGTGCAGCCGGACGCCGTTGAAACCGAGTTTCTTGGCCAGCAACACATCCTGTAAAAACGCTTCGTCATTCGGAGCCGTTAGCCCGCTTTCCGGCCAGTATCCCTGGTCGAGCACCATCCGTAGAATCAGCGGACGTCCGTTCAAAATGAAGCGATCTCCCTGGATAGCAACCGTCCGCAGGGCCGTATAACTGAGCACGCGGTCGACGACACGGCCTTCACTGTCGCGCAGTTCCAGTTCCGCATTGATGATGGTGGGCGAGGAAGGAGACCAGAGAAGCTGATTGCGGTAATCGTCAATCCCGGGGTCGGAAAGGGCGATTCTGCGGTTCACCTCTCCCGAAATAATTACGTACGTGTCGGCCGCGATGACCTGATCTCCGGTATGCAACCGAACCGAAAGCGTCAGTTCTCCGTGTATTTGTCCGCAGATTCGGGCTTCCAGCCCGATGTCCCAACGCTCTAGGCTGGCAGACCACTTCAGACAATCGATAAATGACGGAGGAATAATTTCAAGCCACACCGTCTGCCAGATTCCTGTTGTGCGTGGATACCAGATGGAATGGGATTCGAGCTGCCAGTCCTGCTTGCCGCGCGGTTTCGCTAGATCGGCAGGGTCATCCTCGGCATGAACGATTACTTCCTGCAGACCTTCTCCGGCGAGCACCTCGGTGATGTCAACCTGAAAAGGCGTATAGCCTCCCTGGTGCGAGCAGACTTTGGTCCCGTTCACCCAAACGCTTGCCTCGTAATCGACGGCGGCAAAGTGCAGTAGAACCCTATGTCCGGGCTCCAGTCGTGGCCGTTCGAAGCTGCGCCGGTACCAGACGGAGCAATAGAGCCCGGTGTCGTGAATGCCGCTGGCAGCCGTTTCCGGGCTAAACGGAACCAGGATGGTGGAGTTCCACTGTACAGCGGCCGGGGCCGTCCACTCGGATTTCGGATCCAGCGCGAACTCCCATACTCCATTGAGAGATTCCCAGGCATCTCGTTGCAACTGCGGACGGGGATAGGCATGTCCGTCCTCCAACATCGTGCTTCTCATCTGTGCGTTCAAGAGCAGATCTCCAGAGGTTCAGCGTTCTGAGGATGCCCAGGCACCAGCGAGCTGCCTGGAGTGCATTCAATTTGTGGAAGCGATGGGTTTGAATATCTCATTGTTTGGGTTTGCCCGCAAGAGCTAACACGACAAAGTCCCCCGATTATTTTGATGCGGAGTGAGCAGCCCGAATCTGCGCCATTCCGCCTACATGAATCAATTCAGCCCCACCCGATCACGCGACTGGCCGCTGCTCCAACGGTATGGGTTCGATCCTGCCCAGCAGAAAAATGTATCCTGCGATACCAATTATCAGATATACAGCCGATGCGCCAAAGGCCCACGCGAAGGAGTGCCGCGCCGCGACCAGATAGCCGGTGATGACCGGCGCTGCGATTCCCGAAAGCTGGCTGGAAAAATTAATGATCCCGCCCACCTTGCCCACGCTGTGGGAATGGGCAATCAAAGAGGGAAGCGACCATGCCACCGGAGCCGCAGCCGAAAGACCACCGATCGAGATGGTAATCCAGAGAAGGGCGCGTCCGGCGGTATGGGCATGAGCCGCCCCCAAAATCCCGAGGCCGAGGGTGGTGCCGCCAACGAGAACAATCCTGCGAACACGGTTCGCGTCCCACCCATGTTGAATCAATGCGTCGACAAGCCAGCCGCCAACCGCCAGATCCGTCAGCGTCGCCACCAGCCACGGTACTCCGGTGTAAAGGAAAGAGTGCAGCAGATCAATATGCAGGGCAGAAGCAAAATAGCTGGGCAGCCATGTCAGCAGCAGATAAAAAACATAGTTATAAGCACCGAAGCCGAGTGCCAATCCGAGCACTTTGCGCTGTTGCAGCAGAAACCCCAGCGATGCCCTCCCACCGGATTCGTCCGCCGCGATTTCCGGTGCGTTATTTCCCGCGATGTATTTTCGTTCGACATCGGTCAGTCCTGGATCGTCTTGCGGGTCGCGGTAAACTCCCCAGAAGAACAAGAAATAAATAAAGCTGACGATCCCGGTGGCAGCAAAACTCCAGCGCCAGCCAAATTTCAGCAGCAGCATCCCAATGATCGGTACACCGATGGCAGAAGCAAATTTGGCTGCGGAATCGAAGATGGAAGTCGCAAAGCTTCGCTCCTTCGACGGAAACCAATAGCCGATCGCTTTTGCGTTAGCGGGAAAAGTGGGCGCTTCACCCACGCCGAGCACGAGCCTTGCCGCGAAAAAACCACCCAGGCCGGGAGTAACGGCGGCGCCAAACGATGCGATGCTCCACAAAAATGTCCCAATGCGCCCAATCGGCCGAATGCCAAATCTATCCAGCAGCACGCCAATCGGCAACTGGCATATGGCGTACGTCCAGTTGTAAGCACCCGAGAGATATCCGAAGGTGATGGCTGAAATGCCGAATGTGGTGTAAAGCGCGGCGTGGGAAACCGAGAGATTCACCCGATCGAAATAGTTGATCAGGACGCCGATACCCAAAAGCCACGCGATGCGCCATCGGCGCCGGGGCACGTGTGTTTTCTCACTCGAGATTGAGTTGAATGGCAGTTGGCAATCCAATCTTTCAACTATAGACTGCTCAGACCGGCTGTTTGTTGTTAGCAGTCAGGAAACTTCAAAATGAGATTTACTCGATTTCTAACAATTGCATTCGCGATCACAACCGTTTCAGCCGCGTTTGCGCAAACTCGCACGGCAACATTAAATCTGGATTTCACGAAGAATCTTGGTCCCGCGGAGATGAGTCATATTTCTCTCGGGCAGGGCGGCTTGTCTCCGGACCCAATGTGGAACAACCGCGTCGCCGAGATCCGCGCACTCCATCCGCATCTGATTCGGCTCTTCGTGCAGGAATACTTTGATCTGTTGCCTGCGAACGGACAGTATCATTTCGAAACACTCGATCCGTCCGTCAATAAAATTGTGCGAGCGGGTGCAGTGCCGCTGATGTGCATCACCATCAAGCCGAAAGTGCTGTTTCCCAAAATAGATCAGGATATTGTTGATCCGAACGATTATGCCAAGTGGGAGGCACTGATCTCGCATTTGGTGAATCATTACAAACGGCAGGGTCTGCAAGGGCTCTACTGGGAAGTTGGGAACGAGGGAGACATCGGCGAAATAGGCGGATCTCCCTATCGCTTTACCCCGGAGAACTATGTCCGCTATTACCGTCACACGGTAACTGCAATCCTTCGAGCAGATCCGGAAGCGCATGTCGGCGGCCCGGCAATCGCCAACTATAAGTCACCGATCCTGCCATGGCTGTTGGCTGCCACTGATAAGGAGAAAATACCGCTGAGTTTCGTCTCGTGGCACATTTACTCCAGCGACCCGAAAGCCATCCAGGGAACAGTCGAATATGTCACGGGGCTCCTTGCCCAGCATCCATCGCTCCATCCAGAAACGATTCTTGACGAGTGGAATATGGCATTGACTGTGCCACCAAAAGACCCTCGCATCCAGCCGGCCTTTGTCGCGGAAACGGCCTGGCGAATGAAGGAGTCCGGTCTGATTTATTCCTGCTATTACCACATTCGCGATTACCATGCGGATCGCGATCGCTTCACGCCATTTTTCTCGCCCGGTGGCGCTTCGTTCATGGCAAGCTGGTGGAACCGCATGCCTCAATATTCGGGATTATTCGATTATCAAAACGTCATGCGTCCGGCGTACTTCGCCTTTGAGCTGCTGGCGCGGATCACAGGGGATCGGCTACAGACCGTGTCCGACGATGATCGCGTGCACGCCTTTCTGTCCTACGATAAGTCCTACCAATACTACAGTCTGATGTTCTGGAACTTCTCGTCGACGCCTGTCACGGTCAAGCTGAAACTTGAGTGTCTTCCGGAGACGCTGCATGCCCATCGCCGGGTACTGGATGCAGCCACGCCCTTTGAAGACGAAAATGCCCGGCTTCGCCCACTCGACGACGTGACGCTCACGCCGGGCTCCACGCCGGCCGACATACATCTCGAACCATACGGCATAGAATTCTGGTCTCTTGAACCGCTCCACTGGCGGGCTAAGTTAATGGTCTCCCACTGAAACACTCGGGAGCTAATGAGCCGCTTCGTCTAACTGCGGTAAGTTATTCATCTCGCGCCAATACGGCTCCTGTTCACTGTACCGTGACGGTGATCGCTGTAGTGGCGTTGATAGAGCCGCTGGTCCCTGTGACTGTAACGGTATAGCTCCCGGATGTTGTTCCGGAGTTGGCCGGAGTAGTTGATCCATTACCACCGCCACCACCGCACCCTATAGCCGCTCCGGCGATGAACGTGAAGGTCACTCCGCTCTGGATGAAGCCGGACGCGCTGGAGAGGGCTTTCAAGGTGGTGTCCACGCTGATGGTCATGGGATCCGTGTAGAGTATCGATGCGGGCGTGGGGGTTGAACCATCGAGCGTGTAGTAAATGTCCGCAGACGCTGTCGCACTGGTCAGCGTGACGCTCTGGCCGGCGGAAAATGTGCCGCCATTCGGGCTGATTGTGGGCGCGGCCGCAGTAGGTTCGCCGTTGAGTAACCCATACACGTCCACCTGTCCGTTGGCCACCACATAGACTTTGCCATTGGCCACCATGGGAATGGAGTACCTGTTGGCGGCTCCGCCGGCATCGCGCGTGGCGTTGGTGTCGCTCTCATAGATCGTCTTTGTAAGGTCGTTCGCGTCCCAGGCATAGAGCACGAATGCTCCATGCGTGTTGAACTGGTCCGACCGCACCGCCCAGGCAATGCCGTTCTGGGTGCCGTTGGAGGAGATGGAAAAGGAAGGACTGGGGAACGCGGTGTGAATGTTCGATTGGGTGAATGGCGCGGTGCCCAGCACGCCATTGTCCAGATCAAAGGCCATCGGCACATTCCCTTGGCTGTCCGTCACATCCGTCTGGCTTCTCGGCAGTTCGCCCTAAAAGTAAACTTTGCCATTCCAGTAAGCGGGCACGCACCAGCACGCTGCGAGCTGGTCCGGGATATCTTGAAGCGCTTTGGGGTCGGAAGCGTCTGAATCGTAGCCATCGAGATCATCGCGGTTCAGCACAACGATGCGACCCTCTTTGCCGGCGACCACGAGAATGTGCGGCTGATCCGACTGCTGATCCGGGGGCATCAGGAGGCCTCCGGCACCGAGGTCGAGATCGTATTTGTTGAGATAAGTCTTATTGAACGCGGTATACGCATTCGTCGGCTTCAGCCCGCCATTCGCAAGACTGAAATTGATAACACTTTCACCCAACGATGAGCTTGGAGAAAATGGGGGATAGGCGCTTTGATTGCCATTGCCGGTCACCACAAACATCCGTCCGCCGGGCGCGTTTTCATCGATCGGCATGCCCGCGCCCGAGCGCTGATTCGCCCACAAGGGGCTGAACGATAGTTTTCCGCCGGAGCTGCCATTGCCCGTGCCGGCGACCGTTGCGGTGATGGCCACCGGACTATTCTGCTGCTCGGCGCCGGTAAGGATATTGATGGCGTGCAGCCGCAAGAAATATGCGCCATTCTCCTTGGTCGCGGCGACCACGTACATTGTGTTGGTTACAGGGTTGATCGTGGGTGTGCCGGTGATGCCGATGGTCGGAGCCACGTCTGGCGAAGCCGTGTCCTGCCAGGGACGGCTGAGGCTCCCGCTCCTGCTCCGTGAGCGCTGTCGAGCAGGCTGACTTTCCAGATGGGTTTGGCATTCGCGCCGCCATTCGAATCCGCGTCGAAGGCGTAGATCGAGTCGTTCTCCGTGGCAATGAAGAGGACGTTGTGGATCTGGCCGTCACTCATCGCAAGTCCGGGAACATAGAGTGGCTGGGCATAGACACTACCGTCTACTGTCTGCGCGAACAGCTTGCCGAAGGAGTTCACATTGACGTTGGCGGGTGTGAGAACGGTCTCGCTGGTATTTGCTCCGGAATGCGTCAGGTCGTAGCGCCAGGTCAGCACGCTCACCGGCTTGGGCGTCTGGGCCAGCAGGTTTGGCGGCAGGCAGAGCAAGACCAGGAGCAGCGGCCAGAACGAAATAAGGTTCGCTGTCGGATAAACCACGGTGGAGACCAGGGTGGCAGCACGGAGAGAAGTGGAACGTTCAAACATGCAAAAGACCTCACCAGAAAATGAATGACAAATTGTCCACTGCAGGAGCCAACGAGCGGGCGGAGGAATGCGATACGGCCATCGGGCCCGTGCAGGGCCTCTTTGCAGTTCGCACGATTGACAGGCGATCAAACTGGTCCTGTCACTCCTTACCCACGGGTACATATCCTGCAACGCAGTCGTGCAACAACCGATATAACGACTCCAGTTTCTCGGCAATCCAGTTCCGCACAAATAAGGAAGCAATCCTGAAGGCCAAATGTTCGATCGCATGGTTACTGCACTGTTGCGTTCACCGCGGTTTCCCACTTCTGACCCGCTGTGTTGGAAGCGAGGACGGCGAAGCGGTGGCTGCCGGTAGCCAGGCTGATGGAAGTATTGAGTACAGCGCCGGCGACGGCGTACTTCTTGACCCCGTCCACCCACAGTTGCATTTGCGCGATGGTTCCGGTAACAGTCGAGTTCGCCGTCACCTGCACGGGCGAGCTAACCGTGGAACCGCTGGCGGGGGTACAGAGATTGACCCCTGGCGAAGCGGGCGCGCTGCAAGCCCCACCCCCGCCAGCGGTTCCGACAGTCGCATTCACCGCGGTTTCCCACTTTTGACCCGCTGTGTTGGAAGCGAGGACGGCGAAGCGGTGGCTGCCGGCAGCCAGGCTGATGGAAGTATTGAGTACAGCACTGGCGGTGCGTACTTCTTTATCCCGTCCACCCATAGTTGCGTGCGGCGATGGTCCCGGTAACAGTCGAGTTCGCCGCCACCTGCACGGGCGAGTTGACGGTGGAACCGCTGGCGGGGAGACAAAGGTTGACCCCGGGCGAGGTGGGCGCGCTGCAAGAGGTGTTCGCCGAGAAGGAGAAGGTCGCGCTGCTTACCCCGCTCTGGATGTACCCGGGCGCGCTGGCAATCGCTTTCACGGTGGCGTTCGTGCTGATTGTGATCGGACCTGTATAGGGCGTTGAGGTTGGTGTCGGGCTCGATCCGTCGAGCGTATAGTAAATGTCCGCAGACGCGGTGGTGCTGGAAAGCGTGACCCTCTGAGCGGTCGAAAATGTTCCGCCATTCGGGCTGATAACCGGCGCGGCCGCGTTCGGCTCCCCATTGAACAACCCGTATACATCCACTTCTCCGTTGGCTGCAACGTACACCTTGCCATTCGTCACCATCGGAATGGAGTACCTGGCGGCAGGGCCGCCGGCATCGCGATTGGCGTTGGTGTCGCTCTCATAGATCGTCTTGGTAAGGTCGTTCGCGTCCCAGGCATAGAGCACGAGCGGTCCGTGCGTGTTGAACTGGTCCGACCGCACCGCCCAGGCGATGCCTTCCTGGTCGCCATTCGACGATACGGAAAAGGACGGGCTGGGCTTGGCTGAAGTGATGGTCGCCTCGCTCGATGGCTGGGTGGTTATCACGCCATTGTCCAGATCGAAGACCTTGGCCGTATCATTCCTGGGCCAGATGTAGATTTTCGAGTTCCAGTAGGCGGGCGTACACCAACACCCGCCGAGCTCGCCCATAATGTCCTGGAGCGCGTTGGTGTTGGATGTGCCTCCAGGGGCATAACCGCCAAGGTTATCGCGGTCCAGCACCACGATGCGGCCCTCCTTGCCGGCCTGCACCAGAACGTGCGGGTGCGCCCCCTGCTGGTCCGGCACCATCAGGATGCCACCCGAGCCCAGGTCCTTGTCATTAGCGGTAAGGGTAACTGCGTTGAACGCGGTAAACGCGTCGGTCGGCGTGAGTCCGCCGTTTGCCAGATTCAGATCGACGATGCTTTCGCCGAATTCGGTGTTTCCATCAAACGGAGGATACGTGGTGTTGTCGCCATTCCCGGTGTCAAAAAACATCCGTCCGCCCGGCGCGTCCTCGTCGATCGGCATGCCTGCGCCCGCCGCCCACACCCCAGCGCCAATGCCATTGGGCGAAGTACATAGGACGGCGGTCTGTTGCAGAGTCGTGGCGTTATATGCGAACAGCCAGCCATGCCACGGCCCATAATCCCCGTGGGAGGAGTAGCCGAAATAGACGTAACCTTTGTAATAATTCAGCGCCGTGCGCTGGTTCTCCCATAATGGACTGAACGATAGCTGTCCGCTGGAGCTCCCGTTGCCCGTGCCGGCGACCGTTGCGGTAATCGCCACCGGACTGTTCGCCCCCTCCGCTCCGGTAAGGATGTTAATGGCGTGCAGCCGGGAGAAATATGCGCCATTCTCCTTGGTCGCGGCGACCACGTACATTGTGTTGGTGTCAGGGTTGATTGCGGGTGTCCCGGTGATGCCGATGGTTGGGGCGACGTCGGGCGAGCCGGTGTCCTGCCACGGCACCGCTGTCGCTCCTGCTCCTGCTCCGTGGGCAGCATCGAGCAGGCTGATCTGCCAGATCGGCTTCGCATTCGCACCGCCGGTCGAATCCGCGTCGAAGGCATAGATCGAGTCGTTCTCCGTCGCAACAAATAGGACATTGTGGACCTGACCGTCACTCATCGTCAGCCCGGGCACATACAGAGGCTGGGCATACACGGTGCCGTCCACTGTCAGCGCGAACAGCTTGCCGAAGGAATTCACGTTCACGTTCGCCAGCGTCAGCGCGGTCTCGTGCGTGTTTTCGCCGGAGTGCGTCAGATCGTAACGCCAGGTCGGCACCGTCACCGGAGTGGGCGTCTGGGCCAGCAGGTTCGGCGTCGGCATCCAGAGCCACGCCAACGCAAGCGTACCGAGCAAGCTGAATTTCGCCAGCGTCTTAATCTTGAGAACCACAGGATGAACGGCAGAACGTGCAAAGTTGCAGTATTCAGACATGCGTTTAGACCTCACCTCAAAAAGGAACCGTTTGGTTGCCGACTGTCCGCGAATCAGAGTTTCTCAACAGCGACGACCCGTAAAATACCCGGCAGTCTTCCGCGAAACGTCCTGGACGCTCATGCTCGCGGCAAATGTGCCGTCCCCGGGGCGGAATCCCGGGCAGAGCCGCGTTGGGCTGCCGATTAAAGCAGCCCATATACGTCCACCTCCCCGTTGGCCGCAACGTACACCTTGCCGTTCGTTACTACGGGAACAGAAAATTTGTTGGCGGGGCCGCCGGCATCTCGCGCCGAGTTAGTATCGCTCTCATAAATGGGGCTTGAAAGGCTGGTTGCGTTCCAGGCATACAGCACCGCCGCTCCATTGGTTTTGTACTGGTCTACCCGCACCGCCCATGCAATGCCGTTCTGCGTTCCGTTGGACGATACTGAAAAAGTGGCGCCCGGAAATGCCGACGCGATGGTCGATTGGCTGGACGGGGCCGTGGCCATCACGCCATGGCTTAGCCGGAACATTTTGGGCACATCGTTGCCGGCCCAGATGTAGACCCTGCCATTCCAGTAGGCCGGCGTGCTATACACCCCCTGGACCTCGCCTGGGATGTCCTGCAGCGCGTTCGTATTGGAAGCGCCTCCCGGGGCATAGCCGCCCAGGTGATCGCGATCGAGCACTACAATTCGTCCGTCTTTGCCGGCCTGCACCAGGATGTGCGGGTGCGCTCCTTGTTCGGTCGGCAACATCAGGACTCCAGCCGAGCCGAGGTCCAGGTCCTGCTGGTTGAGATAACTCAAATTGAACGCGGTAAACACGTCGGTCGCCTTAAGGCCACCGTTGGCGAGATTGAAATCGACGACGCTTTCCCCCATCCCCGTGCTTGCCTTCAATGGTGGATAGGTCGTGTGGGTGCCGTTGCCGGTCGACACAAACATCCGTCCGCCGGGAGCACCTCCATCAATCGGCATTCCTGCGCCCGAGTTCCACACACCGGAGCCATATCCATTGGGCGAAAGACAGATCGCCGCGGTCTGCGCGAGGCTGGTGGCGTTATAGGCAAACAGCCAGCCATGCCAAGGTCCCAGATCTCCCTGCGCGGCATAGGCGACGTAGACATACCCGTTGTAATAGTCCAGCGCTGTGCGCTGGTTTTCCCACAGTGGACTGAACGACAGTTGTCCGCCGGAGCTGCCATTGCCGGTGCCTGGCACGGTTGCGGTGATGGCCACGGGACTGTTGGCCTGCACCGCGCCAGTAAGGATATTGATTGCGTGCAGCCGTGAGAAGTAAACGCCGCTGTCCGTGGTGGCCGCCACCGCATACAGCGTGTTGGTTGCGGGATTGATCGTAGGCGTGCCGGTAATGCCGACCCTTGTAATAGTCGCCGAACCTGTGGCTTCCCACGACACCGCAGCGGATCCAACTCCGGCTCCATGAGCGGGATCGAGCAGGCTGATGTGCCAGATCGGATTGGCGTTGGCACCGGTGTTTGAGTCCGCGTCAAAGGCGTAAATGGAGTCGTTCTCGGTGGCCACAAACAGCACATTGTGTATCTTGCCGTCACTCATCTTCAGGCCGGGTACATAGAGGGGCTGGGCGTACACATTGCTGTCCACCTTCAGCGCAAACAGCTTGCCAAACGAGTTCACGTTCACGTTGGCTGGCGTCAACGCAGTCTCGTGCGTGTTCTCCCCGGCATGCGTCAAGTCGTAGCGCCAGGTCGGCACTGTTACCGCGGTCGGCGTCTGGGCCAGCAGCTTCCCAGCCAGCGCGTAGAACAAAGCGAGCACCAGCGCACCGACTGCGACTGTCTTCGTGAGCTTATTGATCGTGAACACCTGGGGATGGACGACAGAACGCACGACACTGCGTGATTTAGGCATGACCGGGGACCTCCCCCGAGATAGATCAACTCCAGATTGTCCGCAATCGAACGGCGATCCATCCGGGTTTCCGTTCCGAGCGGTTTGCTGAACTCAGCGGCTACGGTACTGTCGCGTTCACCGCACTTTCCCACTTTTGACCCGCTGTGTTGGAAGCGAGGACGGCGAAGCGGTGGCTGCCGCTAGCCAGGCTGATCGAAGTATTGAGTACAGCGCTGGCGACGGCATATTGCTTCACCCCGTCCACCCACAATTCCGTGCGAGCGATGGTCCCGGTAACAGTCGAGTTCGCCTCCACCTGCACGGGCGAGTTGACCGTGGAACCGCTGGCTGGGAGACAAAGGTTGACCCCGGCCGAGGTGGGCGCGCTGCAAGCCCCAACGTTGGCGACAGTGGCGTTCACCGCACTCTCCCACTTTTGACCCGCGGTGTTGAAGGCGAGGACGGCGAAGCGGTGACTGCCGGCAGCCAGGCTGATGGAAGTATTGAGTGCAGCGCTGGCGACGGCATATTGCTTCACCCCGTCCACCCACAATTCCGTGCGCAGGAAGGTTCCGGTAACGGTCGAGTTCGCCGTCACCTGCACGGGCGAGTTCACCGTGGAACCGCTGGCGGGGAGACAGAGGTTGACCCCGGCCGAAGTAGGCGCGCTGCAGGATCCACCCGTCCCGAAGGTAAAGGTAGCGCTGGACACTCCGCTCTGGAGGTACCCGGTGGCGCTTGCAATCGCTTTTACCGTGGTGTTCGTGTCAATGGTGATGGGACCGTTATAGAGTGTCGAGGACGAAGTTGGGGTCGCTCCGTTCAGCGTGTAGTGGATTTCTGCGGACGCGGTCGTGCTGGAAAGAGTCACGCTCTGGCTCGAGGAGAAGGTGCCCCCGTCCGGGGAAATCAGCGGCGCCGCCGCAGTCGGCTCTCCGCTCAAAAGCCCGTACACACCCACTTGTTTGTTGGCGGAGACGTACACTTTGCCATTGGTCACCACCGGAATAGTGAAACGATTGGCAATACCGGCGGCATCGCGCTGGGAATCGGTGTCGCTCTCATAGATGGTGTTCGTCAGGTCGTTCGCGTCCCACGCATACAGCACGTTAGGCCCATTTGTCTTCACCTGGTCTGACCGCACCGCCCAGGCAATGCCGTCCTGCGTGCCGTTCGAGGAGATGGTAAAGGACGCGCCGGGAAACCCCGAAGTCACGTTTGACTGGGTGAATGGTTCGGTCCCCAATACGCCATCGTCTAATTTGAACGCCTTGGCCACATCTTTCTCGCCCCAGATATAGACATTCCCGTTCCAATAGGCCGGGGTGCTCCATAAGCCTTGGACCTGGCCGAGAATGTCCTGCAGGGCATTCGTGTTGGATGTGCCTCCTGGAGCGTAGCCGCCCAGATTATCGCGGTTGAGCACGATAATCCGGCCCTCCTTGCCGGCCTGCACCAGAATATGGGGGTGGTCCCCCTGCTGGTCAGGCACCATCAGAACGCCGCCTGACCCTAAATCGTTATCGGCACTGTTCAGCTTCGAGTAGTTGAACGAGGTAAATTCATCGGTCGTGGTTAGGCTGCCGTTCGCCAGGTTGAAATCGACGACACTTTCGCCCATTCCGAGGCTGCCGGTGTAAGGGAATTTCGGGTAGGTGGTGTGTGTGCCGTTGCCGGTTACGACAAACATCCGTCCGCCGGTCGCATCATCGTCGATCGGCATGCCCGCGCCGGATGCCCAGATCCCGCCGCCAGAACCGTCCGGCGAAAGACAGATTGCCGCAGTTTGCGCCAGCGTCATGCCGTTATAGGCCAACAACCATCCGTGCCACGGTCCCAGGTCGCCATGCGCGGCGAAGCCGACGTAAACATAGCCGTTGTAGTAATTCAGCGCCGGCCGCTGGTTCTCCCACAATGGACTGAACGAGAGCTTTCCGCCGGAGCTGCCGTTGCCCGTACCGGTCACCGTTGCCTTGACCGCGACCGGGCTGTTCGCCCGCTCCGCGCCGGTAAGGATGTTAATCGCGTGCAGCCGGATGAAATATGAGCCTCCCTCCTCTGTCGCGCCCACCACATACATCGTGTTTGTTGCGGGATTAATCACCGGGGTGCCGGTGATGCCGATCACTGGACCGATGTCATTTTCACCGGTGGACTGCGGCGACTGCGGCGTTGCCCCTGCTGCCGCTCCGTGCGCGGCATCGAGCAGAGTGATTTGCCAGATAGGCTTTGCGTTCGCGCCGCCGTTCGAGTCGGCGTCGAAGGCATAAATCGAATCGTTTTCCGTCGCCACAAACAGGACATTATGCACCTTGCCGTCGCCCATCTTCAGGCCCGGTAATATAAGCGGCTGGGCGTATACGTTGCCGTCCACCTTCTGCGCGAACAGCTTGCCAAACGAGTTCACGTTCACGTTCGCCGGCGTCAACGCAGTCTCATTCGTGTTCTCCCCGGCATGCGTCAGATCGTAGCGCCAGGTCGGCACCGTCACCGGAGTGGGTGTTTGAGCCAACAGACTCACTCCCGGCGCGCAGAACCAAACCAATCCAAGCAGGCCGAGCGCAACAAGTCTGATCGGCGTTTTGATCGTGCCGGGAAGTGGGGGACGGGCGGCAGAATCTGCAAGGCAGGAATATTCGTACATTTTGAAGGCCTTCAAAAACATGAATTACATGGCTACTGGCGGGTGAATCCAAAAACGAACCAAACCAAACTATTCCATACGGTGCATTGACCCCTTGTGAGAGCCTCCCCCGGCTCTCACGATCGACGGGCAGGGGCAGTCGGTCGTGTCACTCCTGCCAATAGTGGAACTAGTGGTACAGCGTAGCCGCGCAACAATAGCGATGGAATCAATCGGAGTTTCTCGACACTACCGGCCTCGCCAAGGTAAAAGCAATCCGAGGGCCAACAGCGAAGGTGAAACCAGGGTCTCTTTTCAGGATCTTGGCAGAGGACCGCTCCTCTCCAATAGAGCCCTTATTTTTCTGCTATTAACGCATTCGGCAATTTCACTTCCGGCTCAAAAAATCAGCGAAGCGCGTCCAGGTATTGTCTGGCAAGTGCGATGCACGTGGCAGGGAGTACGCAAAAGTTTGCCTATTTTGACCGGCGATGCCATACAGCGTGGATCACTTTTGCATCCGAGGGAAGGAACCGTCCATGACTCGTTACCGTTTTGCTGCCGACGATCAATGCATTCTCTACGAATGCTTCACAGCGGAAGATTGTGCGCGTGGCTATCGTGTACCGTCGCTTTGTCGCAGGCCCAAACCGTTTGCTGTCGACACGCTGGCGCGCATCCAAGCGGTGCCGATCCGCAGGAACCGTTGACCTATCAAAAGACTTCAGCGGCGATAAGGGCCTGGCTTGCCGCACGATGAGGTTGTAGCAGTGCTTGGTTCCGGCGATCAAGTCGATGTCGCAGCTCTCGCGGCGGATCTCCCCAACGATCGCTACACGTATGACCTGCGGCCGCTCGATCGCGCGTACCCACGCCGGTTCCATCTCGACATCGAGAAGAGGGCGCCCTCCATCAGCGTCGCGCTTCCTTCGCCAGGACTTTACGTTCAGACCATTGCCGACGAACTGAATACGCCGCGCATTAACCTCTTCATCGCCGTTTCGCATTCGACAATAACTCACAGCCGAGATGCACGAGACTCAACAAGACTGTTTCAGGGTTGAGATTTGCCCGGTTTCGGGGCCGCTTCAAGCGCGGCGCGGTCCCAGCCAGCGCAGTTCGCGGCGGCTTCATACGTGCTCTGCAGAAATTCGAGAAGCGTCGCGTCAGGATTTGCAGACAGTCGGATCGTCTCGTAAGGCAGCACGAACTCACCCATCTTCGAGTCGAAAAAAGCCTGCGCAGGAGCGATGGAACTCTCCCGATAGCCCGGCGGCTCGGGATAGGCGTAGCTGTAAAACAAGGGCTCCACGCCGGGCATGCCTGGCCAGAATCCGCAACTGCTGACCTCGTGCGAATAGGCGTCGCGCGTCACGCGATCGGGCAGCCCAGGCATGCTGGGATGCTCCGGAGCAGTGCGGCCGGAGAAGCGAGTGCAAGCAAGGTCGAGCGCTCCCCAGAAAAGATGAATCGGGCTCACCTTGCCAATGAAGCGGGCTCGAAAAATGGTGAAGACCCGCGTGGTCTGCAGCAAAACACGCCAGAAACGTTGCGCATATTCCGGGTCATACGCCTGGTGTGTCAAATCCTGCTCGAAGGGAATGGGCGCAGCAATTTCAACCGGCATGTGCCAGATGCGCACCGGCACATCCATGCTGTCGAGCGCGTCCATAACCTGCTGGTAGAACGCGGCCACCGTCATCGGCCGGAGCGGGACAGTAGTGCGGCCGCCTTCACTGGTTTGCAGCAGCAGCACGTGCTCGATGAAATCGAAGTCGATCTGCAGCATTCGGGTGCCGTGCGGCATCGGGGAAGTGGTGACTCCGCGAACTGTGGGATAAAGAGTTACATTCCAGCCGTGGTTGATGTGCGGCGTGAGCGCGAGCCGGATTTTGCCGACGATCTGCATCCAGAGCTGCAACGTAGCGCAGGTATCACCCCAGGCTGCCTGCTGCAGAGCCGGCCAAACGTCAGCATCAGGGCGGATTGGCGGGACGGGCTGAGTCGGTTGCATGGCTTCTCGGCAACTCCGGCAATATTTCCTAAACAGTAGGCTACGTTACAGCAGAAGTCTTCGGCGGCCACGTTATCTGACCAGTGTGGCGGTAGGCCAAATTGGCGATCTGGCCGGCGCGAGCGCAGGCGATCCCGGCTTCTACAGGCGCATGCGGCTCCTTCCGTGTCTTGATGCACTCGAAAAAATTCTGCATGTGAGCAATCGTTCCGTCTTGGTAGCTTTCTTCTTTTAACACCGGGTTCTGGCTGCGTTGCACATCCTCGCGATAGAGTCCAAAGCCGCTGCGGTCGATCTTCAGCGTCGCCTCCGTCCCGCGAAACTCAAGGCCGCCATCATCGATCGAGGAGCTCATCATGCCCTCGTACACGACATCGAATCCCGGATAGCGGAGAGCTGCCTGAATGGTGTCGGGACACTGCCATTGCTCGAAAATATATCTATCGCCGAGCATTTGCGCCTCGCGCGGAGTGTCGGACTTCATGGCCCAGTGCACTACATCGATCCAGTGGGCGAATAGATCGGTCATGGCCCCGCCGCCAAAATTCCAGAACCAGCGCCAGTGATAAAACTTTTCTTGGCTGAACGGCTGATCCGGAGCCGATCCGAGCCAGAGCTTCCAATCAAGCGCCTGCGTGTCAACGGGCTTTGGCGCCCAATCCCGCTGATAGTTCTGCCACCAGTAGGTCCTTACCTGGGGAATGCGTCCAAGACTTCCTCCCTGAATCAAATCGACCGCATCGCGAAAGTGAGCCCAACTGCGCTGCTGCATGCCACACTGCAGAATCTGCTTACCGGACCGGACCGCGTGGCGGAGCGTGGCGCCTTCCTCGATCGTGTGGGTGACCGGTTTCTCAAGATAAACATCTTTGCCGGCCGCCAGAGCAGCGACCGCCATGCGAACGTGCCAGTGGTCCGGGGCGGCGATCAGCACGGCATCAATATTCTTGTCGAGCACTTCGTGATAATCGAGATGGGTGGTAGCGAGGCCGTTGGACCGCACTTTGACAGCATCGCGGCGCGGCCCGTAGACGTCGCTCACAGCTACGATCTGGCAGGGCCCTGCCTTGGCGGCGCAATCGAGTAGAGTGTCCATCCGTTCGCCGGCTCCAATGACTCCAACGCGAAGCGTGTCGTTTGCACCAAGCACTTTGGTGGAGGCAAGCGCGGTAAGTCCGCTGGCGATCAGGAAGCTGCGGCGATTGGGCCTATATGTCATAACTACCCCGGGTCAATTTGTTCCCAACGATCTTATCAGTGACAGTCCTCGCGGCAGGAAGCATATTCAAGAGTTTTTTCGACAGCGTCTATCACGATAGTCATGCAAAACGATGGCGCTATCGATCTGATTTATCGTCAGTATGGAAGCTCACCCAGGGATTTCCCTTCATATCGCCGAGAACCGGTTTCTGCCATGCAAATTCCGGATGCGCGGCCAGAAACGGCTGCACCAGAAAGTCTTCGCCGCAAGGACGGCCGGTGCGTGCACGAAAGGACAATTCATTTGCCATGGAGCTGTCGGCCACCTTCGCATTCACAGCGCCTTCCGGGTCGTAGGGCAAATCTCCCCATTCCGGAACCCCACGGCCACTGACGTCGACGTGCCCGCAAAGTGTGCGCTCATTTGCGCCCTCTTTATCGGTGTAGGCATCAAAGTGGTCGGCCAGGAATTCTTGCGCGAGAGGCGCGTCGATCCGCCCTTTATATTGCGCCATCAGATGCAACCAGCGCTTGTGACGGGCGTTCATAGAGCTGGCTGGATTGTTCGAGTCAAAATTCGTTTCTTCCTTGATGAATCTGGGATCGCTTGGAAAATTCGAGCCAACGAAATAACCGTTTTTCGTGCGCCACAGGCGGTGAAATTTCAGGCCAAGTTCCAATCGCGCCACTTCGCCGGTATGATTGTCGGCAATCAGCCAGTCATTTGCATAACCGCCGTTATTGCCTGCGACCATAATGCGCTCAAAATCATCAATGCTCGACGAATACTGCATGGCTTTCCGGGCGCGGACAAACTCCGGCACACCATTGGGATCGAAGAGCTTGTATCCAGTGATGGTCGTCTCGGTGATTTCAATGCCGGATGCATTCATGCCGAAGTCGTCCCCGCTGTCGATCTTGCCCGGCCATCCGTCCATCAGGATGCGATAGCCACTTTGAGGCTTGATATCGAAGATGATGCGCCAGCGTTCTCCTTCAATAAAGGTGCTCCAGTCACTGTGCGCGATGACTGGCTTATGATCTCGCGTCCAATCTCCGGTGGCGACGAAGGCGCTGCAATGGCCTGGCGTCTTCAGCTTGGCGGCGTTCTTTAAATGCTGTTGACGTTCGACATACGGCACATAGTAATCCGGCGATTCATTGAAGGCATTAATCGCGACCACATCCCAGAGATCCATATCGGAGATGCCATGGGCCTTTTCGCCGTCGGCGATACCTTCCAGTTCTTCGCGATATTGCGTTTCAATATGCGGCCAGAAAACCTCTTTGGCTGCCTTGCGATAGAACTGCCATGCGCGATGAGTATTGTGCTCGTCCCGCAATCGGATGGCGTGGAACCCGTCATCGATTTCAGGTGCCAGTAGATAGCCATGTTCGAATCCGATCTGGCGCGGTGTGCCTTGCAGATGTACATAAATCCAATGCGCCCGCTCAAACCGATAAGCGCCATGCAGTTGCGGGGGTTGCACTGCGTCAGATTGGCTGGTGCCGGCTGCGGATGTGCCAACGCCAAGTGTGCAGACCAGCAGCACAAAAATAAGGAACTGACGGTCGATGCTCAACCCGAAGTCTCCAATCAGATTGCCCGTTGCGATGCTAGAAATCGTACCGCAGCGAGAACTGCTGCTTGCGCGACTGTACCAGAGCTGAGCTGTAAACGCCGAAACCGGCGCCGGTGGTCACCTATCGCATTCAATCCGCCGTATTGGCTGACAGGGCTGGTGTCGAAGCGCGGGGTATTGGTCACGTTGAAGACCTCCCAGGCAAAACGCAGCACCTGCTGTTTATATGTTTTCCATACCTTTGACAAGCTCGCATCCTGTTCGAAGTAGCCGTCTCCACGGAACACGTTACGGCTGCCGGCCTCCCCCGGGTACGGGATATCGCAGGGGAAATCCGGTGGCGATGCCGTTGTTAAGCGAATTGGGATCGGCAAAGACTTGCGGCAGGCCCCCGACATAGTGCTTGTGTACCCTGATAGGTCCTGTCACCACTGCCAGACCGGCAAACTGATAGTTCGTCGAATAGCTGAGGGGTGGCGAAATGCTGAATGGCAGGCCGCTGGAAACACGGGTGATGCCGGAGAGGGTCCATCCGCCAATCAGGGCGCTGACCATCCGGTTGGATTCCGCGCCATATCTCATGCCGCGGCCAAACGGAAGCTGATAGATGAAGTCTCCGGTTAGCAGGTTGGTCGTATCGAAATCGGATACCCCGCGATTGGACTTGGGATTGAAGCTATTGATGAGGGCACCGAAGCTGGTGATCGAAAGCTCATTAACACGCTCCGAGTCCGAGCCCAGATCGATCGATCTCGACCACGAATAACTGAAGTTGAAGGACAGGCCGACATTGGTGACCTTGCGGGCGGTGAGTTGAAGGGAGTTATAGCTGCTGGTCCCGATCGAGGACCAGGCATACAGCGACGAAAACTGGCGTTGGTAGAACCGGGTCTTCACATTGCCGCTGGGATCGATATACGGACCGCAACCCAGACCGCCCTGACTGGGCTGGCAATACGCATCCAGTTGCACCAGGGCGTAGGAGTCGTTTCCGGTCAGAGCATTGGGCTGGTACACATTGGTGTAGATGTTCTGCGTCGCGCTCATCGTGCTTGTCTTCAGGTAGGGAAACAGGTCTTCCCAGTAGGGGATAGGGGCCACGTTGGTCTGACCCGCGTAGGTTGCTTTGGCTAAAAGCGTGCCAGCGGTGAAGTAATCCATTCCCGACTTCGGGTCCACCAGATTGAGCGGCTCGGCCAGATCGAGTTGCTGCAGCAGGTGCCGGCCCCAGGTGCCGACGTAATCCCCTTCAAGAGAAAATCCATGCGGCAACTCCCGCTGCAGGGACAAGTCCGCCGCTATGGTGTAGGGCGTCTTCATGTGATTGTCGACGCCCCAGGTGATGGCGAGCCCGGTATTGACGTCGTTGGGCGGCGTGTAAGGGTACGGGATAGTCGAAGGGATAGTAACGTGTTGCAGCGGCGGAATCGCAGTGAGACTGGTGAAACGAGGTGCATTGTCCACCGTGTATTGCCCCGCTGGATTGCTGATGCCGGTTGTTAGTCCGAAGGAGCCAAGCTGAGCGAAGGTGTCCACAATCCCTGCCCCAAAGTGGTCGTAATACATGCCCCCGCCCATGCGGATGGACGTCTTGCTGTCAGGCGCGTAGACCAGCGCGACGCGCGGGGCAAAGTTGGTATATTGCATGTTCCAGTAGGAGGGCTTGCCGTTTGCCTTGCCGGAGGGTGCAAAGGAAAGGTCCGGCTGGTCGGTGATGCCACGCGCCGCCTGGTCCACGCGATTCACAAACCATTGGTGGGTGTCGATCGTGGGTTGAACCTGTTGTCCGTGAGTCTCGTAGGGCGGCTGCAGTAGCACCTGGCGCAGGCCAACCGTCAAGGTCAGATTCGGCCTGACCTTCCATTGGTCCTGGATGTAATACTCGAATTCCTTATTGAAGTAATTCAGAGCAACGGGTGTTCCTACGGGAAGCGTTGTTCCCGACTTGCCTCCCGGTTGCACATGAAAGTTGTATTGCCCCTGGATAAACGGAATAATGCCTGTGAGGTTCGCCACCTCCTCGCTGTATGTGGTGGAATCGCCGGAGTCGACCGCCGGCTGGCCGAACGCGCCGGGGTCGAGACTGGTCCCCGAGCCTGCAATACTTCCCCCGCCGGCCAGCCACTGGATATTCCCATCGGCGAAACCGTAGGAGGTGAGATTGGAATTGGAATAATTGGTAATGAGGCGCAAATCTCCGCCGTAAGTCAACGTGTGGTTCCCATGCGTCCAGCTCATGTTGTCGATAAAGTTCTGCACCGGCACATGGACGATGGTCGAGCAGGTTTCCGCAGTCGGCGTGGCTAAGGTGCGAAAGAACTGAACATATGCGCCGCAGTCCGTCCCTGCCTGGCTATAGCCCTGCCGGACATACCCGTAGCGGAAGTCGTTGATGAAATTGCCGGTGATCTCCCAAATGTCGCCCACCCCCAGGCCCTTGGAGTTGTCCCGGATAACATACGACGGCGGTTGGCCCGGGAACTGGACCGCATCATCGGTGGTGTCATCCTGCAAGTTGCCACGAAAGAAAAGCTGGTGGTGGGGCACCGGGTCCCAATCCAGGCGAGCGATTGCGGTGTTCAGGTTCTGAGGGGTTGGTGAGGAGAAGCTATAGGAACCAAGATTCAGGCCGTCACCCAGCGCTGCTCCGTTGGCGGTTGGATACCCAGCCAACATCGTCAGGATGTTGGGATCGACCCCCGGACCCCAGGGGCAGGTGCCGTTGGCGGAACAGTTGGGGTCTGTCGCGGCAATCTCCGCGGGAGTCTGCGTGACATTCACGCCATTGCTCTGGTAAATGATGTCGCCCATTTTGAATGAGGCGGTGGGGGTCTCGCGTTGTATCTGGGTATTTTCGCGTATGCGGGAGCCTTCGTAATTTCCAAAGAAGAACAGCTTATTCTTCTTGATAGGGCCGCCCAGGTCCCCGCCATACGTATTGCGGATGTATTTGCCGGGAACGTTCGGCAAGCCGCTCGAGGCTTCCGCATTCTTGTTGAAGAAGTCGTTGGCGGCGGTGGTGGTATTGCGGTTGTACTCGTAGGCCCCGCCATGGTACTGATTGGCGCCGCTCTTCGTGACCAGATTGACTTGTGCTCCCGCCGATCGGCCCTGGTCGGAGTTCGCCAGCCCAGTCGTCACGCGGAATTCATCGATGGAATCGAGCGTTTCACGCAGAACGCCGGTGAATGCGTATCCGTTCCTCTGCTCGTTATCGTCCAGGCCGTCCATCGTAACGTTGTCCTGGTCGGAGCGGACGCCATTGACCGTGCCCGTACGGCTATCCGTGAACTGATCGATGCTATGGCCCAGGTACAGGACGCCCGGCTGCAGACTGAGCAGGTCCGGCACATTGCGGTCGATCATCGGCAAATTCTGGATGGTTCTGTTAGGAATGGCATTGCCCAGGGTCGCATCCGTGGTGTTCAGGGTCTCAGTCTCCGCGGACACATTGACGGTCTGCGTGACCGCTTGCAGCGTCATTGTGAAATCGATGGTGGCGGGCTTGCTGACCAGGAGGCTGCCGGCCTTGCTCTGGTCGCCGAATCCGGTGGCGCTGACTTTGACCGTCCAGGTGCCAGGCTCCAGTTGCTGGAACTGGTACCCCCCGCGCATGTTGGACGTGGTATGGCGCACCTCGCCCGTGGATTCACGGGTGATAGTGACCGAAGCTCCGGGCACCTGCGCGCCGCTTGTGTCCGTAATGGCCCCGCTCAGGGAAGTGATTGCCTGCTGGCCCCGTGCTGCTGAAGGAGCGAGAAAAAACACCCCAGTGAATGCCGCGATAACAGCTATCAAACATTGCCGTCTCATCACGCCTCCAAAAATGGATGTGACCTGAAGCTTTCTTGTATTGCAAGGCAGCTTCGTTCTTTAATTTTTTTTCTGCGCGGAAGTATGGAGAGGGGAAGAGTCCATTGCCGCGTTGTTCTCACATGAAACCGATGCCGCATACTCTCTATCAAGACATTAAAGAGAAACGAAATGCGCAAGGTCTATCGATAATTTAGAAAGTATGCATTAGCCAGCGCGAACAATCAAGGACAACCATGCGCATTCAGCTGTGACTGCACTACACTGTCGGATGCACAAATCATCGGACACGAGAGGAACTGGCAGAAAAGCCTGGGAGGTCCAACCCGCAAGTACGCCTACCTGCCATGGCGATAGCATGATTTCTGACGGCCTTTTAAAACTTCGATACCACCCTCTCCCAATAGCGGCGCCGTTAGGAATAAAGTTGACGGAAGAACTCTAGTGGAATGGCACGGCGGAGCGCCTGTCTCAACGCTGCGGCTCAGTGTTCCGGGTGTAGAACCGCGCGGAGGATCTATGCCGCTCCAAGTTGACAGATATCAAAGTGTCTTGACGCGGTATAGGCAACCCCATGCGATGGAACAGTGGCACTGATGGTGCTGCCCGTTTTCTCCATCTTGCCTGTCCACAGGTTGTCTAAGGAGTAGCCGTGTTCATTCTCGGGGAGCCCCGCGACAGCCGCTTGTACGGAGACTTTCTGCGCCTTCTCGCCGGTGTTGAACAAACCGACAATTACGTCTCCGTTTGCTTCCTTCTTCGTGAACACCTGTTGGGTGCTGGTATTGACAACCCTTTTAGCGGCGATCGAATCTTGGTCAACAGCGAGGACTGCAGTGTTTTTAAGGTATTTCTGCAGGTCCAGTTGGTCGAGGTGAGTAAGATCGATGCCAAGGATGTAGGCTGACGATCCAAGGGCCCACAGGCTCATCTGCGTCTGACGTTCGTCTGGAGTAAGCCCGTCGTTGCTGCCATTCCCTACCTCGATCGAGTCATAGTCGTTGAAGCCTCCCGGACCAGCGTAAGGCTGCCACTCGGCCACATAGTTGAAGCGTTTCTCAACGTCTTTCCAGCTTGTCAGCGGGTAGCTGGTACCGCCCTTCTCGCAGCGATAGCATTCGACGTCAGGTGCAAATTCCCATTGATTAGCGTACTTCATCAACGTCGGGGCGATCGCTCGTGTGTAGCTTCCCTGGGTGACATCGAGGACCATCGGCCGCCCGCTCTGCCGGATTGCTTCCGACCATGCCTTGATGTCAGGCACGTTTTGGTCGCTGATGCCGTCGATCTTGATGTAATCGACGTCCCATGCCGCGAACATATTGACCCATGAATTGATGTACTCTTGCGCTCCGGGCTTATTGAAGTTAATTCTGACCATGCCCTTGCAGTTGTAGTTGTTCTCCGCTATCGACGGTTCCGCAATCTGGGCAGCGGTGTAGGGCGTGCCTTTAATGGGCGTATTCTTGCTTACTGCCTGCTTGGAAATACCCGGCGTAACGTATATTCCGAACTTCAGCCCAAGGCTGTGAATGTAGTCAGCGACTGCCTTGATGCCATTGGTATCTCCATCGGCCGGAAATTTCGACGAGTCTATCACCCAGCGGCCATAGGGGTCGACGTTGGGGCCCTGCCTGCCCGGACACTGTTCCCAGAAGTCGTCAAGGTTTATGTATTCGTAACCGAGCTTCTGCAAGCCGGAATTATGCAGGGCGCGCGCTTGAGCTTTGATATTCGCTGCCGTGGGACCCTTGCGGAGGAAGCTCCAACTACTCCAGCCAAGAACGGGTGTGCGCTCGAGACCATTATTCTCTGCCATGGCGTTCTGCAGGCCGCCCATAGAGGCCCCGCCTACCACCAACACGATCACCAGCGCAGCCGTTAGGATATGTGTCAATTTCCTCATAAAAATCATCCCTTTTTCTATCACAAGATGGGAAAAGTCGCTAATTTAGCTCGTGGTCGCGGGCTTCGGACAATCGATCAACGAAACCCAGATTCGCAGGAATTCTTACCAGCTTCGATCCGTATTCCGAAGCTGGGCACGGAGAAGGCAACGGGGTATTTGGAGTTGCGGGAACGCCGTAGCACGTCAGGCCGGACTGGAATTCCTGATCGGCGGTCAGCCCGCTAAGATCGACCGCGGGCGCTCCATTGAGCGTGGTGGACTGGGGACAATTATTCCCTGGGCCGATGCCATAGCAAGGCACTGAACCTGCGACCAGGCCGCTGTCGAACCGCCAGTTAAATCCGAGCCATGGACCGCGTTGCCCGAACTGATATTGCAGATGGGTTGTCTGGTTGTATTTTTCGTCGTGATCGATGCGGAACGGAAGCCCGCTCTGTCCCACCGTTGCGCCCGCCCCGGCGGTCTGTGGAGGAAAGAAGCGTGCGTTCACAGAAGACATAAGGACAAATGCCGAAAAACCGTGGGTTGCGGGAACGTCGGTGCGCAGCGTGAATCCGGTGATTTTCGAGTTGTGCCAGTCGATGGGGAAGGTAATGGGGGTATTGCCCAATCACGCACTAACGTCGGCCTTCGAGCATCTGTGCGTAGTTTTTCTCGATTTCGCTAATGATTTCGGATGGATCAGGAGAACAAATGGTCTCTACGGTAGTGGAAAAGACATTACGAGCGATTACAAGAGATTCGACGTGCGATTTTTGCAGAAGCATGGCTATCCCGTACCGGGAACGTCGTTCATGCTGTCTTGGACGCGGAATCTGTGGTGCGGCATTGAATCCAGCCTGTGTTCATTCCATTTCCAGTGCCTGCCCTTGAGATAAGCGGTGCGTCGATCGTATTGATTGGCTCGTTCAATCCCCGAATATTTCAGCCAGAATGGTTCGCCAGAAATCTCTTTTGCCACAAGCTGAGGCAGATAATGCGAACATCCAGATTATTCATCAGCAAGTCACTCAGTTCGAGACGGGACGCTTCGCGTTTCAAGTGACGATGGACCGTCTGACTGCACAAACAAAATCCAACAGCGGTGCAGACCCAGACCGTGCAGCATGGCCGTTTACCGTCGACAAGCTGTCTTCGTCGCCGACTTCCTGTCCGACCCGGAGTGGTCGAATTTTAGGGACAAGCCTGTGCCGGCGGGACTACTCGCTGATTGGCCAAGCCCGATCATGTCGCACGACGGCAAGGCGCTGGGTACCTTTGGCATGTATTTCCGGGAAGTGCGTCATCCGAAGCCGAGCGAAATTCGGTTGATCGATTACGCGAGCCGCATTGCTGGAATCGCAATCGAGCGCGAACGATCACAGGCGGCCCTGAGGCTGGCAGTCGATGAAATTAAGACATCGGAAGGGCAGCTACGACAGACGGTAGATGCAATCCCTCAAACCATCTTCGTCTTGGGAGCGGATGGAAGTGTCGTGTACGCGAATCGGACCGTGCGCGATTATGTCGGCTACTCAGCGGACGAACTGATGGAATCCGACTTCCGTGAGCAAGTCTTTCATGCGGAAGACTTTGAGAGACTGCGAAGGCGCGGCGTAATGGATTCTCAGGAAGAGTGCAGTGGGAAAACGAGCTTCGAGTGCGGCGGAACGACTGCCAGTATCAGGCCTTTTATCGCCAATGGAGGTTCAGTTTGTTCTGTCCGGGCGATGACCCGGCATAAGCGTCGCGTTGCCGTCGCACAGTGGGATCTCGATGAAGCCGTTGCTCGTGCAATCGCTCATGGACTGTGGGATAATTTCGCTGACTGCGTTTCCAGATTGTTGAAATGACCCGGTGGCCCGTCAGCAGTTGAAGTGCGAAGCTTTGACGCTATTTGCTATTCTGCCTCACCGCGAGAGGTCCATGAGCAACATCAACGGGAAGGTATACGCGCTCAACGTTATCACTCCCATGAAACCGTGGAAGACCTGGATTTTGCGTACTGCGTTCTTTGTGCTGGGACACGTCAAGCCACTACAGAATGACCTGATCAATCTCTCTTTCATCGAGTTTGCGCGATGGGTCATCATTCCGCGCAGGGCGTTCCCCTTCCTGGGCAAAGGACAGCAACGGGAAGACCTCAAGTACGACTACCTGCTCTTCTTCAGCAACTTCAACGGCACGTGGAACCAGTACATCGACGCCTTCTCCGCCGTGCTCAGCCGCGGGCTCAATTTGATTTGGCGATGGAGCGAAAAGTTCCCCGGCTCGGTCCCGGTCACTGGGTTTAAGGAGTACATCGCCCGCGTCCAGTTCGACACCGACTATTACTACACGGCTTACCCTCACGCCACTGCCAACGATCTGAAATCGGCGCATATTGTGCAAAGTTCGTTTGATAGCCTCAGCGCGGTTGCCGTTCAGTCTACTCCGGGAGCAGTTCGCCGACGCCTATCTTCAATTCGTGTTGCAGGTGCAGCCCCACCTCGGCGAGACTGGCGAAGCTCCGGCGGTCGGGTAAGGATTCCGTGCCTAATCAAAATGGCAGTGTCTACGGACTCACCATTCTCTCGCCGATCATCGACGACGCAAACGCGACCCCTTCGCACGACTTGCAGATCCGTGCATACCTGGCGAAGCTTTCCACTCGCGAGGACAGCCCATTCGCACTTGCTCCGGGAACGCATCTTGCGCGACTGGTGGTCATGGACGATGTCATTTACGTCGGCATGCCCTCTTGCGAAGAGCACCTCAAGTCGAAGTATCTTGTCTTCGAGTCAAACTGCGACGGTGATCTCGACAGCTATCTCGGAGGGCTCGCAGACAATATCCCCGAGCACCTCGATGCTATCTGGAGCCACTGTGCCGGCTACCCTGAGCAAGGCGCGGCCAATCGCCAGGCATTTATCGCTTACATGAAAGCATGCCAACTCGAAACCACCTTTTACTTCGCGGCGGTGAACAATAAGTCGGTGCCAGATACGCTGCGCGCGCTGCAGATTCAGACTGCCGTGGCCGACTTCATTGCGTCCCACCAGAAAGCCGATCCGGCCACGTTACAACGCGACTTCATCGACTTCGCTGCGCAACTTAAGTCTCAGCCCACGCCGCCTCCCGGATCGATGGGGCCGCATCGCGCGATCAAGACAGGCGGTCACAATGAGTAAACTCAACGCCACCGACATTCAGGGTTTCGTTCTGCGTGGGTATAACCTTCCCGTGGCGCGCTATCTCTTTCTGCGGCTGGAAGACGCCAAGCGCGGCCGCGATCTGATCGGCCGACTGCTGGGCCAGATCACTACCGGCCAGCGATGGGACGGAGGCAAGCCGCAGAGCACCCTCAATATCGGCTTCACGTTCCGTGGGCTCGAGCGTCTTGAACTCCCACTGGCCACGCTGATTACGTTCCCAGTGGAGTTCCAGCAAGGCATGCGGCAGCGTGCTGAAATTCTGAACGATACAGGCATCAACGCGCCGGACCGCTGGGATCCTCTCTGGCAGACGGGTCATGTCCACGTCTGGCTGGGGATCAACGGTCAGACCGTTCAGGCGCTCGACGCCTGCCAGGCTGCGGTTCAATCGGCGCTGGACGACAGGGGCGGCGCAACCCTGCTTTGCGCGCAGGATGCCGCAGCCGAGTTTGTCGACGGCAAGCCTACGACTAGCGAGCACTTTGGCTTCACCGACGGCTTCGGCAATCCGGAGTACCTCGGCGTCGAACGTAGTTCGCAGCCGGGGCAAGGTAAGCTCCTCGATGATGGAAAGACGTGGGCGCCGCTGGCGACGGGCGAACTTCTGCTCGGCTATGCAGACGAGGCCGGTGAGCTTCCGGTCGCGCCCGTGCCCCATCTGCTCGCGGCCAATGGGACATTCATGGTCTACCGCAAACTGCATCAAAATCTGGCGACGTTCCGCGCATGGCTCGATCACCAATCTGCGCTGTATGGCGGCGGCAAAGAGAAGCTCGCCGCTAAACTCATCGGGCGCTGGCGTGACGGCACCCCCATTGAACTATCGCCCGACAAGCCCGACTCTGCCATTGCGCAGGATCCGAACCGCAGCACCAACTTTACCTACGGAGCTGATGCCGCCGGCACACGTTGCCCGATGGGTGCGCATATTCGACGTGTCCATCCGCGCGACGCCTTCGGTTTCAACGGACGGCTCATCAATCGGCGACGTATTACGCGCCGCGGTTTGCCCTATGGGCCTTTCGCCGCAGAAGACCAGCCGGTCGCAGACAAAGACGATCGCGGCGTGATCTTCATGGCGCTCAACGCCAGCCTCTCCCGCCAGTTTGAGTTTGTACAGCAGCAATGGATCCAGTACGGCAACGACTCGCACCTCGGAAACGACAAAGACGCCCTGATGGGCAATCACGGAGGCCAGGGGCGCTTGACCATCCAGGGCGACGCCACGCCTGCCAATCCGCCGTTCGCATGCAGCCACCTGCCGGACTTCATCGAACTTCGCGGAGGAGACTACTTTTTTCTACCGAGCATCACCGCTCTCGGCATGATCGCGCAGGAGCTCGTCGACCCACGCTGAAGCTATCCATGACCAACGGTTCGCCACAATCCGAGCGAAGAGTGAAACGAGTCTGGACCGTGATCCTGGTATGGATCGGCGGCATCTCTGCCGTGCTCGGATTCGTCGGGGCCGTCACCGGATTCTTTGGCAATATTCAGGGTCACTTCCACCACAATGCTCAGTTGGACTCAAAAATGGCCGTGGCACAGTCCCAGTCTCGCCAGGCAGACTACCAGGCTTCAGTGCAAAGCTATGCCGACATCCTGAAAGCCGAGGCCCTCTATCGTCCGGCGCTCGATCAACAGCTCCAGGCCACCATGCTGTGGGTTGAGAACTATCACGCTTATGTCCAACCAGGTGGAGATCCGGGTGCCGCCGTCGCCTCCCAGTTGGATCAGATCATCGCGATTCTCGATGCTGCTCTTGCCCGCACCCATGGCGCTGCGGCGGCCGATGTGCAGGCTCACCTGGGCTGGGCCCACTGGCTGAACCAGCGCGTGGCGGAACGAGAGTACCCACCTGACGCAGCAGCCGAACGGAACTTCCGTGCCGCGCTGGCGACCGATCCTTCAAACGTCTATGCGAACGCCATGCTTGGAAGTTGGATGACTATGAACGGCGGAAATCTCGCCGACGCGATCGAGCACTTCAACACCGCCGTTGGAACCGGCAAAGCGCGATCCTTCGTCAGAAAATTGCAATTGGCTGGCCTGAGCAATCGCGACGAGCCCGGCGCCAGGGCGGCCCTGATGAAAGCCGCAAACGAGATGCGAAAAAACGGAGAGCCTTTGACCGCGGACGATAAACACCGGGCTCTGGGTTTCTGCTGCGACCCCGCTGTAACCGACCATGCGGAGCTCACCGAATCGCTCTCCGCAGTCTCCTCAGACGATGCGTGGCACACCTACCTGTGGCTCGACAACCCGCAGAACACAGGGGAGGATGCGCAACATCAGCGCATGATCCATGACTTCATCGCTGCCAACATTGCAGAGATATCCGGCGATAAGCAGAAGTCGCTGAGTGAGTACCGGACTCTGCAAGTAGAGCTGAATCAGGGAAGTACCTTGAAGGGCTCCGTCGATCAGGCAATAGCGAGACTGTCCCACCGATAGAGGTGCGATCCCGAGGGATGTCGAACTCGCTTTCGTTACTCGATGCGCACTCGTCGGCGCGCTCGCCGATACCTAAACTCCTGCGGTCGCACGGAAATCAGTTGTGAGCAAAAAGTCATCCCATCCGATGATGACATTTACGACGGTGATGACCAGCGCGCTCCGGAACCCACTCTGGACCAAGATCGATATTGGCGAAATCATCATTAAGTGACGCATGTGAGGACGCGTGAGTATTTGCCTGTCGAAATTTCGCAAAGAGCTTAGGTCGCCGTAGAGCGAGTAAATCGATAAGTAATCACAAGTCGGCTTCTCAGAAGTAACGGCCTTAGCTGACGATTATGCGGGTTTATGTGAACAAGAATAAGGCGATCTATGTTGATCCAGAGCGTGCACCATTGGTGCGGGAGGGATTTGAATTGATTGCTTCCGTCGCTATGTGACCACTGATGCCGTTCTGAAAGTAGTCACAGCCATGGGCCTGAGAACAAAGAACTGGGAGCCTGTCGCATAGGCCATCGGCCTTGGCCAGCTTGCTTGAGTGATGGCATAGCACCAGGGGACTCCCGGAGTCACGGGCCGCATCAATCACGAGGGCCGATCGCGTTGTAGTTCTCGGAATACGACTGGCCATCTTTGACTTTCGTTAGTCGCTGAAGTGGATCCACGACGATCAACGCGGGGCACATCTCGGGATCATCGCGCAAAGTAGGGTGGTACTCATCCGCGAATCGTCGCAGATTGAAATGGGATCGGAGATTTTCGCTCCAAGGCCGCGAAGGTCTGAAGTCATGTCTTGTACGCGCTCTTCCAGCGCCACATAAAACGACGGCTCCCTGTTTACAGGGCCATCCTAAGAATGAATCGCCGCGGGCCACAGCCAGGCAGAGATTCCGTGCAAGTGTTGACTTGCCGACCTTCGGCTTGCTCACAAGCAAGCTTACGTGCTACTCCCACGAGTGTTTAGAACACATTACTCAGCAGCTGCATCTTTGCCCGATTTGGCTAATGATTTCGGATAAAGAGAGAGGCGGCACATGATTAGGTATGGAGGTGGAAAAGATACTCCAAGCGACTAAAAGAAGATCGACGCATCCAGATGTACGCGAGGAACGTCGCGCTTTTGGCCGAAAGTCTTGAAGCGATCCAGCGCACCTCTACTGTCTTTCTCGCTGCCATTCAACTGGAAAAGCCAATTTAAGAGAACGCGATTGTTGCCGAAGTGGTGCAATGCTACCTTGGCTATCATCCTGGCGAGTTTCCGCTCCTGCATGTCTTCAGTTATGCGTTGGCGAAGGAAAGTCGTGAGGCGCTCCTTGAGCGAAGTGGAATATGCTGCAAGCAGCACATCCATGTTTTCGCAGCGGAGCACGATCAGGAATCCGCTTTTGGTGAAGAACCCCCTACTTATGCAGGTCTGAAGTTGGAGGATGGGAAGCTCGCCCTACATAAATACTGCCCAGCGGTTTAGTCCAAGAACAGATATCGGAAGATTCCCATATCCGTTCCAGTGATCCTCAACACCCAAACCAAATTAGGCCTTGGGACCAGGGCCCGTACCAGTGCCCGTACCAGTGCCCGTCGGCTTCGGGATCGTGGGCCCCTGGCACGAAAACAACTGAAGCAGCAGTGCGATTCCCCCAATGATTACTCCGACTTCAGCAATCATCGCGGCAAAGATGATCAGCATGGGGCCTATCCCGATGAAGGGAATCCATGCCCAAAGCGCTGCGGTGAGGCACGCCGCCGCCTCGATGCCGAGCACGGTTTGCACCGCAGTCAGCAGCGCGCCGACACTGCTGCATGCCGACTTACATGCCGGAAATGCCGCGGCGCAGGTACAGTACGTATTGAGAGCCGTCCTGGCAAAGGTGCAAAACAGTATTGCGACAGCGATGGCAACAAGTGCCGCCAACATGAATTCTGTGGCATGCTCAGCTTGAATGATCGAGGTATTGGCACCGATGGCGACTATGACGATAATCGCCGCTACCACCATCATGCCGGCAATTGCCAAAAACCAATTCCTGACTGCCGATGAGTCACACATTATCTTTCTCCTTTGTTTGTCCCTATTTAACTGCAGTGCTGCGTAACGCACCCAGAGTTCGTCACCCAATACCCTTCATGAGGCACGAGCGAAGTCCAGTTTCTATCGCCGCTCGCTGTAATGCCTTGCCAATAAATACGAGTTGACTCTGCCTTGGCTCGCCTCGCTTCCAGGCGCGGTCCCAAAAAATCGTGAAGCGATTATTCACGCCGTGAAATACAGCCCGGCGGCGGCTGCCGGCAATCGCAACGATGCCCTTGGATCGATAAACGCGCTCGCGGGTCGATAGCTGCTGCACGAAGGACTCGAGCTTGAATCCATCGAAGAGACCGTCCAGGGTCAGCGCCACCGAAGATATCGATCCATGCTCATAATCTTGCGACAGGCTGGCCGGCATATGCGGTACGAGCTTGCCTTCTACGTTGAAAGCGTTCACATCGAGCAGTTGGTGCAAATTGATTTCGGAGCGGGTGCTGCGAAATATTCTGGCGTGGGGGTTGGTCGAACGGACCGCCGCTTCGATTTTTTGCAGGTCCGCGGCGCCCACCAGATCGACCTTGTTGAGCAGGATGAAGTCCGCCATGGCGATCTGAGCCACGACGACGCGCTCCGCCTGCGCCTGCCGGGCAATGTGCTCGGCGTCGACAACGGTGACGATCGAATCCAGGCGCACGTATGGCGAGAGCGCGGGAATGTTATAGAAGGTCTCGGCTATTGGCATCGGATTGGCTATGCCGGTGGTCTCGATGAGCAGGTAGTCGAAGCCGCCGCGTTTCAACAGTTGGTGGATCCCCCGCACCAGATCTGTGCGTACCGTGCAGCAAATGCAGCCGTTCTTCATCAGCATCACTTCTTCATCGCGCAGCTCGACAAGCTGATCATCGATCCCGATATCAGCCATTTCATTGAGAATGATGCCGAACTTATGAGTGTGCTCTTGGCGCAAGATGGAATTGAGTAACGTGGTTTTCCCGGCACCGAGAAATCCGGTCAGGATGGTCACCGGTATGGGGGCATGTCTGGACATTAGACGAAGTGGTCGGCGCGGATCAATGCTTGAGTAGCACCACAGTGTAGCCACCCAGAATATCGGTGCCGCGGCGTTGGCGAAGCCGCAGAACTTGTGCCTGCATGCTCTCCAGGTTCTGGATGCTGGCATGAAAGGCAATCTGTAGCGGGCAACACCCGCGGGAGAACCGTTCGCGGATACGCAGCAGCTTGGCGCGATCGTTTACGGCGATTTGACCCAGGGGTGGAAGACGGCCTGCGGCGACGGAGGGAGGCAAGAACCCGGCGACGACGGGCGATAACGGCGCGGTAAAACCGGGCGCGCGCCTCATGGTATAGAGCTGCAGCCAGTCCATGGTATCGGGCGCGTCCAGCGCCACATCGACCTCCATGTCTGCCGGAGAGTCTGCGTAGCCCAGACTTAGGGCCAAATCTAGCGACGCTGGTGACGACGCCTGAACCACTGCGATGTTGCGTTGGCATACATGCCGGTCCTCGGCTGCGGAGAACTGAGATGGACTCAACGCATCCAGGACCGGGTCGAACACGCGAACCACGAGGCATTCGTGGCCGCCATTTTGAAATGTCGGTGTCCAGGTAGTGGGACAGGGCACAATGGCGTGATTCCCGCGACTGAACCAGGAACCGTAGGATTCTTTGACGTTTTTCCATTGCGCCTGAGTGCTGAAGCGATCGGCAAGATCGACGTAGGCGGCGCCGATAAGGTTGGCATCGGCGTAGGAAATGCCCAGACTGGGATTGAACCAATAAAATTCCACGCGGACCCGGTAGGAAGGCGACCTGCCCAAATTCCATACATGAGCATAGAGGGTGTTGGGTGCGTTGGCCTGCGCGATGCCACCCCAAGTTGCAGGCTCGGGAGGCGCCGTGTCGGCTTCTTGATTGGGCACCACGAAGATGTCCGGAGACTCCCAGAAAATGCCGGCGAAGGGTCTGCGTCCGCGATCCGCCGCAGCGGAGCGCACCAACAAATACGGCAGGTATTCGTCTTTGCGAGGCCCAAACGAGGGGCCATCGCGCAGCGTTCGTTTAACCTGATCCTTGAACCATAGGATCTGGGAGGGCCCGCCATCCGGCTTGGTATCGGCGCCCGCCGTCGCGACGGAAGTGTAGTAGACCGGAGCCGGATTCGGCTGCGGGAAATCGACCGTCCCGGGTTGCGTTCGATGCGGCGGCGGGGGGCAGGTCGATTTGACCGGCGGCGGTGTGCAGGTCTGTGTCGGTGGCATCACGGCCTTACCGCAATCGCAGGTTGGGGTCGGATGCACCACTATCGTGCGATGACACGGGCATTCACAGGGGTGCGCCTGCTTCGCCTGCTTCATGATTTGCTCCGGGATGCCCGCCGGCGCGCAGCAGCTGGCTTGCGCCGGGGACTCGGCCCCCTACCGCGCGTTTTCGGGGGTGCACCCACCGAACATCCAGGATCCGGCAGCGGCGATACGCCTTCCGGATCAGGCCCCGGTCCGACCCAATGGATCTTCAATCTCGCCGCCGGATTCCATCCCGTATTTTCCGGGAATAGTGCGGACTGCTCGGGAGCCGTACAAGGCGTGGCATAGCGATGTCCGTTCGGATCCTCAGGCATGTCTGCTTTCTTCTCACCGCTCACCCTGTTCCAGTCCCAGCAATGATAGCCATACCCCATGTCGGAATCGAGATTCCATTCGACCACCGGCACCGACGTGCCATCCTCTTGCATGGGGTTACGCGACTCTCGCCACAGATAGTACTGGGAGAAGGCCACGCAATCGCCCAGGTGCCTGGTGGGTGTGATGTCCATTCCTACTGCATCCGCATCACCCGGCGTCCGCGCTGCTTCGAACCGATCTCTGATGTGAGGGTCCTGATTCACGCCGCCGAACAGCACTGTCGGATCGGACATGGCGGGGTAAGGGCCACCGGTGCCGGCAAGCGTGCCGGCGCTGCTCAAAACAGGCGCCGCCGGCGCTACCTCACTGGAAAGATTCTGATTATGAAGCTCCGTGGGCGACGTGGGAAAATTCCACGGTGACTTGTATTCGGTGGCCGCGGGCGGCTTGCTTTCGTCGAATACGATGGATCGCGGGTAATCGGCGTCACGAAACGAATCGAGCGAGATCAGCCGTATTGGCGGCAGTAGTCCACCAAAAGTGTCGCCAATGCTGTCCAGCAGATCGGAGAATCCGCCGGCGCTGGAGGCGCCAATGGTCATCTGCGCGCCGGAAATCTCATCGTCCATAGGTAGCATGTAGCCGGTCATCACCAAAGTCTGGCGAAACGATTTGAGTAAATTGAAGAGTGGAAGCTCAAGCGAATAGTAGAGACCCAGGCGAAGCGGATAGGTCACGAGGCCAGCGAGTATGGCCCAGGGTAGCGATGCAAGGTAAACCCCGACCTCGACGAGATACTCGATATCCCGGATGACGGCCAGAAAAAAGTCCAGAATATCGTCCCAGAAATTTCCATCGTCGCTGCTGTCGCCGGGCGCGGAATCGCCGCTCGAATCCTGCGGCTCGCGGATGGTCGGGAAATCGAGCAGGCTGGGAAACAGTTCCGGCGGGTCTGGAGGCTCATGATTGAATCCATCCACCGTGACGTATTTCAAATACCGGAAAAAGAGATCGTAGGCTTCTGTGATCGTTTCGACGGTGGGCCGTCCATCTTCGCTTAGGATTTTCGGATGCGCCCCATTGATGCTGCTACCGGCGGAATACCAGATGTCGCCCATGGCATCGAGCAACAGATTGGCGATGCTCTTCGGCAAATTGGGATCCTGGTCTAGGAGCCGCTGACGCGTCCAGTTTTCACGTAGGGTTGCGCCTGTCGGATACGCGGGACGCATGAGCGGCGCATTGCCGTCGCCAAAGGCAATGTCGTAATACAGCGCCGACTCGGTCAGTTGAGGATATCGGGTGCCGCTCTTGGGCCCAAGGGCGTCGTTGAGATACCAGAAGGAATCCATATGATTTTCGACAAGGTGGTGCCTTTGCCAATGCATGCGAAACGGTCCGCCCGCAATGACATTCACGAACGCATGGCCGGTAACATCCGTCGCCACGTGGGTCTGATAGCCCAAGGCATAAGCGCGCAGCTGATCGTCATCGGAGGCGTCTGCGCGTTGCCAGATTGCGCGCGCAAATTGGCCCGTGTCGCGGTAGTGCAGCATGTCCGACCAGAGATACGATTGCTCGTCAAACCCATTATCCAGACCGAGCGAAAAATACCCGAAGAAATCCGCCTGCTCGGTGACAAAGGTTTCAAGGAAAGTTATAAGGATGCTGCTTAGATCGCCGGAGATATTGCCGACCGTTTCCGAAAGGCCGCCCGTCAGGCGATCCATTTCCTCGGCGGTGTCCTCGTTGATGGGCCCGAGGTATTGCTCGTATTTCGTGACATATGGATCGACCGCGGCGTACAGGGCTTCGAGAGTATTGAGCACTGTGACCAGAATGCCGGATATCGGAATATTGTCTTTATTGCGAAAGTCAGGGAGAAAGAAAAAAAGATCCGGCCCGATCGCCCCGAGGCTTGCGAAATTTGGAGCAGCCAGCATGATCTGGCCCAGCTCGATGGTCGTGTGGTTTCCCGACCATGTCGGATCGATCTTTCCCCTTCTGCTGGTCGCCGGCTTGTATGGATCGCCCATGCCGGCCAACATCGCCGCCGTATGCTTCATCGAGCTGATATGAATGAACGGTCCAGGCATTTGGTCCTCGTCCAACGGCACGATACTGCCGGAGGATCGGATAATTTCATTAACAATTGACCGGGCAAAAAAGTTTGGCTGCCTTGAGTTGGAGAAGTTTCTTCGGACTCAACAGAAGATGTTGGAGTCTCCAGGAGATGTTGGAGTCTCCTCCTTAGGTCGACCGTTTGTCTGGTCGATTTCGCACACAGGGTACCATCGAACACCGAAATCCGTCAATGGTCGAAGGCGCAGGTAGTGTCCTAATTCGAAGTGCTCATCCTTCGGTTACGGCACATAACGCGCCGCATATCCATTCCGACGCTGTTTTGTTACTTGCTTTCGCGGCCGCTGCAATCCTCTCGATTTCTTCAGCTTTGAACCGAACTGGCGCGATCCGGCCTAGCGTGTCCTTTGGGAAGTTTTGGCCTGCCAAGTTTCTCGATCCTTTGCTGCGGTCCTATCCTGGATTTCTCTGCGAAAACCTCAAATGGGTTCCGTCAGCAACAACACCTTCGTCGACCGTCACGCGTTTGATGGCATACAGAAGCACCTCCTGCGTGATTTCACCCGGATTCACCATATCAACCTCCACGGCGACGTCAATCGCGACCGGATGTTGAGTGGCACCTCCCTAGCAAAATGGGTGCTTAAGCGGCTCGGCATCGACAACGCGGGATTGCACACTCAGCGCCACACGGAGGCGTCATGGCTGCTACCTACGAACACTGCTCCAGCAATCAAGCGCCAAACTCCGCACTAACGGTGCTATGAGAAACCGCGTTCTTTGCAAGTGTGGTACTGATCGAATACTTCTAATATCGTTTCAATCTGCCGAAAGTCAGGTCTTGCGCATATTTTCGTTATCGTCGATCCAAATTCAAGTATCAAAATTTGACATTGTTGTCCGGGGTCACGGGCGCTCCCAGGGTAGCGGAAGTGTCCAAAGTCTTCCGCCGACCATAAAACACCGTTGTTTCAGAAGCATGGAAGTATGATGGATACTCTTGATGAATCTGGCTGGTCAAAAAGTCTGCACACGATGCCTCCTTTCACACTCTCCGGCACACGGCGGCCGGTTAGATGGTCCAAGCCGGAGTCGATCTCTACGGTGTAGGCCAGTTCTTAGGCCACAAGACACCGCGCATGACACAGCGTTACGCTCATCTGTCGCCCGGCTACATGGCAATTGCGGCGGGTAAATTGGGCGCGGCGATGGGTAAGGTATTGCCGGCCAAGGGCATAGTTCCGCGCCCGGTTCGCTCCCGCTTAGTCCCGGAGAAATAGAGCCACCATTCAAAATCACGCCAAGTTATCGATTCTATTTGGCGTCCCCGACGGGATTTGAACCCGTGTTATCGCCGTGAAAGGGCGGTGTCCTAGGCCGGACTAGACGACGGGGACGCGAGGGAAAACTGCGCGGCGTGGACGGCTGCGTTCTTGAAGCGCGCTTCAAAAATATGCGGCGGATACGCGGCTCTTGGATTGTCTGAAAACCGAGCCGCAACGATGCCTGCACCAAACATCCATACTGAGCCTACCAACGGCTTTCGGGAGTGTCAAAGCCGGAATCAACGGAACCCCGCGATTGGAAATGGAGCCGGCCGAAATTTGCTGACGATCTTAATACCTTCATTGTTCATCATGCGGTTTTATGCTGTTGCGTTGAACGGATCGCGCCCCGTGCCACATCTTTCTGCCGGAAGGGACACTCCCTCAGATAGAATGAGCTTTTCGCATGACGAATGACCGCCTGGGGAACGAAAACACGCCGCTCAACGTCTTCTACATGCATGCGACAGGTAGCTGTCACAAATAAATCCTGCAACGTCGGCTTAATGACTACATCAAAGCAGCAGGCCTGTTTTGATTAGACCGATTTCACCATTGGGGTTTCGATTGAAATTTAACCGGACGAGCATTTTTTTCCCAGCCATGGCGGGCGTGTTCGTCGTGTGCCTGACAGCATGCAATAAAACTCCTGCCCATCCAGCCGGACAGGCGCCTCAAGCTATGCCCGTAGAAGTCGAGACGGTGGCATTGAAGGCGGTACCGGTCAGCGATAATTTTGTGGCGACGATTAAATCCCGGCGCTCGGCAACCATTCAGCCCCAGGTCAGCGGGAATCTTACGCAGATTTTTGTCCACTCCGGCGAGCAGGTGCGCACCGGGCAGCGATTGATGGAAATCGACCCACGACAGCAGCAGGCAATCGTCGCCCAGCAGGAGGCGACCGAACAACAGGCGCTGGCCGTCTATCAATATAACCAGAAGGATATTGTCCGCCAGCAATCGCTGTTCTCCTCCGGAATTACCAGCAAGCAGGCTTTCCAGCAGGCGAGCCAGACCTACAACAGTTCCAAGGCCACGTATGAATCAGACGTAGCGGCCCGCAAGTCCGCCCAGCAGCAGCTTGCGTATTTTCACATCAGCGCGCCGTTCACTGGGATCGTCGGCGACGTGCCGGTGCATGTCGGCGACTACGTTTCTCCGACGACTGTTCTGACCACCGTGGACGACAATACGCAGCTTGAGGCCTACATCTATATCCCGGCCGATCGCGCGTCCCAGGTCCGCGTGGGCCTGCCAGTTGAAATTACCGATCAGGCCGGCAAAGTGCTCGACCGCACGAAAGTTTATTTTGTGTCTCCACAAGTCGATAACAGCTTGCAAGCCATTCTGGCGAAGGCAAAAATTCATACCCGGCCAGACGTGCTGCGCAACCTGCAACTGGTCCGCGCCGTTGTCATTTGGAGCACCGCTCCAGCGCCTACTGTCCCGGTGCTGGCGGTCACGCAAATTGGCGGGCAGCCGTTTGTGTTTGTTGCCCAAAATCAGAACGGCCACTACGTCGCCGAACAGAAAACGGTCGATCTCGGCGAGATGGTCGGAAATCTCTACGCCATTAAAGGCGGTTTGCAGCCGGGAGACAAGGTTATCGTTTCCGGATTGCAATTTCTGGTAAACGGCGCGCCCGTGAAACCCATGTCGTAACCGCGCGAATGCTTGTGCAATGAGGTTCCACGGAGAAATGCCACAAAACTAGATTGAATTTTACGAAGCAGGTAGCTCAAAGTGTTTGTCGATTTTTTCATCCGTCGCCCGGTCTTTGCTACTGTCTGCGCGCTGCTGATTATTCTCGCGGGCGCGGTCGTCGTTCCGACGCTGCCAATCTCGCTTTATCCGCAACTTGCCCCTCCGCAGGTGACGGTTGCTGCCAGCTACGTCGGCGCGAATGCCCAGGTCGTCGAGTCGGCGGTCACGATTCCACTTGAAGAAGCGATCAACGGCGTCGAGGGCATGCGCTACATCACTTCCAGCAGCGGTAACGATGGAAGCAGCCAGATCACCATCACGTTTCAAACCGGCTACGACCTGAACATTGCCGCCGTCGACGTACAGAACCGTGTTGCCAGCGCTCAGGGCCAGTTACCGGCGGAGGTGAACAACAGCGGTATCAGCATCACGAAGGCAAACAGTAACTTCGTATTTGCCGCGGGTTTCTATCCGGATCACGGGCAATATTCCGATCAGTTCATCAGCAACTATGTCGATGTTTATGTCGCGGACGCATTGAAACGCGTTCAGGGTGTCGGTAGCATTCAAATTTTCGGCGTGCGGAAATATGCCATGCGTCTGTGGCTTGATCCGCTGAAAATGGCTGCGCGCGGCCTGACGGCGACCGACGTGATTACCGCGCTGCAGCAGCAGAACGTCGAAATTCCCGCAGGCGCGCTGGGTGCGCCGCCCATCAGCTCCAAACAGCAATTTCAAATTTCGGTCAATGTTATCGGCCGCCTGACCGATCCGGCGCAGTTCGACAATATCGTTCTGAAGAACACCGCCAACGGCATTGTCCTACTGAAGGATGTCGGACATTCCCAACTGGGCGCGGAGACCTACGGAACCGACCTCAAATACAACGGCTACACCGCCGTCGGTTTGGGCATACAGCAGTTGAGCAATGCCAATGCGCTGGCCGTTGACCGCGATGCCAAGGCCGCGCTGGCAAAGTTGGCGCAACAATTTCCCCCGGGCCTGAAATATGCCATCGCCTTCGATACCACTACCGTGGTTGGAGACTCGATCCGCGAAGTGCTGAAGACACTGATCGAAGCGATCATCATCGTGATTGTTGTCATTTTCTTTTTCCTGCAGGACTGGCGCGCCACCGTTATTCCCGCCGTTACCATTCCTGTGTCACTGGTCGGCACCTTCGCCTTTATCAAAGTTTTCGGATTCTCCATCAACTCGCTCACCCTATTCGGCATCACGCTCGCCACAGGACTCGTGGTTGACGACGCTATCGTCGTCATTGAAAACGTGCAGCGCCACATTACAGAAGAGGCGGCCGACACGTATCAGGCGACGTCCGATGCCATGAAGGAAGTGAGCGGCGCCGTGATTGCGACGTCGCTCGTATTGATCGCGGTGTTTGTTCCGGTCTCCTTTTTTCCGGGAACCACCGGAATTCTATATCGGCAATTTGCGCTGACCATCGCATTTTCCATCGCCATTTCTGCTTTCAATGCGCTCACGCTTTCACCCGCACTATCCGCCATTCTGCTGCGGCGCGAGCGGGTACACCACGGTATCCTCGGTGCGGTGGAGCGCGGCATCAAAGCCATGAATAACGGCTACGCGCGCAGCATCCATACCGTTCTGCGCATCCGTTATTTGATGGTTGTGCTGTTTGTGGCCGGCCTCTGCGCCACCGTGTTCATGTACACGCATGTTCCGACGGCGTTTGTTCCGCAGGAGGACCAGGGATACATCATTCTGCAGGTACAGGCGCCCCCGGGTGCCTCGCTCTCCTATACGGCAAATCTCGCCGACCAGGCGCAGGTCATTCTGGCCAAGCAGTCGGAGATTCAGGGTTCCTTTGCCGTCTCGGGATTCAGCTTCTCCGGCAGTGCGTCGAATTATGGATTGATCTTCGCCGCCCTCCAGCCATTTTCTCAGCGCAAGGGCAGTCAGCACTCCGCCGCGGCGCTCGTCGGACGCCTTCGCCCGTTAATGTTTCAGGTACAGGGCGGCTTCGTCATCCCGTTTGAACCGCCTGCCATTCAGGGCCTCGGCAGCTTCGGCGGATTTCAATTTGAGCTACAGGACACCGGCCACAATACGCTTCAGGATCTTGCCCATGTCGCCCAGCAGATCGTACAGGGAAGCCATCAAAGCCACGATCTAACCGGCCTGTTCACGCCTTTCACCGCGAACGATCCGCTGGTCCAGGTCGACATCGACCGCGAGAAGGCGCAGACCCTCAACGTGCCGCTCAGCCAGATCAGCGACGCGCTGCAGGTCTACATGGGATCGTCATACGTCAACAATTTCAATTTCAACAACCGTTCCTATCGCGTGTATGTGCAGGCCGACCAGCAGTTCCGCCGCAATGCCCAGGACCTGCAGGCGTTCTACGTGCGTTCCGGCAGCGGTCAGATGATTCCGCTCGGCAACTTGGTCACCATCACCCACACGTCCGGGCCGCAGGTCATCAGCCATTACGACCTGTTCCGTTCCGCGGAAATCGACGGCTCGGCAGCCCCGGGCGTCAGCTCCAGCCGCGGCCTGACCGCGATGGAGCAATTGTCGAAGAAATACATGCTGCAGGGCATGCAATATTCCTGGACTGGATTGGCCCTCGAAGAAATCGAATCGGGCGGCAAGGCCGCGACTATCTTCGGCCTCGGCATTGTAGTCGTCTATCTCACTCTGGCTGCGCTCTATGAAAGCTTCGTGCTGCCATTCATCATCCTGCTGTCGGTGCCCATGGCGGTGCTGGGAGCCTTAGCCGCCGTTTCAATGCGCGGGCTCTCCGATGACGTGTACTGCCAGATCGGGCTGGTCATGCTGATCGGCCTGGCTGCGAAAAATGCAATTTTGATCGTCGAGTTTGCCGAGCAGTTGCGCAAGCAGGGACGCTCCATCATAGACGCAGCCATCGAAGCCGCCGAACTGCGCCTGCGCCCGATCCTGATGACTTCCTTCGCCTTCATCCTCGGCATTGTGCCTCTGGCAATCGCCACCGGCGCCGGAGCTATGGGTCGCCAATCCATCGGCACCACCATCATCGGGGGGATGCTGGTCTCGACAGTCCTGAACCTCTTCTTTATCCCCGTCGTATATGTGATTACTGTAACCATCACGGCGAAGGTTTCCGGTTCCGGCCGCAAGCGCCTGGCGCAGCAGGAAACCGGGAAAGCGGTCGTCTAGCGAATCCAAAAAAACTGTGCTCTTTGGCACAGCTTAGCGAACTGTATTCCCGCAGAGAGGAATGGGCGTTCGCTACCAGCGCAGCAGAACCAGCTCCGAACAAAACCCTGGGCCCACCGCCGCCAGGATGCTGTAGGTTCCCGCTGCGGGCCGATGCTCCATCATGAAGCTCTCCAGCACTAACAGAACCGACGTGGAAGACATGTTGCCTTTGCGGCGCAGGCAATCCCACGAAGGCGCGAAGGCCTCGCGCGGCAGTCCAAGTGAGTCCGAGCACGCGTCCAGGACCTTCGGGCCTCCGGTGTGCATAATCCAGGTGCCGATGTCGTCGCGCTTCATGCCGTAGTCGGCGAGAAATGAATCGACATCCCGCGGAAAGTTCTTATGGACAGCGTCGGGGACATCCGGGGACAAAACGATCTGGAATCCCTCTTCGGAAATGTCCCAGCCCATCAGATGTTCCGTGTTGCGATAGAAGCTGGAACGATAGCCGAGAATCTCCGGCCCGTCGGCTTTCACCTGATCTCCGGCCACCACCACGGCGGCGGAGCCATCGGCAAACAGGCCGGAGGCGATCATATTGGCGACGGATAAATCCATGCGTTGCCAGGTCAGCGAGCACAACTCGACCGAGAGCAGCACGGCGATTCGGTCCGGGTACGCACGCACATAGTCCGCCGCCTGGCCGATGCCGGACGCGCCCGCCACACATCCCAGGCCGAAAATGGGGGTGCGGCGCATACCCAGGGGCAGATCCATCGCATTGCTCAGCTTGGCGTCGAGCGACGGAGCGGAGATCCCGGTCACGGAAACCGTGATCATGGCGCCAATCTCATTTTTTTCTCGGCCCGCACGCGCCAACGCGCCGGTAACTGCTCTCTCACCCAGATCCACCGCCGCCTTGATCCAACGATCATTGGCATTGCCCCACGTATCGATGGAGGCATACTCTTCGATTGGATAGGCCAGGTGGCGGCCGTCAACCCCGACCCTCTGGTGCAGGCGCTCCAGAACATCGGGTTTTTCCAGTTTTTCTTTCCAGTGCTCGCACAAAGTCTCAAAGATTTTCTGCTGACTGTAGTAAAACTTCGGCATTGCACTTGCGACGCTTGCAATTCTCATTCGATATGATTCGCTTTCCTGCGTTTACTTAGCTGGAGAAGAGATTCCCTTGAGAGTATCAGCACGCGTGTTCGGTTTGCCAATCTGTTTCCACGGATGTCTTGAGTCTCGGCCTGAATCGAAAACTAACCTGCATCGCTTCTACCATCGCAAGCTTCGATCCGAAACTGGCGCGCAGACGTATTGAACAGAGCGGGATTTTCCGGTGCAGGACTCACGAATATTCAATTTATAGCTTACCGGTCCTGGGTCCAGGTAAGTTGCGGAATTTCATCCCGCCAAACACGTTAGCGGGTGCAACTTTTCCTCGCTATATGCGTCTGCATAGAGTAACAATCTGTTTCAGGGAGTGGTTTCGTGATTCCAGAACGATTTGGTTCAACGCGGCGGTTTTATTCCAGCGGCGCGGCGCATGGTTCGGGAGTTGCTGGTCTGTGTCGCCTTGCCATCCGTACTGCTGGTCGGCGCAAGCGTGGTTGCGCAAAATGCCAATCCATCGCAATCGCAACGCTCCGACGAACAGATTGCTACCGATATCAATAATAAAATTCAGGCCTCGGATGTATTGCGCCCGCTCAATCTTGGCGTATGGGTTCATGATGGCACCGCTACCCTGAGCGGCACCGTGCCCCGCCCTGAGTTACGCCAGCAGGCCGCCTCTTTAGTCCAGTCGGTGGCGGGCATCAAGTCTGTTGACGATCAAATCACGATTGGCACAGCCGCGGCGAACTCCGCCGGAGCTCCCCAAGAGGGCCCCGGCATGCCACCGCCGCCGCCCACCCAGGCGGAACAGAATGCGCAGGGAAATTATCCGGCTCCCGGGCCTCCCGATCAGAATGGCGCTCCCCCGCAAGGCTACGAACGGAACAGCAGCCCTCCCACTTACTATCCAGCGCCGGGTCAGCAGCGGATGGTGACGGTTCCAGCCGGGACAACGCTTACCGTCATGATGCTGGGGACAGTTGATAGCCGTCATACCAAACCCGGCAAGCACTTTCGAGGCGTGGTGGTTCGTGATGTCATCCTGATGAATGGAGCGACCGCAATTCCGCGCGGGGCGTATGTGGAAGGCACTGTGATCGACTCCCGCGGACCGGGAAATCTGAAAGGCCATCCCAAACTGGCGTTGCAGTTGGATCATTTGGATATGGGCTATGCGTCCTATCCGATGACGAGCTTTGTCTGGGCGCGCCGCGGAGCCGGCAAAGGCGGCCAAAGCGCGGGCACGATTGGCACCAGTGCGTTTGCCGGTGCGGTGGTCGGCGGTGCCGTGGGTGGTGGGCCGACCGCATTGCTGGGAGGCCTGCTTGGCGGACTCGGCGGCGCCGGACTCTCGGCTGCTTCCCGGGGTCCGCAATTGCTGATACCCGCGGAATCGGTCCTTACCTTCAGCGTCAAGGAGCCAGTGGTCGTCCGCGAGCCGACCATGAATGAAGTGCGCTCGCTTGCCGGGAATGTTCCGGCTACGAACTATGGATCGCCACGGCTATCCATATAACGGGGGCTATCCACCTCCACCCCTCCTCCAGGGCCGCCCGGGTGGCTACCCCTACTAATCCATCGCCTCTTACTCCCGGGCGAGACTGCAATGGATTTATACTGGTGACAGCTATGCCGTCGCCAATCCATCGGCTTTGTGCAAAGCCATTCCCGCCCGGTGTCTCGCATCGGATGTAAGGTCGTAGTCCGCACATGATTCGTTTTCTGCAGCAGGACAGCCGCATCGTCAAAGGCATTTTCATTGGCCTCATTTCCGTCGTCGCCATTCTCATGGTCATCACATTGGTGCCCGGCATTTTTCAGGATTCGCCGTCGGGCAGCAATAACTTCGCCGTCGTGCATAACGACAGCACGTTTGGCCGCTTTCTCGGCGGTTCGACAGACGTTCCGCTGGCGCAAGTGCAGCAGGTTGCGCAGCGGATGCAGCAACAGCAGCATTATCCGGACTTCGTCATGCCGTTCCTGATGCAGCGCGCCGGACAGGCGCTGGTGGAACGCGCGGTTCTGGTGGAAGAGGCCGGCCGCCTGGGCATGACCGTGACCGACAGCGACGTGCGCAATGAGTTGATGCATGGCCCATTCGCGCCCATCCTGTTTCCCGCCGGGCAGTTTGTCGGCGAAGATCGCTACGACGATTTCGTGCAGAGCGAGTTCAACATGTCGCGCGCGGATTTCGAAAAGCAGTTAAAGGAAGAAATCCTGATCAATCGGCTGGAAGCCTTGATCACCGGCGGGTTGACGGTTGCGCCTCAGGATGTGCGGAATGCTTATCTGAAAAAGGCTACCAAGGTGAAATTTCAGTATGCCGTGCTTTCTGCGACGGACCTGCGCAAGCAGATCAATCCTTCCGATGCCGAGCTGAAAGCCTTCTTCCAGCAGAATTCCGCGCGCTATGCGCACGCTATCCCAGAGACGCGCAAAGTGCAGTACGTTGCCTTTTCGCTGAACCAGGTGCCTGGCGGGCCGCCGCAGATTTCCGGTGCCGATGTGCAGCGGTATTACAACCAGCATCAGCAGCAGTTTCAGGTGCCGGAGCAGGTGCGGGTTCGCCACATCCTGATTAAGGTGCCCGCAAAGGCTGACGCCAAAACTGTCGCGGCGGCTCAGGCCAAAGCGGAAGACATCCTGAAGCAGCTGCAGCATGGCGGAAATTTCGCCGAGCTCGCCAAGAAATATTCCGACGATCCGGGCAGCAAGACAGCAGGGCGGGGAACTCGGCTTTATCCAGCATGGCGCCACCGTTCCGGAGTTCGACAGGACAGCTTTTTCGCTGCAGCCCGGACAGCTTTCCGGCGTGATCCGCACGCAATTCGGATTTCACATTCTGCAGGTGGAAGAAAAGCAGCCCGCCCATGTAAAACCGGTGGATGAAGTCCACGATCTGATCATGGCAAACCTGATGCAGCAGGCGCAGTCCGACAGCCGCGCAGAAGTATGCGGCCAAGTTGCTGGCGGAAGCGCAGCAGAGCGGTTTGCAGAAGATGGCGGAACAGAATCATCTCCAGCTCACCACTACTGAACCGCTGCAGCAGGGCGGCGTGGTTCCCGGTCTGGCGGATGGGTCGCAACTGCTGACACGAGCCTTCACGATGAAGCCCGGTGCGCCGCCGCAAACCGCTTCGACCGGCGAAGGCTATGCGGTGTTTACGGTGCTGAACGTGGTGCCCGCGCACGCCCCGACGTTCGACGCGTACAAATCGCATCTGCTGGAGGATTTCCGCAATCAGCAGATTGCCGGATTGCTGCGCAGCCGTACTCAGCAGTTGGCGATCAAGGCCAAAGAAGAAAACAGCCTGGAGAAGGCGGCGAAGGAAGTCGGCGCAACCGTGCAAACCAGTGATCTGGTGGACAGCACCGCGCAGGTTCCGGATCTTGGAGCGATGGACAGCGATGGCTCCGTTGCCTTCACCTTGCAACCAGGCCAGATCAGCGGGCCGATTCTGACCCAGCGCACCGGCGTGGTTTTAAAGCTCGTCGACAAGCAGGCGCCCACGGCTGCGCAGATCCAGCAGAACATGGACACCACGCGCGACCAGCTTGTGCAGCAGCGCCGCGATGCCGCATTTGCGGTATTCGTCACCACGCTCGAACAACACTACATGCAGCGTGGTCTGATCCGTTACAACAAAAAAGCCATGTCCGACGCGCAGGTCCGGCATTTAGGCCTGCGCGCGATTGCAAGCTGGGTGCCCACATCTCGATGTCTGAGATGTGGGTTCGCTTTTACGCCGGAACCCGGATTGATCTGGCCAACCGCCGATAGCAAGGTAGATGCGCGTGCGGATCACGTATCCCGCTAACCTGTTTCGGATGCATCCTACCATGTAGACAAGGTCATCTCGATCTGTCCGATTTCGTGGAGAATGAATGCTTACCGAACGCGCCTCCGGCGTCCTGCTGCATGTGTCTTCTCTTCCTTCTCGCGGCGGCATTGGAGATTTAGGTCCGGCCGCATATGCCTTCGCGGATTTTCTCGCCCGCGCCAAACAGCAATACTGGCAGGTGCTGCCGCTTACGCCGACCGGCTACGGCAACTCTCCCTATTCGGCGCTTTCGGCCTTCGCCGGCAATCCTCTCTTCATCAGCATCGAAACCCTGGCGTCGCAGGGATGGCTCGATCCCAGCTCGCGTAGAGGATTTGCCGCCGGGCGAAGGTCCGGCGGATTTCGAACGCGCGGAACAGGTGAAGCGTCCGCTGCTGGAGCAGGCGGCGCGCCGGTTTGCCGCACATGCGGAAGGGGACCCGAAGCAGCGCTTCGAGGCATTCTGCCGCGACAATGCATACTGGCTCGACGATTACGCCGCATTCAGCATTCTCCGAAAACAGTTTGGCGGCGCCAGTTGGCCCGAGTGGCCAGCCGAATATGTCCACTGCGCGCCCGATGCAATGTCGCAGTTGAAAGCGGAACGTGCCGCGGAACTGCATACCGAGAAGGTGATCCAGTTCTTCTTTCAGGAACAATGGCGATGCTCTCCGCAGCTACTGCGCGGAACGAAAGATCCGGTTCATCGGAGACATGGCGATCTTCGTCAACTACGACAGCGCCGATGTCTGGATGCATTCCGATATTTTCCAGCTCGACGATCAGAAAAAAGCGCTTCAGGTAGCCGGGGTTCCACCGGATTACTTCAGCCCGACCGGCCAGCGATGGGGAAATCCTCTCTATCGCTGGGATGTGCTGGCCAGCCGGAACTTCGACTGGTGGGATGCGCGTATCCGCCGCGCGCTCTCGCTCTGCGACCTGCTCCGGCTCGATCACTTCCGCGGATTTGAATCCTATTGGTCGATCCCGGTGGAAGAGGAGACAGCGCTCCGCGGCAAATGGATGAAGGCGATGGGAACGGAATTCTTCGCTCATCTTCATCGCGAACTGGGCGATCTGCCGCTGATCGCCGAAGACCTCGGCGTGATTACGCCGGAAGTCGAGCAGATGCGCAAGAGCTTCGGCCTGCCCGGCATGCGGGTCATGCAGTTCGGCTTCAGCGATCGCGGCGCGCACATCCATCTTCCGCATCGCTGCGAGGAAAACATGGTGATCTACACCGGCACCCACGACAACGACACCACGCTGGGCTGGTGGCACCAGACCAACGAAACCGAGCGCCAGGCCATCGCCGCCTACCTGCATCCCGGCGACGACGGCATCGTCTGGGCGATGATGCGCGGTGCGGCCACATCCGTTGCGCGCCTGTGCCTGTTTCCCATGCAGGATGTGCTCCAGCTCGACGGCGCTGCGCGCATGAACACCCCGGCACAATCCCAGGGAAACTGGAGCTGGCGCTATCATCCCGATGCTTTGCAGCCGTGGATCGCGGAGAAGCTCGTCGCCCTGACCGAGGTGACGGACCGCGATGGCTGGGTTGAGCCGGTTGGCGAGCCGATGCAGTCCGCCTGAGATCGCCAACGCTCCTTTACGAGCATGCCCGCCACGCCTCAAAATGGTAGATACATTCTGTCACCAAGCCCCGAGGAGAATCGATGCCCCTTTCTGGAGAAGCCATTCGTATGATGAACTACGCCGACGACATCGGCACCACGCTGCGCCGCCTGCTGGTAGTGCTGCCCTCGCTCGCGCCGGAGGAACGCAAGCGCGTCCGCGAATACATGCTCGGCGTCGAGCCGACGATTGAAGATGTGCTGAAGGCGCTCGAAGACAAAAAGTAGTTTCCAACAACGTATCTGTCGTTCCGAGCGACCGCAGCTAATTCGAGAGACAATTCGTGTTTGCGGTTAACGGAGATAAGGTCGACCGGTGCCCGCATATCTGCGATTTGAGATCTGATTACGGCAGCGGAGTGAATCGCAGGCTGATACGGCTTCTGCAGATATCCGCGAGCCAGGTCGAGCGCGCCGCCAGTATTGTCCTCGGTTTGTATCGCCTCGCGATATTGGTTGACGGCCCGGTCGCGCTGGCCGGAGGCATCGAAGATATTCCCCAGTTCAAGATCGCTCCAGACCTCGGTCCATTTCGGAATACCGTCTCCATGCAGCGCGTCGCGAAATGCGCTCGCCGCCGCCTGATAATTCCGCTGCCCGAAATACAATTCGCCCAGCCGATAGCTGGCCAGGGAACTGATGTTGTCGATTGCAAGCGCCTGGCGATACTCCTCGAATCGCTCCCGCAAAATCTTTTCCCGCGGCCATCCGCTGACCGCGCAGAATATGCACACGAACCTGCATATCCGGATCGCTCCTCAGCAGCCAGCGATCCGGATCGAGCGAAATCTTTCGCGGCACGTCTGCGGTGTTGACGACAAACTGCGTCTGGGCTCCGGCGACATCCACGCGCTGATTGACGGTCTTGCCCTCCGTCTTCGACGCGCACATCGACCGGCATGCGGAACAGATCGAGATCGTCTGTAATCTCGCCCAATGTGCGATATCCCTCGCCGTTGCCAAGGCGATAGAGCGTCCAATTGTCCTGTAGCGTCGGCGCGCCGGTGTTATCGAGCCATTGCGTGAAGAAAGGCCGCAAGTCCTGGTGAGAGGCTGTCTTCCGCGATCATTTCAAGATCCGCGGAAGAGATCGATTTTTCGCTTTGAGAAAGAATTTCGTGCAGCGTCTGCTCGAAAGCGGCGTCTCCGATCTGCCATTGCAGCATGCGCAGGATCATCGCGCCCTTGTCATACGTCATCGCCTGAAACTCGGGCGAGAAGGCCGGTATTGCGCCACGTCCGCCAGTCGGGCCGTGTCATAGGCAAGCGCACTCGCCGAGATGTTCAGAATTGCGTCCGCAAATGCAGTCTGCTCCGGCAGCATGTTTCGAGATATTCAAGCTCCGCATACCGGCACATGCCGTTCGTGATCCAGGCATCATTCAGTGTTGCCGGGCTTACATCGTTCCCCCACCATTGGTGGGCGATGGTGTTGGCCAGCAGTCGCGATGCAGTCGCTGACTTCATCTGCTCGCCGGCAATCGCCGCAATCTCCGGCGCCCAATATGCGGGCACTGTATCGTCCGGCAGTTCGACGACATTCAGCTGATCGCGATCCGCCGGACCGAACTGCGCTGTGAAATCGCTGTATTTCCTGATTGGCTGTCGTGGCAATATTCTTCGCCATCGATCTTCTGGCGCCCCGGCTTTGTCGATGAGATAAACGCGCACATTTGAATCTGCATTGGACGTGTACGGCTCGCGAAATTTGCCCGCGATGATGGTTCCCGGAAATCCAGAATGCGGCCACGCGAAATCGAAAACCATCAAGCCGTTCGGATCCGGAGTGCGGCGCACCGACGAGTCCGCTGCCGAACACGTGTTCTCCCGCAGGCACATGCACATGGATCGCCATGGTAAAGCGGTCGGTCAGGTAGCCGGTCATGGGAAACCAGCGCGCTGGATACAGCAGATAGCTGACCGGATCGCCGATCGAAGCAAACCGGAGCGCCGGCTGTATCGGCGGACTTGAATCGCCGGAGTGTTTGGGTCGAACACGCCGCTGTAAGTGAAGTGTCCACGTAACTGTCTCGCCCGTCTTCAACGGAGCCGCCGGCGTTACTTGTATGGCAGTATCGCCGGCCGAATGCGCGCACGACACTCAGCGGCTGTCCAGTGGCATCGGCAACACTGCTGACATGCAGAGCCGGATTCAGTTCAAAAGAAACCGCCGTCAGATTCTTCAATGCCGTGAAGGTCACGGCGGCTTGCGCGGTCATCGAGTGGTGCGCCGGATCGAGCGTCAGATCGATTTGATATGCGCTGATGCGGATCGATGGCGCCTGCCCTGCTCGTTTGCGCCTGCTGTGCAATCATGCACGGGCCGCTGATCAAACAGAGCAGGAGCGCACCACCAAGGCCGGACAGATTTCGACGATGACGGCAAGTTTCATGCGTGAATTTCCGGCGTCATCGAAGGCTTCTCGCGAACTTCAGGAACTCGCAGACCGCACTCCGCCACGCGCTCGATCGCGGTCCCGCTCGCCTGCACATGAAGAGCGCTCCGTATCGCGGCAAGCTCCTCAATCATCTTCGTTCGCGGCAGCGCCGTCCTCCAGCAGAGGCCTCAACGACGCGCACGATATTTTCCGGCGTGAAGTCGTTCTGGATCAGCTCCGGCACCACGCGCCTGCCCGCAATCAGGTTTGCCATGGCGACATGGGGAACCTTGCACCAGCCTGCGGCGCCACGGCGTAACTGAGGCTCGAAAGCCGATAAACCGCGATGAATGGATTGCCGATCAGCGCGGCTTCAACCGTGGCAGTCCCGCTGGCAACAATGCTGGCTCGCGCATAGTGCAGCACTGCGCGCGCATCTCTCCACCACGTGAATGGACACGTCCGCTCCACGCTGCTGCGGCCATTCTGTGCAACCATCTTCCGCACCCATTCGGGATCGAGCGTGGCGGCGGCTGGCAATACGTACTCATAAGATCTGTCCCTAGTCTCGTTCGCCGCTGCGACCATCGGGGGAAGATTGAGACGCAATTCCTTGGCGCGGCTGCCCGGCAGCAAACCAATCCACTCCTTCGACGGATCGAGATCATATTGGCGGGCGAATTCCTCCCGCGTCATCGCAGGTTCCCGCAGATCGGGCCGATCAGATCGGCAAGCGGATGGCCGACAAACTCCGCCTCCACCCCGCGTTCCCGATAGTAGTTTTCCTCGAACGGAAAGATGACCAGCATCTTCGTCACCCGCTCTCGAACCCAGCGGATGCGATGTTTCTTCCATGCCCACAGCTGCGGGCTGACAAAATAAATAACCGGAACGCCGAGCTTTTTCAGCTCCCGCGCCAGACGAAAATTCACGTCGGGAAAATCGATCAGCACGGCAACGTCGGGCTTTCTTGCGCGAATGCTGCGGACCAGGCGGCGATACTCTCCGATAAATTCGCGGCATGTGGCGCACAACTTCCGTGATTCCCATCACGGCGATGTCTTCGGCGCGCACCACGCACTCGCAGCCGGCGGCGTCCATCGTCGCCCCGCCCAGGCCAAAAAACTTCGCTTCCGGCAAACGGGCGCGCACCGCCTCCATCAACATCGCGCCATAGCGCTCGCCGCTGGCCTCGCCCGCGGAAATAAAGATGTGTGGAGTAGGCATTCTGGCGGCTGTTCTCAGTCGGCGGTAGCGGCAAGCTGGCCATGGACCGGCGACTCCGGCATCTCCTGGTCCCGATATTGCAGCCGGTACAGCTTCCAGTAGAGTCCGTGCTGCGCCAGCAGTTGCTGGTGCGTGCCGATTTCGCGCAGCTGCCCTTTGTGCATCACCAGAATTTGATCGGCGCTCTGAATCGTCGAGAGCCGGTGCGCCACCACGACAGAAGTCCGGCCCGAAACCAGCCGTGTCAAAGCGGAACGCACGCGCAGCTCCGTTTCCGTGTCCACGCTGGAAGTAGCCTCATCGAGGATGAGAATCCGCGGATTATGCGCCAGCGCCCGCGCAAAATTGATGAGCTGCTTTTGCCCGGTGGAAAGCGTGCTTCCGCGCTCCCGCACCGGCTCCTGAAAACCGCCGGGAAGCGAGCGGATGTAGTCGCTGACGTTCACCTGCTCCGCCGCGTTCTCGATCTCTTCGTCCGTGATCCACTCCGAACCCAGCCGGATATTGCTGGCAACCGTGCCGGTAAACAGCACCGGATCCTGCAGCACCACGGCAAATCGCCGGCGCAGTTCCTGAATGTCCCATTCGCGCACATCGACGCCTTCAATCAGGATCGCTCCGCGCTGCACGTCGTAGAAGCGCAGCATCAGGCTGCTCAGCGTGGTCTTGCCCGCGCCTGTATGGCCGACAATAGCGGCCGTCTCGCCCGGTTCGATGGTGAAGCTGACGTCGCGCAGCACCCATTCAATGTCTTCTTCGAGCGGCTCATTGCGGCGCAGGCGCTCGACAGTGGCATCGTCCAGATGCTGATAAGTAAACCAGACATGGCGAAACTCGATGCGTCCCGGAGCCGTCGCCGGTGCGCGCATTCGCCGGCGAAACTACATCCGGAGCCGTATCGAGCAGCCTGAACACGCGTTCGCTCGCCGCCATCGCGGCCTGCAGAATGTTGTACTTGTCGCTCAAGTCCTGAATGGGGCGGAAGAAGCGCTGCGAATACTGGATAAACGCCACCAGCACGCCCAGCGTGACCGCGCCGCGCAGCACGCCCCGGCCGCCGATCCAGATGATGATGGCGACCGCGATCGAGCTTAGAATTTCAACCGCCGGATAATACAGCGCATAGGACATGATCGCGTCTTTGAACGCCTTCAGGTGCTGGCGGTTGACTTTTTCAAAGTCCTGAAAGGCGCGTTCTTCGCGATTGAACAAGCTGCACCACGCTCATCCCGCTGACATGTTCCTGCAGGTGGGAGTTGATGCGCGCAATCGCGGTGCGAATCCGCCGATAGGACTCCCGAACATATTTGCGAAAGATCTGCGTGCCCAGCAGAATGAACGGAAGCACCGAAAACGCCAGCAGCGCCAGCCACCAGTTCATCCGCAGCATCACGAAGACAATTCCCGCCAGCACCAGCACATCTTCAAAAATCGAGACCACGCCGGAGGTGAACATTTCATTCAGCGCGTCCACATCGCTGGTCACGCGCGTCACCAGGCGGCCCGTCGGATTGCGGTCGAAAAACGCGACGCTCATCTGCTGGATGTGGCGGAAGATCTGGCTGCGAAGGTCGTACATCACCTTCTGCCCGGTCCACTGCATCAGATACGTCTGAATGAACTCCAGAAAATAGCTGAACACCAGCGAGGCCAAGATAGATCCCGGCGACCTCGGTTATGCCGGTGAAGGCATCCCGGCTGAGATAGCGGCGCCAGCAGCGACCGGTGCGAACCGGCGCGGTCCGTGATCCCGGGCGTCATATACAGATCGACCGCAACCTTGGTCAGATACGGCCCCAGGATGTCCGACCCGGCCTTGAAAAGGATGGTGACGAGAGAAATGCCCACCTGCCAGCGGTAGGGACGCAGATAGGTCAGCAGTCGGCGCATCAGCCGGCCGTCGTAGGCCTTGCCGATGACGTCATCTTCGTGTTGTTGCGGGGACTGCTTTGCGTCTGCCATGCGACACTGCTATTGTACGAAGTTTCTCGCAATCCTCCGCTAATCTGCGAAGTCGAACGTATGCCAGCCAACCCATCCAGCACGCTTGGAATTTATGTTTCCATCCCTTTCTGCCGCGCCAAGTGCAGCTATTGCAACTTCGCTTCGGGCGTCTTCGGCAGCGAGCGGATGGCTGCTGTATGTTGAGCGGCTGATTGCAGAGATTCACGAGATACACGCCGGAAGGCGCAGGAATGGTCCGCGGATGCTGCCGCCATCCGTGGATAGCATCTATTTCGGCGGAGGAACCCCGAGCCTTCTATCCGCAACCAGATGGGAAGCATAGTTAAAGCGCTGCATGAGTATTTGGCTCTGCCGCTGACGACGGAGATGACGCTGGAATGCGCGCCGGGTCAGTTGAGCGATGCGCTGCTGCACGCTCTTGCCGGAGCTGGGATTCAATCGCGTCAGCCTGGGCGTGCAGTCATTTGTCGATCGCGAGGCGGCGGCTGTCGGCCGTCTCCATACACGCGAGCGTGACGCTCGAAGAGATCGCGCGTCTGCGCAGCGCCGGCATTCAGGACATCAATGTCGATCTGATCGCCGGCCTTCCTCATCAGACGCCGGAGAGCTGGCAGAGATCTCGTTCGATGAAGCAATCGCCACCGGCGTGCCTCACCTGAGCGTTTACATGCTGGATGTGGATGAGGACTCGCAGGCTCGGCAGGGAAATGCTCGCCGGCGGCACGCGATACCATGTCGGCCATGTGCCGGATGAGCAGACGATCGCTGCCATGTACGAGCATGGCCTGCGAGCAGTTCAATGCGGCTGGACATCGCGCAGTATGAGATTTCGAACTTCGCGCGGCCGGGAAGCGAATCGCGCCACAATCTCAAATACTGGACCCGCCAGCCATATATCGGCTTCGGTCTGGATGCGCATTCGTTTCTACAGACCCGCGATGGCGATGCCATCCGCATCGCCACAACGGATGATCTGACCGAGTTATCTCGAACCGGAGCGCGCCGCAAACCGTGACGCCGGTATCGAATGCTGAAGCGATCGAGGAAGCCTGGTTCCTGGGACTGCGTCTATCCGCAGGCGTTTCGCTGTCCGGAAATGGAAAGAAAAATCGGCCACGCCGGCCATGCGCGCATTCCAGCCGGTGCTGCTTGCAATGTGAGCAGGAAGGTCTGCTGGAGCGCAACTGCCAATCATGTTCGCCTGACACGCGCGTGGACGGCTGTTCGCGAATGAAGTCTTCGCCCGATTTATCGGCGTTCAATCCGGAATAGAAAGTGCAATGGAAGCTGAGGGCACCTTGGTCTGATCCATCGCAGGAGCCAGATTGCACAGGTTCAGACGATAACGTCTGCGTCTCCGCGCTCAAGAAGATTGTCCCCGTGCTCTAGCCCGAGCAGGATCAACCCAATGACAGGGACGATGATGTCCATGTAAAGCATTACGCCGGCATTTCCAGGTGCAAAGTTTCGGGCAACAATCATCTGCCGAATATGACCAGCGGCAGCAGCAAGAAGAAAAATTGAAGGTCCAATCAGAGCGGCGATGCGCAAGCCATGGCTGCCGCGAAAGGCCATCAGGCCAACCAGCGAAAAGCCTAAACTGGCGAATCCCACTTCAGCTTGAAACGGACTGTTCTGCCAACCGATAAAGTGGGCAGCCATGTGGCCAAAAAAAACGTGCATCACAAAGTTATAGAAAAACGAAAAGCCAATCTCGAAAAGAAGAAAATACGCGAAAATTTCTTCGCGAATTTTTTGGGCAGGCCGGGGAGCGCCACCGAACGCAAGCGATAATGCCGCAGCGATAAGTCCAATGATCAGGAAGGTCAACGGAAAATTGCTCAAGGCAGCGATTATGAATGTTCGAATCATCGGGTCCTCGTCAGCACTGGTTTACACTAAAAATTCGGCAACAACTATCAAAAGTTTGGCATGATCGACCTGCGCAGCGATACCGTTACCCAGCCCACCGAGGCCATGCGCGCCGCCATGGCCGCCGCCGAAGTCGGCGACGACGTCTACGGCGAAGATCCCACCGTCGAATCGGCTGGAACAGCGCGCCGCGGAGATATTTCACAAGGAAGCCGCAATCTTTGTTCCCACCGGCACCATGGGCAACCAGATCGCCATTCGCCTCCACACCCAGCACGGTCAGGAAGTCATCTGCGAGGCAAGCTCCCACATTGTGGACTGGGAGATGGCGATGCTGTCGGCATTTTCCGGGTGCATGCCGCGAACAATTGCCGGCGATCGCGGCGTGCTGACCTGGCCCCAGATTCAGGCGGCGATCGCGCCCAGCATTTACTACCGCGCGCAGACCGGCCTGATCTCGCTCGAAAACACCCACAACATGGCGGGCGGCACGGTGACGCCGCTCAATGTGTTGAGGAAATCTGGGCTGGCGCGAAAAACGCCGGCCTGCCGGTTCACCTCGATGGCGCGCGAATTTTCAACGCGGCGGTAAGCCTGGGCGTCTGCGTCGCGGATCTGACGCGCGGCTTCGACACCGATCATGTTCTGCCTGTCGAAGGGCCTGTGCGCTCCGGTGGGTTCCATGCTGGTCGGAACGCGCCGGCATATCGATCGGGCGCGGATATTTCGCAAAGCGCTCGGCGGTGGAATGCGGCAGGTTGGCATTCTGGCCGCCGCCGGACTGGTTGCGCTCGATACGATGACGGAGCGGCTGGCAGAAGACCACGCCAACGCGCGGTTGCTGGCCGAAGCTCTGGCCGAGATTCCCGGAATCAGCATCGATCTCGACTCGGGTTCAGACCAACATCGTCATCTTCCGTCTGATCGACGGCAGAAGCGCGCCCGATGTTGCTCGCAGGGCTGAAGCGGCGCGGAATTCTTGCCGGGAATGTGGGGCCGCACGCAATTCGCCTGGTGACCCATCACGACGTGGACCGCTCCCAATGCGAGACGGCGGCGCGCGCCTTCGGCGAAGAAATCACTGTGGTCAGATCCATGTGGCTCATGGATGCCACTCGCGCAATTGAGAGGCCAATGCTCGATAAAAAGGCGAGATCACTTTGCAAAATGCAAGACGGTTTCCTCGTTCTCCGCATTCACACGATTGTCATCTGGCATTCATGGTCCTTTCGTCGAAGATTTCCGTAGTTGCGATACTCTGGCCTCGGTAGAGGAATAGAGTCGGCCGAGACATCGCAGCCACTCCGAATCCAATCGAGAGAGGAACGACAGGCTTGAATCAGACGATCTTTGTTCTGGAAGACGATCAGGATATTTCCCGGCTGGTGCAGCACAACCTGGAGGTGGCAGGGTTCGCCGTACGGACATTTGTCAGCCCAGCCGCGGTGCTGGCGGATGCCGAACGCAAGACTCCCGACCTGTTTCTGCTCGACATCATGGTTCCCGGCGGAGATGGCCTCGATCTCTGCCGCCGCATCCGCAAGAACCCGGCGCTGGCGGTCACGCCGGTAATTTTTCTTACCGCACGCACCAGCGAAAACGATCGCATACTGGGGCTGGAACTCGGCGCCGACGATTACATCACCAAGCCGTTCTCTCCGCGGGAACTGATTGCCCGGGTCAAGGCCGTCCTGCGCCGCTTCGAGCGTCCGACCACTCCCACCGCTGTTGCACTTCGATCAAGTCGAAATCGATACAGGAGCCATGCAGTTGAAGGTGGGCGGGGAACTGGCGGCAACCACCGCCACGGAATTCCGGCTGCTGGAATATCTGGCCCGCCATCCGGGCCGCGTGTTCAGCCGCGATCATCTGCTGGACGCGGTCTGGGGAGATGCCCGCTTCGTGACTCCGCGCTCCGTGGATGTATATGTCCGGCGCATCCGGGAAAAGATTGAGTCGGATCCCGAGAATCCGCAGTATCTTAAAACCGTGCGCGGCGCCGGCTATCGTTTCGAAATGCCAAAGAAATCTAAACGCATTTGCGTCGCGCCCAGAGTTTTCGATGAGGCAAAGAGTATTCTTCAAGCTGCTCGCGGCGATGTTCCTGGTGCTGCTCGTCGCGGCGGGCATGCTGGACATCTCGCAGCAAATATTCTCGAGGCCTCGCTCCAGAATCGCTGGCGCGCAGTCTTGATGAGCAAGCGCAGTCTATGGCTCCTCGACTCAGTGCTACGGATCCATCCGGATTCTTCTCGCTGGCGAGAGAGGAAGCGCATGCGATCGGTGCAGACGTGACCATCGCCAAACGGGATGGAACCGTGCTGGCCGATTCCACCGATCAGGCAGGGCGAGCGGGATCTCCCGCGAGTTGCTGCTCAGTTCTCCCGAATTCCGGGCCATCACAGTCCAGCATCGCAGTTTCGGGCGACATATTGCGCGTGGCAGGTTATATGTCGCCGTTCCGGCAGGGCCCGTATATCATTCGCCTGAATTCTCCGTTGCGCGATATAGAAGATACGCTGCATGTCGTGCGCACCAGTCTCTTATGGGCGACACTGCTGGCGCTGCTGCTGGCGACGCTGGTGTCGGCGCTGCTGGCGCACGCTGTCGCGCGGCGCCTGGCGCGCATCGTGGAGTTTGCTCATCGGCTTGCCGGCGGCGATTTTTCGGCCAGAATCCACGAGAACGCGAAGGATGAAATTGCGGCCGTCGCCAATGCTCTCGATGCGACCGCGATTCGCGTGGAGGCTGTTTTCCGCGAGCTCGAAGACAGCCGCAAAGAGATGGAGACGGTGCTCGACAGCATGGAAGAAGCGGTCATTGCCGTCGATGCGCAGAGCCGTATTCATTGGACGAATCGCGTGATGGTGCGGCTGGTCGGCGGCCCGATCCAGCCCGGCAGCGCGCTGGTGCAGACCGTGCGCGATCCGGACCTGCTGGACTGCGTCGAGCAGGCCTTGCGGATGCGAGTCACCGCGAACACGCGGGCCAAGGCCGTTGTGCCCGGACGCATCTTCGAAGTGAGCGCCGCGCCCATGCTGGGCGGCAGCGCCGTCGTGGTGCTGCACGACATCACCGAGATCGATCGCGTCGAAAAAACCCGCCGCGACTTCATCGCAAACGTCTCCCATGAGCTGCGCACGCCGCTCACTTCGATCTCCGGCTACGCCGAGACCATGCTGGAAGAAGATGGCCAGCTGTCGCCGCAGACGCGCGATTTTCTGGCCATCATCTGCCGCAACGCCGCCCGCATGACGCGGTTGACGGAAGATCTGCTGGCGCTGGCGCGCATCGAATCCGGCGAGTACAAGCTGAACCGCAGACCTGTCCCCGCCGCCCTGCTGATGGATGAGGCGGCGGCGGTTATGGCGGGCTTGCTGATGGATCGAGAGCATTCTGCTCGAAACCGCCGAGATTGCGCGGGCAAGTGTGATGGCGGATACGGATGCCATTCTGCAGGTGCTTTCGAACCTGCTCGAAAATGCGGTGAAATACGGCGGCGGCCAGCGGATTGTGATCGGTTCCCGGGTGGTTCGGGGACGCGGTTGAATTTTATGTGCAGGACTTCGGCGCGGGCATCGCCTCCGAACATCTCGGGCGCATCTTCGAACGTTTTTACCGCGTCGATAAAGGCCGCTCGCGAGAGTCCGGCGGCACCGGGCTGGGCCTGTCGATCGCCAAGCACATCATTCTGGCCCATGGCGGGACCATCCGCGCCGAAAGCGATTTGAACAAGGGCAGCACATTCTTCTTCACCGCTGCCGATCGCTCCGTCCAGTTCACGCTGCGGAAGAAGTCTCCAGGACGGATCATCGCTGATTGGTCGAACAGGAGCAGCCAGAAGGTTCCTGTTTCCGGCATAGCTTTACTGTGATCCGCTGCAAATCTTCCGCTGTGTCGATGTCCCATTCGCCGCCGGGAAAATCGATATGGTTGATCCGCAATCCAGAGTGTCCAAAGACTGCGCGCGCACCTTGATCGCCTGTCAACCGCAAGCAGCGCCGGGAACATTGCACGGGGCACAACCGCGGGCACACCGGAGCGGCCGGCATAGTGAGATGCGGCGATAATCTCCGGTTCGGCCCGGTGACTCGCCAGCAATCGACGCAGATGTTCGGCGGAGATGGCCGGTTGATCGCACACCATCAGCAACGCACCCGACGCTGCTGGCGCTTGTTCGATGGCGGCGGCAATTCCCAGCCGCAAGGAACTGGCCATGCCTTCCGGCCATTCTTTGTTCAGCAGGATGATGCATTGCGAGAGATTGGCCGCGTGCTGGATCGCTTCCGCATGTGCGCCGAGCACGACAAAAATCGGCGTGGCGCCGGCCTCGTTCGCCACGCGCACCGCGCGCTCCAGCAGCGTTTCATCGGAGTTTTTCAGGCGCAGTAACTGTTTCGGCTGGCCCAGCCGCGTGGAACCGCCGGCGGCCAGAATGATCGCCGGGATTGTCGGCGAATCAGCTGAGCTGCATGCGTGGGAATGATCCAGCGGGCACTGCGACGGAATATAGGGCCGCTCGGGAGCGGCGCTCAGAGCATCCTTGTCCATCCGCCGCGAGGACGCCTCCTTGCCATGCAGCACCGATTGAATTTCCGAGAGATCGCGAGCGCGACGGCCTCGGGGCTGTCGCCGCCAAGATCAAGCCCGATCGGCGCATGGACTCGGCGCAGGCATTCCTCCGGCGTCCAACCCAGATGTTGCGCCGCTTCCGTCAGCAGGAGCTGGCTGCGATGGCGCGCGCCCAGCAGGCCCAGATAGCGCAATTCAAGCGGCAACAATTTGCGAAGCAGATTTCTGTCCTGCTCGAAGCTATGGGTCAGCACGGCAACCGCATCTTGCGGGGTCAGTCGCAGTTGCTCCAGATTGCCGGCATTGTCGCTGAGCGCGAGCACCTGTCCGGCTTCCGGAAATCGCGCCGCCTGCGCCAGCCAAGCTCGTCCATCGGCCACCGCGACGCGCCATCCCAGCAGATGCGCCATGCGAGCGAGCGGACGCGCATCCTCGCCGGCACCCAGAATCACCAGCCTTTGCGGCGGCAGAATGGATTCCACAAACACGCCGCTCGAGTTCGTCGGCCATGGAAACAGAACCTGAAGCCTGGCTGGCCAGCCGCATCAATCTGTGCTTTCACCGCGGGATCGGCATTCTCGCTGGCAAAAAAGACCGAACCGTCTTCGCGCAAGATCACCCGCGCGAAATGTAGCCCGGACTCGTCTGATCGAGGGAAGCTGCGTCGCCGATAAAATGTTTCCCCCGCTCTGCGCCGCCTCCAAGCGCCCGCAGCATCGCTTCGGTTTCCGGCAGTGCATGCCGGCTCCAGCAGAACATCGAGAACGCCGCCGCAGCCGAGGCCGTAAGGAATGTCCTGGTCCTCTACGTGGATACTGCGCCCCGCGTGGTCGAATTCGCAGCTATCGAATGGATTCTCGAATCGGGTGGAATACTTCTCGACCGCCGCTCCCGCGCGCGTCAGCCATTGCGCCTTGCGCACAATTTCAGCTTTCCAGACAGCCTCCGCTGATCGAGCCCGCATAGCTGCCCGGCTGGATAAACATCCGCGCGCCCGGCCTGCGATAGGATGAGCCTTCCACGCGCACCAGCGTGACTAGACGCCGGAGCCATGCTGCCGGCTACGCCACAGATCGAGGATTGCGCTGGGTTCGGACATAGGTTCCTTAGATGCGGCAGGCAGCCAAAGCTGCTGTAATTCGAGTATCCGCGAACAGGACTAAAATAGTTACATTATGGGAAACACTGTAAAGACTGCATTTCTACTTACTCTGCTGACGCTGCTGTTTATCTGGATCGGCGGCCACTTCGATGGGCGCAACGGCCTGATCCTTGGATTTCTCTTTGCCGCGGGAATGAATTTTTTCACCTACTTCTACTCCGACAAGCTGGCGCTGAAAATGTATCGTGCCCAGCCGGTGACGCGAGAACAACTGCCCGCGCGCCTACGAAGTGGTCGAGCGCATGACCCAGCGCATGGGCCTTCCCATGCCGAAGATGTACGTAATTCCGACCGAGTCGCCGAACGCGTTCGCCACCGGCCGGAATCCAAAGCATGCATCGGTCGCGATGACCGAAGGCATTCTGCGGCTGCTGAACGACGAAGAACTCGAAGGCGTGCTGGCGCACGAACTGGGCCATGTCCAGAATCGCGATATCCTGACCAGCTCCATCGCCGCGACACTGGCAGGTGCGATTACATTGGTCGCCCGCATGGGCTATTGGGCCTCCTATGTTCGGCGGCTACGGCGGCGGCAGCGGCCGCAGCGAGCGTGAAGGCGGCGGCATCAGCGGACTCTTCATGCTGATCCTTGCTCCTATCGCCGCCATGTTGATTCAGCTGGCCGTCTCCCGCGCGCGCGAGTATGAAGCGGACGCAACCGGCGCCAGAACAACCGGCAATCCCTACGCGCTGGCCAGTGCGCTCGAAAAGATCGATGCCTATTCGAAGCGCCTGCCGATGGTGGCATCGCCTTCGAGCGCGCATCTGTTCATCGCGCAACCACTCGTCGGCGGCGGTATGTTCACCAATCTTTTCTCCACGCATCCGCCGATGGCAAAGCGCATCGAGCGCCTCATCGGACGCAAGTCCGTTCAGCGGACTCGAATAATCCCATCAGGAGAATAAATCAGGGGTGAATGATCAACCATGCGAACACTGGTGCGCAGTCTCATTTTGCTGGGCCTGGCCGTCTGGGTGGGCGGCATCTTGTTTTTTGGCGCAGTGGTAGCGCCGGTGGCGTTCGGCTCGGTGATGCCGATGCTTTCCGATCCCGTCCACGGCCTGAAGATCGCGGGAACCATGGTGCGGGTTTCCATCTTGCGCCTGCACGATATCGGCCTGGTCTGCGGCGTCATTCTGCTGCTGCTGTGCATCATCGAGAGGACTGCGCGCCTGACGTGGCGCTCCATCGCGCCGCAACTGGTACTGCTGGCCGCCATGCTGGCGCTGACCGCGTATTCGCAGTTTTCCGTTATTCCGCGCATGGACTCGCTGCGCATTCAGGCCGGAGCTGCGATGGACAATCCATCGGCAACTGTTCCCGCCAAGGTGGACTTCAACCGCCTGCACAAACTTTCCACCCGGCTGGAGGGCATCGTGCTTCTGTGCGGACTGGGGCTGATCGTCCTATATGCGCGGCCAGAGCCGGCAAGCTGAAATCGCTTTGCATTCACAACGTGTGAAAGATCCTTGCTTGACCTAACAGCACGACAACTCCTACAGCCGTCTGGAGCAGCGAAGCCCCATAAAGATCGCGGATAATGTTTTTGTCCCGGACCTCTTTCTGCACAATCGGCAGGTCGATGAGGAGACTGGCAATCGAGGTCAGAACCGTCGCGATTCCCGCTTCACTCGCCAGAATCTTGCCGTGTATGACAAGATTTGCAGCCGCAGCCGTGGTGCTGGCGCTGCTCACCAGTCCGCCCAAAATGCTGATGACTTGAAATCCGGAGGAGCCGAAAAATCGTTGTCCGAGCGTCCCTAAAATCTGGATCGCTAGAAATAACGCCGCAAACGTCAGCACCTTCTTCAAGGAGACTGGAGATGTGAGAGCAAGTTTATTGTCGATTTGCGCACCCGTGGATTTTTTGCGCTCGCGGTAAACCCAAAAAGTAGCGATCAAGGACATTGCCAATAGCGGGAGCACGGCAGTTCGGATCGCGCGGGGAGAGAATATGGCGAGAATTACCAGATTTCTGGCGAACATTGCCGCGGACGTCAGCAATACCACCGATACAGTGGCTCCGGTCAGTCCGGCGGCGGACATGGTTGAAACCATCTCTGCGACCGTTGCTGTGGAATTGACGAGTCCCCCCAGGATTGCCGTCGGATAAAGGCCTTTCGATCCGTAGACGCGCAGCAGCACATAGTTGATAAAGCTAAGCGACGCGACGACGATCACAATGACCCATGCTTCTCTAGGCTCTATCAGCCGCCATCGATCGATAAAGCGATCCGGCAAAAGCGGCCAGATGACAAACCCAAGCAAGCCGAGAAGGATCGCGCTCCGGACCTCTTCCTGGCGCAGGCCGCCGGCGAAGGCGCGAAATTGGGGCTTCAGTGAGAGCAGCATCGTAACCACGATGGCGCCCGCGACCGGTGTGAACAGGTGGCCATTCCCGACCAGAATTCCGAAAACGAAGATGATGATCAGCGCCACGGATGTTGTGGCTTCCAGTTTGCGCATTACCTGCACGCTGTGCAGGTTCATAAAAACAATCAGAATCAGAACCGCCACTCCGGCCAATACGCTGAATGGCTGGCCGGCAAGGGATGCCAGCAATCCCAGAAATGAAGTCAGCGCAAAGGTGCGAACCCCGATATCTTTGTTCGCCCACTCGCGCTCAAAACCAACCAGCAATCCGATGGCAAGCGCGATGGCGGCCTTTACGGCGATATCAGTCAACGGAAATGCGGCGTGACTGCCATGAAAAAGATTCAGCCAATTGTGGATGGCACACCTCGATAGGTCGAACTGGTTTTAGATGTGAATCCGATCGACAGCTAGGAATTCCTCTTCCGTTCTTCTGCCGGTATGATCAAGATTCAGCGTAACAATCGATGTTATCGCTTGATCGCCGTAGCAAAGTTTACACACAGGACAAGCATGAAGACTGGAATTATCGGCCTGCCGCAGGTGGGCAAAACTTCGCTGTTCAAAATTTTAACCAGGGCGAAGCTTGAAGACCGCGGCTATTCCAACCCGAAGGAAGTGCATCTCGGCATGGCGCGGGTTCCCGATGAGCGTCTGGAAAAACTCGCCGCGCTCTATCAGCCGAAGAAGACCGTTTTCGCGACGGTTGAATATGCCGATGTGGCCGCCATTGGCCAGGAATCGCTGAAGGATGCCGGCCTGCTGGCGAGCCTGCGCAACGTGGACGCGTTGATCCACGTGCTGCGCGTCTTCGATGATCCCTCGGTGCCGCTGGCTGCGCCCATCGATCCCCTGAAAGAAATTCAGGATGTCGAGTTCGACCTGATGCTGAGCGATCTGACGCAGATTGAAAAGCGCATGGAGCGCCTGGAAAAAGATCTGAAAAAAATGCGCTCCCCGGAGCTGGAAGCCGAGCACGCGCTTCTGATGCGCGCCAAGCCGCAGTTGGAAGCGGAGCAGCCGCTGCGCGCCATGGAGATGACGCCGGAGGAAAAAAAGCTGATCCGCGGCTACATGTTTCTCAGCCAGAAAGCCCGTGCTGTACGTGCTGAATATTTCCGAGAGCACGACGCTGGGCATCGACCTGGAAGCGGCCGTAGAAAAATACGGCCTGTCGAAAGATCGCCTCGCGGCCCGGCGCCGGCGCGACCGCCATCTGCGGCAAGGTGGAAGCGGAGTTGGCCGAGATGCCGGATGAAGAAGCGGAAGAATTTTTGTCGAGCTATGGACTGGTGGAAAGCGGGCTGCGGCGGCTGATCCGCAAAAGCTATGAGCTGCTCGGGCTGATTTCGTTCTTTCACCGTCGGCGAAGACGAATGCCGCGCCTGGACAATTCCGGTGAACTCGCGCGCGCAACAGGCGGCGGGAGCAATCCATTCCGATCTGGAAAAACATTTCATCCGCGCCGAAACAATCCATTGGGACACGCTGCTGGCTGCGGGTTCTGAAGCCGCAGCGCGGTCGCAGGGCACGCTGCGGCTGGAAGGCAAGGACTACATCGTGCAGGATGGCGACGTGATGCACATCCGCCACAGCGGATAGCGGACAGGACAGACAATGGCGCATCGCTACCACACCGTTCGGCATCGTTCTGTTGCTGGGATTATCGCCGGGCTTGGCCGACGTCGCCGGTGGCCTGCTGCTGCTGCGCATGCGCGCCGAGCGCTTCCTGCATGGCTTTGTCGCCTTCGGCGCAGGATTTCTTATTGCCGTCGCGCTGGTCGAAATGGTGCCGGAAAGCCTGCAGGCAGCCCCTGTCAGCCGCGCCTCTATGGATTCTCGCTGGCTTCTGCGGAGTTCATCTGCTGGAGCATACCCTGGTCGCGCACTTTCACTTTGGCGAGGAAACCCATGCCGAGGAATTTCTTCACCGCTCGACCGCTTACTCCGTGACATTCGGTCTGGCTGCGCATACCTTTTTTGACGGCGTCGCCATCGCCAGTGGATTTGCCTTTTCGAGTGCGCTCGGCTGGCTGATCTTTACCGGGATGGTGCTGCACAAGCTGCCCGAAGGTTTCACTGTCGGCAGCGTGATGCTGGCCAGCGGCCGCAGCGCGCGCATTGCATTCACTGCCGCCTGCGTCGCTCGGCGCGGCTACTGTGGCCGGCGTGGCTGCCATCCATTTTCTCCCCGCGCTGGCGGCTGTCGGTTTGCCACTCTCTGCAGGCGTAGCCTTGTATGTGGCTGGAACCGATCTGCTGCCGGAAGTGAATCGTGCGCACGGCACTCGCTACCGGCTGTTGTTTTTTCTGGGGGTTGGTGCATTTTTGCTGCCCGCATGATCTCGGTGAGCACAGCCCGACCGAAAGAAAGGATGTAATGACACGAACAACACGGATACGCGCTGATTACCGGTGCCAGCTCCGGCATCGGCGAAGAGTTTGCCCGGCAACTGGCGGCGCGGGGCTGGTCTCTCATCCTGGTGGCTCGCTCGCAGGACCGGCTGGAGCGGCTGCGCGCTGAGCTGATGACGGCGCAGCCGGGCATCGATGTCCAAGTATCGCGATCGACCTGTCTGCGCCCGGCGCTCCGTTGGAGCTGTTCAGAAAGACGCAGGCGGCCGCTCTCGAAGTTGATTTGCTTATCAACAATGCCGGGTTTGGCGCCTTCGGGGAGTTTTCCGCGATCGACCGCGAGCGCCTGCGGCAGATGCTCGATCTGAATATCGCCGCGCTGGTTGAACTGTCGCATCTCTATCTCGAGCCCATGTACGGGCACTCATCGCCGCGGCGCAGTGCCGGTGGAATTATCAACATTGCTTCTGTTGCCGGGTTTATGCCGCTTCCGTACAGCGCGGTCTACGCGGCTACAAAAGCATTTGTGGTTAGCTTCTCCCACGCGCTCCATGAAGAGGCCCGGCAGCGCGGAGTTCGCGTGATGGTGGTAAATCCCGGGTCGACGGCAACGAATTTTTTTGAAGTCGCGGGAAAAAGCCCATTCAGCCATCCAGCGCGGATGCAGACAGCCGCCCAGGTGGTCGGCGAATCGCTGAAGGCATTCGATCGTGGCAGAAGTTCCGTGACCACCGGCAATTCAAATCGCTTGTCGGTACTGGCAACAAGGTTCGTGCCGCGAAGATGGATAACAGCCATCGTCGGGATTGTCATGCGCCGCACTCGCTCCGCACGCTAATTTGTTCGTTCCAGGGCCGGATTGCTGTTAACTCAAACGGACCATCCCGTAAAATAATTACGATAAGCCCGCTTTGTGATCTGGATCACAGCCGTAAGTTGGATTATCATCGGCGAGGCAACTGTTTGGTAAAAATGGACATCCACTCTACGACTAACTCTGTCGAGGATAAATGACCCCGTGATTCTGGTTGTCGACGACAATCCCGTGCAAGCTGTGACGCGAAAAGCCATCCTGGCGGGAGCCGGGCTGGAGACGCAAACGGTTTATTCCGCGGAAGCAGCTTTTCAGGCATTGGAAAGCGATTCCGCCGCTGCGATTACCCTGGTGATCACGGACCATATCATGCCTGGCGAGTCCGGAAGTTATTTCGTAAAGCATTTGTGGGAACGCCGCGTGGGCCTGCCTGTACTCGTTCTCAGCGGGCTGGCGGAGGCCGAAGATGAATATGACGGTCTCGACGTCACCTTTCGCTCAAAGCCGATACCGCCCAGTGAGTTGATCGCCCTGGCCAGCCGATTGAGCGTCCCGACACCGCTCAGCACATAAACTTTTTTCCCCGATCCACTCCGATCATCGTCCTTCTCGATACTTCCGGATTGCGATAGACCCTCACGCTCTGCGACAATCATCAGTTACGTAGACGATATGGCGGCATTCGGTAGTTTCGCGATTCTTCTCGGCCTGGTGCTATGCGCCTACACCCTGGTCACGGGTACTTTTGCGCTGCGGCGCATTGCCGTGCATCCCGAGGCAAGCGCCGCTCCCGAACGGCTGGCCGAGTCTGCCCGGCGTGCGGGCATTGCCAGTTTTATCGCGATGACAGCGGCAGCGTTTGCGCTGGTCTACTGCTCGTTTAGCAATAACTTTTCTGTTTCCTATATCCTTCATCATTCAAACCGCGCGTTGCCATTGCCGTATAAATTTGCGGCGCTGTGGTCTGGGCAGGAAGGTTCTTTGCTGCTGTGGGCGTGGCTGCTGGCCGCCTATGGTTTCGTGCTGCGGGTCCGCCACAGGGTGGATGTCAAACTGACCGCGTACGCCTCGACCATTCTGGCCGGCATCCAGGTTTTTTTCACGTTGCTGCTGGTATTCGCTGCGCCGCCTTTCGCCCTGGTGCAGGGAGCCGTTCCCGCCGACGGCTTCGGGCTGAATCCGCTGCTGCAATATCCGGAGATGGTAATCCATCCGCCGATGCTGTATCTGGGCTATGTGGGTTTCAGCGTGCCCTTTGCATTCGCGCTCGGCGCGTTAATGATGCGGTATCCCGGTGAAAAGTGGATTCACATCACGCGCCGCTGGACCATGGTGACATGGCTGTTCCTCACCTGCGGAATTTTTCTCGGAGCGCACTGGGCCTACTCCGTGCTGGGCTGGGGTGGCTACTGGGGTTGGGACCCGGTCGAGAACGCCTCGCTGATGCCATGGTTGACCGGCACCGCGTTTCTGCATTCCGTCATGATGCAGGAAAAACGCGGCATGATGAAGGCCTGGAACGTGTGGCTGATCTTCACCACCTTCATGCTGTCGATTCTGGGCACGCTGCTCACGCGCAGCGGCCTGGTCAGTTCCGTCCACGCCTTTGCCGAGTCGTCGATTGGCTCCTGGTTCTGGGCGTTCCTCGTTATCGTTTTCAGCGTCTGCATCTTCACCTATCTTCGCCAGCGCAGCCACTTACATTCCGAGCACCAGATTGAGTCGCTGGTCTCGCGCGAGTCCAGTTTTCTCTTCAACAATCTCGTCCTGCTGGCAGCCTGCTTTACGATTCTCTGGGGAACGCTGTTCCCCATCATCTCGGAATATGTTGAAGGATCGAAGGTCACAGTCGGGCCTCCGTTCTACAATCGCGTCGCCGTGCCGATTGGAATTTTCCTGCTATTTCTCACCGGTATTGGCCCGGTCCTGGCTTGGCGCAGCACCTCCTTCAAAAGCGTCCGTCGTAATTTCATCTGGCCTGTGACTGCAGGCGTCGGCACCGCGATCGTTCTGATGGCGGCTGGTATGCGTCCCTGGCGGGATATCGGGACCCTGTACTCGCTAATGGCATTCTCGCTGGCGGCGCTGGTCGCGACTGCGATCGGCAGTGAATTCTGGCGGGGCGCGCGCGTGATTCAACGTCACACCGGCAAAAACATACTGTCTTCAATGGTGCGGCTCACTCGGCGAAATACGCGACGGTACGGCGGATACATCGTCCATATAGGCGTCGTCATCGTGTTTATCGGACTGGCCGGCTCGGCGTTCAACCAGTCGAAAGAGCAGGAGATGGGCTTCCATGACTCGATGACCATCGGTCCCTACCGGCTGGTCTGCCAAAGCTATACCCAGGACTCGAACGCAAATTACGACAGCGAATACGAACTACTGAACGTGTTTAAGAACGGAAAGTATTTGCTCCAGATGGCGCCGGAACGCCGCTTTTACCACGCCAGCCAGCAGACCGAAACCATGGTGGCCGATCATTCCACGCTGCAGCGCGATTTGTACGTGGTGTATGAAGGCAGAAATCCCGATACCAACCAGCCGATTATCAAGGTCTTTATCAATCCGCTGGTGGCGTGGATCTGGATCGGCGTTCTGGTCATGGCGTTTGGAACCTTGCTCGCACTTGTGCCTAACCTGAATCCCAACCAGCCGGATGCTCGGCTGCTGAAAACAACGGCGCAGCCGGCGGAAAAAGTTCGCGAGCCGCAGCCTGCTGCGGCAGGGGATTAATCGCGTGCGCCAACACAGACTTGTCATTCCGATCGAAGCTCAAACCATGGCCCCCGGCTGGGTGCCCCATCCTTTGCGCCGCTTTTGCGTAAAGGGTGGGAGGATATCTCCTGTTTTCGATCGCTCGACGCTGCAAATCTGGCTGCAGCTCTCGGCCGTGTGTCTCCTGCTGATTTTTTCCGTGGGCGCTGCGGACAATGTCACGCGCTACAACACGCTCGGTCATCAGATGATCTGCACCTGTGGTTGCAATCAGGTGCTGCTCGAATGCAATCACGTGGGCTGCACCGTTTCGACGCAGATGGAAGGTGAACTGCGAACCGCGCTGGATCGCGGCGACAGCAATAATCTGATCCTGCAGAATTTTGTCCAGAAGTACGGACCTACCGTACTGGCCGCACCTCCGCAAAAAGGATTTAACCTGGTCGCGTGGATTGCGCCCGGCGTTGTTTTCTTGCTGATGACGCTGGGCACCGCTCTGCTGATCCGAAAATGGAAACTGCACACCGTCGCCATGCCCGAACAGGCTGCAGCAGATCAGCGCCTGGATGCCATTCGCGATCGAGTTCGCCGGGAGACCGAGATATGACATGGTTTGGTTGCGCGGCCCTTTTGATCGGAATTTTCGTTTATGTTTTCTATCCTCAGCGGAATACGGAGTTGCAGACCCAGAAGACACGGCTGGAGTTTTTGCGCGAGCGCAAGGAAGTTGTGTATGAAAATCTCCGCGATCTGAATTTTGAATACCGCGCGGGAAAGTACCCGGAAGAGGATTATCGTGCCCAGCGCGCAGCCCTCGAGAATGAGGCTACGCAGATCGTAGCCGAAATCGAATTCCTCGAAAGCAATTTTCATGCTGCCTGACAACTGGTGATAATGAACGGTCATCCTGAGCGAAACCGGGGTCCCCGGCGACAGGTCTTCGTCGCTGGGGTGGGTAGCGAAGGACCTCGGTATTTTCAAAAAACCGGGTGCCGGGGGCCCCAGGTTTCGCTTTTGAAACTTGGGTATTCAATGCGTCTGCCACGAAAAAAGCAAAATCAAGAAAGAACTTCATGAACCTTCGCCCGACCTCGTTACCTCCATCGCTCCGTTCCATCCTTGCACTCGCCTGTCTGGCGCTCTCCGTGACTGCCGCATTCGCCGCCCCCATCTCCGGCGTGGTAACAAATCTCACCGCCAACAAACCATCCGCCGGCGACACGGTCGCGCTGATCCGCCTGCAACAGGGGATGCAGGTAGCCGCCCAGACCACCACGGATGCGAGCGGCCATTACACCCTGAATATCGCGGATAGCGATCCCATGCATCTGGTGCGGGTCACGCATGACGGAGCAAACTACTTTCAAGCCGCGCCGCCGGGCCGCCAGACGGTGAATGTCGATGTTTACAATGCCGCTGAAAAGATCGAAGGGGTCTCGACAGAAGCCGACGTTCAGCGCATCGAGACCGACCAGAATCAGCTGCACGTCATCGAAAATTATTTCGTGAAGAATGCCTCTTCGCCGCCGCGCACGCAGTTCGGTCGGCACGCTTATGAAATCTATCTGCCCAAAGGCGCGCAGATTGTTTCCGCGGCCGCGCTCGGGCCGGGAAGCATGCCGGTACAGTCCTCTCCCATGCCGACCGGGCAGCCAGGTCAGTACGCCTTTGTTTTTCCGCTGCGCCCCGGCGAAACCCGTTTCCAGGTCAGCTATCGCCTGCCGTATTCCGGCAGCCTTCAGTTGCAGCCGCGCGTGGCAACGCCGGTCGATAATCTCGCGCTGATTTTGCCCAAGAGCATGCACTTCACCGCGACACCCGCAACCGCCTTCCAGCCCATCGATGAGGATGTCAACGTACAGACCTATCTCGCGAGGAATGTCAGGCCCGGCGCCAAGCTCGCGTTTCATCTCTCGGGTACCGGACAACTTCCGCCGGAAACAACCGCTGCGCAGGGTGCGAATAGCGGTACCGCAAGCGGGCCGGAGAGCAATGCTCAATCCGCGGCGGCGAATCCGGAGGCGGCGGCGCAAGCTGCCGCGATCAACAACACTCGCCCTGGGATTGGCCTTGGTGTTCCGGTCGACACGCCCGATCCGCTGCACAAATACAAATGGTGGATCATTTCGCTGGCCGCTGTTTTGCTGGCGATCGGCGCCGGCGTCTCGATGAAGCAGACCAATCCTTCGCCGAGTGTCGCCGGCGCGCCGGGTGCGACCGCTCCCATTCCGCCCAGCAGCGGCGGCCCTGCCGCAGCGACATCCATCGCTGTCCCAATGTCCCAGGCGAGCAACGGGCTAAATTGATGCAGACCTTGAAGGATGAGCTGTTTGTTCTTGAAACTGAACGGATTCAGGGCGGCGTGACGGCGGAAGAATACGACCGGCAAAGAGCCGCGATTGAGATTGTCCTGAAGCGAGCCTTGGAGCGCAGCCAATCGACGACCGGTACCGCAGTGGTATAGAAATTCGTACTCAGGCTACGCGCTGACTTTTTCACTGGCCGGCGTTGGCTCAAAGCGTATCTTCGCCGCGCGGGGGCCATCCTCAGTCCGAACGATCTGGATCGGCTTTTCGTGCAGCAGAAGCTCCGTCGCGCGAACGCGGGGATCGCTGTGGAACCAGCGCTGGAACGGTTTTGCGGCCAGCAGATTGGTAATCGCCAGCAGAGACATCCCCTGGTGATGCGCCATCCACGAATGCACCAGCACATATTTTGAGCCATCCTGCGGCTGCCGGTTTTCGGAGTAATCCGCCGACTCATAAAATCCGAACTCTCCCACCCAGCCCATTTTTTCCATGCGGCGCAGGTTCGCTAACGCAGAAATCGGATCGGCTTCCAAAGCCAGCACGCTGGCATAGGGTGCGATCACCAGCGCGCCCTCCGGCGGCGGACTCAGCGCCAGGGCAGGCACGCCGAACGCATGATACTGGTAATTTCCCGCCGCATCGCGCTGGCTGTGGCTGGCTTCCGAAATTCCCCACGGCACCCGATACCGCGCGGCATATTCCCGCTGCGCGCTCACCGCCATCGGCAACGATTGCGCGAGTAAAGTATCGGGCGAGGTTTGCATCCAAAGCGTCGGCATCATGTATTCAAACATCGTGCCGGTCCAGGACAGCAACGTCGGATTGCCGTCGATGAGCGTCGTTTTGCGTCCCGCTTTGAACCACGTTTCCTGCAGCACATCCCCTTTGCGCGATGGCGATGAACATCGCGGTGCGCGCTTCAGAGGCCAGCAGATCGTAGCAGGAATCCAGAGGACGATCTCTCCCGGTGTCGTACCCGATCGTGAGCAGGCGCCGGTACGGGTCGAGCAGGACACGATAATCGGTGGCAAGAAACATCCGTTCACAGACTCCGGCAATGACTTTCAGGTCTGCAACCAGTCCGTGCAGCCGTTCTTCCGCGAAGCCAAGTACGCCCGCCAATTCGTTGACGAGATCGATATCTGTTCCCGCGGAAGCGTCCGTCAGTTTCGCCAGAGATGCCCGTATCTCCTGGCACGCGGCGAGTGAGTTCTCCGGCGTATAGAAATCAATGGTTCGATCTGATGGGATCTCGGCCAGTCCAGCCACTTTGGCAAACTTCGGCTGCAGCCAGGGCAAATAGAGGCGCACCAGCGTTGTGATTGCATGCAGCCTGGCTTCGGCCGCGTGCTCACGATCGGAGGATGCCCTGGGTTCAAGCGCCAGCAGCGCGTAAAGCCATTCGGGTGAGTCTTCTTCGTCATCGATCTTCAGCGCGGCTTTTATCTTTGCCCCAAATGCGGAGTGCGCCTCGAAATCATTCACAATATCGAGCAGGCCATTGCGCAGCGCCGGCAGCATGGGAGTCTTCAGGAATTCCAGAGTGCCCATGCGCAGGCTGCACAGGGAGGCCAGAAAATTTCCGCTATCGACGGTTGAAGCGATATAAGGCGCGATCGGTTCAAGTGTGTCGGTGGTGTACCAGTTCAGCAGATGTCCCTTCCACTTCGGAATCTGATCGAGCGTGCGAAGGTTCGCGAGAGTTTGTTCGGCGTACTCCGGCATCGACAGATAGCCCAGAACGACGGCGGCCTGGCGCGCGTTCAGTTGCATTCCGGCATTCGTCGGAGAAATGCGCAGAGCTTCGCGCAGGCCTTGCCCCTCCGGCTCCTGCTGAACGTTATCCGGCACCAGCCCATGATTCTGCTGAACAGAAAACCGCTCGAAATAAAGCCATGTACGCCATGCAAGTTTCCGCATCAATCGCATTTCTGCATCGGATAGCTGAACCTCTAACATCGTGTGGAGAACGATTGAGCCATGACGTAATCGGCTTGGCCAGTGCCCACAAAATGAGGATGGGAACCGCCCACAGAAGCGCCACCGGACGTATTCTCCAGACCAGAATCGCGAGTCCCAGCGATAACAGCGGAACCAGCCGCATCGTCATCTCAACCGGCGTTATCTTGTTGCCGCCGAGCTCCGCCTCCGCCGCCGTTTCCCATTCCAACAGGCGTTTGCCGGTTACAAAGCTGCGAACCAGGGACCGCATAATCGCGTCGAACATCAGCAGGGTCTGATGCGCGAGAAAAGAGAAATTGAGCGCGGTTGAGAAAAGCAGCGCCAGCGAATCTCGCATTGCTTGACGCACATATCCGCGCTGTTCCGCAAAGCTGGCGCGTACTCCGGAGAAAATAAACTGGACCAGCACCGGAACAAAAACGATCAGCAGCGTGGCGATGGTCCAGTATCCCGGCAGTTCCCGGGAAGCCAGAGCCAGCCTAGGACCAGCAGAAGCAGCGTGGCCGGTTCCACCAGGCTTCGCCGCAGATTATCGAAAATCTTCCAGCGCGAAATGTTGGAGGTAGGATTCTGCACCAACTGTCCGGCATCATTCGGCACGCGGTCCAGAAGCCAGCGCAGAATCTGCCAGTCGCCCCGCACCCAGCGATGCTTGCGCCGGTTTTGCGCGCTGTAGTGCGAGGGATAATCGTCCAGCACTTCAACATCGGTCAACAGGCCGACGCGCCCGTACGCGCCTTCGATCAAATCGTGGCTCAGCAGGGAATTCTGCGGGAACCGGCGATCCAGCACCTCGTGCAGAATTTGAATCTCATACAGACCCTTTCCGGTAAAAATTGCTTCTCCGTAAAGGTCCTGGTACACGTCCGAAACCGCACGCGTATAAATGTCGAACCCGGTCTGCCCGGAGTAGATGGAGGCCAGGCGGGAGCGGGCAACCGACTTTACCGTGATGCCGACGCGCGGCTGCAGTAAGCCATAGCCTTCCGTCACGATCCGCATGTACGGATCGAGAATGGCGCGATTCAGCGGATGCGCAATTGCGCCCACCATGCGCCGCACGGAATCGCGCGGCAGCTTGGTGTCGGAATCGAGCGTCAAAATGTAACGCATTCCATTCAATACCGATGTATTGCCGGCCTTGTAGGGGAAACAATCCAGCCCTCCCATAATCAGCCGGTTAAGATCCAGTAATTTGCCTCGCTTGCGCTCCCATCCCATCCACACGCCCTGTCGCGCATTAAATATCCGGTGCCGGTGCAGCATCAGAAAGCTTCCGCCCGCAGAATCCTTGTAACGCTGGTTCAATTCGTTGATCAACTGTCCGGCAAGCAGTACCAGAGGATCCGTGTCCCGATCTCGTGGTTTTTCTACCGAGTCAGGAAGATCGGTGAGCAAGGCGTAGTGAACGTTGCGATCCTGATTCGCCAGGCTGCGCACCTCCAGTTCTTCCACCAGATCGCGCACCTGCCGCTCGTTGAGCAGCAGCGTAGGAACCACCACCAGTGTCTTGCAATCGGCGGGAATTCCTTCGGAAAAATCCAGTTTCGGTAAAGCCCGCGGCTTGAGAATGGCGCTGACGGTGTGATTCATCAACTCCACCGCGCCTTGCGAAACCGGCAGCAGGAGAAGAAAAAACGCGATGCCAGAGCTTCCCAGCGGGTTATAAGTCGGCACCAAAGGGAAGATGATCGCAGCCATCGCAAGCAGCGCGATAACCAGAATTCCGCCCAGGTAGAAATCATCCGGATAGCGGCGCAGCAGGGAACGCACACGATCGATCACCCCAGGACGAAACCCACAGCGTACGTCGAGTTGTGCCCGGCCATGATCGATCAGGTAATAGCCAACATGGGAACGACGCGCGGTAATGCGGGGATTCGCATCCGGATGGTGCGACGCGTCTTGCGCCATGCTCAATGCGAGTTGCGCAATTTCCATTTCGCTCATGGGCGATCTGGCCGCGATCTTCGCCAGGGTCGTCCGGTACATGTCCCGGCTATCGAAATCCATTTTGCCGTAAGCGCCGGCGGGATCCTGACAAAGGATAGGCTCGAAAGGAACAAGAGGCTCAAGAATGTTCGACCAGACCGGCAGGCTCACCTCGTGGAGAGATCGAAGAGAGGCTTCCAACGCGGCGTCGCTCGCAGGCAGGTTGCTGAATGCGCCGGAGGCATGGGCAAGAATTTCTTCCAGCAGCGCCAGCTTCAGCGCCACCGGCATCGCCCACAGCTCTCGCACATTCAGTGGTTCCTCGGTCTGATATCCCCGGATAAAGCTGGACAGGGCCGGAATGCTCCACTGATACCTCGCGGCATTCAACATCGAATGTGCGACGCCGATGATTCGCGGCGTCTCCATGCCGGCATCGTTGCGCGCGGACGGCAAATTCCCCATAGCCTTCAGAGCATGCTCAACCTCAATCGCGGAGGCTCGCAGAAGCCGCGTGTTTCCCTCCAGCCGCTGCATGCCTGGAAGCAACTGGTTCTCGCCGGATTGCGCGATTTCCTGTCGCCTGGCGCGCACGTGGTCTTCTGTGTATTGCGCCAGTGCGAATGCGGAACCGGCGGTCAGCAAAACGTGTCGCCGAAATTGCCTCAGATTCGACGCCTGCGCCATCACGGCATGGCGGCTTGCGAAGGCCCGGCCCTCGACTCCCGAGTTCCTGCGCGGCTGTATCGGACAGATTCATCGATAACTCGCTGCCTGCATCTCGAACATCTCCGCATAAAGCCCGCCGCGGCGGATCAATTCGTCATGCGTGCCTTCTTCCGTCAAAACACCGTGCGAAAGCACGACGATCCGGTCGGTCATCTTTACCGTTGAAAAGCGGTGTGAAATCAGCAGAGACATTTTTCCCTTGGTCAGTTCCGCAAATCGCTGGAAAACCTCCTGCTCGCTGCGCGCGTCGAGCGCTGCCGTCGGCTCATCCAGAACCAGCAACTGCGCGTCTCGCAGATACGCGCGCGCCAGCGCCATCCGCTGCCACTCTCCTCCGGAAAGATCGACCCCGCCTTCGAACCGGCGGCCCAGTTGCTGCTCCATTCCTTCCGGCAAGCCGCGCGATCACTTCATCGGCCAGGCTCATCTCGCGCCGCGCTTTCAATGCGGTCCAGCCGGTCCCGCTCTTCAATGCGGCCCACTGCGATGTTGTCCCTTGCCGTCATTTCATACCGCATAAAATCCTGGAAGATGACGCCGATTTCATGGCAAAGATCTTCCATGTCATACTCTCGCAAATCTACCCCATCGATCAAAATCTGGCCGTCTGTCGGATCGTACAGGCGCGTGATGAGCTTGACGATGGTGGTCTTCCCCTGGCCATTTTCTCCGATCAGCGCGACCCGCTCACAGGGATGAAGGTGGAAATTGAAATTTTTCAGCACCAGCCGCGTGGTTCCAGGATAGGCGAACGATACGTTGCGAAACTCAATGCCTTTCCGGATGGGGCGGGGAATCATGATGGCGCCGGGCTTCGAGCGGACAGTCGGCTGCATGGCAAAAAAGCCCAGCAGATCGGTAAGAAACAACGCCTGGTCGGCAACTCCCGAGGCGTTCACGAAAATCTGCTGCAGGTTCGCGCTGACCTGCAGAATTGCGGAGGTCAATACAAACAGCACCGCGACCGAGAAAGTTCCATGGATCGTTCGCCACAACACCAGCGCGTACGCGCTGTAATATCCCGCGGTAGCCAGCATCGAGAGAAGTGCGCCCGCGAAAAGCCGGCGCTTGGACAGGTCGACATTCTGATCGAAAATGATGTTCGCCATTCCGCTGAAACTGCCGATCAGAAAATCCCGCAGGCCAAAGAGCTTCAATTCCTTCGCCGCCTCTTTGCTGCCGCCCACGTCGCGCAGGTAATCCATCTTCCGGCGCAGCGGCGTCTGCATAAAGTTCTTCGCGTATCCCAAAAATGCGAAGTGGCTTTCTCCCAGCAGCGCCGGAATCGTTCCGGCAATCAGCAGCAGCAGCAGCAAGGGAGAATATTTTGCAATGTAAACCGACAGCGAGATGGTGGTCAGCACTTGCTGCGTCAGGGTGCCCATCATCTGGATCATGGCGATCCGGTCCGTCGCCTGCGCTTTGGCCCGCTCCAGCCGATCGTAATAATCGGGATTTTCAAATGCCGTAATGTCGAGCTGGGAAGCGTGCTCGATGACGCGAATGCTGATGTGCTGCATGTACAGATCGCCCAGAAGGCTGTCGCAAAATCCAATCGCACGGCTCAGAATGGCGGCCAGGCATGCCAGCCCGAATTCCAGTCCGACGATCCACCAGAAATGCGGAGGCAACGCGGTATGGCCGCGAAGGCTGATGACAATCTCATTGATCAGCCAGCGGGACACAGCAAGAATCGCAACCGGCAGCAGCGCCAGCGCGATGCGCAGAACCATCGACCATACCACCGTCTTCGGTCCGCACTCCCACACCATCTTCATGACAGGCGGAATGTTGCGCATCGCCGCGATCCGCGTGCGCCACGTGTCGCCGTACGATTTGGGAATGTTGGATTCTGTCACTGCCGGCCGGGATCGCATCTAAAGAATGTTGAGAATCGTAAAAGCCAACGCACAAACTCCAGACGAGCGCATTCCGAGCGCCCGCTTCAATACAAAGTGTCGGTCAAATACTAATATTGGTAGATGAGCCTAAGCTGCTTTTGTTTGCTTTACTTATGGTGATCCCGAAATGCTGTGTGCTAAAACAGACTGTCATCCCGAGCGCAGCCGAGGGACCTGCATTTTCCTTCGGCCTCTCAGCAATTTCATTCTTTCACGGCCCACCCATAAACATGACACAACGACCGATTGAATCCTGCGGCGTGATTGGCGACCTGCACACCATCGCCCTGGTCGCCATGGACGGCGACCATCGACTGGTGCTGCCTGCCGCAGTTCGACTCCCCCAGCGTCTTCGCCGCGCTGCTCGATCGAGAAAAGGGCGGCCATTTCAAACTTGCTCCCGAGCAGGCCGGAACCAACCGCCAGATGTACATGCCGGAAACCAATGTTCTGCTGACCCGTTTCCTGCGGGCAGAAGGCGTGGGAGAGGTCATCGACTTCATGCCGGTGCAGGAAGACCGCGCAGATGAGCAGTGACTCCGTCATGCATGAGATTATCCGAATCGCCCGGGCGGTTCGCGGAGCCGTACGCTTTCGCCTGGAATGCGCTCCCGCCTTCAACTACGCTCGTACTCCGCATCGCGCCGAACCCATCGAAGGCGGCGTTTTATTCGAAACCGAAAACCAGCGAATGGTTCTGCTCGGTCCCGGTCCATGGCAGATCGAGGATGGCAAAGCGATCGTGCAATTTACGTTGCAGCCAGGAGAAACGGCGGAGTTCGCGCTGCGCCACATGGCCAAGCCGGACGATCCGGGGATCAAAGCGCCGGTCGAAGGCGCCCGACTGATGCACGAAACGCTCGCCTTCTGGCGCAGATGGCTGTCGTACTTGCAAATACGAGGGCCGCTGGCGGGAGACCGTTCTTCGCTCCGCGCTCACGCTCAAACTGCTGACCCATCATCCTACCGGCGCCATCGTCGCGGCGCCTACCTGCAGTCTGCCGGAGGAAATCGGCGGCGTGCGCAATTGGGACTACCGCTATACCTGGGTGCGGGATGCCGCATTTCACGGTTTACTCTCTCATCCGCCTCGGGTTTACCGAAGAGGCCACCGCCTTCATCGAATGGCTGTCTAAACGAATTCGCGAGGAAGCCGGTACGCAAGGCCCGCTGAATACCATGTACAGCATCGATGGCAGCAGCGATTTGACCGAGTACACGCTGGACAATTTTTCCGGATATAAAAATTCCCGGCCGGTGCGCATCGGCAATGCAGCATCCACGCAGTTGCAGCTCGACATCTACGGCGAAATGATGGATGCGATTTATCTGTACGACAAGCATGTCTCTCCCATCTCTTACGATCTGTGGATGCGCATTCACGGCGTGCTGCTGTGGGTCGCGGACAACTGGAGCCAGCCGGATGACGGCCTGTGGGAAGTCCGCAGCGAGCGCGAGCATTTCGTCTATTCCAGGCTGCAATGCTGGGTTGCGCTGGACCGCGGCGTGCGTCTGGCCCAGGCAAGAAGCTTGCCTCTGGATCGCGTGCGACTGGAAACAGAGCGGGACCGCATCTTCGCATCGATCATGAAAAATGGCTGGGACCCGGAGCAGCAGAGCTTCATCCAGTCTTATGAATCGAAGGCGATGGACGCGAGCAATCTGATGATGCCCGTCGTCATGTTTATCGCGCCGAAAGATCCGCGCATGCTCAGCACAATCGATCGCACTATGAAGACGCTGGTTTCCGACAGCCTCGTGTACCGCTATTCGCTCGACGGCGAGCTTGCGACCAAGGATGGATTGACCGGGCATGAAGGCACGTTCAGCATGTGCACCTTCTGGCTGGTCGATGCCCTCGCCCGCGCCGAGCGCCTCGATGAAGCGCGCTTTATTTTTGAAAAGATGTTGACGTACGGAAATCATCTCGGCCTTTACTCGGAAGAGATCAGTTCCACCGGCAGCGCGCTCGGCAACTTCCCTCAGGCTTTCACGCATCTGGGATTAATAAGCGCAGCTCTGCACCTCGATGAAAAGCTGCGGAGGTGAACGCCATTTCCTCTGTAACTGCCTCCCCACAATCAGGTTTATGGGTTGGAACATTCGGTCCTTTATTGGATCAAAGCGGCTGTCTGTTTCGCCTCTGGGCACGTCCTGGAGCGAAGATCGAGTTAGTTCTCGAAGGCGATGGCTCCCAGCGAATCATCCCCATGGAATACCAGCCGGACGGGATGTATGAAACACACGTCGAGGGCGTTGGTCCCGGCGCGCTCTACTGGTTCAAACTTGACGGTGCCGGTCCTTATCCCGACCCCGCCTCGCGCTATCAGCCTTCCGGCGTTCATGGCCCCTCGCAAGTCCTCGGCCCCAGCGATTTTTCCTGGGCGGATGATAAATTCAAAGCGCCCGCGCTGCGGAACATTGTGTTTTACGAGCTGCATCTGGGAACGTTCACTCCCGCCGGAACATTTCTTTCAGCGATCGAAAAGCTGGATGCGCGTGCAGCAGCTTGGTGTCAACGTCATCGAGTTGATGCCGATTGCCGACTTCGCCGGTGAATACAACTGGGGCTACGACGGAGTATCGCTCTACGCTCCTGCGCATAGCTACGGCAAGCCGGATGATCTGCGCCGTCTGGTGCTCGAAGCGCATCGGCGTGGACTCGCCGTGTACCTGGATGTGGTCTACAACCATCTCGGTCCGGATGGAGCCTATCACTCCGCATTTGCTCCCCGGTTTTATTCTGGTAAACACCATACGCCCTGGGGCGACGGCCTGAACTTCGATAGCGACGGCAGAGAAAAGGCGCGCGCGTATTTCATCGAGAGTGCGCTGTCGTGGATTCACAACTACCACGTGGATGGATTGCGCGTCGACGCCATCCAGACAATTCAGGACGATAGCAAGCCGCATTTTTTAACGGAGCTGACCGAGCAGCGTGCACGCGGCTGGTCGGGAGTTGGGAAGGGAAATTCTGATCATCGCCGAGGACGCGCGCAATGAGCGCAAAGTCCTGCTGCCCCCGAGCCAGGGTGGCCACGGTTTCGATGGCGTCTGGGCCGACGACTTCCACCACAATATGCGCCGCCGCCTCGCCGGCGACAGCGATGGCTACTTCAAGGATTTCGACGGGTCCACCGTCACGCTCGCCAAAACCATCGAGAATGGCTGGTTGTTTACCGGCGAGTTTTCCAGCCATGATCGCTACAATCGCGGAACATCTCCCCAGGGATTGACACTCGAGTCTCGCGTCATCTGTCTCCAGAACCACGACCAGATCGGTAACCGCGCATTCGGAGAGCGGTTATCGACCGAGATTTCCCAGGCCGCCTATTTTGCTGCCAGCGCGCTCCTGCTGCTGGCGCCAGAAACTCCCTTGCTCTTCATGGGTCAGGAGTGGGCCGCCGCGGAACCGTTCCTGTTTTTTACCAACCACAATGAAGAGCTTGGCCCGCTGATCACCGAAGGCCGCCGCAAAGAGTTCGAACATTTCTCCGCCTTCAGCGATGAAACCCGCCGCGAGAGCATTCCCGACCCCCAGGCGAAACACACATTTCTGCAAAGCAAGCTGAATTGGGACGCGCGTCGGGATCCGAGTCACAGCGCATGCCTGCATTGGTATCGAACACTGTTACAAATTAGGAAGCAATTGCTGGAGAAGGCGCAGTTCCAATCCGCCCGCGCTCTGGATGAGAACGTCATCCTTATGCAGTGGCAAAGCGCACGCGGCAAATGCGCTGTTGCGGTCGCGCTCAATGGTCCAGCCCGTGCGCAAGTTTCAGAGGCGAAGGAGATGCGGTGTTTTCTGGGTAGTGAAGATTATTCTTATACGAAAGATCCTCCTCACATCTCGTGGAATCCCGACACGGGCGAGTTGGATTTTCATCGCGCCGGGGCAGTCCTTCTCGCCAGCGGCGATCTTTATTTGAAACCGGACCGGAATGAGTGACAGAAGAAAAGTCAGCGCGACCTACCGCCTGCAATTTACAAAAGATTTTTGCTTTTCCGATGCCGAGGCGCTCGTCCCCTATCTTCACTCGCTCGGAATCAGCCATATCTACGCATCGCCCATTTTTGCCGCCCGCCCCGGCAGCCTCAGCGGATACGACACCATCGATTTCTCGCTGATCAATCCGGAATTCGGTGGTGAGCCCGCATTCGACTCCCTGGTCCGGGCGCTGCACGGCCACGGCATGGGAATGATTATCGATTTCGTTCCCAACCACATGAGCGCTCAGCCGCAATGGAACCTGTGGTGGCGCAGCGTACTGGCCAACGGCCCATCGTCTTCAGTTTCGGAATACTTCGATATCGACTGGTATCCCGCGAATTCAAATCTGCATGGCAAGGTGCTGCTGGCAATCCTTGGCAAGCAATACGGCGAAGTGCTTGAGTCCGGCGAGTTGCGCATTCGATATTGCAACGGCGAATTCTGCCTGATGTACGGCGATTTCAACCTGCCATTGAATCCCCGGCAAATGAAGTTTCTCTTCCGCCATCGATGGGATCAGTGGGTGGGGGAAGCCTCCATCGAGCCATCGATCCGGCAGGAATTTGAGAGCATCCTGTTTCAACTCGATCACATTCCCGACTATCGCCAGGCCGGCGTGGGGGCGCGCATCGACCGCGAGCGCGAGACCGTGATCGCCGCTCGTCGTCTTGCCCAGGTGATCGAGGGAAGCGTGGCGCTGCGCCGCCATCTAGATAGCGTGATCGAGGAATTCAATGGCCAGCCCGGCAGGCCGGAGTCTTTTGATCTGTTGCATACATTGCTGGAGCAGCAGCCGTACCGGCTGTCCTATTGGCGAACGGCCATGCAACAAATCAACTACCGCCGCTTCTTTGACGTCAACGATCTGATCGGCCTTCGCATGGAGTACCAGCCGCTCTTCCAGGCAGCCCATGCCAAGCTGATCGAACTGGCGGAGAAAGGCTCGATCGATGGCGTGCGTCTCGACCATATCGATGGATTGCTCGATCCGCAACAGTATCTGTTGCAATTTCGCGAGGCGACCGTTCACTCACAGCAACCTCTTTATCTCGTAGTAGAAAAGATCCTCGCGCGGCAGGAGTGGCTGAGCCCGGAATGGCCGGTAGACGGCGCAACCGGTTATGAATTTCTGGCCCTTCTGAACGGGTTATGGGTGGGGGAAAAGAATCTCTCCGAGATCAGCTCCATCTATCGTTTTTTTTGCGGACGCATGAACCCGGAGCGGGACGTTATCTACACTGCGAAACGATTGATTACCGCCACTTCCATGGCAAGCGAGCTGAATGTGCTCGCGCACGAACTGAACCGCCTTTCAGAGCACGACCGCCGCAGCCGTGATTTCACATTGGATGGTCTGAAGGAAGCATTACGCGAGGTCGTCGCCTGTTTCCCGGTATATCGCACCTATATCTCGGAGCAGGGATTTAGCGCGACCGATGAAATGGCCATCAACGAGGCAATCGGCCAGGCAAAAAGGCGCAATCCCACGCTTGAATCGTCCATCTTCGAGTTCATCCGGGCTCATATCTGTCCCGTACGCCAGCCTGGAGAAGCTGGCGATGCATTTGCCCAGCGCCTGCGTTTCGCGATGAAGTTCCAGCAGTACACCAGCCCCGTGCAGGCGAAGGGCATGGAGGACACCGTCTTTTACCGCTACAGCCCGTTGGCTTCATTAAACGAGGTCGGCAGCGGTGCCGGGCGCCGAGCAACAACGCCCAATGAATTCCACGATGCCAACATCCATCGTATGGAACGCTGGCCGAATGCCATGCTGACGACATCGACGCACGATACGAAGCGCGGCGAAGACGCACGCATGCGAATCCATGTGCTGACGGAAATCCCGGAAGAATGGAAATCGAATCTGCAGAAATGGGCGAGAACTAATAAGCATGCAAAAACGGAGATCAATGGTCACCTTGCTCCAGACTCGGCGGATGAATATCTGTATTACCAGAATTTGTTGGGGGTGTGGCCGCCGCATCAGACCGCGGTAGACGATAGCCTCGTCGGTCGTATGAAAGCGTTCATGAACAAGGCGCTGAAGGAGGCCAAGATCCACACCAGCTGGATCAATCCATCCAACGAGTACGATGCCGCGGCGGAAAATTTCGTGGAACAGACGTTGCGCGGTCCTTCTGCTCCCGCATTTCTCGCGTCGTTCATCCCTTTTGCCGAACGCGCGGCGGCACTCGCGGCCTGGGGATCGGTTTCGCAGATCGCCCTGAAATTGATGAGTCCTGGCGTGATCGATACGTATCAGGGGGGCGAGTTGTGGGACCTTAGTCTGGTCGATCCCGATAATCGCCGATCGGTTGATTATGCTACCCGGCAGCAACGTCTGCAGACATTGATGGACGGCGTGGCAGCTCCCGATGTGATGGTCGAGCAGAGGATCCATACGCTCGCAGCTCTGCGCCGGCAGTGGTGGACCGGCGATCTGAAATTGCTGTATGTTGCCCTGGGACTCGGACTGCGCGCACGGGAGCCGGACCTGCTCGCCCGCGGCACCTATCTTCCGCTGCGTGTGGAAGGACCGCACGCCGAGCACCTGATTGCATTCGCACGCGCATATCAGGGCAAGGTGCTGCTGACCATCGCGGCACGCTGGTTTGCATCCTTGCTGTCCGCGCCGGATTCGCTGGACGATCTAAAGCAACGCTTGAGCGACACGTTCATCGACATCTCCTCTGCCGGAACTGACACGGCCCTGAAGAAAACCGGATTCCGCAACGTTCTCTCCGGAGCGGCAGTGCGGCTTCAGGAAGAAAATGGAAGGACGAGATTGTGTGCCGGAGAAGTGCTCGCCGAGTTGCCGGCGGTATGGCTCATTGCCGACTAGAACGAATAGGACGGATTCAAGTCCGGCTCAAATCCCACCATCTGCATCGCTGTCGTAATTTCCGGATTGCGCATAAAGTAATTCCACGCGAAGCCGGTACGCAGATTTTCGGCCATCATAACGGTGATGCCTAAATCGATCCCTAGCTGATCTTCGGAATACCACTCGGACTGCGGCTGGAAAGCGTCGACAAATCCATATCGTGTCCATGCTTTCTCGCCATATTTCTGCCGGATCGACAGCAGCACATGCGCACACTCGGAGGGAAGAAACACCAGTGATCCTCCGGTGGCGGAGGGCACAATGGTTCCATCCACGCCGCCAAACTCCGGCGGACCTCCCCACACGCGATATCCCGTAACGGATTCAGAAGCCGTAATTCCCCAGAGGTTTTGATCGATCCATGGAAACTGGCGGCCCAACGTAAGGCAGAAGAGTTGATGTGCCCGCGTAGCGGCAATGGAATTGACGAAATAGTTGGTGTGCTGGTCGCGGATGTTACGGAAATCGCACCACGCATGCGCGTACTGATGGATGAACAGTGGAGCTACGCCGCTGATGTAATTGATGCCGCCAAATTCGAGAATGGGCCGATGCACCGCGTTCCAGGCGGTTGGCGGAATGGCATTGCGGGGCGCCCCGATTGCCATCAGCAGCATGGTTAACATTTCCGCATACACGTCCCATCGGTATTGGATAAATCCCGACTCCGGCAGCCAGCCCATCGCAAGCGTCTCGCCGCTATTCAGCATCCACTGCCAATCGACGCGTTCATACAGTGTGGTCGCCAGAGCTTTGATGCGCAGGTTGCCGTCGAAAAACTGGCGGCAGAGCAGAATGCCGGAGAGCAGCAGGGAAGTGTCGATAGAGGAAAGCTCCGATCCAAAAAGGCGCTCGCCGCTTTCGATGTCTAAGAAGTGATAAAGGAACCCGTGGATATGGGGGCACTGCTCCAGCAGAAACGCAAGCGTAGTCTCCACCCGCTGTTCGCACGCCGAGGCGGGCAGGTACTTGCGGTGGGCCGCGATACACAAGGCGCTGAGGCCAAAACCGGTGGCTGCAATGCTGGCCACGCGGCTATCGGAGAGGCCGACCGCAGGAGCGTGATCGCGCACCAGCCCCGTCAGTGGATGCGCCTGGTCATAAAAATAGGCGACCCCGCGGCCTTCCATATCGTCCAGCAGAAGATCCATGACACTCGAAATCTGCGTCAGCGGACGGTTGATGAACTTGCCAGGAGGATGCGGGTATTTCTTGGCAACCTCCCCTTCCGTCTTGGGAGTCTTTTCTTCCGTTGGCGGTGTTGTAGGCTGCTGGCCCGGCGGTGGATTCTGTGCCCGGTCGGCGGCGTTGGTCAACCCCGGCAGGCCGAGCGTCAGCCCGGCAGCCGCGGATGCGCCCACTCGGCGTATCAGATCCCGGCGTGTGAAGTATGGTTTTTTCAAGGGATTGACAATGCGTTCGCGGCGAATTTCTTCACATGGCTGCCCCAGAGCCTGCCCTGAGCCCGCCGAAGGGTTCGCGAAGCTAACCTGGGTTCAAGACTCTGTACCACGCGTCAGTCAGCTAATACTGCAGTACGCGGTGCAAAGCGTCGACTACCTTGGCAGTGTTCGGCATATAAAACTGTTCCAAAGGTTCGGCCGCAGGAATTGCCGGAATGTCGGGTGCGGAGACGCGAACGATCGGAGCATCCAGACAATCGAATGCCTGCTCGGCGACAGTGGCAGAAATTTCCGAACCAATGCCGAGCGTGCGATGATCTTCCTGCACAATGCAAAGCCGCCCGGTTCTGGACACGGATTCAAGAATCGTGTTGTGATCGAGCGGGTTCAGCACTCGGAGATCGATCACCTCGACGCTTGCGCCACTCTCTTCGTGAACCTTTTCCGCCGCCTGCAGCGCGAGCTGCAGCGTGTAGCCATAAGTAACAATGGTGGCGTCTTTACCCGGCCTGCGCACCGCGCAATGGAACAGATCGGCCAGCGCGTCGTCGCCTTCGAGGAGGTCTTCTTTGATCGATGGAAGACGATAAAGCTTCTTGTGTTCGAAGTAGATGACCGGGTCATCCTGCCGGATGCTGGCCTTCAGCATTCCTTTGGCGTCTGTCGGTGTCGCGGGCGCAACGACGATGAGCCCAGGCTCGTGCGCAAACCACGTGGTATTCGTCTGACTGTGATACATGCCGCCGCCGGTGCCGCCGCCGTAGCAGACGCGCAGCGTCAACGGGCAAGTCTGCGTGCCGCCGGAGCGGTACCGCAGCTTCGCCGCCTGTTGCGTAATCGCATCCATCGCCGGCGTAATAAAATCGACAAACTGAATCTCCGGAACCGGCCGCAAACCCGCCATGGCCGCACCAATCGCAGCACTGACAATGATGCCTTCGGCCAGCGGAGAATCGATCACACGGTCCGGGCCAAATTCTTCCAGCATGCCGCTGGTGACGCCGAAAGCTCCGCCCATCACACCCACATCTTCGCCAATGATAAAAACGTTGGGATCGCGGCGCATCTCTTCATTCAGTGCAGAAGTAATTGCATCCAGATATCTGACCGACATTTGTTTTTCGTCTCGATGAGTAAAGTTGATTAGTACTGTGGCGAATAAGTCTTGCGGTCCAGCTCCCGATCGCGGATGTCGAAAGAGTAAAGATAATCCAGACACTCGATGGGCTCCGGCGCGGGCGCCTTCTCGGCAACCTCAACGGCAGCGTCCAGTTCTTTGGCGAACTCTTCCGAGAATTGTTTCTTCCACTCGGCGGAAAACAATCCTTTGTCGGTTAGATATCGCTCCATCCCGGCCACCGGATCCTTCGCCTTCCACTCCTCAACCTCTTCCGCCGTGCGATATTTGGCCGGATCGATTTCCGAGTGGCCATACCAGCGATAGGTCTTGGCCTCAATCAGCGTCGGGCCGCCGCCGGAACGCGCCCGCGCGATCGCTTCCTGGGCGACGCGATACATGGCGACAGCATCGTTGCCATCAACGGTGATGCCGGGAAACCCATAGCCGATCGCCTTCAGGCTGATGTCGTCCACCTTGGTCTGCAGTTTCACCGAAACGGATTCGGCCCACAAGTTGTTCTGGCACACAAACACGATCGGCAGGTTGCGAACGCCGGCGAAATTCAGAGCCTCATGCCAGAAGCCGAGCGAAGTGGAGCCCTCACCGGAAAACGCCACCACCACGTTATCGTTCTTCTTCATCTGGTTGGCCATCGCAATGCCGGTGCCAATGTTCAACTGCGCGGCAATCGTGGAAGCCGGGGTGATGATGTTGAGCGACGCATATCCGCCATGCGCCGGTGCTGAGCGGCCCTTATCCGGACTGGTGCTGCGCCCGTAAAGCTGGCTGAACATGGCGGTCAGCGGAACACCTTTAATGAGGTTCAGAATAAAGTCGCGATGCGAGGGAGCTACGGTATCTTCGGGCCGCAGGTCAATCCCCGCGCCAACCGCCACGGCTTCCTGGCCCACTGCTGCATAATAATTGCCCTTAAACCGAGCCTGTTTTTTCAAGGCCCGCGCCCGCTCTTCGAACTGCCGGCATTTCACCATGGTGCTGTATAGTTGCTTCAGCTTTTCATTGCTGATCAGCGGGTTACTGCCGTTGCTCGCGCTCTTAGTATCGGCCGCCGTAGCGGCAGGTTCTTTGACCTTGGTTGCCATATTTCGGGTTCTTCCTCGCTTCAATATTGTATCGTAGTGAACCGCCAGATTGTCTGTCATGGCTCTGGCCACGAATGCGTCGGCTGCCCCGCAGATCAACTTCGAAATGTAACTTCCTCAACCCTGAAAAACGAGGTCGATTACGTCGAATACTCGGCATTCACGTGAACGTATTCTGCCGTCAAATCGCAGCCGAGGAAGTGGCAACTTGCGTCGCCCATTCCCAGATCCACTCGAACTTGCACCGTTCTTTCGAGCATCGCCGTGTGGACACTGTCCTTCTCAAAATCGTTGGCCACCTGGCCGTCGCGGCAGACCGGCAGACCGCCAATCCAGACCGAAACCTTGGAAGGATCGATCGCCACGCCGGAGTATCCTGCCGCCGCGAGAATGCGGCCCCAGTTCGGATCGCAACCCGCGAAAGCCGTCTTCACCAGCGGAGAATCGGCGATGCTGCGGGCCACGCGCTTCGCATCGACCGCGTTTGCGGCTCCTTCAACACTCAGCTCAATGACATGCCCGACGCCTTCACCATCTTCGATAATCTGGCGGGCAAGAGAAGCGCACACTTCCTGCAGAGCCCGCGAGAACGCCGTCGCATCTTCCACCGAACCGGCGACCGCTACCCCGCTGGCTCCGCTAGCCAGCAGCAGCACAGTATCGTTCGTCGATGTATCCCCATCGATTGAGATGCAGTTGAACGTCGGCTCGACTGCGCCGTTCAGAAAGCCCTGTAGATCGGCCGCCGCAATTTTCGCGTCGGTGAAGATGTAGACCAGCATGGTCGCGTGTGGAACCAGTTGCGGCGCAATCATTCCCGCTCCCTTGGCCATGCCAAGAATGTTCACCTGCTTTCCGCCGATGTTGACACTGGCGCCCGCAATCTTCGCGCGCGTGTCGGTGGTCAGGATGGCCTCAGAAAATTGCCGCACGTGCGCCGGAGTTTCTCCCAGTTCCGAGGCAATCTGCGGCAGCGCTGCAATCAGCTTTTCCGCCGCCAGCGGCACGCCGATGATGCCGGTCGAAGAAGGGAAGACCTCCTGCTCCGCAATCGCGAATTGTTTTGCCGCGGCTTTACAAACGCTGCGGCAGCCATCGATACCCTGCTGCCCGGTCGCGCAGTTCGCGTTTCCGGCGTTCACCGCGACAAAACGTACAGCGCCGCCCGACTGCCGCAGATGCTCACGGCCCACGATGACCGGTGCCGCCCTGAGGCGATTGCTGGTGAACATCGCCGCAGCGGTCGTTCCCTCCGCGGCCAGCGCACAGGCGAAATCGGGCTTGCCGCTTGGCTTGATGCCGGCGCGCACCGCGCCAAAGCGAAATCCCGCCGGTATATGCGAAAAAGAGGAGAACTGCGCGACTTCCTGAGATGTTTCGTCGGACATTGCCATTATCCTTTTGTGAATGGAAATGGAATTGGATTCACCGGCTTTTATCGATATGGAAAATGTTTCCGTGGCGCGCGGCGACGCCACCGTGCTGCACCATCTCTCGTTGCGCGTGGGTCCCGCGGGAACATATCGCGATCCTCGGGCCCAACGGCTGCGGGAAATCCACGCTGATCCAAACTCTCACCTGCCAGCGCTACCCGGTGGCTCGGGAAGGGTCGCGGCTGCGAATCTTCGGACGCGAGCAATGGGATCTGAGCGAACTCCGAAATCACCTGGGCGTCGTCGCTGCGGAGCTTCCCGGCGAGCGCACGCCGCATACTTCCGGCCGCGACGCGGTCATCTCCGGATTTTTTTCGAGTTCCACATTGTGGCCGCACTTTCACGTCACTCCGCAGATGCAGCAACGCGGCGGATGAAATTCTTCGCCTTCTTGAAATCGAGCACCTGCGCAACAAACCCGTGGGCCACATGTCCGCCGGAGAAACCAAACGTATCCTCATTGGCCGCGCGCTGGTGCACCGGCCGCAGATCCTGTTGCTCGATGAGCCCAGCAACACCCTGGATCTTGCCGCGCAGTGGGAATTGCGGCACACTCTGCGTCTGCTGGCGCAGCAGGGAACCGGCATTCTGCTGGTCACGCATCACCTCTCCGACATTCTCCCGGAGATCGAACGCGTCGTGATGATGCGCAACGGCCGAATCTTCGCCGACGGCCCGAAGACGCGAACTGTTGACGGCGCCCCGCCTGCGCGAACTGTTTGGAGTCGATGTGGAACTCGCCGAGCGAAATGGCTTTCTTCATGCCTGGTAAATAAAGCGTCTCTCAAAATCACTTGTCATCCCGACTGAAGCGAAGCGGAATGGAGGGACCTGCGTTTCAGTCGCTCAATATACAAAGTGCTTTACACCTGCAGCGGAACCAGGTGATCTTCCACCCGCGCCGGACCGAGGATCGCAGTATCCGGCAGCACGCCACGCGCCATCGCAATCTCATCGCAGGCATGGAGCCGAGGACAGTTCGCGCAATCCTTATAGATTTTGTCAGGCAGCGCGGTGCGCTCGACCTCTACAAATCCAAACCGCAGAAAAAATCCGGGTATGCGCGTGAACAGGCATACGCAGCCAACATTGTGGCTCTCTGCTTCCGCCACCAATGCCTCGACCACCAATCCCCCCGCGCCTTGTTTTTTCGATTTTTCCTCGACCGCAATGGAGCGAATCTCCGCCAGATGCGGTCCATAAAGATGCAGTGCTCCGCAGCCGAGAAATTCGCCCTCGTCGGTTTCAGCCACAGTGAAATCGCGGACGTTCTCGTAAATTTCCGCCGAGCTGCGCGGCAGCAGCGTGCCGTCATGCGACAGGCTGCGGATCAGCCGATGAATCGCGTCTGCATCCGGCAGGCGCGCTTTACGTGCCCGCATGGTTCAACTCCCTCGCTTCAACTGCATGATCTCGAGTGCGCGCGGCGCGTTGCCCCGCCCGCAGTTCGGCGGCGGTCAGGCTCTCGCGAACGCGGCCGCGTGCCGTACCGCCGGGAACATCGTGGCAGTCGAGTGTCGCTTCCAGCGTGATGGCGTCAAAAAAATCTGACTCAAACGCGGGGCTGAACTGGCGCAATTCTTCAAGCGTCAATCCATCCAGTTCACAATTCCTGCCCAGACAATGGCGCACCGCATTGCCGATGATCTCGTGCGCCGTGCGGAATGCAACGCCTTTATGAACCAGATAGGTGGCCGCCGCCATTGCATTCAGAAAACCGGCCGCGCAGGCCGCGCGCATTCGCTCTGTGCGAAACTGGAGCGCCTGCGTAAAGCGGCCCAGCAGAGACAGCAATGCGTGCGTCTCTTCCGTTGCCGAAAACAATGCTTCCTGCGTCTCCTGCATGTCCTTGTTGTAGGCCAGCGGCAGGCCTTTCAACTGCAACTCGACAGTGTGAGACGCGGCAATAATGCGGCCCGACTTGGCGCGCGCCAGCTCCGTCAGATCAGGATTCTTCTTCTGCGGCATTGCGCTCGATCCGGTAGAGAATGCCTCCGGCAAATCGACAAAGCCGAATTCCGCCGTTGCATACAGCGTGATCTCCTCGGCGAAGCGGCTGATGTGCAGCGCAATCTGCGCCAGCGCCTGCAGAAACTCCAGCACAAAATCCCGATCGCTCGTCGCATCCATGCTGTTCGCCGTAGGCGCGTCGAATCCCAGCTCCCGCGCGATCATCTCGCGGTCCAGCGCCAGCGTTGCGCCGGCAACCGCGCCCGAACCCAGCGGGCAAAGGTTCGAGCGCTGCGCGCAGTCTGCAAGCCGCGCGCTGTCCCGCTCCAGCATGGAAACATAGGCCAGCAGCCAATGCGCAACCAGCACCGGCTCCGCGCGCTGCAGATGTGTGTAGGCCGGCATGGCAGCGTCGCCCGCGCTGCGTGCCTGCGCAAGAAATGCCTGCCGCCAGAGATGCAGATCATCCTGCAGCATCGCGATCGCGTCGCGCACATACAGCCGCAGGTCGGTCGCAATCTGTTCATTGCGGCTGCGCCCGGTGTGCAGTTTCAGCGCCGTGTTTCCAATGCGCGCTTTCAGTTCCAGCTCGACAAAGTGGTGAATATCCTCGGCATCCGGATGACTCGCCATGGGATGATCGCGCCCGTCTGGCGTGGCCGCGGCCTCAAACTCGAGCCAGAATTCCGTCAAGTCCGCCACAGATCGCGTTCAGCTCGTCGGCCGTCAACACGCCCAGCTGCGCCAGCGCCAGCGCATGCGCCTTGCTGGCGGCCACTTCATAGGGAAGCAGCCGCCAGTCAAAGCGCAGCGACCGCTGCCAGCGATCGAACGCGCTATCGAGCGGCTCGCGAAATCTGCCGGACCACATCTTCACCGCACCGTCTCCTGATGTTGCTTCTTCAGGTGGACCAGCGTGCGCGCAGGCAGTCCAAGAATCTGGATGAAGCCGGCCGCATCCTTCTGGTCGTAACTTGCGCCCATGGTGAACGACGACAGCTCCGGGGAGTACAGAGCAAATTCACTCTGCCGCCCCGCGATGCTGACATTGCCTTTGTAAAGCGATAATGTAACTGTTCCGGTGACATTCTGCTGTGTATTCTCGACAAATGCATCCAGCGCTTCCCGCAACGGCGTAAACCACAGCCCGTAATACACCAGCTCGGCATACTTCAGCGCAACCTGCTGCTTGTAATGCTTCACCTCGCGCTCCAGCGTCATCGCCTCCAGCTCGCGATGCGCGGCCAGAATCAGCGTGCCGCCCGGTGTTTCATAAATGCCGCGGCTCTTGATGCCGACAAACCGGTTCTCCACCAGGTCGATGCGGCCCACCGCATTGCGCGCTGCAATTTCATTCAGCAGCTCGACCAGCTGCACCGGATCGAGACGCTGTCCATTGACGGAAACAGGCGTGCCTTTTTCAAATCCAATCTCGACCGTTTCCGTGCGGTCCGGCGCATCCTGCGGCGAACGCGTCCAGGTCCAGGTGCTGTCGAGCGGCGCATTGCCGGCATCTTCCAGTTCGCCGCCTTCATGGCTGATGTGCCACAGATTGCGATCGCGCGAATGAATCTTTTCGCGGCTCGCGGCCACCGGAATTCCATGGGCCTCGGCGTAATCGAGGCAGTCCTCGCGCGACTTCAAATCCCACTCGCGCCACGGTGCGATAATGGCCAGTTCCGGCGCAATCGCCTGATAGGCGTGCTCGAACCGCACCTGATCGTTGCCTTTTCCGGTGCAGCCATGCGCCACCGCCTCCGCGCCTTCGGCCAGCGCCACCTCCACCTGATGCTTGGCGATGACCGGCCGCGCCATCGACGTGCCCAGCAGATATTTGTCTTCATACACAGCACCCGCGCGCACGGTCGGGAAAACATAATCGCGCAGAAATTCCTCGCGCAAATCCAGCACCACAGCCTTCTTCGCGCCGGTCGCGTACGCCTTCTTCACCACCGCATCCAGATCTTCTCCCTGGCCCACGTCGGCAATCATCGCGATCACGTCCATGCCGTAGTTTTCATTCAGCCACGGAATGATGATCGACGTGTCAAGGCCGCCCGAATATGCCAGCACAACTTTCTTCTGCCATAAAAAACTCCATTTCATGTCAAAACTAGATTTGTCATCTCGCAGCCGAAGAGTTCTCGCCTTGGCGACGAACGCAGTGGTTAGAGATTCCTGCTGCGTTGTTTCTTAGCGGCAGTAACTAAACGAAGTTTCGTCATGTCGCCCCGACTTCCGTTCGCCCCTGCTGAAAGGAACGCAGCCTGCCGCGGTTCCGTTGCGCCCAGAGGCTGTGCCGCGTCCAGCAGCAACAGAAGAATCGCCTTCTGCACGTGCATCCGATTCTCCGCCTGATCGAAGACGATCGATTGCGCGCTATCGATCACCTCATCCGTTACTTCTTCTCCGCGATGTGCCGGCAGGCAATGCATGAACACCGCATGCGGCGCGGCCAAAGACATCAGCTCGCGATTCACCTGGTAGGGCCGAAAAATTCTCTCGCGAATCTCCGCCTCGTGCTCCTGTCCCATGCTCGCCCAGGCATCGGTATAGATAGCATCAGCCCCGGCAGACCGCCGCATATTGGTCAGTCATGTGCGTGACTGTTCCACATGAAGAAGTTCCATTCGAACCGTTGCTGCTCGTAATCATCTCCCGCGCTGCATCGAGAAACTCCTGCTTCGGCCCATACCCTTCCGGCGACGCCAGCGTGATATTCGCGCCCATCAGCACCGCCGCCAGCAATAACGAATGGGCCACGTTATTTCCGTCGCCGACATAGGCGATATTCAAGCCCCGCAGATCGCCGAAGTGTTCCTCCAGCGTAAAAATATCCGTCAGCGCCTGGCAGGGATGCTCGATATCGCTCAGCGCATTGATGACCGGGACGCGCGCATACTCTGCCATCCGGGTAATGGTTTCGTGTGCGTAGGTACGCAGAACAATCACATCTACCCAGCGCTCCAGATTGTGGGCCACATCGGCCAGCGTTTCCCGCGCGCCCAGCCGAGACGCCGTCTGGTCGATGAAAATCGCCGAGCCTCCCAGCGTGTTGATGCCGGTCTCAAAAGTCAGCCGAGTGCGCAGGGAATCTTTTTCAAAAAACATCACCAGCTGTTTGGCGTCAAGCGCATGTCGATAGAGCTCCGGCTGCGCTTTTACTGCATGAGCGGTGTCGAGGATCAGCCGCGCATCTGCCGCCGTCAAATCGCGGATCGAGCAGAGATCGCGCCCGGCCAGAGAATTGACCACCTCAGGCGCCGGCTGCGGGAAGGGAAGCATCGTGCCCGGATGCGGCCGTCTCTGGAGCATAGGTTTTCATCGTCATCCGCGTGTTCCCTGGCCGATTGTCTGGCCGGCTGTGGCCGCGACCGAAGCCGTAGCGGGGTTGGAGAGAATCTCATCGAGCATCTGCACGGCCTGGTCCACATGCTGGCGCTCAATAATATAGGGCGGTAGAAATCGCAGAACGGTTTCACTGGTGCGATTGATCAGGATATGCCGGTCCATCATCTCCGCCACCACGTGCTTGGCTGCTTCGGCGCTCGAAAGTTCCATGCCGAGCATCAGACCAATTCCACGAACTTCCGTGATATTCGCGTGACGGCTGGCAAGCGCGTGCAATTGATCCAGAAAATATTTCCCCATCTGCTGCACGTGCGCCAGGAGCTTGTTCTGACGCATGGTGTCGATCACCGCGATCGCCACTGCGCACGCCAGCGGTCCGCCGCCGAAGGTGGTTCCATGCATCCCCGGCGTAAATGCCCGCGCCGCTTCATCCGTGCACAGCATCGCGCCAATCGGGATTCCGCCGCCCAGCGGCTTCGCCAGCGTGGTCACATCCGGCAGAATGTCGTAGTGCTGGTACGCGCACCACTCGCCGGTGCGTCCCATGCCGCACTGGATTTCATCCGCAATGAGCAGTGCTCCGGTCTGGCTGGTCAGCCGCCGCGCGGCGGCAAAAAATTCCTTCGAGATCGGATGGATGCCGCCTTCGCCCTGCACCGCTTCAATGCAAACCGCGCAGACCTCTTCGGAAAATTTCGCTTCCAGATCCGCAACATCATCGAAGCGCACAAATTCCACGCCGGGCACCAGCGGCTCAAAAGGATCGCGATATTTTAGCTTGTGCGTTGTGGAAACCGCGCCCATGGTGCGCCCATGAAAGCTGTGCTCCAGTACAAGAATCTTGGTTCCCACGCGGTGACCTTCGGACCGGCGCAAGGCTGCGTGTGCGCGCGCCAGCTTCAGCGCCGCTTCCCATGCTTCGGTGCCGCTGTTGCAGAAAAACGCGCGATCCAGGCCTGTCATTTCCGTCAGCCGCAGCGCCAGTTCCGCCTGGCCCTCATGCAAAAAGAGATTCGAAATGTGCAGCACCTTTCGGCTCTGCTCGTCGATGGCGGTCTGGATCGCGGGATGGCCATATCCAAGCGCGCTGACTCCGATGCCGCTCAATAAATCGAGGTAGGCTGTACCGTTCTCATCGAACAGATGCATGCCTTCCCCACGCACAAATACAATCGGATTGCGCTCGTATGTGTTCACCAGCAACCGCGCCTCAGCGGCACGGATTTCTTTGAATTTCATGCGACCATTACCTCCGTTCCCTGGGGTGTCCGGGCCGAGCAGATGTCCGGTAGCTGAGCCGCCGCATCGGCGGGTAGAATTCTTACCCGCTGCACGCCGCCGAGCAACGCCTCGCGGCAGGCACTCAGCTTTGGCAGCATGCCGCCCGAGACAACCGCGTTGCGAGTCAACTCCGGAATCTGCTTCAGCGTCAGCCAGCGCATCACTTCACCATCCGCGCCGCGCACCCCCGGAACATCAGTCAGAAAAACCAGAACATCGGCATGACAGGTCATCGCGCAGGCGGCGGCCATTTCATCCGCGTTGATGTTGTAGTATTCGCCGTCGAATCCGAGCGCGAGACTCGAAATGACCGGCACCGCTCCCATCTGCCACACAGCCTTCAGCCAGCGCGGATCAGACGCGGCAATCTCGCCGACGAAACCCAGATCGGGCGCGGTCCGCTTCTTGCGCGCGCGGAATACCAGACCGTCGCCGCCGGAAAGCCCGACTGCCGCCTGGCCATGTCTGCCGAACGCGGCGACCAATTCTTTGTTCAAACGGCCGGCAAGCACCATCAGCGCGGTATCGCGTGTTTCGGCATCGGTAATGCGCAGACCTGCAACAAATTCGCTCTGTTTGCCAAGTTGCGCCAGGGTGCGCGTCAAGGCCGCTCCGCCGCCATGCACCAGCGCAACCTGATGGCCATCGCGGACAAGGTCCACGATGGCCTGAGTCGTACCGCGCAACGTCACTGGATTTTCCAGCGATGCACCGCCGAGTTTCACGACAAATTTCATGCGAGTCCCTCCTGCTCCGGCCAGCCCAAAAGAACATTCATATTTTGTACCGCCTGGCCGGACGCGCCTTTCAGGAGATTGTCCAGACACGAGACCACGATAAGCCGCTGCCTGTCAGGCGCCAGCGCAAAGCCAATATCGCAATAATTCGTGCGGACACAATGCTGAATCTCCGGCAGCCGTGTTCCCGACCAGCGCACCATCGGCGAACCGGCATAAAAATTTCGAAAGCAAGCATCGATTGTCTCCGGCTCGGTCTGCTTTTCGAGCGTCACATAGACGGTCGAAAAAATTCCGCGCGGAATGGGCAGCAGATGCGGAGTAAAAGTGATTTCGCTCGACTTCAGCCCAAGCTGCTCCAGCATTTCCCCGGTATGGCGATGGCCAAAGACCGAGTAGGCGGAAAGATTATCCGCCGCATGCATAAAGTGGGTCTTTGCTGTGGGAGCCTTGCCAGCGCCCGAAACACCGGATTTGGCATCGCAGATGATCCCGCGTTCGCGGTCAATCAGCTTTTCCCGCACCAGCGGAGCCAGCGCCAGAATGATCGAAGTCGCATAGCAGCCGGGATTCGCGACCAGCTGCGCCGAAGCGATTTCCGCACGGTGTAGCTCCGGCAGCCCGTAGACAGCGGCCTGCTGGATAGCTTCGGCGGTGCCCGGGTCGGCATCCGTCAGCTTGTAAACAGCGCGATTGGCTTCCTCGTCCAGCCGCCAGGCGCCGCTCAGATCGATCACGCGCACGCCGTGTTTCAGCAACTGCGGCGCCCATTCCCGGGACTGCTCATGCGGCGTGGCCAGAAACACGACATCGACACCGTGACTGGCCAGAGCCTTCCAATGAAACGGCTCAATCGTCAGATTGCCCGCGCCATTGTTATCCGCAAGCTGTGGATGCAAATCTGTCAGAGACACACGCGTGCCCCGCGCTTCTCCAGTGCGGTCCTCTTCCGGCCGGCCAAAAAAAATCGGAGTACGGCCACGCAGCCGCGGGTGAGCCAGCAGCAACCGGGCAAGCTCCGCGCCGGCGTAGCCGCTGACGCCGATGATCGCGGTTTGGGCAGCAGCGGATGTCATGAGGCGAGCAGGCTCTCCAGGCGTTGGCGCAGGTGGCTGGCGTGTTTCTGATCCTGGCAAATGATCAAAATGGTGTCGTCCCCAGCGATGGTGCCCAGTACTTCGGGCAGATGTTCATGGTCAAGCGATGCGGCCACCGGCTGCGCGCCGCCGGTTGTCGTACGCACAACAAGTTGATTCATCGCCTGCCGCACGGTCAGCCCGAAGTCCGCGAACACAGTGTCCACGGAGGGCATGTCGTCTTCGGCGTCTGCTCCATTCGGCAAGGCGTAGCCACGAGGTCCTTTGAACAACTGCAGGTCGTGAATATCGCGCGAGAGCGTAGCCTGCGTCACATCGAACCCGCGCCGCAGCAGCTTACGCCGCAGCTCATCCTGACTGACAACAGGCCCATCGCTCAACAGAGTCCGTATCGCATTGTGCCGCTCGGTTTTCATGGCAAGATCATGTATAAGAATACATACTCGTGAATAAATATTCAATAAAGAGCAGAACGCCGCTCGACCCCAATGAAGATTTGTCATCCTGATCGGACTCTTCCTCATGCGCAGTAAAAAATGTGTCATCCCGACCGGAGTCATTGCGCAGCAATGACGGAGTGGAGGGACCTGCGTTTGTCTCTCAGGGCTAAAATCGTCAACACGACCAAAGAATTTCCGTGGTTTCGCTGTAAGCTCTGCTGAGCAATTCAAATCTAAAATTTACCCTCCTCTGATATAACCACCTTGCATGAAATTCGACCTCAAGACCATAAACGACGTATTCTTCCGCGCCAGCGGAGCCGGCTCCGAACGCGCCCTCCAATGGCGCGATCCCGAGGGCAAGTGGCAGCCTATCACCGGCAATCAGCTATATGCGCGCGTCCGCTCCTTCGCCGCCGCCCTCTCGAAATGGGAAATCAACAAGGGCGATCGCGTCGCCATTCTCGCCGAAAATCGCTGGGAGTGGGCGGTCACCGACTTCGCCATCCTCGCCTTGGGCGCCGTCGATGTGCCGCTCTATTCCACCCTGACCGCGCAACAGGTGGCCGGGATGCTCGCCGACTCCGGCGCGCGCGTAGTCGTCGTTTCGACCGCCCGGCAGTACGAAAAAGTCGCCGCCATCCGCGATCAAACCCAGATCGAAAAAATCGTCCTCATGGACCGCGTCCCGGAAATTACCCAGGCAATCTGGTTCGGCGATCTGATGCCCGCGGAAGAAACCGCCAGCCCGCGATCCCGCCTTCGATCGCCGCGCCTACGATGTTCAGCCGGACGATCTCGCTACCATCATCTATACCTCCGGCACCACCGGCGAATCGAAGGGAGTCATGCTCACTCATGGCAATCTCGCCGCCAACCTCAACTTCTCCACCGCGGCCTTCTCCTGGGACCGCCGCGACTCCGCCATCTCTTTTCTTCCGCTCTCCCACATCACCGCCCGCCACGTGGACTACGCCCTCTTCTGCCATGGCGCCGTCGTCGCCTACTGCCCGCAATTCGAGTTGCTCCCGCAGGCCATGCGTGAAGTCAAGCCGACCATCTTCGTCGGCGTTCCCCGCGTCTACGAAAAAATTCGGCAGGAGGTCCTCCGCCGCGCCGGCGAATCGCCCGTGCGCGCGCGCCTGCTCCAGTGGGCACTTCGCCGCGGACAATCTCAGCGCGAAACCCTGCTCGCCGGCCGCACGCCGAAAGATGTCGCATGGAAGCTCGCCGACCGTCTCGTCTTCCGCAAAATTCAGCAGGGTTTCGGCGGTCGCGTGGGAACTTTCATCTCCGGCGGCGCACCCCTCGGCATCGACACCGCCGGCTGGTTCCTCGATGCCGGCATCCGCATTCAGGAGGGCTACGGGCTCACCGAAACTTCGCCCGTAATTTCCCTGAATACCGACGTGCCCTCGCCCCTCGGCACCGTCGGTCGCAAGCTCGAAAATGTAGAAGTGAAACTCGCCGCCGACTCGGAACTACTGGTCCGCGGGCCTTCGATCTTCCGGGGCTACTGGAGCAAACCCCAGGCCAGCGCCGAAAGCTTTGACGCGGACGGCTGGTTCAACACTGGCGACGTGGCGCGAATCGATGAAGATGGATTCCTCTTCATCACCGACCGCAAAAAGGACCTGCTCAAAACCTCCGGCGGCAAGCTGATCGCTCCGCAGCCGATCGAAAATCACCTCAAATCGGACCCACTCATCGCCAACGCCGCCGTAGTCGGCGACCGCCACAAGTTCGCCTGCGTCCTGATCTCGCCAAATTTCCAAATGCTCGAAGCCTGGGCGCAGGAGAAGGGAATCGCCGTCGCCGACCGCAGCCAGCTCGTCGCTCATCCGCATGTCGAAACCACCTATGCGCAGATCGTAGAGCGCGTCAACGCAACCCTGGCCAGCTTCGAGACGCTGAAACGCTTCCACATTGTTCCCGACGAGTGGGCGCTCGACACCGGCGAGCTGACGCCCAGCATGAAGCTGAAACGCCGCGTCGTGGAGCAGAAATACGCCGCAGCAATCGCCCGCTTCTACGAAGATGAGGCGACATCGCATCGCTGAAACGCGGCGCATATCCATCGCGCAAAAGTGTTATGCAGGGAACTCCCGTCGCCGGAGTTGCGTCAGGCACGGTCGCTCAGCCCGCTGGTTGCGGGCGAACCGCCGAACCAGCGTTGGACCCGGCTGCTTCCGAAGAGCGCTTTCTCGGCGACCAGCGCCGCGGATGGCTCCTGAAAGGCGCCCGTAGGCTTTGGGCCGCTCAAAAAGTCCACATCGACGCGTCCGACCTGCTGATGGCCAAACTCCAGATAACAGGAACCGCACCCTTTGTAAGGCTCTGGGGAGGGCCCCCCGCGTAGTTGTGCGATGATCGCCTCCGCCACGACCCGGGCTGCTCCTTCGGCGAAGACACCCGCCTTCGGTGTACCCACCCCGTTCACGTCGCCCACCGCATACACCCCGGGAAAGCTTGTTTCCAGCGTCTTCTTATTCACCGGAACCCAGCCATATGCATGGGCGGCAAGCCCGGACTCGACCACCACCGGCGGCACGCGGTGCACGGGCACGCCAAGAAATAACTCATACGGCATTTCGGTACCGTCACTCAGCACGGCCACCTTCCGCTCCGGGTCCAGCGACTGCACCAGACTGTCCTTCACATAGCGAATGCCGCGCTCCGCGAAGGCAGCCAGCACCGCCCGCGATGACTCCGGCGATGGAGGTATCGGCGTACTGAAAGGCATCACCACCGAGATATCTGTCGCCTCCCGCCGTCCCCGCGTGACCAGATAATCGTGCAGCAGCAGGGCCGTCTCACTCGGCGCAGGAGGACACTTGAACGACTTTCCCGTCACCCCAACGATCGCCGCGCCGCGTTCGAAGCGGGCAATCACATCGCGCAGCGCGAACGCTCCCGCCACCGAATAAAATTCATTGCCGCCTTCAACCAGCCCCGGAGTGGCGGCCGGGTCGAGGTCAGCGCCCAGGGCCACTATCAGCGCGTCGGCCTCAAACGTTCCATCATCAGTGACCGCGCGCCGCGCTGCCGGATCGATTGATCGCACCACGGTCTGCAGAAATCGCACACCCGGTTTCACAATTTCCCGGTAAGGGTGACGCACTTCCGCCGCCAGCTTCCGTCCAAACATCACATCCAGCTTCGAGAACCCCATGACGAACGCATCGCTCTTGTCGATCAGCACGATGTCGATCTCATCACCAAAGGCGTCAGAAAGAATCGTCGTCAGTTGATTTTCGGTTACTTTGATGAAAGCGGGTGCGACTCTGGGGACGGATATTTCGTCGTAGCCGGATTTATTGGTAAGCGTAAAAACTGGAAAGACCTTGCGCGGGAATGGCCGATAGCAGCTGGGGATCATGGCGCTTTACACATGAAAGAATTGCGTCTTGGTTCCAAGAAAGCAAGGGAGCGATACGGCACTCTCTTGAAAAATCTAGGACAAGTGCCATACGCGGTAGGGCTACGTCCGTTTGTAGGCTCGGTAAAGACAAGCGACTATCAAAATTTGATCAAAGGCACTATTGCTGAATTAGTTCTCAAGGGCTACACAGTTGCGTTGACCGCCATGGTGGGCGCCGTCTTAGACAGCGATCTCTCCATACGCGACAGGATTGAATTCATCTTTGAAACACAAATCGAATTTGCCGTCGCGCGAGAGCGGGCGTTTGCTTTTTGGCGTGGGATGCCCGAGTACAAATCCCATCATCAAAAGAGTCGAATCGCAAGGTCAGTTCCATTGATAAATCTGTTCTCCTGGAAGCTTCCGATTATCTTGCTTACGCCGTATTGCAACAACTCATTGATCCCTCTTCAGAAAAGTCCGCTCTTACATCCCCGATCCTGGAACCATACAAAAAAAAGATCAACCATGGACACCTCGCCAAAGAACAAGCCGAGTACCTGATAAGTTATTCATCCAATCTGACTGGCGGCTTAGTGCCTATGGACGACGCCCGAAAGGCTTACTTGAAAAGCGTTTGAGAGAGGAGAAACTGTGAACCCATCTACCCTCTCACAGAAGCCCTAGCCTCGCAGGCTCGGTGTGCCGAGTACATTTATGACCTCTTTTGTTTATTGACAACTTTTTTGTCAGGTAAGAATACTTCAAACTTCTGACTGAACCGTATTGCCCGTCAGTGCGAAGGAGAAAGCGAGTGACGCGCAAGTAGTCGGGCTTGTGCGCAACCAGGCTTTCTTTTACGAGCGCGCACGAATCCACTCTACTTGCAGCTCCACGTCGACGCTGCAATGGGATTCCGGCATCGCCGCCGCATCTTTGCACCCAACGCGTCTCCGGAAATGAATTTCGCCCCAAAATGGTAGGATGATTGCAAGACCCGCTGTACCCATCCGGCACAGTTCATGGAATCTGCTTCTGGATCCAGTGCCTCCCGCACAATCCTTCAACTTCCTTGCATAATCCTTCAACTATTCTGCACAATCCTTCAACTTTTCCGCACAATCCTTCAAGAATTTGACCGTTTGTGTCGAAACCAGCCCGCTTTTTCGTGGCCCACTCGCTCGCGATATCATCGAGAGAGGAACCTTGGAAGAGAATCAAAAGTAGTATATTTATTCATTCCATTTTATATTTATTCAATTTCACACAGGAGACAAACACCATGCGGGTTGGGATTTTAACGGGAGGCGGGGATTGCCCCGGCTTGAATGCGGTGATTCGCGCGGCGGTTCGCACGGGCATCTTTCACCACGGAGATGAGTTTGTCGGCTTTCATCGAAGGCTGGCGCGGCGTGCTCGAAGACAAGACCATGCCGCTGACCATCGACACCGTTTCCGGCATTCTGCAGCTCGGCGGCACCATTCTGCGCACCTCGCGCACCAACGCCCGCAAGAAGGAAGGCGGAATCGAGCAATGCATCGCCACTATCCAGCGCAATAAGCTCGACGCCATGATCACCATTGGCGGAGATGACACCCAGGGCGTGGCCAACGCGCTGGTCGAAAAGGGCGTCAAGTGCGTTGGCGTTCCCAAGACGATTGACAACGATCTGAGCGGCACGGATTTCTGCTTCGGCTTCGACACCGCCGTCAGCATTGCAACTGAGGCTGTCGATCGGCTGCACTCGACCGCCGAGGCGCACAGCCGCGTGATCGTGTGCGAAGTAATGGGCCGCGATGCGGGCTGGATTGCCGTGTATAGCGGCATTGCCGGCGGCGCGGATGCCATCCTGGTGCCGGAAAAGCCGATTGATCTCGATTTAGTGATCGCCAGCATCAAGGAGCGTCGCGCCCGCGGAAAAAATTTCAGCATTATCGTGGCGGCTGAAGGCGCCAAGATGCCGGCCACGGATGCGAAGGTGACCCACGGAACGAAAGTGGATGAATTCGGCCATGAAAGATTGCTCGGCATCGGCCAGTTTGTGGCCGACGAAATCGAGAAGCGCACCGGTTTCGAGACTCGCGCTGTGAACCTGGGCCACACTCAGCGTGGAGGCACCCCGACCGCCTTCGACCGGATGCTCGCCACCCGCTACGGTGCGGCCGCTATCGATCTGGTGCATCAGGGCAAGTTCGGCCGCCTGGTTGTCCTGCGCGGGACCGAGATCACCGACATTCCATTGCAGGACGCCATTGCCAAAACGCGCACCGTCGATGAGAAGCTTCTGGAACTGGCGAAGGGTTTGCAGCCGGTGCTGAAAAAGTAGCGATCTCGTTTGTCGAACATTCGAACGGCCGGCCCTGATGGCTGGCCGTTTTGCTTATCGGCGGTCGAGCGAATGTATTCCCGGAATGGAACGAGGGAGAATCAGGAAGAGTACGGGTCTTGCGATTGGGGTATTCTCGATGACAATCCGCACTGAACTGGGCATTCGGCGGCGATTACCATCGTCATGCTCTACGCAGACACTTCATTGGGGAAAAAAGCCGAAAAAATCCTGTTGAATTCCGAAACAAACCGGCCTATAACCAGAATCCCGGGGTCCCGATATTTCCTTCCAGCGGAGATCGTGCGCGGACCGCAATCCAGCGAGAGGGTTCAGGAATATTATGGCAGGCTCGATCCGTAACAGAGCAACAGTCGCAAGCGCGAATGGACAGGGAACCGAAGGAACATCCGCCCGCCGATCGAGGCCGGAAGCGTTCGAAACGCCCTCAGCACCTGTTGGACTGCGCGAAGTCATGGACATCCGCCAGGCGGCGGATTATCTCGGTATCAGTGCGGACAGTTTGTATAAATATGCATCAGAAAATTTTATTCCGGCCTTCAAACTTGGCAACCGCTGGCGTTTCAAGCGTTCTCTGCTTGAAAGCTGGATGGAGCGGCAGAGTTCGTTGAGCTCGACCCCCGCGCGCGAAAAGAACGTCAAACCGAAGCAGAAAAAACCCGTCAGCCGCGCTCGGTAGATATTGCTTCCACTGATTGTTTCGTCGATATTTCAAAAGCCTGTCACCAAGCCTTGAGCTCGGGGCCAGCGTTTCGTCCCGCTTATCCACTCTTCCACAGGCATGTTTTTCGAACTTGCCTTGCCGCCCATGCCCGCAAAAACCTACACTGAGCAAGCCCGGCGGGAAAGCGTCTCCTACCCAGATTCTATTTCCCGGCTGGCGTTAGAGTCCTGCGGTTTTGAACCAACTCTGAGATCTCATTATTCTTCAATGAGTTCCAAAGGTAATACAATAAGTAGTGGTATTTGCTTGACAGGCACAACTTACAGCGGTACTTTCCCTCTACGGGCTTTTGTGCTGCAGGGTTCGGTGGCTGCGGAAGTCGCGGCAACGGACCTGCCAAAGCGCCAAATTTTAGTCCGAAGATGAACGCTTCGCATCACGCATCAACGTATTTATAGACCGCAGACATTCAGCACCAGGAGGCATTCCCCAAATGGCCGAAATCAGCAAGACACAGACCGCTCCCGCAGCCGGGAAAGCGGTGAAGACCTCATCCCCCTCCGGCAAGCTCGGAGCCGGACTGCAGTTGGCACGCTATTTCAGCCGCCCGGATGTCTCGCCCTACGATGAGATCCAGTGGGAGCGCCGCACCGCTTCGATCGTTGACTCAAAGGGCAACTCCATCTTCGAGCAGAAGGATGTCGAGGTCCCGGTCGACTGGTCGATGACCGCGACCAACATCGTCGCCAGCAAATATTTGCACGGCCAGATCGGTACGCCGGAGCGCGAGACCGGAGTGCGCCAGCTGATTACGCGCGTCGCCGAAACCATTCGCGACTGGGGCATGGCCGGTGGCTACTTCCGTACTCCCGAAGATGCGGCCATCTTTCATGACGAGTTGGCCCATATGCTGCTGAACCAGAAAGTGGCCTTCAACTCGCCGGTGTGGTTCAACGTGGGTTGCGACCGGCTGGAGCCGAATTCCGACGCTCAGAATTGGCACTGGAATCCGCACACCTGCGCTGTCGAGTTCTCGGTGACGGGATATCGCAATCCGCAGTGCTCGGCCTGCTTTATCAATTCCGTGCATGACTCGCTCGATTCGATCCTGACGCTGGCCAAAACCGAAGGCATGCTGTTCAAGTGGGGCTCGGGAACGGGGACCAATTTGTCTACGATTCGCGGATCAACGGAAGTTCTGTCGGGCGGCGGCACGGCTTCGGGTCCGCTGAGCTTCATGCGCGGCTTTGATGCCTTCGCTGGTGTGATCAAGTCCGGCGGCAAGACTCGCCGCGCAGCAAAGATGGTGATTCTCGACATCAACCACCCGGACATCGTCGATTTCATCGAATGTAAATCCAAGGAAGAGGCCAAGGCCTGGACGCTGATGCGTGCCGGCTATGATGGCTCAGGCCCGGACTCCGAAGCCTTTACGTCGATCTTTTTCCAGAATGCGAATAATTCCGTGCGCGTGAACGATGAATTCATGCATGCGGTGGAAAGCGACGCGGAGTTTTCGACGCGCGCGGTCAAAGATGGTTCACCGTTCCAGACGTATAAGGCGCGCGATCTGATGCACAAGATCGCCGAGAACACCTGGCATTGCGGCGATCCGGGTATGCAGTACGACACCACCATCAATAAATGGCACACCTCCAAGAACACTGGGCGGATCAACGCGTCGAATCCCTGCTCGGAATACATGTTTCTTGACGATTCGGCCTGCAACCTGGCGAGTTTCAACCTGATGAAATTTCTGACTCCGGTGGGCACGTTCGATATTCCCGCTTACCGTCATGCGGTCGATGTTCTTATCACCGCAATGGATATTCTTGTGGATAACTCCGGTTATCCAACGGAGGCCATCAGCCGCAACTCGCACGATTATCGTCCGCTGGGTCTGGGTTATGCGAATCTGGGCGCGCTGCTGATGGCTTGCGGTCTGCCGTATGATTCCGACGCTGGCCGCGATTTCGCCGGGTGCCTGACGGCGATCATGTGCGGCCAGGCATATCTCCAGTCCTCGCGTTTGGCGGAGCAGTGTGCTTCATTGCCAGCAGCCACGCCGCTGGCGCAGTCGAGCGACCGCACGGGAGGCGCATGCCCGGGCTTCTATGTAAATCGCGAGCCGTTCCTGGACGTGATCCGTATGCATCGCGCGGAGGTAAACAAGATTGGCCGGTCGCGCAACGGCGATGAGCCATTTGTGGTTCCGCAACTGGACGATCTGCTGGAAGCCAGTCGCGATTCGTGGGATCAGGCGCTGGCGCACGGGGAAAAGTACGGCTATCGCAATTCGCAGGTCACAGTGCTCGCGCCGACCGGAACTATCGGCTTCATGATGGACTGCGACACCACCGGCGTCGAGCCGGATCTGGCGCTGGTCAAATACAAAAAGCTGGTCGGCGGCGGCATGATCAAGATCGTGAACAACACTGTTCCTGCGGCGTTGTTCAAGTTGGGTTATAGCAATGAAGCCGTCGATGCGATCGTCAGCTACATTGACGCGACGGGCACGATTGAAGGCGCGCCGGGGCTGAAGGCGGAGCATCTGCCGGTCTTCGATTGCAGCTTCAAGGCGTCGAAGGGCACGCGCAGTATCCATTACATGGGGCACGTGCGCATGATGTCGGCGACGCAACCGTTCCTCTCCGGAGCGATCTCAAAGACGGTGAACCTGCCGAACAACGCGACTGTCGATGACATTGCGGAAGCATACATCGAGTCCTGGCGGCAGGGTTTGAAGGCGGTCGCGGTCTATCGCGACGGCTCGAAGGGAACGCAGCCGTTGAACGTGACGGATTCAGAGGCCAACGGCGGCAATTCCACGCTCGATGCGGTTGCGGGTCAGTTATTGAACGCGATTACGCGCCTGCCTATCGACATCCCTTCCGTCGAGCCGCTGGTCGCGCAGCTTGCGGCCAGTCCCGCGGAAAACGTACACCTACCCGCTTCGGCGTTCGAAACTCTGGCGCGCGCAACAATGCAGAACGCGGCCAACGTGGTGCTCACGCAGCAGGACCCGACGGCGCCGCCACGCACTGTGCGGCATCGCCTGCCGGAGGAACGGCCGTCGCTCACGCATAAATTCTCGATCGCTGGACATGAAGGCTATATCACCGTAGGCCTGTACCCGAACGGACAGCCGGGAGAAATTTTCATCAAGATGGCGAAGGAAGGGTCAACCGTCAGCGGCCTGATGGATGCCTTTGCCACCGCGATTTCGCTCTCGCTGCAGCACGGTGTGCCGCTCAAAGTTCTGTGCGAGAAGTTCTCGCACCTGCGCTTTGAGCCGTCGGGCTGGACAGGGAACGAGCACATCGGCTTCGCTAAGTCAATTATGGATTACATCTTCCGCTGGCTACAGCTGCGTTTCCTTTCCGGAACGCAGTTGCCGCTGTTCGCGGGGCTGGCCGCGCAGGCGGCGGCTGTCGAAGGTACCCAGAAGGCGTCTATGTCGGTTTTTGGGCCGGAGCAGCACCAGCCAGCGCGTGGAATGGGCGCGACCTCCGCACCGCAGAGTGGCATTCTGCCGGAGTTGAACGCGGGTTATCCGGCGAGTCAACCCAGCCTGCGGGTGGAAGATCGCGGCCTAGTCCACACGGCCGACGCCATGCGTGAATACGTGAACATGGGTGATGCGCCGAGCTGTCACACCTGCGGCGCGATCATGATTCGCAACGGCAGCTGTTACAAATGCGTAGAGTGCGGCTCGACCAGCGGATGCAGCTAGCCAGCCGGAGCTGTCTGTAGGGGTCTGTCAACACTACTTGGAGTGAACCTCAGCAAAGAAGCGCCAAGCCATATCGGTGAAATTGAGAGGCGCATTGGGTCGATGTCGCTCATTCCAGTGTGAATCAAGACTGCCTGCCCACTCGTGGCCAAGATTCGCAACAAAGTCAGCGATAACCGGTACCCGGTCTTTGCAGTCCTGCCAGGAGAACCGCACGCCCAAGTCCTTCTTCTCAGCGGTCTGAAGATGGCAGCCATCCAGATATCCCCAGGTCACCCAATTGCCATGCGGTGTCGTTGCAAAATTCGGGCTATGAGTTTCAAAACCGGAAAATTGCTCATCATTATCGCCATGAATATA
>CAWGME010000020.1:0-221705 GCA_963823595.1 uncultured Acidobacteriota bacterium
GCGGGCGCCAGAACAATTCCCCGATGTGCCCTCGCCCCGCAAATCACCTTGACGTCTCTCACTGCGGGGACTACAGTCCGCACATACTCCTCTATCGCGAATGCGCTTCTGCATGCGACCGTCCACGAATTGCTGAAGACAGTATCACTTCCTTGCAATCACTTTGCCTGGGTTGGCTCCGCCGTTCCGTCGCAGTGCAAGGCTGTTCGTTTGTAAGCAACGCGTAAGGAGGATTTCCATGACCAGGTTTCAGTCTTTCCATGTCGTGCTGCTGCTCGCAGCGTCAACCGCCGTACTCCTTTCTCCCGATTCCGCATTCGCCACAATTCCATGGACGGCGGCAACTGTCGCCGCAAAGGGTGGCCAGACTACCCCAGTGTCCATGAAGATCACGCCGACGAACGAGATCTATGTGGCGGGCCAATTTAGCTCCAGTCCATCCTTCTCCGGAACCAAATTGACGTCTAAGGGTGGGGCAGACCTGTTCCTGGCCAAGTATTCGAGCCCAGGTCATTTGGAGTGGGTGGTTCAAGCCGGCAGTACCCAGGACGATCGAATGGGAAGAATAGATATCGACTCGGCGAACAACGTGTACGTCACAGGTGGATTCATCGGCACCGCCACGTTTGCCTCCACGAATAAGAAAACGCGCACCGTGACCGGGTTCGGGCAAACGATTTTTCTGGCCCGCTACAGTGCGGCTGGGATTCTGGATTGGGTGATAACCGGAACTTCGCCCGTCAACGGCGAAATCAACTTCGGGGCCGCGGTTACCGTAGACGCCGCGACCGGCAGCCTCTACCTGGCCTCGTTGGGGCAGGAAAACATCGTGTTCACCTCGGCCAACGCAACCACCGACACGGTGGGCGGTGTGTGGACATGGCACATGGTGCTCGCTCGCTTCACGACGGGCGGAGTGTTCCAGTGGGGAGTTAGCAACCAAGCCAGTCCGAACAGCGTGCCCGACCAGGTGACGATCGACAAAAACGGCTATGCCTACGTGACCGGATCGATGGAGGGAACCACCACGTTCGAAAGCGTCAACGGGAACAACATCACGGTGGACGGGTTCAGCCCTGCCCAGTCCAATTCCGACTACCCGAACGATATGTTCCTTGTGAAGTATGACCGCCAGGGCAATGCCCAGTGGGCCAACCACGCCGGCGGTTACAAGGCCGAAGGGAATGCGCTGGCCGTAGACCTGTATGGACAGATCACCACGGTGGGGTGGGTGGGCAATAGCAACGGTTCGGCGAGCACGATCGTCACCTCCCAACCCGGCATGCCGAATATTGATCTGGGCAGCGGCATCCTGACCCAGCCGTACAACGCCGATGAGTTTTTTGCGACTTGGAATGCCGGCGGCCAACTCGTTCGCGCGGGCCGGCTCGGCGACGCGGCCAACCAGGAGAGCACCGGCATCGCATTCAACGCGAAGGGCGGATTGAATGTTGTCGGCGTTCGGCAGAACGGCAAGTATGTGAGCCTGCTTTGGCACAAGTACTGGCAGAAATCGTTGCTTTGGGACAAGCAGATCCTGAACGCAGCGTCATGGCCAACCGATCCCATCAGTCCCGTATGCGCCATCGATAACTCGGGAAATTTGCTGATCGCCGGACCCTTTCACGGAACGGCGACGTTTGGCACATTCAAATTGATCAGCAGCGGAAAAGCCGATATGTATTTCGCGAAATTGGCGCCGAACTAGCCGACGGGCGTGAGTGCTACGTAAAGTCCATCTTGCCTGAGCCCCTCATGCGCGCGCAGTGTGGATGGAGCTTTGGCCGAAGCTCCCCCAGCAGTCGTTCGGAGTCGTCGCGCGCACGATCAGTCATTGAGCCGTGCTCTGTAAATGTGGATTATATGTCGAGGGACGTGATACCTGTATCGGCGTGAAACCCGCAAGCGAAGCCGCCCGAATAACGCGGATCGGCGAGCAGTTCGGCGAATTCGCGCGGCCGCACTCTACTTCGCCCCTGACAACTCCCGCTTCGCCACCGGAACAGAGTTGCGCGTGGGTGGTGGGCTGACGCTTGTGTGAGGCGGTCGATCACGTTGAGCATCAAGCGAATCTAGGTGCACAGACGGGTATGGCTACCGTCAGCCATGCCGTCGCGACATGGTTCGATGACGATTCGAGCGATCTGGGAGACCATATCGTGTCGGCCTTCCAAGAGGTCGGCGATCTCTCCTCGTACAGTTCGGAGTTAACAAAAGGTACGCAGGCAGCCGCCAAGCGCTGAAGATTGGTGCGGGCTATCTCGCGCTGAATGTAGCTCAGATTCGCCCTATACAGTGACCTCTCAGTAAATCTCCCTGCAGGAAAAGTACCCCAATCAAAAGAAAAATACCCTCAAATGTACCCCTCGCAAGGATTGGCTTCCATGATACCGCCTTCGACGGGGAAAGGAGCCAACACATCTGTATTTATCGATGTTTTGGAAGGAGGTTGGATTTATTCGGACGCTATAGAACATGGGAATGGTGGGCAGTGAGGGACTCGAACCCCCGACTTCCTGCTTGTAAGGCAGGCGCTCTAACCAACTGAGCTAACCGCCCGTCGTATTTCGATTCAGGCAGATGCAGGGTTTTGTGAATCCTTCTAAACCCCACGAAACCCCGTAGTTGCAAATTGTAGCACGCGAGTTCGCTCCCGGTTGCTTGCGCCAAAACTCCATCAAGCCGCCCGGTATCAGCCGATCCAGTCGCGTATGGCAAATCATCGGTTCAGATGAAGATATGCTCTTCGCGATCCGTGATATACGGAAATTTCACCGCGCAGTATTGTTTGCCGACATAACCCGAAGTTGGCGCTACCTGTGAATAGACAAGTTTGCCGTTGAAGTCTTTCGCCGCTGTGTTCGTGAATTGAATATCCACGATCTCGGCGGCACCGAGTGCGCGCTGAACGGCGCTTTCCGGCAGACAATGCATTTGCATGTCCCGCGAACCAAACCCCAGCGCCGCTTTGATTCTGGAGCGGATACGAAGGACGTGGCGAACCCGGCTCAGGACGGATGAGATGTCCTTCGCCGCAAAAGAATCTTGCACCCCGAACACTAGAATTCCACTCGGAGCGAGCACTCTTACGAATTCCTGCAAGTACTTCTCCGAAAAATATCGAGGCATATGCTGGAGGACAATGTTGCTGTAGATGAACGAAAAGCTTCCGTCAACGAATGGTAGTCGTGCATCTGAGTTGGCCAGATACCGGCAATGTGGGTAGCGGTTGAGAGACTCGGCTGTCTGAATCATCTGCTGCGAGATGTCGACGCCAACACACGAGGCAAAGTGCCGCGCCAGAGATTGCGTCAGCCGGCCCACACCACACCCGAAGTCCAAAGCTGCCCCATTGCTATCGGGAACGCAGGCGATGCTGGTCAGGTGGCCCATGACAGTTTCGATTTCGGCGCTCCCCGTTGCCATGAACTCCGCGATATCCCATTTGCCACCCACCTTGCTGCCATCGGTGAGAATGGCATGCAAGGCATCGCGCTCCGCGAGAGCCTCCCAATCGTTCTTCAGCGTGTCGAGATCAATCACGATCACCTCAAAATCTGAGTTAGAGAGATGACCAATCTGTGGCGATTGGTGGCAGGATCATGAATCGCGGTGAGAGCCGCTCGGAACGTCAGCGCTCAAAGCACTTGATGATCTGTCGAGGTTATTCGAGTTGGCTCAAAATCCGGGCATACCTTGCTCGCGTGGATGGAGGTTCTGCTGTCTTTGTGAGCTTTTCTATCTCAGATTTGGAAGGCTTGAACCTCAGGGGCATTCCCTTCCAGTAGTACTTCAAATCATTTGAGCGCCAACGGGCGTATGTCTTTTCCCAGGACTTCCCGGATTCTCCGCCGAACACCAGGTTAGCGGGATTGAAGGCTCGACGGTAATCTTGAAATCTGCAATCCAGCGAGATACGTAGTTGGTTTGAAACGTTCGGAGAAGCTGCATGCACGGTCAGACCGTGAAAGATGAGCACATCACCAGCGTTGATCTGGCCACCAACCCAATCGCCTCCCCGCGCCGCCCCCTCTGGAATCTCAGGAATATACGTCTGGTCGTGGCTCTGAATGCCGAAATGGTGAGAGCCTTCCAAAATTTGTAAGGGCCCTAAATCCGTTGGACAGTTATGAAGAGGAATCCAGGCGGTAAAGCACTCGGGATCTCCATCCATAAATCGATAATCCTGATGCGCATGAACGACGAGGCGTTCGCAATTCGGGAAAATCAACCGGCCGATCGGTTTTGGGTGAATCAGGAGTTGCTCGCCCACCAGCATGCGCATGACTCGCTTCATCGCGGGATGATGAGACAAGGCATGAAATGATTCGAGATTGAAGATTTCCTGGTAGGTTTGCTTGAACGACGGGTCAGGATCTCCACAAGCCGCGTTGCTATTCGCCACGCGTTCGAGCGGGTCCCGATCAGCCAGCAGCCAGCCGGCAGCGTGAAGTATTTTCGTTACTTCGCTGAGCAGCGGGTGGAGAGCGTCGCGGGGTAATAATTCCCGAATCAGCAGATAGCCCCGGGAATCGATCTCATCCTTCAGGGAAGACGATGTGAGATCACACGCCTGAATTTCGTGAAAAGGCCTCACCTGGTCACCCCCCATCGGACCGTGAATCGTGTTCTTTCTTTCCGATACGCCCGCGATGTCGGGCTGACGCCCATCGGCGCTCGTTACCATCATTTTGGCGAGAGGAAAGCTCAACGTCGGATTTGGCATACGAGTCACTATAGCGTTCTCGCATTATCGGAGGTGTCTCCGGATTGTCTGCTGTTTGTCAATTGATTGTCGCTTGCACTGTGGACGATATTGATGGCCTCGAGCTTCGCAGAAATGGCTAACCTCTCGAAAGCTCTTCATTAGCGTGTTCTGAAAACACGACTTCAACAAAACAGTGACAATCTCCTTACCATGACATGACAATCCTTAGCTGAAAGCTTTCTAAGCTGAAGGGCAGGAAGATCAAGAAAAAGGTGACAAGTCATTGGCCCGTTATCCAGTCAAAGATCTTCGTCTGTTAGCTGACATTGGTGATTTATCTGCGCCATCCGTTGCATGCGGAGAGAGTAAACAAACCGGAGAGGGACACCTGCTGACCTCGAAGGCATTCAATGTCAATGCCGCCTCGAAGCCTCGGAGCAGGAACCAGTTGATACGTGAGTCTGTGTTGTTGAGTTTTTGCGATCCTTTCCCCGAGCAATGCTTACGGCTACAAAATCTCTCCGCGAAGGAGTGGCAGAGATTACTTAACTGGCTGGATATCAGCGGACTGGCGCTGTACTTCCTTGATCGAATAATGGACTTGCATCTTTGCGATATGTTGCCGCCCGGTGTGCTCGCACGTTTGCAGCAGAATTTGCGCGATAATACTGGGCGAACCCGCAGCATGATTGCTGAATCGGTGGCGATTCAAAAAGAGTTCCAGAAATCTTGTCTCTCCTACGCGACGCTGAAGGGATTTTCACTTAGCCCATATTCGGTCCCAAGACCGGAACTGCGACATCAGTTTGATTTGGATTTTTTGGTAGCGGAGAGAAGCGCTCCCGGGGCGCGGCGAATTCTTGAACGTAGGGGCTACCGTCTGTACGCCATCAGCGGCAGAAGTTGGGAGTTCAAGAGGAACGAAACGCCAGGCATTTCGATGGAGGATTTCTATAAGGATTTGCCCGGCCGATCGGTGGAATTGCATGTTGAGGCCAACATCCCCGGCGGTCCTTCCTTGTTGGAACGAATTGTGAAGCGCGACTTCTACGGAATAAATATGCCGGTGCTTTCCCCCGTCGATCTGTTTTCAGGCCAGGGGCTGCACGTTTATAAACATGTCTGCAGCGAGTTCTCACGCGCGTCGCACCTTCTCGAGTTTCGCCGTCATGTGCTGATTCGCCGCGACAGCAAAATCTTCTGGGACGAGCTTCAATCAACAGGCGAGCGAAATCCAAGGGTTTCCTTGGGTCTTGGCGTAATTGTGCTGCTGATTACGCACGTGATGGGTGATTTTGCCCCGGAAGCATTTACGAGCTGGACTGTCCATCGTCTTCCCAGGTCCGCAAGGCTCTGGGTAGAGATGTATGGATACCGCGCTGTCTTCGGGGACTTTCCAGGCAGCAAGTTGTACCTGCTGCTGCAGCGGGAGCTCGCATCCGCGGGTGTTCCAGCGAAGCGTTCGCTACGTCAGTCGCTGTTGCCTTCGCGTTTGCCGCCAGCTGTAGTACGGGCGTCCGCAAATGAGCCGCTACCTGTGCGGATTCGTCGCTATCGCATGCAACTCCACTTTACCTTGCTCCGTCTGCGCTTTCACATCGTGGAAGGACTTCGCTATACATCGGAGTCATATCATTGGCGGCAGCAGATGAATCGGTTTCTATGATGATGCCCCCTTTGCGTCCCGCGGCCGTTGCCTTCGATACGATCGCGGATGTTTTCGACTCACGCTTCGGCATTTGGTGCAGCGTGGCGGCGCAGCGGCGTGCCGTGCGCGCTGCGCTGCTGCGGGGATTTCCGGCCAACGGTCATATCCTCGAACTGGGCGGTGGCACCGGTGAAGATGCGGCTTTTCTGGCAGAGCGTGGGTTCAATGTGTTTCTGACTGACCCCTCGCCCGCCATGGTGAAGAAGGCGAAGCTCAAGTTGGCGCCTCTGGGCGCGCGTGCCGAAGTCGCCGCTGCGGAAGAAATGGAGGGCTTCGCCAGCAGTCACCTTTCAGCAGGTCGAGCAATATTCGATGGCGCCTTCTCCAATTTCGCGCCGCTCAATTGCGTCGATGATTTGGGGCCGGTGGCACGTAGTCTGGCACAACTGCTTAAACCCGGCGCCCCGGCAATGCTGGTGTTGTTCGGCACCTTCTGTCCCGGCGAGATGATCTCGGAAGTGCTGCGCGGCCGACCACATCTGGCCCTGCGGCGCTTCAAACGCGGGGCGGTGCCGGCGCGGCTGGGCAAACGTGAATTCCAGGTCGTCTATCACCGCCGCGCCGCGATGCTACGCGCTTTCTCGCCCTGGTTTGTTTTGGAGAAGCGTCTGGGCATCGGAATAACGGTGCCGCCGAGCGCCGCCGAACCATGGATTTCGCAGCAGCCGCACCTGCTCGCTGCGATGGAGAAGCTCGACCAGGTCATCGCCCGCCCACTGGCGAGCCTGGGCGATCATGTTCTTTATGAATTTCGCCGTACCAGTGCACCTGTCTGTTAACAGCGGCGCGACGGATTGCGTCTTCCACCACCGAACAGGTCCGTATTCGGCGTTTGTATGCACTGCACCTTCGACAATGGGATGACGGCATCGAGACATTCCGATGACACATACACGAAAGCGGCAGGATACTCTTCACACGGAGCTGACGAACTACATTCTTCCGATGAACCATGCACGGCATGCAAATCTTCGAGAGGTCGTCCTGACTTGATCAAGATAAAGCAAATCGCTGATGTCGATTTCCCAACCGATTGGGCGGACTTCCGCCTATTGGCTTTTCAGGGCATCCATGCCGGCAATGAAACAAATGAAGAGCGGGTGGAAACCGCTCTGGCTCTAGCTCTTGGTGACATTCATAGCTTCCCGCCAGTCGTTCGCATTCATTCTCAATGCACGACGGGCGATGTTTTTCACTCCTTGCGCTGTGATTGTCACGACCAGCTTCACCTGGCCCTGCGTGTGATCGCAGATCAAGGCGCAGGGATGGTGCTCTATGAGCACCAGGAGGGTAGAGGTATCGGCCTCATGGAGAAACTGCGCGCGTATGAACTTCAAGATCAGGGGTTCGACACAATTGAAGCGAATCTTCGTCTCGGACACGCAATCGACTTACGTAATTATTCACTGGCTGTGGGCATTCTTCGGTTCCTCAAGGTTCACTCGGTCAAACTGATGACCAATAACCCTGAGAAGATCGATGCGGTGCTGTCGGCGGGAATTGAAATTGTCGAGCGGTTGAGCGCTGATGTTCCAGGTAGTCCACATTGCGCCCACTATCTTGCTACCAAACGCGAGAAACTCGGTCATCTCTCCAATTTGGAAACCATGTTTTCCGAAACTATTCGTCGGTAACTATTCAACTCGGCGCGCGCTATTGCGCGGACACCACTGCCATTCTGGCCGGACGAAACAACACTGAAAGCGCTGTGATCCCGCATAAGCAAAGGGATGACATTGAGTTGACAATTTTGAGACAACTGCCTGCACAGCATCGGTCTACGCTACATTTCATGGCGGCGTGTGCCTGTTGCGTGAATGCATCTGGTACACGTCGGCGGAGGCAGCGTGCCGACCCAACGGCATGCAAATTTCCGGGGTGAACTATGGCAAACGTCTTACTTACACATTCCTATCATCTTCCATATGATGCGAAGCAGCTCCGCAAAATGCAGCCATACACGCCCATCGGCATGCTCTATGCGGCCACGGCGCTACGGGAGAGAGAAATATCTGTGGCGGTTCTCGATTCGATGCTTGAGGAGCCGTCTACAAAGTTCGCCGCAATGCTGGAGGAGCACCGACCGAAGATTGTGGCCGTCTATGAAGATGATTTCAATTTTCTTACAAAGATGTGTCTCACGCGTATGAGAGAGGTCGCCTGGGAGATGGCGAAAGCAGCCCATGCATTCGGCGCCGTCGTTATTGCGCACGGTTCCGATTCGACAGATAACCCGGTTCTGTTCCTGGAGAACGGCTTTGACTATGTGCTTTGCGGAGAGGCAGAGGAAACACTTGTGCAGTTATGTAGTTCCATCCTGCGCTCCGAGGAAATACCGGAAATAGATGGTCTGGTGAGACTCGGCATGCATGGTCTTCCCATCCAGAGTCCGCAGCGGCTTTCAAAGAATCCCGCATGGGCGCAGCTTCCTCTCCCTTCCCGCGATCTGATCGACCTGGAGCCGTATCGCGCCGCATGGATGAAAGCTCATGGATATTTTTCAACGAATATGGTGGCCAGCCGAGGATGCCCTTTCCGGTGCAACTGGTGTGCAAAACCGATTTCTGGCAATAAGTTTCATCTACGTCCCGCCGCAGTCGTTGCCGAAGAAATGAAGCTGCTGAAGATTCGCGCCGGAGTCGACCATATTTGGTTCGGTGACGATGTCTTCGCATTGAATCATCATTGGGTGCAACAGTTCGCCGAAGAAGTCACGAAGCGCGATGCAGTCATCCCCTTCAAAATACAATCTCGTGCCGATCTGATGAGCGACCAGACTGTCCACCACCTGAAGGCCGCCGGATGCGCCGAAGTATGGATGGGAGCCGAATCCGGAGCGCAATCCGTGCTCAACGCGATGGACAAAGGATTAAGTCTTTCTTCCATCATCGTTGCCCGTCGTCGCCTGAAAGAAGCTGGCATTCGTGCCTGCTATTTTCTGCAATTCGGCTACCCAGGAGAAACCTGGGCCGAATTGCAGGAAACTATCGCTTTTGTTCGTGAGACACGCCCGGACGACATTGGGATCTCATTCTCTTATCCTCTGCCGGGGACGGCATTTTATGAGCGCGTCCGGGCGCAACTCGGGCCAAAGCGCAACTGGACTGACAGTGATGATCTTTGCATCATGTTCCATGCAGCTTACAAGACCGATTTTTATCGCGCTGTCCGCGATGCCCTGCATGCGGAGGTGGATTCCTGGCGTGAGTTGGACGCGCCGAACATGATAAATGCTGAGATCGATGCCCTATGGCGCAAAGTCGATGAATTGGAGCCGGAGAGCCGAGATGCGGAGGCTTTAGGGTCTCTTGATGGAGTCGCTGCTTTTACTTCGTCTGCGATGGTGTCGATCGAGCAATTAGCGCCGTCAAGGTAGTGCCGGGAGATCACATGTTACGCATCTGGAGAAAACGTAGCGATGGGCGCATTGCAAAATAGTGTCGTCAGTGACGCTGTCCTCCACTTGGACGTCGCGATACAGTGCCCCCACTGCAGAGCCGACATAGGCGGACTGGAGTGTATGCTCTGCGGATTCCAAATGCGGATCAGTCGTGGAATCGTGCATGCCCTGCCGCCGGAGCGAGTCGCGCATTACGCACGTTTCATGGAAGAGTATGAGCGCATAAGAGCGGCAGAGGGCCGAGGCAGCGAAAACGAAGATTTCTATCTGAGTCTTCCTTACAACGACGTTTCCGGAAGGAACAGCAAACAATGGCACATCCGGGCGCGCAGTTATGACTATCTGATTCGGCATGTGCTGAAGCGGAATCCGCAGAATGGTGGTGCACGGATTCTGGACCTTGGCGCAGGAAACTGCTGGATGAGCTTTCGTCTGGCGCTCGCCGGATACCGCCCTTTTGCGGTGGATCTGCTCTGCAACGATAGCGATGGTCTCGGGGCAGCCGCGCATTATCAAAAACACTTGCCCGAACTTTTCCCGCGATTCCAGGCGGAGATCACACACCTGCCGTTTCAAAACGAGCAGTTTGATGCCGTCATATTCAATGCCTCTTTCCATTATTCCGAAGATTACGCAGCGACTCTGCGCGAGGCATTCCGATGCGTAAAAAGCGGAGGCATGGTGATTATCAGCGACACACCCTGGTATTCCCGCGAGAACAGTGGCAGGCAAATGGTGTCTGAACGTCGCGCCACATTTTCCCAGCGCTATGGAACCGCTTCGGACTCTATCAGCAGTCTTGAGTATCTTACAGACGAGCGGCTGCGCATTTTGGCGGAGCAACTGTTGTTTCGGTGGACGATCCATTCTCCACATTATGGTTTCAAGTGGGCGGCGCGTCCTCTCCTGGCAAAGCTGCACCGGAGGCGCGAGCCTTCTCGGTTTCGCATTTATGTAGCCAGGAAGGATGCGTGATGATCCTCTTTCACTTTCTGAAGAATGATGGCCAAATGGCCTGCCACCTATTTACCGTGGCGTTTGCGGAAATCGAAAACGGCGCTTTTTGAAGGCAGGCAGCAACGTCAGATGATAGTTCACGGAGCTCGTTACGCTATCGGACCGCAGGAAAGTACGCGCGCTTCCATACAAATCGCCGGCGGTCGCGTAGCTCGTATCACGAGCGACCGGTCTTTATTGCTTCCCACTAAGTCGAGCTGCTCAGAGATTGATCTCAGTGACTTCCTGATTATGCCCGGCCTTATTAACTCGCACGACCATCTGGAGTTCTCCCTTTTTCCCAGGCTCGGGCATCCACCGTATCGAAATTACATCGATTGGGGAGAAGACATACACGACAGGTTCCCAGATCTGATCGCAAGGCACCGGGCGGTACCCAAAGATTTACGTCTATGGTGGGGCGGCATACGAAACCTCCTTTGCGGAGCCACAACCGTAAGTCATCACAATCCCCTTTGGCCTGAATTGAAAAGAATAGATTTCCCGGTAAGGGTGGTTCAGGAATACGGCTGGGGACATTCCTTAGCTCTTGGCGGAGATCTCCGCGCAGCGCGTTCAGCCACCCCCGAAGGACGCGCTTTTATTGTGCATGCTTGTGAAGGAGTTGATGAAGTAGCACGAGAGGAGCTCTGGGGACTCGATCGGCTAGAACTTCTGGACGCAAGTGCCGTACTCGTGCATGGGCTGGCAATCGATCATGAGGGCGCGGCGCTTATGCAGGAGCGCCGGGCTTCGCTCATCGTCTGCCCATCTTCCAATAAATTTCTTTTTGATAAGCTCCCGGACATGTCTCTCCTCGACAGTATCGACAATGTGGCCCTGGGAAATGACTCTCCATTGACAGCGGAAGGCGATCTGCTGGACGAAATCCGATTTGCCATCCGCTTTTGCCGTACTCCACCTCCGGTTGCCTATCGCATGGTGACAGAAGCTCCCGCTGCCATTCTCCGGTTAGGAGATGGAGTGGGCTCCATCAGGGTATCTGGTATGGCAGATCTGATTGCGGTTCGAGATACAGGTCACCATGCCGCGGCTAGGCTACCGACACTCTCGATGAACGACATAGAGTTCGTGATGATTGGCGGACGGGTACAACTCGCCTCGGAGGCGATACTGGAACGGCTTCCAATCTCGGCACAACAAGGACTGCAGCCTTTGTCAATCGGCGATACGATCCGCTGGATGCGAGCGCCGGTGGGAGAGCTATTGCGAAAAACCGAAGAGATACTCGGTTCGGGCGAGGTGCGTTTGGGAGGTAAGCCGGTTCGCATCCCGGCATTGATAGAAGCTCAACCTGCCTGATACCGCGGAATTGGGAACCAACGTTGCAGGAGCCGACTTTTACGATTCTCAGGAAAGGGACGAATGTCACATTTTGGCGTGCTGTCCTATAAGGGTACTGGGCACCTGAACCCGCTTATCGCCCTGTCTCGACAGTTAACAAAAGGAGGCCACAGGGTTACATTTTTTCAGAGAGCCGAGCTGGAGAGTCGAGTGCGAGAGTGTGGACTGGAGTTCTCTCCAATCGAAACGGTCAGATCCTATTCTGAAGAGCAGGACGGGGCAGACAGCCAACGCTCAGTCGTGACTGGTACTGTTGACCTGCGCTTCGGTATAAGACGCATCGTTGACGAAATGGAAATGCTTTTCCAGCGAGCTCCCGCTGCGTTCACCAGAGCGGGCATAGATGCACTTATTATCGACGAGATAGCTCTGGCTGGCCCAACTTTGGCTCAGATGCTGCACCTACCTTATTTCGTGGTATCAACTTCAGTGCCTCATCGCTTCGGATGGACCACTCCTCACGGTTCGTCGGAGCTCCAATATTCCTCCACTTATTCTTCCCGGGAGGAGAACGCGTTATTACAGCTATCCGTATTTCGGATGAAAGGCCCGGTGCGCTGGAAACTGGATAATTATCGACGGCAAACTGGATTGGAACCAATTCGAGAACTACATAATATATTTCCTGAGCTGGCGCATATCACGCAGTTACCACAGTGTCTTGATTTCCCGCGCGGGATGCTTCCCAGAAATTTCTTCTACACTGGACCGTTTGTGGATGAAGCGGCAAGGCCATCTGTGGAATTTCCATGGAATCGCCTCGATGAGAGGCCTCTAATCTACGCATCCTTAGGTACCGCGCGGAATAACGAGGCTATCTTTCGCTTGATTGCTGAGGCCTGTCAAGGGCCGAACCTGCAACTGGTAATTTCATTAGGCGGTCGCCTCGATCCAGCAATATTTCACGATTTACCAGGGCGGCCTTTGGTAGTGAGATATGCTCCACAACTTGAGCTATTGAAGAGGGCCGACGTCGTAATCACCCATGGAGGACTTAACAGCGTATTGGAAACACTTATGGAAGGTAAGCCCATGATTGCCATTCCGATGGGTTATGATCAACCCGCCGTAGCATCTCGTCTGGCTTGGTTGAGAATCGCTGAGGTGCTTCCAAAAGAAACTCTCTCCGCGAACCAGCTTAGCTTGGCCTTGGCAAAGATTCTTAATACCACGAGCTATCGTGACGCTGCGAAGGAACTACAAGCGAGAATTCGATCTGCCCGTGGACTGGAGCGCGCTGTGGAAGTGATGGAAGAGGCTCTCGAGAATTTTTACGGGAAGCCTCGACGTCAAACACAAGCAGTACATTTGGCAACTCCGGTCGACCACCCGTGACATTCTCTACAACCCGGGAATAATAAAAAATGACAAGCCGGTGACAACCGGTGGTCGAATCCCACGTATGTTAAGGTGTGATTACTTCGCAGGATCACCGCATCATCGACTGGGCTGAGCGCGGCGTTCTGTTCCTCTTAGTTCTTTATCTGTGTCTCCACACCATGCCGCGCGCGTGGCGCGGACTAATTACGGATTTTCCCAACTACTACATGTCGGTGCAATTGGCGCATGAGGGCTATGACACTGCCCGAATGTATGAGTGGACCTGGCTGCAACGCGAGAAAGATCATCGCGCCGTCGATGTTCGCGTCATCGGATTGGTGCCCATCACACCGTTTTCGACTCTGGTGATATGGCCATTCACCGGGCTGGCACCACTTGCCGCCAAGCATGCCTGGATATCTCTGAATCTGGCATTGCTGCTTCCGATTGGCTGGATGCTGCGCTCGATGACGGGCCTGACGTATCGGCGAATTGCGCTGATCTTCGCGTTGAGTTTTCCGCTTCATCGAAATTTGTTGTATGGCCAGTTCTATATTTTTCTGCTGGCGCTAATTGTCGCGGCGTGCTGGGCCTATTTGCGTGAATATTACCTGTTGGCCGGCGCTCTTATAGCCATTGCCGCGGCATGTAAGATTTTTCCGGTTCTTTTCTTTATCCTTTTCCTGCAACGCAGGTGCTGGCGCGCTCTCGTCTCAGGAGTGATTACGGCGGTGGCAGCCGCTGCTTTGTCTGTCGCGGTTTTCGGCTGGAACCTGCATCGAACCTATCTGCACGAGGTCCTGCCCTGGGCGTTGCACGGCGGAGGATTGCAGCCGTATCTGGCAAACGCCTCCTTCACCGGCGTGCTGCATTATCTGTTTCTGTCTGAGCCACAGTGGAATCCTCATCCATGGCACTACTCTCCGCTGAGCTATGCTCTGCTGCTGCCTACACTGCAAATGCTGACACTCGCACCGGCAATTTTGCTCATCCGCAGAGAAGATGGCAGTCGGGAAAGAATACTACTGGAATGGTCGGCGTTGTTGACCGCGTCACTCGCCATCTCCACCATTCCGGCCTCGTACAACTTTGTGCTCCTGGTTCTGCCGGTGTGCGTGATAAGCGCGGCGTTGCTGCGGCGCCGACGGTATCGATGGCTGGCGATCCTGCTGGTCGTTTATCTCGGAATTGGCTTTCCCATGCCGAATCCGCACGGAATGATGGGGCCTGCGGTTCTGCTGTATGTGCCGCGGCTGACATTAATACTTGCGTTGCTTCTTGGACTCTATGCGCTGCTGTGGCGTGACCATGTCGCCGGGAGTGGTTCGCGCGACTGGACGCGCTACGCATGGGCCGCAATCTTGGCTGTCTCCGTAATATTCAACGCGCTTTCCACTTTTCATCGCGAACGCGCCGCACGGCGGGAGTACGCATACCGTTTGCCGCTGCAAGGCCAGGGGTATCTCAACGCAGGTCCGCGGCCCGCAGGCACGGGAGTTCGTTATATTGCATTTACGTTGAACGGATATCACCTGGTGACGGAGAAAGGCAACGCGATATCCACCAATCTCCCTGCCGACTCTACGGTAGACAATCTTTCATTCACCAGCAACTTCGGGAATATCCAACCCGGCACAACCCTGGTGGAGCGTGCTCTGGGGTCGCAGTCAGTAATTGTTGAAGTGCATGGGCCCTCGCGTATTCACCTTCCCGGCGCCCGCGAGCCGATGCTCTCCGTCGATGGCCGGGATCTGGCCTTTGTGCGCGACGATCATGGCCGGGGACGGATGATGATGCGGAAAAACTTTCAATTCGCCGTCTCCGATGCTGCAGACGAGGCCGCGCTCACGTCGTCTTCGCTAAATGTCTATGAAGCATCTTTTCTATCGGCACAAGAGTACGCATTTTCGGCTGTCGCGAAAGGACATCCGCCCCAAGTCTATCTACATGACGCAACGCACACGAACGTGCCGCTTGGGCTTGGGGAGTCGCGCTATCCTGCGCTCTCACCCGACGGACGATGGATGGCCTACAGTCGTCTTGATGAGGGTGTGTGGAACCTTTGGCTCCGGGACGAGAGCACCGGCGCAACGCGTCGCATTGCCGATGTGCCATGTAATCAGATTCAGTCTGCCTGGGAGGACGACTCAAAAACGCTGCTCTACAGCAGCGACTGCGGCCGGAGCCTGTGGTTCACGGCCATTTCACGCAGGAGAGTAGTCCCCTGAAAGTGCCTTTACTCTGCAATTTAGCTCATGGCCCCTGGGTCAAAAGTTCAAGCTGACAGATTGCGTCGTCTAAGTCGCGATATTGCAGTTCATACGTAGGTATATCAGAGAGTACTTCTAATATCTTTTCGTGTTTTGTGCGAATCTCTCCGGCAGAATAAAGCTCTTTCCGTGCGCGCTCTGTCGCCGTGCCCTCTGGTAGCGGAACGAGCGTGGCTGTTGGTGACGGGCATCGATTCAGATAGACAATGGAATGCACTTTTGCCTCGCTCGAAGTAATGAGGCCAGGAAACTTTGAGATTGGAACCTCGATGGAAGGCTTGCCTTCCAGGCGCGGCGTCAACTCGTGGTCTCGCAACTCCGGAAAGAGCGCCTTTGCGGTCGGACGGAAGCGAACCCGATGCGAATGTCCAATGACATGCGGGTCCTTGGAGTTATTGATCAAATAGCTTGTGTCGTCCGAGGTATAGGTCCATCCGGCACGCGCACAGGCATAAGAAAGCGTTGACTTTCCTGCGCCGGAGTCACCGCAGAGAAGAATACCCTTACCATTCCTGCTTACACAGGCGGCATGCAGGTCAGTTACGACCGACGAGCCGAGCAACAAGTAGACGATTTTTTCCAAAAAGTTATAACGAAAATAGAGCCGGCGATCCACCGTTGCTTTCGTTAACCAGGCAAACCCGATGCAACGTTTTAGATCCAGTAGCGCTTGATTATCGGCGTCTGCCACCAGGGAATACAGATGGTTATACTGACGTCGAGTTGGTTCGGGCGGACACCCGGAGTGACCCTCATCACTTATGCCGATGCGTATCTTAAGTGTGGTGCTCGCCCGAGATAAATACAAATGCCCGAAGCTCTCGTCCGCGGCCATAAGAACAGCCGGTTCATTGGTAATGATCTCAACGGCATAGCCAATTGGATAAAAGATGCTACGGAGCGACAACTCCATATTGCTAAGGAGCGCCTCTTGCGGCGCGCGTGATTTTGAGACCTCAACCGTCTCTGAGTCTGGCTGCCGAATTAGCCTGCCGGTTGTCATTTCGCCCTTCACATGTGTTCGTAAAAAGGAGATCTAACCGATGATCGTGCCTTTTATCCTCCAATCAGGAATCGCCGGATGGCGTAGATCCCGTACCCACGAAGGCTGCTTAGGCACAACTCAGATCGCCAGCGAATAAACGAGGTGCTCCTGCCTCGATTCCTCAGTAGTCCCTTTCTCCATTTCCTTTTCTATCCACCGATAGGTCTGCTCGAGACCATCGCGAAGCCGGATGGAGGGCTCCCAGCCGAGATGATCCAGAATCATCGAATTGTCACTGTTTCGTCCAGTCACTCCTCGCGGGGCAGCCAGATCGTATGTGCGCTTCAGTCGAATACCTGCAATCTCTTCCGCGATATCAACCAACCGGTTAATCGTAACCAGCTCACTCGAGCCAAGATTGATCGGTTCGTCGATGCTGCTGCTGTTCATAATCATCTCTGTACCGCGTATACAGTCGTCGATAAACATAAAGCTGCGCGTTTGCTCTCCATCTCCCCATATATCGATTTCACCGATGCCGGATTTCTTAGCTTCAATTACTTTCCGGCATATCGCGGCAGGCGCCTTTTCACGTCCACCTGTCCAGGTACCGTGAGGCCCATAAACATTGTGATAGCGGGCCACGCGACAGATAAGATCGGATTCTTCTTGAAAATGACGGCACATGCGCTCGCTGAACAACTTCTCCCACCCATACCCGTCTTCCGGTAAAGCTGGATAAGCATCCGATTCCTTGAGAGCAATGACATCCGGTCTGATCTGCTTTTGTGCGTTGTAGACGCACGCCGAAGATGCATAGAAGAATCTCTTGACCCCTGTCTCCCGGGCTGCCACGAGCATGTTCGTACTGGTCAACACGTTGAGCATACAAAGCGCTTTATTGTTCTCTATGAAACCCATGCCTCCCATATCCGCGGCCAGCTGATAAACGTGGTCCGCACCATTCGTGGCTATCAGACAGTTTTGTTTCTCTTTTAAATCGAGAGATAAATTCTCAACACTTTCGTTATCTGGTGCCATTGGTCCAGGGGTTTTATGTCTACTGCCCGAAGAACTCGCACTCCACGATCCAAAAGGCCTTTGACGAGATGACCGCCAATAAAGCCGCCCGCTCCGCAAACTACCGCTTGTGATGGATGGATACTCATATGTAACTCCAACTCGCCCGCTGGACAAACGCCTGATGAAGCGCCAATGGAGCCGCTTTGATAGGGCATTCCGTCGGACGACCGCTACCAGCAATGTATCGATCTGCTGATTTCGTTTTGTCAGCATATTGTCATCGCATTGTCATTAAGTAATGTCACAAGTAGGGGTTAGCCATTCCTGGTTTTAGTTGTGACTTCACCCTGGATATTCCGGGAGTAAGCGCCAGAACCAGCGCTTAATGATTGCGGTAATGCAGCGGGTTTGCCTCACTTGATGCGGCGCTCGCCGAGACTCGACTTGAAGAGAAGATTACGAGGCAGGAAAATTAAGCCGCGTCACAACAGAGGTTCGAACCCGCATGGCGGCCACAGTCATTCCCGCATTCACGACGGCATCCTATGCGAAAGCCAGACCGGTTCGCCAGAGGGCATGACAGTCGCTCCGGATTTACCGGAGCCTCAGGGATCAATAGGTCGATGTCGAATCTGTATCGTAGGCGCGTCCGAATTTATTGGCGTGGGTTGTTATCCTGTTCTGGAGTATCGGAGCCTTCAGGTCGCCCAGATTAATTAATCGAGGAGGAAGATGCACAGACCGTCCTAAGCTATCAAGAAAGGACTGGGGTACCCCTTCAATCCAGACGTGCAGCTTGTAATTGCCTGGTGGAATATTGCGAAGCATGAATGACTCGTTCGTATCGGCAACCGCATAAAGCGGCGTCGAAAGAGAAAGAATGACAGCGCTCATCTCCGGATGGATGTTGCAAAAAATATAGGAGACACCTTCGCGCGAAAAGGTCACCGACTTACTCGACCCGGCCTCATAAAGTCCCAGATCAAAGCGTTTACCGTCAAAGAGCGAGAAGACGTTATGAAAGAACGGATCAGCATTTGGGAACCGAACGACACCGCCGACGGGTATTACCTGTATGTGCGGAATGAATGTCCGATTCTTTTGCAGCAGAGTGTAATGACCATGCGGAAGAAAGGAAAGAGCGGGTGTTCCTGCCAGCGGCTCCAGCCAAATGACTGCCGGTACGGGGCGAGGCTTTCCCGGCTGGGATGAAATGATATGGAGGCGCAACTCAGCTACCGGGCTCCCCGCAGGACGATCCTGCGCGTACATCACTCCAAATGCCAGAACGACGGCGCATAGCAGCCATTTGCCGAGTCTTCCCCTGCCCATCAGAATTTGTATCCCGCAGCCAGGCCGATGATGTTGCTCCCGGCCGGCGCGTCGATGACGGAGGTGCTCTCCAGATGGCGGTATTCCAGAGAAAACATCAGATATGCGCTTGGACTGTAAATCACATTGCCGGTATAGGTACGATTTCTGGCAAGGTTCTGATACATGGTGCCGCCGGAAACGGCATAGCGCCGCAATTCGCTGGCGAACACGTCATCCAGTCCAAAGGCGGCATTAAATTCGATCCGTTCCGTGAGCTTTTCCTTTAGTTGTGTCCATCCGCCTACATCGTCAAGCGGACGGAAATAATAACCGCCGGTATCAGGATCAGCACGATACGCGAAATCTTTGTAGGCTCCCCCTCCCAGGCCACCCAGCGCCAGTCCACGGTAGAAGCTGCCGGTCAGTTGCAAATGGGCCGGCAGCGGCAGACGGGCATCAAGCGTCCCCGCCCAGGCATTGAAGGTGTCACCCAGCGCGCTACGATGAGGAGCGAAATATCCGCCGATGCCGAGGTGACTACCTTCGTCGTTCAGTTTGGACCCAAGCAGAGCGACACGGGCCTCGAAACCGGGCCAGCGGCTTTGCTCCGCGCCGCTGGCGGGCGTTCCCGTCACAGTCCCAGAGTTGGAGATAACCGGCGATAGAGGCGCATCGCCCACGTCAATCAGCGCAGCTTGCAGCCGCAGATCGTCCGAACCGGCGACACCGATATCATGCGTCACACCCAACTGCGGATTCCAGGTCCACAGGTTGCCCGACCAGGCAAGCGCCGGCACAGCTATAGCAGTCAACGATGTTGGCGTATCAGGGCTGAAGATCGGACGATCCAGAGAAAAATAGGCTTCGGTATGCCTCCATTGCAGCGCAGCGTGAGCAGTGCGGAGCCGCAGCAGCGTTGCATTCGCGTTGTAGTAGCCGGAGTAGTTTGCAACCGTACTGGTGGACTGCGGACTGCCGTCGAAATCCACGCGCAAATCGGCGTAACTGCGGGCGCCAAACAGATGCGGCCCGCGTGCATCGAAGCCGAGCACCGTCTGCCGCACGGAAGCTCCCGTGCTGCCTGCGCCCGGCAGTGCGACCGTCGGTGTCGCTGCCATATCTACTGCTCTTGTATTCACAAAGCCATTCAACAGCAACAGGCCGGTGATCTTTACGGGGTACTTTGACTCGCTCTCCACCTTGGTTTGCTCGTGAGTCGCGATCTGGGACTCCTGCAACGCCTGACGCTCACGAAGCTCGTCAATTGCTGCGGCTGTTGCTGCGGGTGAGGATTGAGTTGTCGAAGGAGGCGAAGCCGGAGTCGAAACAGGAGATTGCGAAGTCGCTGCCGTGGACCCACTCTGCGCCAATTGGCTTTGCAATGCGGTCAACTGCTTACGCATCTCGTCCAATTCCCGCTGAGACTGTTCGACTTGGGCTTGTGTGCGCGCCATGGACTCGGTCAATTTCTGGATCTTCTGTGACAGGCTCTCCGGACTGGCAGTCTGCGCACCGAGGGTATGGACCAAAGATCCTAGAAATATCAAAAAAAGCAGCACCATTCGCCACGTGTCGCGAAGGGTGACATGACAATTCCGTCTTCGCCTATGTCCGCACATTCTCATCTGCGATCACCTGATCGTGACGTTTGGACTCCGACGCAGCCGTAATGTCCTCCATTTCAAGGTCGCGCGCCACCTTCATCTGGAAGATCGTTTCGCCAGGACGGCTACTGACGAGAACGACCGCCCCTCCATGCTCCACCGCAATGCAGTGAGCGAGTGTAAGACCAAGGCCCGTTCCCTTGTGCTTTCCCTCGCTCACGAATGGCTCGAGGAGGCTCTTGCGAATCTTCTCTGGAACGCCGGCGCCGTTGTCGATTACGCTTACGATCATCTCCAGATCCTGCATCTCCAGAGTTATCGCAACTTTGGGCGTCGTTCCGACGCTGCGAGCGGACTGGCAGGCATTGAGCAGCAGGTTGTAAATCGCTCGCTCGATTTGCTTTCCGTCGACAGAAGCCTCGGTCTCGATAGGATCGCAGTAATCCGTCACCAAGATCACGCCCTCCGCATCAGGATGCGAGCGTATCAGCGCTGCCACACGTTCAATCAGTGGCGCCATTAATTCCGGCGATTTCCTGATGCTGGCGCCGGTGCGGCTGAAAATCAGCAACGATTCGATCATGTCTGTCGTACCAAGCACCGCCGCGCGTATGTCCGCGAAGATCTCCGCCCGTTCTTTAGCGGAAAGCCGGTCAGAGGCGAGGAACTCCGAGTTTGCATAAACTGCGGCGAGATAGTGCCGAAGATCGTGAGAGACAGAGCTCGCCATTCGCCCAATGGTCGCCAGCCGCTCGGATTCGAGCAACGCCCTGTTTGCCTGCTGAATTTCGTTCCGCATTCTGGCAAACGCGGTGCTTAACTGACGCACTTCTCGGGTGCCGTACCGTGGAATATGATATTTTCCATCGCCCACGCCAAACGCTCGTACACTCTGTGACAGCTCTTCGAGCGGACGAGTCACGAGACGCGATAACGCGATCATCAGGACTGTGCCTGATAATAGCGCCAGGAAACCGGCGATCAGTACCATCCGGTCGATGCGGCTGATCGAACGCTCCGCTGGTTCGAAAGATTTCAGAACCACCAACTGCAATGGAGACGTGGCAGTGGCGGACAGATTCTCTGTGGCAGCGAGAAATTGCGCATTTCCAAGCTTCACTGTCGCAGGCGCTCGACGAGTGCCGGAAAGCAACAGAGGCTGCGTTGCGAAATTCGCCTTTACCGAGGGTTCCAGGGTGCTGGCTACGATCCGGTCGCCGCTGAGGAACGCCGCTTCGACACCTGTGGGTTGGCTGATCTGCCGCACCGTGCGTTCGATCGAAACGCCGCTGACGACATAGCCCAGCAATGTACCGTCTTCATCGTTGCCGAAGTACAGCGGGCGCACCGAGCAGGCGTACAGCGACCCGCCGTCGATGAGATAGAGCTTGCCTGGAAGACTTAGCAGAGTTTTCAGTTCTTGGCGAAGATTCTTGTCGCGCAGAGACACCCTTCGTGTAGGCCGCCACCACCCGGCCGCCCGGGTCCGCAAGCGCGAAAAGATCGTCGCCGCTAAGCTGCCAGAATTCGACCGCCCCATCCTGGATAGTGAGGTCATCACCGCTTGTCATCAGCGCTTTGAGAGTCGGAAGTTCGGCAAGAAGAGCATTCTCGCGTTCTAAAGCTCCCAATCGCTCAGCTTGCAGATTCTGGAAGGTGACGACAGAGCGATCCAGGTCTTGCGATAAGTCGTCTGTCACTTGTGCCCGCAGCCGATGACGAATCAGTAGGACACAGAGGCTGGTCACGATCGCGATCACCAGCGCCATAGCGATCACGAGCAGTACATGCGTTCGGATGCCCTGCATTTCGCGCGGTCGTGCTGCTGGTTGGCGGGTTTGTTTCACGGGCGCAGGAACGGGTTGAGAATCATGGGACAAATTTGTACCCTGCACCGTAGATCGTGAGCAGATGTCTGGGATCCGCCGGGTCGGACTCCAGTTTCTGACGCAGCTTCAGGATCTGGTTGTCGACCGTTCGCGTAGTTGGAAAAGCGTTATATCCCCAAACCTCGTTGAGCAAGACCTCGCGCGTGAGTACACGCTCAACGTTCTCCGTAAAGTACTTCAGTAGTTTGAACTCGTGCGCGGTTAAGATGACCTGGTTCCCGCTGCGCCTGGCGGTCATCTTTTTAAAATCGATCTCACAATCGGCGAAGCGGTAGATCGTCTCTGTTCTTGGCTTACGCTGTCTGCGAATGGCCGCTTGAACGCGAGCTGTAAGTTCCCGTGGGCTGAAAGGCTTTGTGACATAATCGTCGGCGCCCAATTCGAGGAGAAGCACCTTGTCTGCGACTTCAGTGATCGCACTGAGTACCACGATCGGAGTTTCGCTGGAGAGTTTCTTGAAGCTCTGGCACAGTTCGCGTCCGGAGATATTCGGAAGAATCAGATCAAGGACAACTGCGAGTGGCCGTTCGCTGCGAAACAAATCCAACCCGGCTTGCCCGTCACCAGCGACAACGGGGGCGTACTGTTCCTCCACAAAGATTCTGCGGAGCACCTTCTGCATGCGTGGATCATCTTCTACGATAAGAATCGTGCCGAGATTCGCCACGGTTACGCCATCGTTTGCGATTCCTGCCGTTACTTCCATGTCATTGATCATGATTCAGAACCCCTCCGTTCTATTCTGGTTGATCAGGGTCAATCTACACTCGCAGTCAAGCAGAAATTACAACCAAATGACAATAATTACAATTGGGTGACAATCCCGTGCATAGAAAGCCTCCTGGGTCTGATCTTGCGCGTTCGCCGGATATCTGGCGTCGCTCGACCTCTTCTTCGTCCGTCCATCCGCGTGGGAACCGGGTCATCATTCCGTGATGGTCAAGAAGCCAGGATGTCCCGACAAATGCCCCGCTAAGGTGGCGATTATACGCAGAATTTCGCGACTTGCGCCCGAATCGTAATCACCGTGAAAATACGCTGCCCGGAATCTTCCTTTATTCCTGAATTGAAAGGGGTTGTGCGATTCTAGGCCCATTGAATTGCCTCCTGACCAAAGCGCCGACCGCCTCGTGATCCGTAGCGCTTGCATGTTCTATCAGAAGACTAGCCATGATAATTGCCCACATTGGAAGCGAAAGATCAAACCGTTCAGTATCCGCAGTTCCGCGCACAAGAACAAAGAGCAGGAAAGCAAGAAAAAATGTCTTGTCAGGACCTGCGGCAAGACGCCGGATATGCCGATACATACTGCTGTAAATTCCTATGAACATGAAGATGCCAACCAAACCATAGGCATAGAATTGCTGCAGCAGCTCATTGTGCGCGTGGGCCGCCTCGAACTGATCGGGGCCGAACGGTGGGATCACTTTCCACGCAGAGTCGAATCCATGCCCTATCCATGGCTGCTGGACAGCTTCTGCCAAAAAGTAGGCCCAGATGCCAAGTCTTCCGCTCAATGTCTCCGATTGATTGCCGGCGTTAGTGTAGACATCATAGTAAGAGGCCAACAGCCCCCAAAATGCAGCAAACACAACGATAGCGGCAAAGGCAACCAGGATTTTGGTCCGGCGGCTCATCGACTTGTCTCTTATCAACAAGAACCCCTCACTAACAAGAAATGCCACGATTGTGGTCTTGCTGAGAGTCCGAAAAAGCGTAACTACAAGCAAAAGAGCCGGCGCGATCCACTTCCCGTTCTTCTTTCGCAGGAGATATTGTGCAAAGAAGAATGCGAGTGTGCAGAGATACCCGATTTGATTGGGTCCCAGGAGTTCCTCATCTCCGAGACGCAGATCGGATTGAGCGGGCATGATCCATGCGATCAGCGCAATGCAACAGGCGCTCACTATAAAACCCTTCATCAGGGCATGAGATACTCCTGTCACCGATCCGGCGCGAAGCAGCAGGACGACGATCGCAACGTCGGCGGCCATCCCGCACCAGTAGGCGGTGGACGTCGCCAGCGACACGGTATCGCTCCACGCCAGGCTGCAAAAGGAAAAAACGAGGAAGACAAGCACCCAGCGGATGGTCGACAACCGCAGCATGGATCCGAAAGTGCGTTTAGCATATCCCAGGGAATCGAAGCAGACCAGAAGAAGCAGGAGCAAGTTCAAGGCGAGACTTATCTCGGTGCCCGTGCGTGGCTCTGTGCCTAGGATGCGTACCGAGAGAAGAACAAAGACGATACGGAAGGAAAAATAGAAGCCGACGACAAACGCCAGAGCTGTCTCCTCCGGCGGTTTGAAATTCTCCGCTCCTTCTATATCGGTGTTTGAACCCATCACTGCTCCCGGACTGACGGCCTTCTGCACCTCTGGATGGTTCAGTGGGTATATATCTCCGGAACGCCCTGGCTGCCGGCCGGAGGCAGATGACGCAGGAACACCACGATCGACCAGAGTTCATCGTCGCTCAGGGTCCCCTTGGAACCGGGCATTCCAGATGGCCGAATTCCATAGTCGAGGATCCACTTCAGTTGACCGTCCGTAAATCGCTGCACATTCGGAGAAGCGAGCGACGGGATCGGGGGAGAGGTGTGATTGGCAAAAGGAACCCCCGTGTTCTGGCCATCCATGCCGTGGCAGGCAACACAATAATGCGAGAATGCCTCCTTGCCGTCAGCCCTGGTTTGCGGCGTGTCAGTCAAAGGATTCCTCTGTTTTTTGTTGCCAATAAAAAAATGATGTTCGGCAGCAGTTATGACTTTGGTCTCCAACTTTCCCGGAGGACTGGCCTTGCAACCAGCCAGTCCCACGACAAGGATTGCGGTCGCCGCGATGAAGGAACGCATCTCTAATCCACCACATGCAACTTCAATATCATCGATCCATGATCAGGACCACAGAACACGATGCAGTGACCGACGAAATCCCCGGTCTTATCTGGCGTGAATCGCACCTCGGCTGTGCCATGCGCGCGTACCTTGACGCTAACGTTCAGGTCACGAATACGCAGCCCATGTGCAACATCTACGCTCTTTATCACGAGCACCACCGGCTGGCCCTTTTTCAAAGTGATTTCATCTGGCGTGTATGTAGATCGCTTGGCGGTAATTTCGATTGTCCGAGTCGCGGCTTGAGCCAAGACCACAGGGGTAAAAGATACTGTAACCGCCAAAGTCCCAACAAGCAGAATCATCAGCATAACTTTCTTTTTCATAAGCTCTCTCCGTTGAAATATTTTGTTGCCGATCTAACTTGATCCCACCCTAGCGAATTCAAGCGAATGGATTGTCATGCGCGGGTTAGTTCATTGTCATGATCTTGTCGTGGCCAGTCGGGACCGCAAAGCTTTTGTATGTGCGCGCATTATGGATTTAGGAACCGTAACAGCGCCTCATAGTTCGAGTAACTCAGCCCAGCGCGTACACGCATGTGCCTGGCGATGGTGCCGGAAATCTGCGGCGGGAATCCTTCGGGCGCATTGTGGCAGCGGGAGCAGTTCTGGTCAAACACTTGCTGCCCGCGGTCCGCGTGCACCGCGGAAACAGCTTTCGATTGCGGTTGCCGATGAGGCTGCGACGGTGCAGTCTTCGTTTGGCCCATCAGCGGTATTGCAACGAGCAACACGATTCCCTGCATAAATCTTTTCAAGTGCTTCATCGTTTCTCCTTGCACGTATGAAAACGTAACGCAATCCAACCGGTCCGCCGGCGGCAAGATGTTAAACCGGAACTTGCCAGAGAAGGAGTGCATATTCTGAATGGTTGATGGTCGCTGCATGATTCATAAGTTAACGTGGCCAAGGCTATCGCATGTCACGAAAGCGTCTAAAGTTTGTCATTGGATTGTCTCAGCGCCGCAGCTGGCGCGCACGCATAACGAGGAGCGTTGCTCATAGCTGGACCGGTTCCACGCGGTGGCGCTCCCTCGATCTTCTGAGGTGGAATCGTGAATGATTTGGAAGGCGCCTGTACGTTGCAGTTACAATTCGCTTACATTTTGGCGACCCATCTCTGACAACTCCAGCGCCGCACACTGATAGTTTCAGTGCATGTCGAACCGATCGTCCGTGTTCCCCATCCGTGTACCGCGCATAAAAAGGCAGTTTCGCGCTCTGGAGGGCCTCCGTTCGGCGATACGGCTTCTTGGACGCGGACAACGCCTGTCGTTTGTATGGCTGATTGCAGAGAGGGTGGCCGTCGGCATCTGCGACCTGCTACTCGCCGGCATGATGTATCTCCTATTCCTCCTCTTGCAAGGCGGTTCGCCCTCGCATCATTTCTGGTGGATACCAAAGACGACCCTCACGGCTGCTTTGCTCACGTCGGGCCTGGTTATTCTTCGCGCCTCGATGGATTTGTTTTCCACGCGTTCCGTCGTCGGTCATATTCAAAACCTTTATAGAGATTTCCTGCTTCGGCTCACCCACGGCTATAGCGAAATGCGTTGGAACCGGTTCGTCGAGCGCAATCGCAGTGAACTCTTGAATCATTCAATTTATACGGCGCGTGAAGCTGCCAATTTCTATCAGCTTTGCGTCGAGATGATAGCGGCCGCGGTTGTCGTCGCCGCCATGACATTTGCTCTCGTATATCAAAGCCCCGGGGCGGCATGCGGTCTGGGCACCGCGGTGTTCCTGTTCTATGGAGTGCATCGGTTCCTTATTCGCAAGCAGCTTCGACTAGCCGCCTCAGAGCGGGAGAACTCGCTGCGCATGCTCCAGAGAACTTTGGCGGACATGTTCACGTCCGGAAAAGAGATTCGCACCTACGAGAATCACGATTTCTTTCATGACCGAATCAATGAGCAAGCTGGATGTCTGGCCATAAGCAATCGTCGCGTCGCTCTTCTTCCGCAGATTGCGCGAATCCTCTCCGATCAGGGCGTGGTGCTGCTCTTTCTCTGCATCGTGATCGCCGTGGAACTGCGCCATGGGGACGTGCGTCGGTTGCTATCGCTCCTCGTGTTCTATTTCGTACTCTCTCGACGGCTGCTTCCTCTGATCAGCCAGGTATCGTTCATCGCCGGCCAGATGGAAAGCGCGTACGAGAATGTCCATATTGTCAATTCCGAACTCGACGAATGTTTTCTACACCGCGCGCCTGCCCAGCCTACCGAATGACCAGCTGCGGGTTTCGTCCTGGAACTCGACCGGGTAAGTTTTTCGTTCGATGAAGGCGTACCGATCCTTCAGGACGTGAATCTTCGTCTGCGGGAAGGAGAGAGTATCGTGCTTCGCGGCGTCTCTGGTAGCGGCAAGAGCTCACTCCTGAATTTGATTGCCGGGGTTTCACAAACTGCAACCGGCGTGATCTGCGTGGATCGCGCAAGTGTCGCATACGTGCCGCAGGAGATCGCCCTTCTGGACGATTCGATACGGAATAACCTGCTCTTTGGACTCACGGAGAAGAGCGATGCCGAACTGATGAATGCGCTGGCTGCTGCCAAGCTAAGCGAATTTGTAGCCGCACAGCCTCTTGGCCTCGATACTGGAGTCGGCGATAACGGAATTTTGTTTTCTGGAGGACAGCGGCAGAGGCTGGGGCTGGCTCGAGCGATCCTTCGCGGCGCCACGCTGCTTCTATTGGACGAAGCAACTTCAGCATTAGATGAAGAGGCTGAAGGATATGTTCTCAAGAGCCTGGCAACTGCCGGCATTGCTGTCGTCCTTGCAACCCATCGTGTTCACAAACAGTTTTGTGCTCAGCGTGTAGTTTGGCTCCATAAAGGTCGATTGATCGAGGAATGGGAAGTTCCCCGGATTTCCTCTCAAGGGAGCCGTCAGACGGCGGCCGCAAGCCAGGCAGCCATCCTCGACGCCTTGCATCCGTTAAGGTAAAGGAATAACCACGCAACAACTCGCGATAGCGATCTCTTCATGACTCAGCCGGCAGCGCGAGCGCTTCTACTCGAAGGTTTGTTGCCATTCATCCTTAGGCTGCTTGGATTCGTGCGTGAAGGCTACTGCTTCTTGGCTGCATGTAAGGATTACGAAGCCTGAGACGTAGCCAATAGAAATGCGATGATCCGCCCACAAATGGGACAGAAGACGAGACGCTTCCACCTCGTCCTTATTTTTGCTTCCAGGCTGGGAAGAGAAACCGATAGACAATTCCCGTCTCCCAAACATTTTTGTTGCCGGATGAGGAGAACTGCCGCGAGTAGCTGGTAAGGATTCTCGTGTTGTGCGGCAGGTTGTAATCGAATCCGAAGTCGGCGCGCTGCGTATTTGCCAGTGGAAGGCCGTCGCTGACAATCGTATCTCGGCGAAAGGTCTGCTGCATGCGGAACACGGGCTCGAAGCGGCCGATCCAGCTATTCAGGCCACCAAAAGCCTGCGTGCGGTAATCGGCTTCGATCCAGTAGCCCTGGGCATGATGACCGCGCGCGAACTCGGAGCGCAGGCGGAAGGCGGTACCCTTAGGCTCCCACCATACGTGCATGCCATAGAAGTTCTCTCGCGTTCCCTGTAGCAAACGATCATAGGAGAGACCTATTTCCAGCCGGCTCGGGGGCAGGTACAGGTTGGTACGAATGCCAGAGGATCGCTTTGAATTGAACTGTTCGTTTCCGCTGCGGGCGGAAAACCACGTTGCATAGTCGATGGAGTATTTGGGCCGCGATATTGCAGATCCGCGCAGCATTCCGCCGACTCCGGTGCCGGTCGACATTGTTCCTAGACTGGAAATCAGGGGACCATCCTGGAAATTGCCGATCCAGATTTCCGACAGACGCTCATTATATGTGCCGAAAGGAATCAGGAAGCTGCCGCCGGAGATGGTCACATGCGGCGAAGCGAAGTAGTCGCCCTCAAGATATGCAAGACCGATGAAATGATTGTGATCGTAGCCAGACTGGCCGTTGCCCCTGGGGAAAAAGTTCTCGAGCAGGATGGCCCGCGATTCGATGAGAAAGCGATTGCCGATAGGCGCCGCCAGCAAGGGTTGAATGGTCGGCGTGTAAGTCGTATTCCCTCCATCGGTGTTGGTAAAGAATCCGACACCGCCGGAGAGCAGCGGAGTATCTTGTGCGGTCCCGTATCGGACCGCGCAGAGCAGGGCCAGAGCGAAGATAACAAATCTGGCTGCCTGTAGCATTTTAGAAAGAGGAAAGCTCAGTATCGGACGCGACATAAGAGCCACAGTAGCGAAATCCGATAGCAGATGTGTCTCTGGATCGTCTGCTCTTTGTCAAATGATTGTCATTTGCACCACGCAATCAGACCATTCTGCGGAGTCCTCGGCAGAATGTCGCCGTTCAAATTTAGTCTTCGGAAGCTCGATCTCGAAATGCTTCGGTAACAAAGCAATGACAATCACCTTACTTTGACATGACAATCCACAATCCGAGGCCTTCTAAAGTCACAATCATGCGTTTCCCCGCGACGGGTGCCGGGTATGAATCTTCGGTGCCCATCAGATGAAGGGGCGAGTGCACAATGCAGTGTCAATTCTCTTTCAGCCGAGGTCCGTCAATGCTCTCATTTCCTTCCGTTGCAACGACCCTTCACTCTGCGGCCTTCCCCTTCGAAGAGAGACTCCACCGGGCGCTGGACGATATGCGTCGAGGACGTCCTGTCATTCTTATGGACGATTTCGACCGCGAGAACGAAGCTGACCTGATCGCCGCGGCCGAGACGATTTCGGTGCCGACCATGGCTCTTTTCATTCGTGAAGGAAGTGGGATCGTATGTCTGTGCCTGACCGGCGAGACGCTGAGCCGGCTCGAACTGCCCCAGATGGTTTCGAACAATGAGAGCTGTTTTCAGACCGCCTTCACGGTAACGATCGACGCCCGCGAAGGAGTCACGACCGGAGTCTCGGCACAAGACAGGGTAACGACGATCCGGACCGCGATTGAAGCTGATGCTCAACCTTACGACCTGGTTCGTCCCGGCCACGTCTTTCCTTTGCGGGCAGCCCGAGGCGGCGTATTAGATCGACAAGGACATACCGAAGGATCCGTAGATTTGGCGATAATGGCTGGAATGAAACCGGCCGCTGTGCTTTGCGAGATCACAAATCCGGACGGAACCATGACGAAAGGGGATGAGGTCGACCAGTTTGCGAACACGCACGGCCTGGTTATGTTGAGCATTGCTGAGCTGGTCGAATATCGTCTCTGTCATACAGAAGTACGCGAGGCAGTGATGTCGCGCTAGCGCACACCCGCCGTTCAAGCTGCAACAAAATCCGCCCCGCAGGGGAGAGGATCGGCTGTCCACTCATAGCCGGATCCTAAGTGAAGCACCGATCGCTGTGGAGCATCGATCCCCGCTGCACCTCAAGGCCAGCCTCATTGAAATCAAGTTTGCCGCGACTCGCGAGCGGACTCTTTAATACACGACAAAGGAATGACAATTAATACACAACAAAGGAATGACAATTCACTGACGAACGCATGACACGTCTGCGGTTCGGGCTCTTTACATTCTGAATGTAGAGAGAACACTTCATGGCGCAACTTTCCACCATTGCCGGTTCAGTCAGTGCGACTCAAAGCCGGCATTCGCATCAGAGCACCTACGTGATTTGCATGTCTCGTGTGGCTTTGTTCGCGGCGGCGTCGATGCTGACGTTCTTCTTCATTACTCAGGCCCCCGCCGATGGGCAGACGTCGCTTCCGCCTTCTCCGACGCAAAGCACAGCCCAATCCTCAGGAATCGAAGGCAGTAGTGCAGCGACAACGATCGAGGACGATAACGACAACTCCGCGGAGGATCATAGCAGTTCAACAAACACCAGCGGCTTGACGGCTACACAAGTTCTCTCCTCCGACCAGATCATCAACATTCTGCAACAGAATCCAGATTTGGTGATGGAGCTGAAGTCCCACGTGGCTGATCGCATGCAGGAGCAGGGCATGCAGATGGATGCAAACAACATCTCTGACGAAATGCTCTATAACCAGATCGCCGCCAGCCCCGATCTGCGCGCAAACATCACCGTCTTTCTGCGCGCCCGGGGATATGTGTCCGACGACGATCTCCAGATGGCCGCATCCACCGTCGGTGATGAAACTGCGGCCACCGGTTTGTCGTCCGCGCAACGCGCTAACATCCAGGGGGGCGGCATAAACCCAGGTCAACTCGGTGCGGAATCCGGCGGACGATCGCTCACAAATGAAAGCGGCCTGCCGACAGCTTCCACTCGCTCATGGAACTCTGCCGGCAACCGCCGGAGTCTGGGAGAAGGAAGAGGACATGAAGAGGTAAGCGCATCAACCGACTTGCCGAAGGTTCTTCGGCAGTCAACGCCCTACAACCTGCGATCGATGCGGGATCTTTACACTCAGCTTCCTGATCCGACTGCCCGATTGAGGCGTTTTGGTTCTGAAGTTTTCGTGAACCGAAACATTTCCGTCTCGGCAGGTGAACTCTCAGGCCGCAACACCCCGCTCGACGTGCCACTGGGGCCGGACTATATCGTCGGTCCGGGGGACACACTCACAATCAATCTCTGGGGAGGTGTCACCCAGAGCATCACCCGCATCGTTGACCGTGAGGGCCGCATCTTCTTGCCTGAAGCGGGCTCTCTTCAGATCGCGGGGCTCCCTCTCGGGCGAGCACAGAGTCTGATTGAAAGCGCGCTTAAACAACAGTACCGCAATGCGCGAGTCGCGGTAACCCTTTCGCGCCTCCGATCGGTGCGCGTCTACGTAGTCGGCGATGTGCAGCGTCCGGGTGGTTACGATATCAGCTCGCTTGCAACTCCCTTAAGTGCCCTCTATGCTGCCGGCGGTCCGACTGCCGTTGGCTCGCTTCGCACGCTGCGCCACTATCGTGGCAAGCAACTGATCGAGGATGTAGATCTATACGACTTCCTCCTTCATGGAATTCGCAACGGCAGTGCCCCTTTTGAGAGTGGGGATACGCTTTTAGTGCCCCCCGCAGGCGCCCAGGTCGCTGTCTCTGGCGCAGTCAAGCGTCCCGCGATTTATGAGCTGAAAGCCGGTGAATCAACGCTTGTCACGGTCATCAACGACGCTGGCGGCTTTACGGCCGCTGCCTCGCTTGGCCATATCAGAATCGAACGCATTGACACGAACCACCATCGCGAGACAGTAACGCTGCACGTGGCAGGCGGACAAAGCCCCGAAACGGACAGCAAAATCATCGCTGCCTTCCAGGTGAAGGACGGAGACAGGATTCGTGTCGAGCCAATTCTGCCCTACAGCGAGCGTGCCATCTATCTTGAAGGTCACGTCCTCCGCCCGGGCCGCCTCCCCTACACGGACAATATGCACCTTAGCGATGTGCTGCACAGCTATCGGGACATGCTGCCTGAGCCCGCCGCCCATGGGGAGATTGTCCGTCTTGTGCCTCCAGATCTTCATGCGGAGACCATCGAATTCAATGTTCCGGAAGTGCTCATCGGCAACGCCAACTTCGATCTCCAGCCCTTCGATACAATCCGCATCTTCGGCCGCTACGAGGTGGACGCGCCTAAAGTCACGATCCGTGGTGAAGTGCTGCGACCAGGAGAATATCCGCTGTCGAAAGGCATGACTGCAGCGCAACTGGTACGCATGGCAGGAGGTTTTAAGCGCGACGCTCTGCTCGAAAGCGCCGACCTGACCAGCTATGGGGTAGTCAATGGCAATCGCGTGGTTGAGCATCTCGCGACACGTGCAAATCGGATTGGCCGTCGCCGGAACTGACCCGCAAGCGGACGTTCCCCTCAAGCCGGGAGACATCCTGTCGATTCATCAGATCACCAATTGGAACGATATCGGCGAGTCGGTAACGATCCAGGGCCAGGTCAGATTTCCAGGCAGCTATGGCTTTCAGGACGGGCAGCGCCTCAGCTCGGTTTTGCGACGCGCGGGAGGCCTTCTCCCAGCCGCATATCCAATGGGCGCCGTCCTGGTGCGGGACCAGGTCCGCGAACTCCAACAACAGAGTCGCGAGGAACTCATTCGGCAGATTGAAACAAACTCAGCGGCTGCGCGGCTCTCGCCCAATCTGGGCGCAGGAGGAAGCGGTGCGACGTTGGAGCTGATCAAGGCGCAGGAACAGGAGGTACTTTCCGATCTAAAGAGCCATCCTCCAACCGGTCGCATGGTGATTCATATCACCCTCGACATCGATAGCTGGGCCAATACGCCTGCGGATATCGAGCTTCGCCGCGGTGATGTGCTGACGATTCCGAAACGTCCCGGTTTTGTGCTCGTAACCGGCCAGGTCTACAACTCGACCGCACTCACGTTTATGCCGGACAAAACTGCCGCCTGGTACTTGAGCCATGCAGGAGGGACGAACTCAACCGCCAATCGCAAACAGATCTTTATTATTCGCGCAAATGGCTCGGTCGTTGGGCGCCGGTCGGGAGGATGGTTCGATGGCAAAGTGCTGTCGACCAAGCTTAATCCGGGAGACGTAGTAGTCGTTCCCCAGAAAATCATAGGTCCGTCGTTGCTGTGGCGAAATCTGCTGACCACGGCGCAACTTGCCGTCATCGATTGCGATTACTGCCTCGGTGGCATCTCTTTAGGCGCTTATGTCGATTCTCCACATTCTCGTCATTGCTCCTCGGTACTTCATGATTGCCGCAACAATTCATGTCGGCTTTTTCAATACGCAGAGCACGCGGCAGTACAACTTTACGCCGGCGGTTCCGTCATTTTGTGGGCTGCTTGCAAGGTCAAAGCAATGATCCATACATCCGTTCTCGAGACGCTAGAGGAAAATGAGCAAACGCCGGCAGCTCATCCGAACTGGGCTGTCCGCGCTAGGCTGCTTTGGGAGCATCGCCGCATGCTTGCGCGAGTGACAGTCATTTCCCTGATAGTGAGTCTCGCCATCGCGTTCGTCATTCCCAAACGCTATCAATCCACCACCAGCATTATGCCTCCCGACCAACAAAATTCCGGGGCGATGATGCTCGCTGCTCTGGCTTCACGCAGCGCAAGCTTAGGGGGATTGGGCAGTCTTGCAGGCAGCCTGTTGGGGGGGCACACTACCACTGCGCTCTTCATCGACATGCTGCACAGCGGGACGGTCAGCGGCCATCTTGTTGACCGTTTCAACCTGCAGCACGTGTATCACAAGCGCTATCGCGTCGATACTGCGAAACATCTCGCCCACTATACGAAAATCACGGAGAACAAGAAGAGCGGCGTGATCACCATTGAGGTGGAGGATGAAAGTCCCGTGCGGGCTCGCGATCTGGCCCAGGGATATCTCGATGAACTTAACAAGCTTGTGACGCGGACCAGCATCTCGGCCGCACACAGAGAACGGGTTTTCATTGGGCAGCGCCTGCGCACGGCCCAGGCGGATCTCGAACGCGCACAGCTCAAACTGAGTGAATTCTCCAGTCGAAACAGCACCATCGATATTAAAGAGCAGACCCACGCAATGGTAGACGCGGGCGCACGGCTGCAGGGGGAGCTTCTGGTAGCACAGTCCGGGCTTGAGTCTCTGCGCCAAATTTATGGCAACGGTAATGTGCGGGTCCGCGAGACCGAAGCACGCATTGCCAGCCTGCAACGCGAGCTTGAGAAAATGACGGGTTCGTCTGCCCCTCTAATCCCGGAAGCGGCTGGCGAAAGTGGTGCGTCATCTGACGCGAGCGGCAAAGGCGAGCTCTATCCTCCGCTACGACAGCTTCCACGGCTTGCGGTACCTTACGCCGACCTTTATCGCCAGGTGCGAGTCCAGGAGACGGTCTATGAGCTTCTCACGCAGCAATATGAGATGGCCCGCATTGAGGAGGCGAAAGATGTTCCGATTGTCAGTGTCATCGATCCTCCAGGAATACCCGAGAAGAAGTCGTTTCCTCACCGTCTGTTGCTCACTCTGGCGCTGACGTTTTTCTCGTTTGCCGCTGCCGTAGCTCTGATCCTGGTGCGAGATCGCTGGGGGAAACTCGATCCCGGCGACTCACGCAAAATGCTTGCCGCTGACGTTCTCCGGGTGTTGCGCAGGCGGACTAAGACGATCTTCTCGTCACGCCGAGGTGCCGCGTGAGAAGACACACGAAAAGCGCTGCGCGTAACGTCTTGCTCCATGCGGAACATGCATTTGGAATGCTGCCGAGACCGATTCCTTACGCGCTCCAGAAGGGATCAAAACTGTGAACGTTCTGATCGCTGCCGCTTCTTTCTCTTCCCATATTTCCGGGTTGCAGCGCCACGCCTTCAATGTCGCGCGATGCCTCCTGCAGCAGCCGGACATTTCCGCTGTTCATCTTGTCGTTGCACCATGGCAACGCGAGCTCGTCCCCGCCGCTGGCCTCATGTCGGGCCCTCGGCTCATCACTCACATCGCGGACATGGAATCGAGCTCCCTCAGCCGAAACCTCTGGTATTACCGGCGGCTTCCGGCGCTGGCTGCTTCGCTCCAGTCCGATCTTGTCCACCTGTCCTACCCGATGCCCGTAGATGCTGCTTCTTTTGCCTGTCCTATAGTGGTGACGCTCCATGATCTGTATCCCTATGAGATTCCTCTTAACTTTGGCTTCCCAAAGTTCATCTTCAATCGCCTGATTCTGCAGCAATGCCTTCGCGATGTCGACGCGATCGCCTGCGTCTCCGAAACTACCAGTGTTCGGCTACGACAGTATTCGCCGGCCTCCACATGGCGAAAAGCGGTCCGAATCTACAACTGCGTTGAAGCTCAGCCGTTCTGTGCCATACAGTCTCCGATCCCTGGCTGGAAGGGTGAGCCGTTCCTGCTCTGCGTTGCACAGCACCGTCGCAACAAGAACATTCCTCTCTTAATCCGGACCTTCGATCGCTTGTTGCGTTCCGGTCAGGTCGATCCGCATATGAGGTTGGTCGTGATTGGCATTGGCGGCCCGGAAACCCGCAGTATCCATCGGCTGGTGTCCAGTTGTGGTCTTGACCGGAGCATTCATTTCCTCGAAGGACTGTCGGAACCGGAGCTGCAGTGGTGCTATGCGCGATGTGAAGCGCTTGCTGCTCCCTCAACGACGGAAGGCTTCGGTTTGCCAGTTGCCGAAGCGCTTCTTGCTGGCTGCCGGGTCATCTGTTCAGATATACCGGCCCATCGCGAAGTTGGGGAAGGGCATTGCCAGTTCGTCACGTTGCGAAAAAACGCAGAGGAGGCGCTTGCAGAAGCCATTGTCGCAACACTCAGGATGCCGCCGAAGGCGCCCGTTTCTCTCCCGCAGTTCTCCGCTTCGATCCTTGCGAAGCAGTACATAGATCTCTATCGCAGGCTCGGAGCGTCTGGCGCACTCCATCAGAACGCCAGGCTTTCCCCTTTCCTCCAGGCAGAAGCGTCAGAAAGGCAATCTTTATGGACCCGATAGATCGCCATTCTAGATTGCGAGTCAGAGAGGATGACCATGGGCGTATCTGAATCGGTAACGCCGCGCCTCTATTCCGAGACTTTCGCAGCATCGCGCAACGGGCGACAAGCTATCTCCAGAGACCTGTTCCGGAGAGTGATAGCTCTCTGCGAAATTTCAGCGGACTTTCTAACCTGTGCGGTCGGTATGTCCGCGACTTACTTTCTTCATCTTTCCCAACATTTCGGAACGCAGATTCAATATCCGGTGCGGGAGATTGCAGCCGTAAGTATTGTAGTCGGCCTGTTTGTGGTGCTTCTGCTGCAAAGCGATGGTGCTTACAACGGGGGCGGCAGCTTGCTCCACATCCGGGAGACCGAGCGCGCAATTCGGATTCCCGCTCAGTCGCTGCTCCTGCTGCTGCCATTGAGCTTTCTTTTGCACCTGGACTTTTCCCACGCAGCATTTCTTATCGCTCTTGTGGTGATTCCTCTCCTGCTCATCCTTCAAAAGCAGGTATTTTCCTCGATCATCCGGATACTACAGATCAGAGAGTACGGCGTAGACCGCGTAGTTGTGTATGGAGCAGGTGACACCGGAAAGAGCATTGTGTCGAGTCTTCTTAATTCATCACGCCTCGGACTCCGCCCGGTGGCCGTGATCGACGATAATCCAGCGCAGCAGGGGAGCTGCCTGTTCGAGATGGGATACCGGCGCTGCCGTTCGGTTCCGGTGCAAAGTGGACCGATCACACCGGCGCTGCTGAAGTCCTGCGACTGCAACATGCTGCTGGTAGCGATTACAAATCTTTCTTCCGAAAAGCTGAACGCAGCGATACACGCGGCCAAACGTGCCGGTTTGCGCATCGCGTTTCTTCTCGGTTCCCCTCTGCAGGAGCCGCAGTGGACAGAATCGACTGACATCGATGGTCTCCTCCTTACGTCCACGCTGGAGTCTGTCGAGTCGTGGCACTACAAGATTGTCAAGCGATTGGCAGACCTGATCGTGTCCTCTCTTCTCCTGGTACTTTTTGCTCCTTTGCTATTTCTGATCGCGGCCCTCGTACGGCTGGACTCGCCTGGACCGGCGCTTTTTGTTCAGAAGAGGGTGGGCCGGAATGGAAACCTCTTCGATATGTACAAATTCCGCTCGATGTATACGAACGCGCCGATATACGACGTTTCTCCGACTAACTCGTGTGATCCCCGGATTACCAGAGTCGGAAGATTTCTCAGACGAATCAGCTTCGACGAACTGCCTCAGCTGATGAATGTCTTTCTGGGAAATATGTCGCTGGTGGGACCGCGTCCAGAGATGCCGTTCATTGTGCAGCGCTATAACTCACGGCACCGGCAAAGACTTCAGGTAATTCCCGGGATTACCGGTCTGTGGCAACTGAGCGCCGACAGGGCGCTGCCAATCCACGAAAACGTGGAGTATGACCTCTATTACATCCGGAACCGTACTTTCTTTATGGATATTGCCATCCTGATCCACACCCTGATTTTTGCGTTAGGCGGAGGAGTATGACGGAATCAGTTTCGGATCTGTTCCTTAATCGGCAAACCGTATTACCTGCACCCCCCCGGGCCGCCGCCTGGCGGAGGTTTCTCTATGCCTGATTCTGCATTCGTTCATGCGTACGCCGATGTGCTCGGGGTGAATGTGTCCGCCATCAATCTAGAATTGGCGGTCGAACTGGCCGACGAATGGATTGCGGCAGAGGTTCCCGGCTACATCTGTGTTACCGGGGTACATGGAGTGATGGAAGCACAGGCGGATTCCGAGTTTTGCCGAATCCTGAATCAAGCCGTTATCAATACTCCGGACGGAATGCCGTTGACGTGGATGGGCCGTCTTCAGGGCTTTCAGGAAATGGATCGGGTCTATGGGCCGGACTTCATGACGGCCATGTGCCGGCTTTCGGTCGACCGACGCTACCGGATTTTCCTGTACGGCGGTAAGCCCGGTGTGGCGGAACTTCTGAGGGAAACGTTGCAGAAAAAGTTCCCCGGCCTGCAGGTAGTTGGGACCTATACGCCTCCCTTCAGAAGTCTGACCCCGGAAGAGGAAGAGGAAATTCTAACCCAGGTGCGGGAATCGAAGCCGCACATCCTTTGGGTGGGACTGAGCACCCCCAAACAGGAACGATTCATGGCCCAATATGTTGATCGACTTCAGGTGCCATTATTAGTCGGCGTAGGAGCGGCCTTCGATTATCACACCGGACGCATTCCCGATTGCTCTGAATGGATCAAGCGCGGCGGGCTGCAGTGGCTGCATCGGCTCATGCACGACCCCCGTCGTTTGTGGAAGCGCTATCTGCGTAACAATCCTGCGTTTCTCTGGCATGTCGCGTGGCAGATCTCAGGGCTACGAGAATACCCGCGTCGCCGCGAAACGCATCCGCCGGCGGCGCTGCATCATCCTTTGCGCGAAAGCGCGTCGCAGGCAACGCCGCTCATCAGGGCAGTCAGTGAGATTGGGAAAGGAAAGGTCTTGTAACGGAATCTTCTCGCTTTGTCTTTTCAGCGTGCACGGGTTCGTCATCTTCGATGTGGCCCGGAATGGATGTGCCGACGCATGGGATGATCTCGGAATCACGGTGTGATCCGCGTCGAATACATGGCTACTGTATTGGGGTCGGCCCTTCACCCAGTTCTCGAAGCCGTGCGAAAACACGTTCCACCACGCAATCACAACGAGCCCCCATGAACGGAAACGCATCCTTCCCTTTTGATCCGACCCGTGCAAACAACCACCTGCGGGCCATGGCCCGGCCTCGGTGCAACCGAACCTTTACGTTCTGCTCGGTAAGATCGAGCGCAGCGGCCGTCTCCGCAGTGCTCAATTCTTCAATGTCCCGCAGCATCACTACGGTACGGTATTCTTCCGGAAGATCGAGCACCGCCTCTTCCAGATAACGGCCAAGTTCAGCGACGGACGCTCTTTGCTCTGGATCAAGCGAAGTCTCCGTCATCTTCATAGAACCCTCTCCATCACAATCGACGTCTCCTAGTTGCGGGTTGCGGTTGCGTAAACGGAGGCGGCTCAGCGCTTCATTGACGGCAATTCGTGTCAGCCATGTTGAAAACGGCGCTGCTCCTGCAAACTGGCCAAGATGCAGGTATGCCCGGACATAGGCGTCCTGCATGACATCTTCCGCCTCCCCGTCATCGCGCAGAATGGCCCGTGCAACACGATAGAGTCGCTGGTTGTACCGGCGCATGATGATTTCGTACAGTGCGCTTTCCCCCGCCCTTACCCGCTCGACAATTTCGAGATCCGTCCAGCCTTCGCATTTCGCTTTTTCCAGATTTCCGATCATAGCCACGGCCATATAGATATAGAGCTAGAACGGCTTGAAAGGTTACAAGATTCTTCCCTCTTTATATTTCCCGAAAACGCCCGATTCCGTGTAACCAATCGTGAACTCGCCACTCCTTTGAGCAGAGGAGTAACGCGTGAGAGACTTCGACGACCATCTCAATGTGGCTTGGTGGGGGCTGAAAATCGGATTGGGTGTTGGCCCTATCATTACCGGCATCGATAAATACTTCAACAAATTGGCCGACTGGGGAATGTACCTGAGCCCTATGGCGACCAAGGTTGTACCCGTCAGCGCAACCGCATTCATGCACGTCGTCGGCGTCGTCGAAATTATCGCCGGTCTCGTCGTGCTGAGCCGCTGGACAAAGGTCGGCAGTTACATCGTCATGCTCTGGCTGCTCGGCATTGCGGCAAACCTGCTGACCACCGGCATGTTTTCCGATCTGGCTATGCGCGACCTCGAGATCGCAATTGGAGCCTTCGCTCTGTCGCAACTTTCGACGGTACGTGACCGGGTGGCGGCAAGAAAAAACATCGCGGAAGCCCCGGATTCTCAATTTGTAGCAACCCGGTAATACGAGACGCAAGGAAGCTAAAACGGAGGAAATATCATGAAAAAAATTGCATCGTTTCTTATACTGCTCGGCCTGGGAGTGTGCCCTGCCCTGGCTGCAACCGCCACCGTTTAACAATGTGTCGCTGATCGACGTCAATTGCTCCAAAAAGGCTGCCGCCAACCCCGATGCCCACACACGCGCATGTGCACTGGCGTGTGAAAAAAGTGGCTTCGGTATTCTCACCAGCGACAACAGATTTCTAAAGTTCGACGCCACCGGCAATAAGGAGATAGCTGGAGCTCTCCAGGCGTCACATGAAAAGGATCACCTTCGCGTGACGGTCAGTGGAGAAGTGCAGGGCAGTACGCTCAAGGTTTCCTCGATTAAGCTGCTGTAAAGTCGTTCGACACCAGCCCGCGGATACCTCGTTATCATCGCCGTCCCACAATACGGCTATTCCCTTTAGGCTGGGGGATGTGAAAGTGTACGTCGTTGTACAGGCCGTTGCTGCCATCTTCCGCCCACAGTCGGGGTGCCGTGACAATCACAAGGAACACAACCGCGAGAAGATTGTAACCAATTCGCACATTGGACATACCCTTTATGAAACTCATAACTACACGCGGAGGACACCAAGAATGGTGTAACTCCGCGTGCACATTCCGAGCCTTCCTCTCCTGCGAGCGAATTACTTATCGCTCTTCATGAAAGAAGTAGTAATCGGCGGTGTAGGGTACCAGCTGAGTCTGACCAACGGAACATGCGGTAGTGGGAACCGATCCTCCGTTGGTGTTCAAGCGTTGAACGAACGTTGTTTTGGCGAGGAGCTTACCGCCTGTTGGCCCCTGTTGGTTCCCGACCGATTGCAACAAGAGGCAGGAAATCGACCCTGCATGCGGGCAACTCGGGTCAGAGCCGGCATCGATATGCCCGGTTGCTGTCGCCCACACCTTGCTGGTATCGAAGGAACTCTGCCATGTGGCATTGCCTCCGAGAGGCACAGGCTTGGGGACATTCTCTTTCGGATTTGCATTAAGACTGGTGAAGTGGGTAATGATTTGCACCGGCTGCCCGAAGAAATTACTAAATAGCGTTGCTTCGGGACGAGCAGTGGCATTCCAGGCGGTACCGCCTGTGGTTGCCGGGCTTGACTTGGGGGGCTATCGAATCGTGTCGCTGCCTCTTCCAACTCGCGAAGGGCGGAGCCCATCGCAAAACGTTGGCATGGAGCGGTGCCGTTGACATGGAACCAGCTACTTACACGGCTTCGCCGAGGCATGGGTTACTCCCGCATCTCGAATGAAAGCCACATTGTGCGGTTCGGCAAAGTCCGCATCGATTTGTTGGCCATGGAGGTCTGTCGATCTGATCGGCCAGTGAGCCTGACTGCCATGGAATTCAAAGTTCTCAAGTTCTTCGTGTCGCACCCGAACCATGTGATCTCTCGGGATGACATTCTGAATCAAGTGTGGGGCTATGAGAACTACCCGTGTACCCGCACGGTGGACAATCAAGTATTGAAATTGCGACAGAAACTTGAGGCGGATGCGGGGCAGCCCGTTCACTTTCGAACTGTCCATGGTGTTGGTTACAAATTTATTCCCTCGAACTAGGTCGGCAGTCAGTCTTGCGAGCCATACCTACGCAGGGAACATGCGGAGGGCGGCCATTTCTTCCACCTTGCCAGTTAGTTCTGCATAACCCAATCTCTTACCTGAACTTTGCGATAGGCATTAGTTCGCTAAATCATTGGAATATTGGTGGACGCGGAAGGAATCGAACCTTCAACCTGTCGATTAAGAGTCGAATGCTCTGCCAGTTGAGCTACGCGTCCGGGGCGGGATACTTTCAGATTGGCGGAGAAAAATGACCGGAATTCTGCGCGGCCATCATCGCAAGAATATCATAAACAAACCGCGTCCCACCGCTTCCCCGCTGCTCAAAAGGAAAACGCCAGGCCACCTGTCAGCAGGCGCGGCGCCTGCGCAAAATATAGTGTCTGGCCCGCTACAACGTAGAACGGCCGATAGCCCTGGGCCAGAATATTTTGCATCACAACTTCCAGTTCCAATTTGTCCAGAGATGAGTTTTCCGAACCCAGCGGCTGATGAAGCGTCACGCTCAGGAATGGCGCATCCATTCCTGCATTGAACGGGTCGACCGCAGTCACGGCCGCTTCCGGCTGCCAGCGATACCCCGCATTCCACTTTGTGCCTGAGCCGAGAACGTGGCCATGCATGCTGAACAGCACCGACTCCGTGCGGGTGGTGCCAACACCCGCCACCGCGTCGGTAAAGGAAGAGCCGCCCGCCGCCAATCCTGCGGGAAGAGAAATTGCCGGACCTTCCGCATATTCCACCGCCGTCCAGACGTTTCCCTTTACCTGGCGCGCCGCAAACACGCGGAATCCGCCCCCGGAATAGTTGGGACCGGCGGTGCGAAACGCCCCTGTAACCGGGTCGAGCAGAACGTCCCCAGAAGCAAACTCCGCGGCGCTCCCATCCCCATAGCCGTTCAGGACGGGATCGACGAGATGGTCATAGAAATAGGCCGCCTCCAATTGCATTCCCGCAAATTTTCGCCGGATTGAAACTTCCTGATGCAATGAGTGTGTCAGCCGCAGGTTCCCGTCCCGCATCGCGACTGCGGGCACCGCGCCTGCGGATGCCAGATCTGTCAATCCCTGTAGGTCGCTGCTGGTTGCGAGGCGATAACTGATTTCATTGTCACCCTCCTGCAGATGTACGGCCATGAACGGCAGGGCGGCGGTCACGTTCCGTCCTGCCTGAATAGCCTCCGACTCCGCACCAAACTGGGCCACCAGCTCATCGCTCAGTGTCAGTTGCTCGCCTCCACGAACTTGTAGAATCTGCAACCGGTCCAGTCCTGATCCATAGTCGATGGGCAGCGTGCGAAAGCTGGCAACAGCCCGCGCCGTATCTCCTGGTCCAGGATTTCGTTCGATGCCGCCGGCCAGAAAGGCCGCGCCGGAACTCGACGTCTGAACATGCAGGATGGCTTGTTCCGCGTTGCCTTCGTTCGCGCGCACAAATGCCTCCTGGCGAATTCCACCTTCGCCAAACTGCGAAGAGCCTCCGGTAAACGCAGCACGTACTTCCGTCGGGGGCCAGATTGTGGTGTGGCGAAGTATCGTCTGGATTGCTGCCGGTCACGTCGTCGGTCCAGCGCAGAATCGGGTGATCGACGCCGGACCGCAGCGTCCAGGTCCATTCATCGGCTGGCTCATCCTTGCCGCGAGGAACCGCGGGGAACCATTCCGACATGTTGAAAAGCGACACCAGCGTCAGGTTGACAATCGCATGGCTGCTGCTGGCTATCTGTATATTTTTGCGGTGTGCCGGGATAGAAGACGCCTGCAGCACACGAACGCTGTAACGCCCGGGTGCAAGATTCGAGAACTGATAATGTCCGCGAATATCGGTGAAGGCTGTCAGCAGCGGGAAAGCTTCGGAGCCAAAAAGCTCCACCACCGCACCCATTAAAGGCGCGTGACCGCTATCCTGCACAACGCCGCTGACGCTTGCCGGAGACCCGGCCAATGCGGGGATCGCAAGCGATAACAGCACTGCCAATACGAGTTTAGATCTGGACCGAATCACCGATCGTTTGAGCTACTCACGCCAGGTTTCCCTCTCCGTGGCGGAAGATCGGCCGGGGGTGCAGGCCTTCCACTCACGAGATTTCATCAAGCCTGCGCGTTTGACGCAGGAACCTTTATTGCGTCACCTCAAAGGGCGCGGACTGCGCCAGTTGCTGATTGGAAACTCCATCATCCACACTGATGGTGATTTTATATTTGCCCGGTTGCAGACCGCCCAGAGGCATGGATTTCTCCAACGTCACCTGGTCAGAATTGGGGTTCAGTTTTGAGGCCGCCTCGGTAGACTCAAACAGCGTCTTGTGAGTGCCCATGTCGGTCACGAGGTAATGAACCGTCGCCTCGTTTTGCTTCGTCTTGGGGTTGATCTTCAGGTTATAGACTTGCATCCAGAAATCAAGATCCTGATCGCGTTTGAAACTGACAGGCTGGCTGGCCGCGCCACTCACCCGCGGCCGTATATACGTGTTTCCAATGACAAATTGACCAGTACCAATGTCTTTGGACGGGACCTGCCGCATCCTGTCGGCCAGGATCAGCGAGGATGCAGCCAACTTATCATCGTCGTATTCCGGCACAATGAAGGCCCGCGCGTACGTACCGATGTGATCCGGATTGTTCACGTCCTTGATGACGATATCCAGCCGGTAATGGCCCGGCCGTAACGGCAGCGATTTCCAGTAGACCGACTTGCTGTCGAGCGCCTGAGACAACAACTCGGAGGGTTCGTCCACTTCGACCGTATCCTCAAAGGTCTGAGCAATGCGTCCGGTAATCGTCGATACGCGGCCAAGAATATTGACCACTCCGCGCGAGACGCCGTCCTTGGTGTTGTACGTAATATCTCGATTGCGAATCTGCAGCGTAACTGGAACAAGCACCGTATCATCCGTTACGCGGACAAAGTCCGTTCTGACGTCGAATGGGAAAAACGGCCCGGTCAGCACCTTGTGGCTGGTGATGAACTCATCCATATCCTTGAACTTGATCGTCGGCGCAGCTTCCAGTTTCGCGTACTGCTCCAGGCGGTCAAATTCTTTCCCCCCTGGCTGCTGGACATCGGTCCGGTACCCAACTGCTCCAGTCCGCCGTTGAATCGCGCGGACCTTTTCGCCTGTCCCATCTCTTCCCAAAGAGTGGGACCGCCTCCAGGAGTGTGGAGGAGCGCGTCTTTCTCGGCGCGATTGATGGTCATGTGATAATCGCCGCACATGCAGGTGTCGACAAACTCTATATCGACGTTCTCGCCGATTCCCTCCAGGTGCCGATAATTCCACACTTCGAACGGGAATGTCTGCGTTTGGCCGCCACCTTCATCCATGGGGCGGTTATATTCACCGCCGGCCGGATGCTCGTCTTTACTGTCCGGCGGACCCCAGGCTATATACATATGTCCTCGGTCCGTCAGCCAGCCCGGTTTGCCCGCGGCAAAATGTTCGTTGGCATACGCGATCCGGCGGTAAATCTCCTCGCGATAACTGTTATCCGGCGACTGCGGATCGGGGTTGCGCCGCCGCCAGAACTGCTCAATAAACGCGTCCCGCTCTTCATCGTTCGACAGCCCAAGAAAAGCTTTGCGCTCCTGATCCGTGATGATCCAGCGAACATCCTGATCCATCCACTTCTTGTACGGCCCCTTCAACTCCTGGCGCAGTTCTTTCTGCTGCTCGCGAATCTCTTTATCGCTAAGCTTGCGTTTCAACGGATTGGTTTGCGCGGAAGAGTTCGACACGTCCTGCGGTTGAGCATCCTGCGCAACAGCATGACTGGCCGGATATCCCCCGAACGCGGCCAGCAGTGCGAGGGTGAGGGTGAAGCGAATCCGAGACATGGAACGACCTCAATTTCTGTATCCTGATTGTATGGCGTCGCAATGACACTTTCAAGCACCTGAATACCCGATTGTCCTCGCTAAGACCGCCGCGTTTATCGTACGCTGAAAGCAGCGGAAGCGGGAGATTCCGACCGATCCGCTTTTTGGGGAACTTCCAATTCTGCTTTCTCGTAACTAGACGGGAGTAGACGAAACCGCGCGAGAGAATCCGCAGCCGAGCAGCATCGATCACAAACGCGACCTACGAGACCCTGTCGAATGAAGATTAAAAAGAAGACTGTTGCAATTGTCGTAGTGATTGTGATTGCCTGCGCGGCTCTGGTAACGTTCACCGTCATTCACAGCGGCGCCAATACCGAGAAGGTCCTTACTGCAAAGGTAGCCCGCGAAAACCTTGCCAGCATCGTCAGCGGAACCGGCGAGATCAAACCGAAAAATTATGTCAATGTCGGCGCCACCGCTTTCGGCCCCGTCACTCACCTGTATGTCAAAGAAGGCGACCACGTAAAGAAAGGCGAAGTTCTCGCCGTCATTGAAAATGTGCCCCAGACCTCCGCTGTGGGCGCACAAAAGGCTTCCATCACTTCAGCGCAACGGGATATCGCCGCCGACATAGCCGCGCAGAAAGTGGCGGAAGCAAACGTGGAGCACGCCAAGGCTGACCTGGAGCAGAAACAGCTCGATTACAAGCGTTCCCAGGAGCTCTATAAAGACGCGCTCATCGCCAAGCAGGATTTTGACGCGAAGAAGGCGGCTTACGATATTGCCGTCGCCACCCTGGCGCAGGATAACGCTGCGATGGCCCAGGCCGAGGCGCAGACTGCCTCCGCCAGCAGCAAGTTAGCCAGTGCTCAGCAGACTTTACTGGGAGACGTGGATGCGTATAACAAGTCGATTAGCATCGCTCCCTTCGATGGCATTGTGACCAACCTCCCCGTCCGCGAGGGCGAAACCGTCGTCGAAGGCATCCAGAATGCCGAGGGCAGCACTCTGATGACGCTCGGAGATATGTCCGTCGTCACTGCCGAGGTCAAGGTCGATGAAACCGACATCACCGGCGTGCAGCTCGGGCAGACCGCCGAAGTAACCGTGGACGCGTTGCCCGGCAAGACCTTTAAAGGCCACGTGACCGAGGTAGGCGATCAGGCCCTGCTGCGCTCGACCGGGGTTTCCACCAGCCAGAGTACAGCCGGAACCGAGGAGGCGAAAGATTTCAAAGTCGTCGTTACCATCGACAATCCCTCACCGGACCTTCGTCCCGGACTTTCGGCGACAGCTAAGATCACGACCGCGCACAAGGATAACGTTGTCGCCATCCCGCTTCAGGCGCTGGCCATGGCTGTTCCCGGTTCCGGCGCAAAAAAGGGCGCGAAAAAGATGAATGCCAGTCTTACGTCGGGACCGGACGCTCCGAAACCGCAGCCGGTTCAGGGCGTCTTTGTTCTGCGGAAAGAGGGCCGGAAGCTGCGCGCCGTTTTTGTTCCCGTACAGACCGGAATCACCGGAGCGTCCGACATTGAAGTGACCAGCGGTGTAAAGGCCGGCGACGAAATTGTTATCGGCCCATACCGCGTGCTGCGAACCCTGAAGAGCGATGCCGTCGTCAAGCGCGACACTACCCCGCCGCAGACATCCGTCGAGGAGACAGCCAGCTCCTAAGCAGGCGAAAATACGGAGCAGTCCTGCTACCCTGAACACTGGAAGGAAATCATGGCTGGGAGCAACAGGAGACTTTTGGCATGACATCCGAGGTAATGGTTCAGCCGCCCCCGGCCGATGCTGCGAACGCACCCGGCCACGACGAAGTCATCGTCGTTGAAAATCTCTGGAAGACCTACGACATGGGCTCCGAGCAGGTTCATGCGTTACGCGGCATCAATCTGCGCATCTGCCACAACGAGTACGTCGCCATCATGGGGCCGTCGGGATCTGGTAAATCCACTTTCATGAATCTAATCGGCTGCCTCGATACCCCGACGCAGGGAAATTACTGGCTGAACGGCCATCTGGTCAGCGAACTGAACGATGACGAGCTGGCGCGCATCCGCAACAAGGAAATCGGCTTCGTCTTCCAGACTTTTAACCTGCTGGCGCGAGCCACGGCCCTTCACAATGTCGAGCTGCCGCTTATCTACAACGGCACTCCCTCCGAGGAGCGCCTGGAGCGCGCGAAAGCCGCTCTGACTTCAGTCAATCTCGGCGAGCGCATGTACCACAAGCCGAACGAACTCTCCGGCGGACAGCGCCAGCGCGTCGCCATCGCCCGCGCGCTGGTCAACCATCCTTCCATCATCCTGGCCGACGAGCCAACTGGAAATCTCGATTCAAAAACCGGCGTCGAAATCATGGCGCTGGTCGATGATCTGCACGCCAAGGGCAACACCATCATCGTAGTCACCCACGAACCCGATATCGCCGACTACGCCCACCGGGTGGTCCATATCCGCGACGGCGAAATCGCCTCCGACGAACCCTCCCGGCGGATTCGCAAATAAGTGTTGGGTTGATATCGGCGCCCCACGTCTCGCTTGATGAAGCGAGTTATGGTGATTTGCGCTGACGCGACTGGTGCCAACCGAAAGTCTCTTCGGCTATGCGCGTTATTGCCTTGAAAGAAGGTCGGGGTAAAGACTTCGTTGGAGCCATACAGCTTTCGTCTTGAACATTAACGCGACGAGGGGAGTCTCGTATTACTCTGCTCGGCTCTTTGCACAAACAGCGGCGCAAAGTAGGCTCGAAATCTCCACGCCACGATGATCCAGATGATCGCGACGACAATGGCCAGCGGCAAACCGCTTGGCTGCATCGTCAAATGAAAAACAATGATGTTGGCGATGACCGCCGCAAGCAGAGTCAGCCCTAGAGGGATGAACCGGTTGACCAGCAGCAGTACGCCTCCAATAACTTGAACGCCCGACACAAAGTAGACATAGTGCGAGCGGATGAGAACGCCGAGAAAATCGCCGGCCATTCCGCCCGGCAAAGTGCCATGGAGAAAGTTGAAAAAGCCGTTCAGTCCGAAGACGAAAAATATCAGTCCGAGAAGAATCTGCGCGATGATGGCGACGATTTTCATGCAATGACTCCAGTCCGTCTAATGCCGAATAGGATTCCGTTCCCGAACAACCGGATTCAAGGAATTTTTTTGTCAGCGGGTCCATCCTGGTGGTTACTTCGGTACAGGAATGAACTGTCGTATCCGCCTGTCCCGCAGAAAGATTCCCGCCCAGGCCACCGCTCCAACGATGACGGGAAAAATCGTCTCGAAAACCGGGCTCCCGATACGCAACTGGCTGGCCAGCGCGCCGCCAAGATAGCCTGTCAACAGAATCGCCCCCAAAATCGCGGTGCGCGGAATCGCATACAGAACAATGCAGATAAGCTCAATTATGCCAAGAGTAACTGCCAAGCCCCAGCGGAAATCCCATCTGGGCGAATGCCTCCACCACCGGGCGAGGTTTCACCAAGTGCCCCGCGGCATCGAAAAGAAAAAACAAGATGACAAGGATGCTGAGGACCCGCCCTGTCCACAATGCCCCTTTCGATACGGATTTTGAAACCGGTTCGGTTTGAATTGTCGAGTCCATGAGATTTCTCCAAACAACTCCCGACGAAACTGTGCCTAAGCCTGCGGTGAACCACCCGCGATGGCTCCCAAAACAATCAACGGTTCTTTCCCCGCCGCCACCGCATCCGGCAGCGGCGTATCCGGAGATTCGTGCGATAGATCCTCCTCGCAGGCAAAAAAGCGCAGAAACGGCCGGCGCTCATGCGTAACCTGGTCGCGGATGGTGCCGCGCAGCATGGGATAGCGGTCCTCCAAGGCATCCAGTACAGAGCACACACTAGCCTCGCCTTGGACCTGAAGCTCGACTTCCCTGCCAACGTGAGCCAGCGTCCGCAGATGCGCCGGTAGTTCCACGCGAATCATGACAGTGTCTGCACCTCAACCGAAAGCACGGCCGGAAGATCCCGCACAATCGGAGCCCAGTTCTCTCCGGCGTCAGCCGATGCGTACACCTGCCCGCCCGTAGTTCCGAAATACACGCCGCATGCATCCAGCGAATCGACCGCCATCGCATCGCGCAATACGTTCACAAAGCAGTCGCTTTGCGGCAGGCCTTTTGTCAGCGGCTCCCACTCATTTCCGCCGCTTCGGCTGCGATACACGCGCAGCTTGCCTTCGAGCGGAAAGTGCTCGGAATCGCTCTTGATGGGGACGACATAGATCGTCTCCGGCTCGTGCGCGTGAATGTCGATGGCAAAGCCGAAATCCGTTGGCAGGTTACCGCTGACCTCCTGCCAGGAATCGCCGGCGTTGTCGCTGCGCATCACGTCCCAGTGCTTCTGCATGAACAGCACGCCCGGACGCGACGGGTGCATGGCGATGTGGTGGACGCAGTGACCAACCTCGGCGTTCGGATCGGGGATGTATTGCGACCGCAGTCCCTGGTTGATCGCCTTCCAGGTTGCGCCGCCATCGTCGGTGCGGAACGCGCCCGCCGCGGAGATGGCAATGTATATCCGCTGCGGATCGCTCGGATCGAGAATGATCGTATGCAGGCACAGACCACCCGCGCCCGGCTGCCAGCGTGATCCGGAGTCCTGATTGCGCAGTCCGGAAAGTTCCTGCCACTCCTTGCCGCCATCGGTCGAGCGGAACAGGGCGGCGTCTTCAATCCCGGCATACACCGTGTCCGGATCGGTCAGCGATGGCTCCAGATGCCAGACCCGCTTGAACTCCCAGGGATGCGGTGTGCCGTCATACCACTGGTGCGTGCCGGGAACACCGTCGTAGGCAAACTTGTTTCCGACCGGCTCCCAGGTCTTGCCGCCATCATTCGAGCGTTGAATCAGCTGCCCGAACCAGCCGGTCGATTGCGAACAGTACAGCCGATCCGGATCCACCGGCGATCCCTTCATGTGGTAGATTTCCCAGCCCGCAAAATGGGGGCCGCTCACGTCCCAGTTTTTGCGCTTGCCGTCCGATGTCAGAACGAACGCGCCTTTGTGCGTACCAACCAGTACCCGTACCTTGCTCATTCTCCACTCCCTCTCTTTTTCTTTCGTGCAGGACTTTGTTCAACGCCATCGCTCCCGAACCTGGGGATCAGCGGCGTTCGGTCGCGTTTGCGCCAGCGCCGCCGGGTTTCCGCGAGAATTTGTTCACGCCGGTTTTCCATTTGCACGATGGCGTCGCAATCTCGCCCGGACCCCTCGTATCGCGCACCCCAGATCAGCAGTTCCAGCAGCACCGGCGCGAGATCGATGCCCTTTTTCGTAAGTCTGTAATTCACCTTTCGCGCGTCGGATTCTTCCGCCTCGGCGCGGATGATTCCCGCCGCTTTCAGCTTCTGCAGGCGATCCTTCAAAATGTTCGTGGCAATCCCCTCGCCGGATTCCTGAAACTCTCTGTACGTGCGGTAGCCGCGCACCATCAAATCGCGGACAATCAGCAGCGACCAGCGATCGCCGAAGATTTCGAGCGAGCTACTGACTGGACATTCCGACCGGTGGTTGAAAGCACTCTGGCCACTCACATGGGTCAAAATAGCCGAGATCACTTGCAAAATGCAAGTGACATTTGCACAATCGTTCAGCCCGACTGAGTAATCCGTTTCTCCATTTCGAATGAAAATGGGCCAAACGGGGTTATTATGTCGACGCGCGACGATTCATCATAGGGCTGCGTTTTTATTTGCAGGAGGGTTCCCATGAAGAAAATTGTCTTTTGTGCCGATGGCACTTGGAATCAGACCAGCGGGCCGAAAAACCCGTCCGATTCTGACACAAACGTCGCAAAGCTCTACAACGCGCTTCCTACCACGGCAACGCAGAGCCCCCGGTATGACACCGGATTGGGCACGGGCGGAAACCCCATACAGCACCTGCTTGGTGGTGCATTTGGTGAAGGAATAGAGACAAAAGTGCGGGAGGGTTACACGAAGATATGTCAACTTTATTCTGTCGGAGACCAGATTTTTCTTTTTGGATTTAGCCGAGGCGCATTCACGGCAAGAAGTATTGCCGGCATGTTGGCATATTGTGGAATTCCCGTACAACAGACGCAAGCTGCGTTCGATGATGCATTTTCCACATATCGAAAGCCCCTCCAGACTCTTGACAGAGCGGCTGCAAGAGCCGCGCTTACACAGCAATACGGAAATCACGAGGTGGATATAGAGATGATCGGAGTCTGGGACACTGTTGGCTCTCTGGGCATCCCGAGTATCTTCGGCCACATTGATCTCTCGCGGTACAGCTTCTTGGATACACAACTCAGTCCGAAGGTGAAGGCGGCCTACCAAGCCCTCGCGATCGATGAGGAACGCCAATGTTTCCCACCAACCCTCTGGGATGACTCACAAGTCCCTGGTCAGATCATGGAGCAAGTGTGGTTCACGGGCTGTCATGGAAACGTCGGAGGTGGATGCCTCGATTCAACGCTTTCGGATATCACACTCAAGTGGATGCTAAAACGGTGCGCAGATCATGGCTTGGAAATTAATCCGCAAACACAAGCCCTTTATCAAAACTTAAATACCGACGCACACGCATTGGGAAATATTGATCAATCCTGGAGCGCTCGCTGGGGATTTCCCGAGCCCAGGCGCATTCCTTCGAACGCGAAAATCGCAAGTTCGGTGGTCAGCCGGCTTGCCCATGATTCGCAATACGCTGCAAAGAATCTCAGCTTGTCACCGTCGCGCAGCCTTATGCCAGGCTACGTTGTCATGAGCGTATGAGGTCTTCTTGTAATCAAAACAATATCCATTAACTACAACTAAGATTTGCATCTGGTCTTGGCGTTGCAATAGGATGACTTCCGCGGTACCTGTCTAAGGTCTCTCTACAAAACTTCTGGAAGTCGACTACAAGGCATTTGAATCCCCTTTTCGGCTGATTACTGCTCGAAATCCTCAACTGTTTCAATCACCCAAGCGCTTTTTCTTTCCTAATTACGTGTCGCCCCGCTCTGGAGGACCAAACCCATGCAGGGCCGTCGTGCGCTTGGTACACTTAGGGTTGACCTATGTTTGAAAACCTCTCAGAAAAACTTCAGCGCACATTCAAAAATCTGCGTGGCCAGGGCACCATCACCGAGGAAAATATCGGTGAGGCGCTTCAGGAAATCCGCTTAGCCCTGCTTGAAGCCGACGTCAATCTGAACGTCGTCAAGGAGCTGATTGAGCACATCCGCGCCAAGGCGCTCGGGCAGGAAGTTCTGACCGCGCTTTCGCCCTCCGAACAGGTCATCAAGATCGTGCGCGATGAACTGATCGCGATGCTGGGTACGGACACCGCCCGCTTTAAGTTCGCATCGCAGCCGCCAACCGTCATCCTGATGGCCGGGCTGCAAGGCTCCGGTAAGACGACCACCTCCGGCAAGCTGGCAGCGTGGCTGAAAAAAGGCGGCCATCGCCCGCTGCTGGTCTCGGTCGACGTGTATCGTCCGGCGGCGCGCGAGCAGCTGCAGATTGTCGCGAAATCGATCGGCGCAAAGCTGTATGAAGGCGACCTGAAAAATGACGCGCCCGGCACGGCGCTGGTTGAGCGGCTTGCCAAAGAAGCACGGCGCGAAGCCGTCATCTCCGGCTGTGACGTGATGATTGTCGACACCGCCGGACGTCTGCATATCGATGAAAATCTGATGCATGAAATGCAGCGGCTGAAGTCGCTGCTGAACCCGCAGGAGATTCTCTTTGTCGCCGACGCCATGACCGGGCAGGATGCGGTGCGCTCGGCGAAAGAGTTCCACGACAAGCTGGCGTTGACCGGCACGGTACTGACCAAGATGGATGGCGATGCCCGCGGCGGAGCCGCTCTATCGATTCGCCACGTGACCGGCCAGCCGATCAAATTTATCGGCACGGGCGAAAAACCGGACGCGTTTGAGCCCTTTCATCCGGACCGGATCGTCAGCCGTATTCTCGGTATGGGCGACATCATGACCCTGATCGAGCGCGCGGAGGAGACGCTCGACCGGAAAAAATCCGAAGAGTTCGCCAAGAAAGCCCTGGCGGGCGATGGATTCTCGCTGGAAGATTTTCGCGACCAGTTGCGGCAGATTAAAAAAATGGGATCGCTGCAGAGCATCATGAAGATGCTGCCCTCCGTCGGCGCGTTTCAGGGAATGCAGCAGGCGGCCGGCAATATCGACGAAAAGCAGTTCTCTCGCGTCGAAGCCATCATCAACTCCATGACAGCGGCCGAGCGCAGGAACCATGAACTAATCTCAGGCAGCCGCCGCAAGCGTATTGCCCGAGGTTCCGGAACGACGGTGCAGGAGGTGAATCAGCTTCTGCGCCAGTATGTCCAAATGCGCAAGATGTTTAAGTCGATGGGACGTGGCGGCGCGGTGCAGCGGCGATTGATGGGGTCACTGGCGAACATGGGTAGAGGCCGCTGACAAACATCAGTGTCGAAATTACAGGACCAGCTCGATCAGATCAGTGAGCAGACCCGGCGGCTGGTCCAGCCGGAGCGGCTTGAGCCAGGCGAGCGTGCGGTTGCGGAGCTGTTTGCGAGCGGCGTCGAGCAGCGGATTCTCCCACCAGGCGGCATTGCCCCGGAATTCGCCCTGAAGGACAACAATGGCCGCATTGTTCGATCCGCCGATCTGCTGGCGCTGGGACCGCTGATCATCAATTTTTTTCGCGGACGCTGGTGCCCCTATTGCATGGCGGAGCTGGCTGCCTGGCGCGATCGATACCCAGCTGTACGCGAACGCGGCGCATTGCTGGTGGCAATCTCCCCGCAAACCATTCATCAGAATGATCTGCTGATCCAGCAGCATCCGCTGCCATTTCCCGTCCTCAGCGATCCGGGCTCGGCGGTCGCGGAGAGTTTTCGCCTAACGTATTCGGTACCGCCGCATCACCAGAACCATTACCGACGCATCCTGGTGAATCTGCCCTTCATCAACGGCGATCCATCGTGGCGGCTCCCTTTACCGGCGACATATGTCCTCCGGGCGCGCAGCGAAATCGCGTATGCCGAGGCGCATGCCGATTTTCGCGTGCGTCCAGAACCAGAAGAGGTTCTGGCCGCGATTTAGCACAACGTTTGTTTTGATCTTGCCACCGCGCTTTGAATCTGCGCCGCTTGATCGTCTGGATTTCTCGCTACGCTCGGAATGACGGCTTTGATCCAACAAACAGGCCTAAAAGTTCAGTCCGAAGTGAGGATGGGATTCCGTTCCGGTGATTGCGATCGGGACCTCCGTACCGGCTCCGTGTTTGGCAAAAAACGGATCGATGGGCGTGAGCAATTTCCCCTTCCATCCTCCCACGATGCTCGATAACCGGGCCTGCAGGCGCGCGTGGCCGTTAAAATCAATCTTTTTTCCATCGAGCGTATAGACGCCGTTCACCGCGATCTCCGCACCCGGCAGCTTGCAGACCAGTTGCGGAAATGTCAGTTTCTGCTGCTTCATAGAAAATACGCCACGAATGCTGGCCGGAATTTTGGGCAGCGAATCCATCCCGAACGCCGCCTCGGTGCCCAGTTGCTTGGTTTCCCCCGTTTTCCCCTGGCCGCGAAGACTCAGCTCATCCATTCCTTTTTGGAGGTTGAAACTGGTGAATAGCACATTGTCGATTGCAAATGCGCCTTGCAGCTGAAGGCGATGAATCACCGTCTGTTCTCCAGTGGGCAGATCGAAACGGGTCTTCAGATGGACAGATCCCGTCATGATCGGGCGGTTGGTCTTGGCTCCAATCTGGAGCAGGTCCTGAATGCTGCCCTTCTCGATCTGGACGTTCAGATGAATGTCGTGGCCATGTCCCGCCGGGCCGCGCAACACCGTACCGGCTGCTGTCACATCCGTATTCAGGAAATGGGCGCGCACGGGCTGCAGGTACGTATTCCCGTTGGTGCCATTCACGATGGCATGGAAATCGGTGTGCAGAGCCACCTTATGTCCGCTGAAATTCACGCTGAAGTCCGGCGTGTCGGTCGTGCCATCGACGTTAATGGTGTCGAGCTTGCCGGAATATTTTCCTTTGGAAGACAACATTCCGGCAATCCCCTTGATAGTGCCTAGATCCGCGTGGGTGAAGGAGTATTTTCCATCCACATGCGTATTGTGGGGTCCATTGGCATTCCACGGGCCAAAGTTCCCTTCCGTCGCGATGTCTCCGATCGGCTTGGGATTGATCAACTGTGCCTTGAAATGCATGGGCTGGTGGGCGGCGACACTGTCCAGCGTGAGCCGGTGGATTTTGAACTGCAGAGGAGTTTTTCCGGGATTATCGGTAAGCAGGACAAGCAATGCATTGTCACAGACGATGCGACCAATAACGATCTTGAGCTTGCCTTCATGTTTATTTGCGGCCGGCATTGCCGCGCGTTCGCTCTTCGGCGGAATTTTTATTGTCAGGCCGTGCAGGTCCACCTCCGCCACGCGCATGGGCGACTGGAACAGGCTGATCAGTCCGGCATGAAAGCTGAATTTTCCGATCTCGATTTGCGGCGGCAGATCCGGATAGAGATCGGACCGCAGGCTGAGGTTTTTTCCCTCCACCACCAGGCCGTCCGCGATGCTTACATGGAATTCACCGAGTTGCACCTGGCTTTTGAAACGGGTGGAAAGACTCTGAATCACACGCGCGCGCAGAACCGGCTCGATCTGATGAAGGGCATAATCGGCGCCGATAAACGCCACGGCGAGGCAGATTAAAACCGCAACAGCAACAATTTTGGGAACCCGGGACGGGCGCTTTTTCCCAGGGCCGCTCTGACGATTTTCTTCCACCCTTTGGTATCACCGGCCTTTTCTGTTGTTTATCGCGTGAAGACAAATTTGGAGGACATAAGAAATGTATCACTCATCATCATAAAAATCAGATAGCTTCACGCGACCGGTGAATTCGCGACGCTGACGCATACAGATGCCAAAAAGATGGCGTGCCGCACGGCACGCCATCTGTAGATGCGATTTCGGCAGCGCGGAGGATTACGCCGTCGATAGCGCGCGAGAAGCAGTATCGACCAGCGCGGGACCGATGTCGGCCGCAATCCTTTCGGCGGTGAAAGCTTCGATGACATCGCCGACTTTGACGTCGTTAAAGTTGGCGATGCTGATGCCGCATTCCATGCCGTTCCGCACTTCGCTGACGTCGTCCTTGAAACGTTTGAGCGATGCCAGTCTGCCTTTGAAGACCGGCACAGAGTCGCGCAGCACGCGAACTTCGGAATCGCGCCGGAACATCCCATCGGTGACGCGGCAGCCTGCAACCGCCCCGACTTTCGGAATTTTGAAGACATTGGCGACTTCGGCGCGGCCCAGGTAGTTTTCCTTGATAGTCGCCTCCAGCAGCCCCAGCATGGCTTTCCGCATCTCGTCCTGCAGCTCGTAAATAATCGAGTGCAGGCGGATCTCGACGCCATCCTGCGCGGCCAGATCTGCGGCCTTTCGCTCCGGCCGCACGTTGAAGCCGATGACAATGGCGTTTGAAGCCGAGGCGAGCAGGATATCGCTCTCCGTAATGGCGCCGACGCCGGAATGAATGACCTTTACGCGTACCTTTTCCGTCGAAAGTCTAGGGAGGGATTCCGCCAGAACTTCGACCGAGCCCTGCACATCGCCTTTGAGGATGATCGGCAGCTCCTTCACGCCTGCCTGCTTGATCTGCTCCGCCAGGCCTTCGAGCGAAACGCGTGAAGACTTCGCCAGCTGCGATTCGCGCTCCTTCATCTTGCGGTATTGAGCGACGTTTTTGGCCTTGTCGCGATCGGCGACGACGGTGAACACATCGCCCGCATCCGGAATGCTTTCCAGCCCGAGAATCTCGACCGGAGTGGATGGGCCGGCGTCTGCAATGGCGCGCCCGCGATCGTCGAACATGGCGCGGACCTTGCCGAAGGTGTTGCCGACGACGAAGGTGTCTCCGAGCTTGAGGGTGCCGTTCTGCACCAGCACGGTCGAAACGGCGCCGCGGCCGCGATCGAGTTTCGATTCGATGACCGTGCCGAGCGCTGGACGGTCGGGCGATGCGCGCAGCGTGCCGACATCGGCAACCAGGCAGATCATTTCAAGCAGCAGATCGAGATTGATGCGCTTCTTGGCCGATACGTCGACGAACACCGTGCTGCCGCCCCATGCCTCAGGCACCAGCCCGCGATCGCCTAATTGCTGCTTCACACGATCCGGCTGCGCGTCGGGCTTGTCGATCTTGTTGACCGCCACGATGATGGGAACATTCGCCGCCTTGGCGTGGTCGATGGCTTCGAGCGTCTGTGGCATCACGCCGTCATCGGCGGCGACAACCACCACGACAATGTCGGTGACCTTGGCGCCGCGGGCACGCATGCGGGTAAACGCCTCGTGGCCCGGCGTATCGAGAAACACGATTTCGCGGCCGAAGGCGGGCGAGTCTTCCTTCGAGATGCGGACTTTGTAGGCGCCAATATGCTGGGTGATGCCGCCGGCTTCTCCCGCCGCAACTTCGGTTTCGCGAATGGCATCGAGCAGCGACGTTTTGCCGTGATCGACGTGGCCCATGATGGTGACCACAGGCGGCCGCGCAACCTCCAGCTCGCCGGTTGTCTCCTGGGTTAGCAGGTTTTCAAGCGCCTCGTTGGCCATCTCGTCTTCAAAGCTGATGACGCCGGCGTCCGCGCCGAACTGGCGTGAAACTTCCTTGATCAGCTCGGTATCGAGCGACTGGTTCACGGTCACGAATACGCCCCGCTGCAACAGCGTGGCGATCAAATCTTTCGCGCGCAGATCCAGCTTTTCTGCCAGATCCTTTACGCTGACGCCTTCGGTGACGGTGATGTTGCGGGTAATCGGAACCGGCCCGGTGGGAACCTGTGCCGCGCCCAGACGGGGCGCAACCATTCCCTTCATCGGACCTTCCTTGGATTTCTCGTAACGGTTGTTACCACCGCGGCGCTGCGCGTGTCCGCGCGACGGGCGATCGGATCCGGGCGGCGGAGGCGCAGTACCCGGAGCAACACCAGTTCCGGGACGAGGTGCTCCGAAGCCGGGCCGTCCGGGCATTCCGGGACGTGCGCCGGGCGCGCCCGTGGGATGCTGGCGCGTGGGGTGCATGGGACGCCGAACTGCACCCGGAGCTGCGCCGGGGCCGGACGCTGGGCGTGCGCCAAAGGATGGCCCTCCGGTGCCGCCGGAACCCTGCGGACGTGGCCGCTCAAAAATCGGTTTTCCGCGCTGCATTCCGCCCAGAGTCTGCGCCGCTCCCTCGGGAGCTTTGTAGACCGGACGCGGCCCCGTCTGCGGCATAATCATGCGCTTGACGGGAGGCACCGAAGCGCTCGGTGTGGCCGTGTTCGCCGCCTCGGCCGTGAAGACGGTTGCCGCGGCAGCTTCCACCGGCGACGCACCGGCGGGTGCGGTGAGCGACTCCCCTTGAGCAGCGAAAGGCGCAGCTGAATGAGTGAGCGATGCGGCCGAAACAGCACTGGACGGCCTGGAAGCAGCGCCGGCATTCTCGGATAGCGCGCCCGGCCTGACTTCCGGGGTGGTTCTTTTAACCGGAACGGCTGAGGGTGCTCCGGCCACCGCTGCAGCCGGTGGTTTCACGATCACGGGACCGGTCGGTGGACGTGACGCGATCGCAGGCGGAGCCGGCGGCGCCGCGGCAATAATCTGCGGAGCCTGGCGGGGCTGCGGAACGATTCTGCGCGGAGCACTGCCGGCGGGCGACGCGGACGCCGCTGATGCCGCACCCGCTCTATTCTGCGGGGGAGCGGCTGCCGATGACGCCGCTGGTTTGCCCGCGGCTGGAGCGGACTTCACGACCGGGGAAGCAGTGGATGCCGCGGCAGACAGCGCGGGACGCTGCACTGGCGAAGTTCCATTGTGGGATCCACCCCGCGTTTCCCGTTGCTCCTTCTGCTGCTGGATGGCGCGCAGCACATCGCCGGGCTTGGAAATATTCGACAGGTCGATCTTTGGTTTCTGATCGCCGGGCACGGTTTTGCCTGCCGCGCTGGACGTGGATTTGCCGCCGCGGCCGAGAGCGGCGCGCACACGTACAGCCTCGTCCTCCTCCACGGAACTGGAGTGGGTCTTCTTTTCCGTAACGCCCACTTCCGGGAGAATGTCGAGGATCACCTTACTCTTGACTTCCAGCTCTCGTGCCAGATCGTTAATACGAACTTTACTCATCCGCCTCTTTCGCCTTTTTCAAAACTTTTAGCTGCTCATCGGTTGCCTCGTGACCTGCCGTCAGGTGCGCATCTTCCCTTATTATCCGCCGAAAGTCACCCGGGAATTGCGAAATTTCATGCTGCGCGCCTGGGTCCTGATGTCTTCAATCATGGCTTTTCCTTCTCTTCCCAACGGTCCAGTGCGGGCTCACGAGAGTCCGGCGCGTCAATGAAGACCGGCTCATCGACGTCTTCTGTTCCGGTCGCATCCTTCAGAAAACTTGCGGCCAGGCTCTCGCCCTCGTCCTGGTTCTCCCTGTCCGCTACTTCGTCGATATCCTCGGAACCGGACGGATCGGGATCGTCGGCGGTCTCAAGGATCGGCACTTCGCCGGGAGCATCGCCGATGGGTGTGTCTGACTCTTCCGATTCAGCAGCATCTCCTTCGTCGGCAACTTCATCCGCGGCCAGCGAGTCCGATCCTGCCCCGGCCTCGCGGTCAAGGGCGGCTTCGTTGGTGTCTTCCTGTTCGGATGTCTCGCCTGTCGGTCCAGCGTCGGCCCGATTGTCGAGTTCGGCAAAGTAATGGCGCACGGCGGTACCGATCTTTTCCAGCGTCTTCTCGCCGATACCCGGCACTTCCTCCAGCTCTTCCGGAGTCATGTCTGCCAATCCCTCCACGGTGGTAATTCCGGCGGCAATCAGTTTCTGGATGGTGCCCTCGCCAAGATCGGTCACCTGCTCGATCGGGGTGGTCACAGGACCCGCCATGGCCTGCATCTGCTGCTCGACCTCCTGCCGCTTCTCTTCCTCGCTCTTGATGTCAATCTTCCATCCCAGCAGTTTCGCCGCCAGGCGCACGTTCTGGCCTTTCTTGCCGATTGCGAGCGACAATTGCGTGTCATCGACGATCACCTCAATCTGCTTATCCGCCAGATCGGCAATGCTGACGCGGCTTACCTTTGCGGGCTGCAGGGCTTTCTCGGCGAAGGTCGTGATCTCTTCGCTGAACTCGATAATGTCGATCTTTTCGCCGCGCAGCTCGCGAATGATCGACTGCACGCGCATGCCTTTCATGCCCACGCACGCGCCCACCGGATCGACATCCTTGTCGCGGGACACCACGGCGATCTTCGTCCGTTCGCCGGCTTCGCGGGCAATGGCGCGAATCTCCACGGTGTTGTCGTAAATCTCCGGCACTTCGCTCTGAAAGAGGTTCTGCACCAGCTCCTTGGCGGCGCGGGAGACGATCACCTGCGGCCCGCGTGCATTGCGGTCGACCCGCAACAGAACCACCCGAATCCGCTCGCCGACGGAGAACTGTTCCAGCCGCGATTGCTCCCGCTTGGGCATCCGGGCCTCGGCTTTGCCGATGTCGAAGATCACATCCTGGCCCTCGATGCGCTTGACGGTGGCGTTCAACACTTCTCCCACGCGATGGGCATATTCGTTGAAAACCGTATCCCGCTCAGCCTCGCGGACCTTCTGGAAGATGATCTGCTTGGCCATCTGCGCGGCGATGCGGCCCAGCACGTCGGTGGGCTTGTAATAGCGCAGCTCACCGCCAACCTCGACCTCGGGCGCAATGGCGCGGGCGTCTTCCAGATGAATCTGGTTCAGCGGATCTTCCAGAAGCTCCGGCGACTCAACCACGGTCTTATAGGCGTAGGCTCGAATCTCGCCCGTCTCGCGGTCGAGTTCGCCGCGCATGTTTTCCAGCGTCTTATAGTATTTGCGGGTTGCAAGAGCAATGGCGTCTTCGACCGCCGTGACCACAATCTGCGGATCGATGCCTTTGTCCCGGCTTAAAACTTCAATCGTTTCGTAAAGTGCGCTTGCCATAATTGTCTCAGCCTTGGGTTCGTCTCAGCCTTATTGCGCGAATTTTCGTGTTGGTTGCCGTTTCGATTGCGATGATGCGGGTGCCCAGGTTCGCTCGACTTCGCCAGCGTGACCGTAGGCTCTGCGTTTCAATTTAGATGCCGGACAACTACACTTCCGGAACCAGATTTGCTTTCAAAATGTTCGACAGCGCGATGGTCACGTTCTTGCCGGCCGTCGCTGCAACTTTGTTTTTCCTCTTATTCACCGTGCTCAAATCCAGTTCCAGCGAATCGTCACTGTACGTTCGCGATGCGTCCCTGCCAGTGCGAGTTTCCTTCGATCGGCTCGACTGGTCCGCAGCTTTACCAGGCTGCCGGCGAACCGTTCATAATCCTGACGGCCGCGAAGCTTGCGGTCCAGCCCCGGCGAGGAAATTTCCAACATGTATTCAGCGCCGGGTACCAGTTCCTCCACGTCCAGAACCGTCCCGAAATCGTCGCTGAACTCTTGGCAATCTTCGACCGTGATTCCGGCCAACTGATCGACCGAAACATGTTCCGGCAACTTCAACTCGCCGGATTCGGCCGCTATCGCCAGCTTCGCCCGGCTCGCAGCATCTTTCTCGATATAGATGCGGAGCGACCGGTGCTTGGGACTGCCAAGATACTCGAGGTCAACAATCTCCAACCCGTGCGACGCTGCAACCCGATCGGCGAGGGCGCGGATTTTATCTAAATCGAGTGCCATTGAACCCATCCGCTGCAGGCGTATTGCGGGAAAACGAGAGCAAATAAAAAGTGGGCTCTCGCCCACTCATTTCTCCCGCCCCGGCCTGTTTCGCCACAGGCTGCCCAGGACAAACTCAGGACAAACTTATCTACTCTTGTAGGATACGCCGGTTCCAAGGGGATTTCAAATCCGGGGTGATCAACGCCGGCGATGTCATTCTGAGCCGGAGGCGAAGAATCCAGAAAACGCTGGCGCGCGAGACCTCTCTGGATTCTTCGTCCCCCTTGGCCTCACTCGCTATCCTTAGAATGACCGACCGACGCGCGGTTGCCGAATGGGAGTTAGCTCCTTTTACAAACCCCAATTTGCTGTGTCGGTCACTTAGAAGAACTGAAAATAAAGCGACTATTACTCTGGCTGAGGTACGTTGATTCTGACCACCCGACGATGCATTCGGGAACAGACTATCGCTGCAATGGCTGTACACATGAGGTTTGTTAGATACATCACCAATAATAAGGAATGGTGCGCCCGAAGCAGCTCCCGGTGTCCCATTCCGCGATGAAAAACATAGCCGTGGTACCAAAAAACTACATATCCGAATATTGGAAAACACGCAAACCCTGCGAACATGCTGACGAAAAGGGTGAGTGCGGCTCTCCGCCATTTCGCCCATACGATGCAAGCTGCGATGGTACATACAGTCAGAATGATGCAAAGCGTCAACACTATCGGTTGCCGCCAGCCGTAGCACACAGCGGTCGTGATGGCCGTCCAAACAAGCGTAAATTGGGTCAATTCGTCAGAAAACCCATAGCGAATGATTGCATAGAAAAGCGCCATCCATCCCAGCAAACAACCTATTGTAAGCACCCAAAACACAGGCTCCCAAGGAGACAGCAGGTGCGTATGCGGAGAGGCAAAGGGCGACCTCGAACACGCTATGTTGAGAGCCATATCGGCCCAATACGCTGCAACAAGTGCCGCTATAACGGCTGCGAGATGCCGCCATGTAAGGGACAGCACCACTCCCACAACCGAGAGCCAGAACCACAAGCTGCCCTTTTGCGGTTTCATTTCCACCAGATCGCCCATGATGGAAGCAGCCCTATTCTTTTCTATAAATCGACCCACCATCCATTCCGCAATCGAAGCGCTACGCATTCGCACCTCCCAATAGATCAAGTCCCTCGAGCAAACTCTGGTATGTTCGCTGCGCACTGACCAGAGCGGCGCGGCCTGCCTTGGTCAACGCAAAATACCGCTTAGCGCGCCCACCCCGTTGTGGTGTAGAGCCGCCCATCCATGACCGCACCACTTCTTTTTCTTCCATCCGGTCCAGCGTCGTATAGAGTGCCCCGGGAGCAGGGTCGCGTCCTGTACATGCAGCAATTTCGGATCGAATCGTTACGCCATATGCGTTATCGCCCAACCGCAGAATGGCAAGCAAAACGACCTGTTCAAATTCGCCGAGAGATACTGGTTTTGCCATAACTACTACAATGTAGTTATGGCGGCCCAGATTGTCAACATCTTGTCGCTTCTGTTGCCGGAAGATAGACGGAACCTTACAATCAGGTATGTCGCCTTCGATTTGCCTCTATTTGGAACAAGACCATCCCGAAAGCCCCTGGATGGTGACCTGTGATTGAATTCCCGGTCCCCGAAGCTCTTACATTCGACGATGTTTTGCTGGTTCCCGCCTTCAGCGAGGTGGTTCCGAGCCAGGTCAGCACGCAAACCCACGTCACCCGCAATATCACCCTGAACACCCCCTTACTGAGCGCCGCGATGGATACCGTGACCGAGTCGCGGCTCGCCATTGCCATGGCGCAGCAGGGCGGCATCGGCGTCATCCATCGCAATTTGTCGATCGAGCAGCAGGCGGCCGAGATCGACAAGGTGAAACGGTCGGAGAGCGGCATGATCGTCGATCCGGTGACAATTGCCCCGGAGCAGCTTATCTCCGAAGCTCTCGATGTAATGCGCCGCTATAAGATTTCCGGCGTTCCGGTTACGAAGAATAAAAAGCTGGTCGGCATTCTGACCAATCGCGATCTGCGTTTTGAAACCCGGACCGATATCCCCGTCGGCGAGGTGATGACCAAGGAAAATTTGATCACTGTCGCGGTCGGCACCACACTGCAGGAGGCCGAGCTGATCCTCCACAAGCATCGCGTCGAAAAGCTGCTGGTGGTGAACGATCAATATGAGCTGAAGGGCCTGATCACAGTCAAAGACATCCAGAAAAAATTGAAGTATCCGAACGCCGCCAAAGATTTGCAGGGACGTTTGCGCGTGGCCGCCGCCATTGGCGCGACCGGGGATTTTCTGGAGCGCGCCGGCGAAATGGTACGCAACCGCGCCGACGCGCTGGCCATCGACTCCGCCCATGGCCACTCCTCGCGGGTGCTGGATGCGATCCGGCAGATCAAGAAAAACTTCCCGGAAATTGATTTGATGGCTGGAAACGTCGCCACCTACGATGGCGCGATGGCGTTGATCGATGCTGGCGCGGACGCGATCAAGGTCGGCATCGGGCCCGGTTCAATCTGCACCACCCGCATGGTCACGGGCGCGGGCATGCCGCAGATTACGGCGATTTCCGAAGCTTATCGCGCCGCAAAATCGCGCGGCATTCCCATCATCGCCGACGGAGGCGTCAAATATTCCGGCGACGTCACCAAGGCCATCGCCGCCGGAGCCAACACTGTAATGATCGGGTCGCTCTTCGCGGGCGTGGATGAAAGCCCCGGCGAGACGATTCTCTTCCAGGGCCGCTCCTTCAAAACTTATCGCGGCATGGGATCGCTCTCCGCCATGGCCCAGGGATCGAGCGAACGCTACTTCCAAAGCTCGCGCGATATCGGCGAAGAGGGCGAGGCCAGCGGTTCAATCGTCAGCCGCGAAGGCAGCGCGCAAAATCGGTTGGGAAAATTTGTACCGGAAGGTATCGAAGGCCGGGTTCCCTATCGCGGGCCGCTGGAGGCGATGGTGTACCAACTGGTCGGCGGCCTGCGATCAGGCATGGGGTATCTGGGCTGCGGCAGCATCGCGGAGCTGCAGGAAAAGGCCCGGTTCATTCGCATCTCCAACGCCGGGCTGCGCGAAAGTCACGTGCACGACGTCATCATTACCCGCGAGGCGCCGAACTATCATGTGGAATAGCCGGCATATCGAGTCATCGGAATGTTAAGTATTCGCCGGCGGGTGCTGCTGAGCGCCTGGATTCCGGCGGCGATCTGCGTCGTGCTGATCGCGATTTCCTCATCGGACACATTTTCCTCCGACAGCACCAGCCACATTCTGCGTCCTTTTGCGGAAGGCCTGTTTGGTCACTTCGCGAATCGTGTCTGGGACAAGCTGCTCTACGATCTTCGCAAGACCGGCCATTTTTTCGGTTACGGTTTCGTCAGCGTGGTCTTCTTCCGCGCCTGGCGGATGACATTCCGGCTGAGCCGCGCCTACTCCGCAGTCACGGCTTCCCTCCGAGCAGCAGCGGTGGCGCTGCTTTCGACGCTGGTGCTGTGCAGCTCGGATGAATTTCACCAGAGCTTTCTTCCCCACCGCACCGGTTCGCCATTTGATGTGCTGCTCGATATGTGCGGCGCGATCACGTGCCTTCTCATCCTGTTCACCTTTGTCGGCAGCCTGCTGGAGTTGACCAGCACGACCAGCCCCGAGCTGCGACCCAGCCGCAAATTCCGAAGGCAAATCTCGGAATAGCGCTGTCCCGTGCATCGCCGATCCGCATCCTGCATCGAACCCAGCTACGATCATAGGGATCGACGTGGAGAGGAACACGGATGCAGGCGATGCCATGGCTGACCGGCGCCACCACCCAACAGAAGCGCGCGCTGCTGACCACTTCTCTCGGCTGGATGCTCGACAGCATGGACATGATGCTGTTCTCGCTGGTGCTGGCCGACCTGGTACGCGACCTGCACATGAGCGAAGCGATGGCCGGCCTGCTGATGTCGCTCTCGCTGATTTCGGCGGCCATCGGCGGAATTTTCTTCGGCTGGCTTGCCGACAAGATCGGCCGCACTCACGCCCTGATCGCCAGCATGCTTATTTATTCCGTCTTCACGGCCTGCTGCGGGCTGGCGCATACCGTGTTGCAACTCGCAATCTTCCGCTTCCTGCTCGGCCTGGGCATTGGTGGAGAATGGGCTGCCGGCGGCGCTCTGGTGGCCGAGACCTGGCCGGATGAGCATCGCGGCAAAGCCATTGGCATTGCCCAGGCGTCCTGGGCCGTCGGCTACGCGCTGGGAGCAGCGATGACAGCGCTCATCCTTCCGCACTTCGGCTGGCGCGCCGTTTTCTTTGCCGGTGTGTTTCCCGCGCTGGTTACGATATGGATTCGCAAGGCCGTCAAAGAGCCGGAAATCTGGCAGCAGAAAGCAGCGAGTCTGCCCCTGGCCAGCATTTTTCGCGGGAAGCTGGGCAGGGCAGCGCTGATCACAACCGCTATGAATGCCGCCTCCCTCTTCGCCTGGTGGGGACTGTTCACCTGGATCCCGCGATTCCTTTCGCTTCCGACGGCACAGGGAGGACGCGGGCTAAGCATTGTTCAGGCTTCATCCTGGACAATCTTCATGCAGATAGGCACATTCAGCGGCTATCTTGCCTTTGGATATCTGGCGGACTACTTTGGCCGCAAGCGAACCTATATCACTTTCCTGATCATCGCGGCGGTGCTGGTGCCCATCTATGCGCACGCGCCGGGCGCACGCACATTGCTGTTGCTCGGCCCTGTCGTGGGATTTTTCGGCACAGGATTTTTCAGCGGATTCACCATCATCGCCAGCGAAGCATTTCCGACCGCGGTGCGGGGGACTGCAATGGGCGTGGTCTATAACATCGGCCGGTTCCTGGGAGCGGCCGCGCCGTATATCATCGGCTACATCTCCCAGGTCAGCGGAATTGTGTTCGCGCTATCATCGATCTCCGTCGCGTTTCTTTTGGCCGCAGTCATTGCCATGGGATTGGAAGAAACGAAGAATCACGTACTTGTTTGATCGACTGACAAACTGACGGTAGACTGCGCGACATGCACATCAGGCGCACCTTTTACAGGGATTCACCTTCTATCTATAGTAGCTATCGCAAGGAAAATCCTATTTCCGTGCAGTGGAGAAAGCGACCATGACAGTCAAACCAATTCCCGAGGGTTATCACAGTATTCAGCCATATCTCATCCTTGATGGCGCCGCCAGGGCCATCGAGTTTTATCAAAAAGCCTTCGGCGCAGCGGAACGCCTCTCGATGAAGCAGCCGGATGGACGCATCGGACACGCCGAGATCGAGATCGGTGATTCCGTCATCATGATGGCCGATGAAAACCCTCAGGTGCAGGCCTTCGCCCCGGGCCATTATGGCGGCTCATCTGTCAGCCTGCTGATTTACACAGAGAACTGTGACGCCATGTATCAGCGCGCCATTGCAGCAGGAGCGAAGAGCGTGCGCGAACCTGAGGACCAGTTTTACGGCGACCGCATGGCCGGCGTCGAAGATCCCTTCGGTTATAAGTGGTATATCGCCACTCACATCAAGGACGTAACCAAAGAGGAGCTGGAACAGCAGCATTAGATCGGTTTTCCTCCAGGTCTAGCCGACGTAATTCTCCAATGTGCCAATTGCGTCAATCGTGATGCGGATAATATCCCCATGCGACAGCGTGAAATCGTATCCCGGAACGATGCCAGTGCCGGTCATAAGAAATGCACCATCTGGGAAGGTATTGTCACGATAAAGGAACTCAATCAATTCTTCGGGCTTTCTCCTGAGTTCGGCGAGAGTAGTTCTTTCGCGAAGAACGGTCTTGCCTTTTCGCGATATCTCCATTTTGATTTCGGTAGTAGCCGTTAATGGATCGGATGAAATCAAAATGCAGGGACCAAGAGCGCAACTGCCATCGTAAATCTTTGCCTGGGGAAGATAGAGCGGATTTTCTCCTTCGATGTCGCGCGAGCTCATATCATTCCCGATCGTGTAGCCAATGATCGAACCTTCCCGATTCACGGCGATAGTCAACTCTGGTTCCGGGACAGACCAGGACGAGTCGGAGCGAATACGCACAGCAGCGCCAGGACCTACGACGCGGCGGCCTGTCGCTTTGAAGAAAATCTCCGGACGCACTGCCGAGTAGACGCGATCGTAGAAATCACCTCCGCCGGCATCTTTTGATTCCTCCATGCGCGCATCGCGACTTCGATAGTAGGTTACGCCGGCGGCCCATACTTCCTGACTTACTATTGGCGCGATTGGTGAGGAAATATCAAAGTCTCCAGCAGGCTCACTGGAAGCAGCAGACGTTAATCGGCTAACAAGCTGTCTGTCGCAGATAAGCTCGTCCCAATTTACAGCATCTACAAAATAGAACTTGCTGTTTACTTCGACAAATGCACCCGCCGTCGTGCGATAGAGCTTCATGTTGCCTGCCTTACGGAGCGTTAAATTGCACGATAAATCGAATAACTCTCATTCTGAACAATGCTTTCCAGAAAAGCGGCGTCATCGAATACAGCCCGCTCCTCCGGAAAATCCTTGAGCCGCTCGGAAGGAGAATAGTAAACGACGTAGGTCTCCCGAGGGCGTGCCAGGAGAGATCGCCGCAGGTTCTCCATGACTTTTCTCAAGACTGTGGCTTCAAATGGATTGAAAAGATAGATGATCGCCGGCTCCGGGGGCAAATCGTAAGCTACTGCATCCGCACAGACCGACCTCACAGCACAATTCTTAACGCCAAGATATTTCTGGATGTTCCCCTCGGCGATGAGGTGGAGTTCGGCTGAAAACTCGACCCCGATCACCTCTTTGTACGGGTAAGCGGCAGCCAGAAGGATTGCTTTTCCCTTTCCCGATCCAAGATCGATGAAGAGGAAATTCCGATGCTCGATCTTCAGTTCGCCGAGCACATTCTGGAACCTGATGGAACTGATCGGCTCATAATGAGTGCCATATATCCAATTTTTGCTGAGAATAGCCAACCTGGAAAGAGGCACGAGTTGCGCCGTCTCTACACCGAACGTGCGGTCCCATTCAATCGAGCTTGCGGCCGGCGGGTGAAGACGCCGTGAGCCGCCCAGAAAGGAAACCGCGGTCTTCGCGGTCTTCCAGATTCCTGTGCGCCGAAGCTTCCGGGTCAGATGGGCGCATGCGGGTTGAAGCAGCCTCATATGGGCAGCCGTGATACAGCGGCGCAATTATCGATGTATCTTCCAATCAAATTCCGGCGGAATGCGGCCGCAGAACTCCGCCTGTCCGAAAATACCAAGCGCACGGCGCAGCTGCCTGCAGTGATCGTCACGCGGGGGACCGGTTTTCGCGCCTCGAGGCTTCGAAGTGCTCTTCGATCTCTTCGAGCGTCTTGCCTTTCGTCTCCGGCAGGAAGACAGCGACAGTAATCAGGTAGAGCACGGTGAACCCGGCGAAGAGAAAGAACATCGTCGAATAGCCGTGCTTACTGACAACGGGCAGAAAGACCCCGGCGAGAATCGTCGAAACCATCTGGTTCAGCACCAGCGCAATGCTCATCCCGTTTGACCGAATGCGTGTCGGCATCAATTCCGATAACGCCAGCCATACGCAGACCCCCGGTCCGAATGAGTAAAATGCCACAAATATAAACAGGCCGAGAGCGACCAGCCAGCCATGTCCGGTGCCCGGCACGCGTGCGATATAGGCCCGCTGGATTTCAAGCGGCGCTGTGCGGGCCGCATCCAGGTTGGCGAAGGGATTTTTCAGGAAAGCCTCGAACTTATTCGCGGGCACGGCGCTTTCCCGGGTAATGTGGATGGGGGCCGCGCCTTTCTCGTCGGAGCGCGCGAAGTTCGTTGCCGCCGTAAAGCCGCCGTACGAATAAATAACCGCCAGCGCCGAGCGGCCGGGGCGGATCTTGTCGCCGGTGTAGTGTTCGGCAGCCATCATGTTCCTGGCTTTCGCTCCGTCGAATTGCAGGGTGAGGCTCTGATCAGGCTGAACCATCGACTGCACGACGTTCCGGCAATCCAGGTTCACGCTCTCTGTTGTCAGAAACAGTGAAGCGACGCAGATCAAAGACACAACAATGCCCGCGGTGCCGAGAATGAATAGAAATTTGCGGCCTTTTTTGTCCACCAGCGCCACGCCGATAAGCGTCGTGAAGAACTGTACGCAGGTGAAGATGACGTAGCCCCAATGCGCGCTCAAATCGGACAGGCCACTTTGCAGCAGAATGCCTGCGTTGTAAGCGACGATTGAATTGATTCCGGTCGCCTGGTTGAAGATGAGAATGGCACAGGCCAGCAGAAATGGAAAAACATACTTGCGGCGCAGGAGCGAGTCCTTGATCTTTTTTCCGGATAGGAGAAACGGACTGCGCCCGGGCGGCAATCGAAACCTCTTCCATCTCCTTCAGCTCTATGTCCGCTCGTTCTGGAGTGCGGGAGCGCAGCAGGGCTTTATAAGCGGCTTCCTTTTTCCCGCGCTTGAAAAGCCAGCGCGGGGACTCGCCGAGGAAGAGACTGCCGAGGACAAACAGAACCCCCGGAGGCAGCGAGACCCAGAAGATTCGCCGCCACGCCTGGTTTTTAAACATAAAAACAGTGGCCGCGTTTGCACTTCTTGTGACTGCATCGACTCTGTAGCTGTAATAAATTCCGATCAGGGCGGCGGCAACAATGCCTAGTGTCAGCAGCCACTGGAAAATTCCCGTGCCTTTTCCGCGATTCGACGCGGGCAGACACTCCGCCAGATAGAGCGGCACCACCACCCCGATCAGACCGCCGCTGATGCCCTGCAGAAGCCGGCCGAAAAACAGCGGCTCATACCCATGCGACAGCGCGATGATGGGGATGCTGGCGACAAATGCGACGCCGCTCAGCGCCATCAGAGGCTTGCGTCCCATCCAGTCGGCCAGCAACCCGGCTACCAGCGTGGAGATGACGCTGCCCAGCAGAACCGCGGCGACGATGACCGAAAGCTGTTCCGCATTCAGGTGCGAAGTGGCTTCGAGATACGGCAGCGCGCCGCCGATGATGCCGACGTCGACGCCGTACAGCAGGCCGCCGAGGCCCGCCACCAGCAAAAGAAACTGGCTATAACCGAATCTCTTATCTGTAGTGTCGGTGGGTGAACTATGCATTGAGTCAGTATGCGTCATAAGGGGTTCAAGTTAACAATTCGGATTCCTGTGAATCATATATGAATCGGCAATGAAGATTGCCCTTAACTTTGGCAACAATCATGGAATCACTATTCGCGAATAATCTCGAATGGGAGTCGGTTCGTAATTTTGTCTAAGGATTTCTCTCTGTATTTCCATAGGCCTGCAGCAGGATCACGAAGAGTACGCCCAGCGCCGCGGCGGCCGCAGCTACGAAGACCGGAAACTTGTAATCGTGCAGGCGATCTACCAGAATCCCCGCGACCGGGGGACCGACGAGACATGCGAGCCCGAATCCAGTGAACAGAATTCCGAGCAGTTCGCCCAATCCTTCAATGCCGAAGAGGGATGCGGCTACAGCTGGCGACATCGCTGCGATTCCCCCATAACCCACTCCCATGACCAGAGCAAATATCACGAGTTCCGTGTAGGAGTTTGCCGTCAACCAGAGAGCGAAGCTGATGAGCAGAAAAAGGTAGGCAACCTGGTACATCCTGATTAAACCGAATCGGGGCGCCAGTGCATCGAGACCCAGACGTCCGACTACGCTCGAAGCACCGATGTAACCCACAAGCGCTGCTCCTGCCACCCGGCTGGCGCCGATGTGACTCGCGTAGGCAGGCAGAAAAACGAAGGAGACGTAGACTGCAATTCCCGAAAACAACAAACAGACGTACTGGATAGCAAAAGCGCGTGTTCGAACTTTGGCCGCAATGTCCACTTTCTTCTTTTCCCCGGCTGCGGGTGGGCGGCGGAGCAAGCTCGCGCAGAGCAGGAGAAGGGCCGCGCCCACCCAGCCAAAAATCGCGAACACCGTTCTCCAGCCATAACGATCCATGAGCATGGCCGACAGCGGCGCCGATACCAGGGTTCCGCAACCGATGCCGCTGATGGCGATCCCCAGCGCGACATCGCGGCGCACCTTGAACCATTCGCCCACTGCCGAAATAGAGGGGATATAGGTACAGGCCACCGCGCCACCCAGACCAATTCCATAGGTCAGAAACAGAAGTGGAAAACTGTGCATATGCGACGCAAGAATCATTCCGCTTCCAAGCAGCAGAGCTCCGGCAGCCACCACCGGACGAGGTCCATAGCGGTCAGCGATCTCCCCCGTCAGCGGGGCCGCGAAGAAGGACAGTACCGTAATCGTTGAAAAAAGCGTCGACATGGCGGCATGGCCTGCATGAAACTCCGATGCAATGGGCCTGAGAAAGACTCCAAAGCAATACGTGATGCCAAAGGTGACGAATGCCCCGACGAAAGCAGCAAAAACGATGACCCAGGCGCGTGCTGAATCAATTCCGGTGGCGGATTGGTCAGGCATAAGAACTTGGTCAGGCATAAGAATTGAACCTGCAATCATTTGGCATTCAGAATATCTGGAGAACTCTCGCTGCAGAATACTACCTATATAACAACGATCAGACAGATAGAGCGGGACCATAAGCCCGATCACACCGCACGCCCATGTCGTTGCGTCAATTCTCAAGGATAAATCGCGAAATCGAGGCTTCCCACTCCTATCCGCCCGCGCTTGACAGCGCTTTTCCTTTGAGATAACCTTCATCCGAGTATGAATTTCTCTCTCCAGAACATGTGTCCGGCCATGCGAATGCCAATGTGCGTTTGCGGGCGGCTGTTTTTGGAGATGCGAATGATCCGGTAATACCTTTCCACTCCTCAAGAACCAGCGACCCGCGGCGTACAGCTGCGGGTTTTGTTTTTTGCCACTAATCAATCAATTTCCTTTGGAGAAAAAAATGTCAGACGCCACACCGAATTACCGACCCGCTACACTTTCCGTCCACGCCGGCCAGGTTGTCGATCCCGCGACCGGTTCGCGCACCGTGCCCATCTATCAGACCACCTCCTATGTGTTCAACAACGCTGACCATGCCGCGGCGCTTTTCGGTCTGCAGGAATTTGGCAATATCTACACCCGAATCATGAATCCCACCACGGACGTGCTGGAAAAGCGCGTCGCAGCGCTTGAGGGCGGAGCCGCGGCGCTTGCCACCGCCTCCGGTCAGGCTGCGGAGACCCTTGCGATTCTGACTCTCGCCAATGCTGGCGACGAAATTGTTTCGACGACTTCGCTCTACGGCGGAACCTACAACCTGTTCCATTACACCTTGCCCAAGCTCGGCATCAAGGTGCGCTTCGTCGACGCCGATGATTTCGACGGACTGCGCAAGGCCATCAATAAGCACACCAAGGCGCTCTACACGGAAACGCTGGGTAACCCCAAGCTCGATGTGGTCGACCTGGAAAAGCTGGCTTCCATCGCGCACGAAAATGGGATTCCTCTCATTGTGGACAACACGGTTCCCTCGCCAATTCTGTGTAAACCCATCGATTGGGGCGCGGACATCGTCGTGCATTCGGCCACCAAGTATCTGGGCGGCCACGGCAACAGCATCGCCGGAGTCATCGTGGACAGCGGCAAGTTCGATTGGGCAAAATCCGGCCGCTTCCCTGACTTTGTCGAGCCTGATCCCTCCTACCACGGTCTCTCTTACACCACGGCATTCGGCAATCTTGCCTTTATTTTGAAGGCCCGCGTGCAGGGGCTGCGCGATACCGGCGCGTGTCTCTCTCCATTCAACGCATTCCTGATTCTCCAGGGCATTGAGACGCTCCATCTGCGAGTAGCGCGCCATGTGGAGAATGCGTTGGCGGTGGCGAAATTTCTGGAAAAGAACCCCGCCGTCGAATGGGTCAATTATCCCGGCCTGACCAGCAGTAAGTATTACGCGCGCGCCAAGAAGTATATGCCGAACGGAGCAAGCGCCATCATCACCTTTGGGATTCGCGGCGGTTATGAAGCTGCCAAACAATTTCAGGACTCGCTCGAACTCTTCAGCCTGCTGGCTAACATCGGCGATGCAAAATCGCTGGTCATCCATCCTGCATCGACCACTCACCAGCAACTTTCGGAGGAAGAACAGCTCTCGACCGGCGTAACGCCCAACCTGATCCGGCTGTGTATCGGTATAGAAGACATCGCCGATATCCAGGCCGATCTGGAAAACGCGCTGGCGAAGGTGAACGCATCCAAACAGGAACTGGTTTCTGCATAGGCGGTTCGAATGACGCAGAAAAATTTGCAACCCGATTTCGAAGGAGACTTCCTGCTCGGCCAGGGCGCGCCGTTTGCGCTCGAGTCCGGAGCCGAGCTGCCGCAGGCCTCGTTGCACTATGCCATATACGGCAAGCTCAACCAGGCCCGGGATAACGCCATCCTCGTCTGCCACGCGCTCACCGGTTCGGCGCGCGTGGCGGACTGGTGGCCGGACCTATTTCGCGACGGTCATCCACTCGATACCGGCAAGCACTGCGTCATTGGAATCAACGTGCTAGGCTCCTGCTACGGCTCGACCGGGCCAAAATCTGTGAATCCCGCAACCGGTAAACCCTATGGCGCGGAGTTCCCGGTGGTCAGTATCCGCGACATCGTCCGTGCTCAGGCGGAGCTGGTGGAGCATCTTGAGATTCATCAGCTGCGGGCGGTGCTCGGAGGCTCGATTGGCGGCATGCAGGCGTTGCGATGGGCGGTCGACTATCCCGAGCGCGTGGCCGGCTGCTTCTCTGTCGGTGCGGCTCCTCTTTCCGCCATGGGCCTGGCACTGAATCATCTGCAGCGGGAGATTATCCGGCTTGATCCGGCATGGAACGGCGGCGAGTATGTTGACGCCCATCCGCCCACCCGCGGGCTGGCGCTGGCCCGGGGGCTTGCCACCTGCACCTACAAATCGCCGGCGCTGTTCGCCGAGAGGTTTGGCCGCAATCCAGACCGATCCGGCGGAGACCCTCTGGAATCGCACGCCGCCGCCTACGACGTCGCCGGATATCTCGAGTACCAGGGACGCATCTTCAACGAGCGGTTTGACGCCAACAGCTACCTGGTGATCTCCCGTGCCATGGACACCTTTGACCTGGCGCGAGGGTATCTCAGTGAGGCCAATGCACTGGAGCGCATTCGTGCGCGGGTTCTGCTGGTGGGGATTTCCTCCGACTGGCTGTTCCCGGCGGCGGAAGTGAGGGATCTGGCGGAGCGAATCCAGAATGCAGATGCAGTTTGCAATTACATTGAGCTGCACTCCGATCACGGCCACGATGCATTCCTGGCGGAAGCCAGCAATATTCGTCCCCTGATTGAGTACATCGTCCAGAGCGGCGCTCCGGAGCTACAAAAGCCGAATCAGATTCCCGTTCGAGTTTGAAAATCATGGCGACCAACCGCCTGACTTCCGGCAGACGCCTGTCCCGAATCTGCTCATCCGGGTAACGTTCCCACAAGTTACTGATTTGTAAACCAAAATTTATCTGCGCATCTTGGCCCGGCTGCTAAACTCCGCATTGATTGCCATGTCGCTAAGTAGAAGATAAATTGGAGAGCTGGATGCAAATTAGCAGCGCCCCATGTCGACCCGGGGCTGACGGATGGAACAAGGAAATACTTGCCAGTCCCGCTGCCGAAGCGATCCTCCAAATCTGGAAAGATATCTTTCAGTTTGATGCCATAGGCCTCCATTCGCATTTTTTTGAGCTCGGAGGAAACTCCCTGAGCGCGGGCATGTTGCAGGCCGCCTTGAAGAAGAAGTTCGGGATTACGATCCACACGGCAGATATCCTCAGCCACCCTACAGTCCTTGAGCTGGCCGGGAAAATTGAAGCGGCGATTGAAACGTCCCGCCGCGATCAGATTTTAGCTACCAGCCACAACGTGATCCCGCTTCAGCCAGGCGGCGAGGGACGGCCGATCTTTGTCATCTCGCAAAGTATGATTTTCCGCAAGCTGGCGCTGCAGCTTGGAGCCGATCAGCCGGTATACACGGTGCTGATGAACCACGGAGATTCCGTGTCGAGGCTCAGTTCCTTCGATGAAATCATTGATTTTCACCTTCAATGGATTCGCAGTGTGCAGCCGAGCGGACCGTACCGCCTGGCCGGGTGGTGTGTCTCCGGGTGGATTGCCTACGGCATTGCACGACGGCTCGAACAGCAGGGCGAAGAAATCGAACTGTTGACGGTGATCGACGCGCTCGCCCCGGGCTCCTGGGCGCGATGCAACTGGCGTACAAGGCTTTCCTATAACTGGCACAGATTCAATACCGCCCGCAAAAAGACTTCCATCGCAAAATTGGTTTCGAAGCAGTTCGTGAAAGCGGAGCCATCCCCGGAAGAAAAGGACGGTGACATGCTGGACGCGACCGCGAGCCAGGCGCAGTTTCTCGGTTCGTTACGAGGGAAAATGCTGTTGTTTTGCAGCGAGGAAGATCCCATCAGGATCGTGCCGGATAGCTTAGGTTGGCAGCGAATCCTGGGAAGGCCGATTGAAGTCGTTCTTGTGCCGGGAGACCACCACAAGATTTTCGACAATCCCGGCGCGAAGATTATGGCGGACGGGATCCTGGATGTCATCGGACAAAAATCAGAAGACGAAAAAAACTCGAGCGCAAATGCGTTATCTTACCCCGTCGAAATACAGGAGCAACTCGTCACGACGCAGTCTTTTCCGTAATGTGAGAACTTGCGCGGTAGGGCTAAGACCAGTTTTCCTGCAGGTGTATACCAACGGAAGAAAGCACACGCATCCGTTCCTCAAAGAACGGATGCACTTAAAGACTGCCTGCGGTCTATATACCGGTTCTCCCGAAGGTGTATATCGAAGGAACAATGTAAGTGACCTTCGCAATCTATAGCATCAGGAGAACCGGTCGAGCAGCAGGAGAACTGGTCTAAGACACAGCAAAGGCGGCACGGAGTGACTCCGCGCCGCCTTTGCTATTGCTGAAAAATTCTTATGAAGCTGGATCGCTCGGCGGCCCTTGCTCGTCCGGATTCTCCATCGCTTTGTCGATGGTCTCGCGGCGTTTCGCGCGAGCTTCGGCACGCTTCTCGCGTTTCTCCTCGAGAATCTTCTCGACCCCCAGCATCTCGACGAAGGCCTTCTCGGCCCCATCGCCCTTTTGAAATCCGCTGCGCACGATGCGGAGATATCCGCCTTCGCGGTCTCCATAGCGCGGAGCCACGGTTTCAAACAGCCGTGAAACCGCCTCGCGCGTCTGCAGATAGGAAAGGGCCTGGCGCCGCGAGTGCAAGTCGCCCCGCTTGCCCAGCGTAATCATTTTCTCCACGTGCGGGCGCGCCGCCTTGGCCTTGGTGACGGTGGTCTCGACGCGGTCCTCAAGAATGATGGAGGTCACCAGGTTGCGCAGCATGGCGCGGCGGTGGCTGGTGTTTCTTCCGAGTTTGTATCCTGCTTTGCGATGACGCATGGCGAATCTCTCTTTATCTTGAAAAATCCGGCAGCGCAAATCTCCTTACGGAGCAGCGTCGCGCTGCCGCTTGCGTTAAAAGTTCTCCGGCTCTTCCTGGGGAACCAGAAGTTCGTCGTCGAAGTCCTCTTCGTCCTCATCTTCGTCTTCATTTCGATGACCGATGCTCGAGAGCACGGCGGCGGGAAGAATGCTGGTCGGTCCCGGAACCGGGTTGCCGCTTTCGTCGATGCGCATTCCCAGAGAAAGGCCCATCTGCGCCAGCATTTCCTTGATCTCATTCAGAGATTTGCGGCCGAAATTCTTGGTCTTCAGCATTTCGGCTTCGGTCTTCTGGATCAGCTCGCCGATGGTCTGGATTCCGGCATTCTTAAGACAGTTGTAGCTGCGAACGGAGAGCTCGAGCTCCTCGACGGAGCGGTTCAGATTTTCATTCCGCATCAGAGGTTCATGCGCTCCGGAAGCGGCGTCCGCTTCCATCTCCTCTTCGAAGTTGATGAAGATGCTCATGTGGTCCTTCAGCAGCTTGGCGGCAAGACCCACCGCATCGACGGGGAGCACGGAACCGTTGGTCCAGACCTCGATCGTCAGCTTGTCATAGTCGGTGATCTGGCCCAGTCGGGCGGCTTCGATCGCGTAGTTCACCTTGCGAACCGGCGAGTGGACAGAGTCTACCGGGATAAAGCCGATGCCGAGATCGGAGTCGAAGTTCTTATCGGCCGAGATATAGCTGCGTCCGCGCTTGAGGCGCATTTCCATGTCCAGCCGGCCGCCTTCGCTGACGGTGGCGATGTAGACATCTCTATCGAGAATCTCCACGTCTCCATCGGCTTCAATCATGCCGGAGGTGACAATGCCCGGCTTATCCGCGCGCAGATAGATCGCCTTCGGACCTTCGCCGTTAAGCTTGAAAGGAACCTGCTTCAGGTTCAGGATGATGTCCGTCGCGTCTTCTACCACGCCCGGAATCGACTGAAACTCGTGCAACACGCCTTCAATGTGAACGGCGGTGACGGCTGCGCCTTCAATCGAAGACAGCAGCACGCGCCGTAAGGCGTTGCCGATGGTTGTGCCGAAGCCGCGTTCGAAGGGCTGCGCGCTGAACTTGCCGTATTTTTCGGTTAACGTCTCAAGATCGACAGAGAGACGTTTCGGTTTTTGAAATCCACGCCATAACATAATTGATCGCCTGACTTCCTGCACGGCGAACGTCGCGAAGCATTCTGCAACGGCCGTGCCTGTTCTCCTGGTTTGGGATTTAATTACATCCTGCATAGTTGCCGCAGCCGGACAAAAGCCCCGCTGCGGCCAGACATTTCTTACTTGCTGTAGAGTTCCCTTACTTGCTGTACAACTCAACGATCAGCTGCTCGTTGACCGGCAGATGGATGTCCTCGCGCTTCGGCAGCGAAAGCACCTTGCCGCTCAAGTTGGCGCGATCGATGGTCAACCACTGTGCGGCTGCGCCCTGTCCGCTATAATCGCGGGCCACCTCAAAGACCGGCAGCGATTTGCTGGCTTCACGAACGCGAATCTCATCTCCAACACTTACCTGATACGACGGGATATTCACCTTGCGTCCGTTCACTTCCACATGACCGTGGCGGACGATCTGCCGCGCCTGACGGCGTGAGATGGCGAATCCCAGACGGAAAGCCACGCTATCCAGACGGCGCTCCAGCTGCTGCAGCAACAGTTCGCCGGTGACACCGGGCGCTGCATTGGCCTTTTCGTAATATGCGCGGAACTGGCTTTCGAGCGTGAAGTACATGCGTTTGGCCTTTTGCTTTTCGCGCAACTGCAGGCCGTAGCCGACGATCTTTGCCTTGCGGTCGCGGCCATGCTGGCCGGGCGCGAAGTTGCGCTTCTCAATCGCGCATTTATCGGAAAAGCACTTGGGGCCTTTCAAGAAAAGCTTCATGCCTTCGCGACGGCAAAGGCGGCAGACAGGTCCGGTATAACGTGCCACAGAAATCTCCTGGGTTCAGAGGCCGACCGGTTTACAGGCAATGCCCTTCGTCCCGGTCCGCAAAACATCATTGTTGAGTGGCAGAGCGTTGCAAAACCGCAATGGCCACAGTCTTCTAGTTTACACGTAAAGAGCGTGTTTCCCTACTCCTGGAGCGCGTGACGTGCGACAGTTACACGCGGCGGCGCTTCGGAGGACGGCACCCGTTGTGCGGCACCGGCGTGACGTCGCGAATGGTGCGGACATCAATGCCGGCGGAAGCCAGCGCGCGAATCGCGGATTCGCGGCCGGAACCCGGCCCCGAGACACGCACATCGACCGAGCGCATCCCATGTTCGCGCGCCTGGCTGGCAGCATTCGAAGCAGCCTGCTGCGCGGCGAAAGGAGTGCCCTTGCGCGATCCGCGAAAGCCGAGCGAGCCCGAGCTCTTCCACGAAATCGTGTTGCCCTGCCCGTCGGTGATGGTCACGATGGTGTTGTTGAACGAGGCCTGAATGTAGACCACGCCATAAGGAACGCTCTTGCGCTCGCGCTTCTTGAATTTCTTGTTCTTGGCGGCCTTGCCGGCAGCGCCCGCTTGTGCTTTTGCCATTTAGGTCTTCGCCGTCGCTTTCTTCTTGCTGGTCACTGTGCCCTTGCGCGGACCCTTGCGGGTGCGGGCGTTGGTGTGCGTGCGCTGTCCGCGAACCGGCAGATTGCGGCGATGCCGCAGTCCCCGATAGCTCTGAATTTCAATCAGCCGCTTGATATGCATGGAGACGTCTTTGCGCAGGTCGCCTTCGACCTCGCCTTCATTCTCGATGACCTGACGGATGCGGTTGACCTCGTCTTCACTGAGGTCCTGAATCTTGCGGAACGGATCGACGTCTGCCGCCTTCGAGATACGAAGCGCGCGCGAGTTGCCGATGCCGAAAATATATGTGAGGGCGATCCGCGTCTGCTTGTTGCGCGGCAGATCGACGCCTGCGATACGTGCCATGAAATTTCCTCGCTCTTGCTTGCCCCGACGGATACTCCATCGAAGCGGTTAGGCCATGCCACGCGGATCTTTGTGGAAGGCGGTTGGCGGAGTTCGCCCGGGTTCCTCGCAAGCCTTGACTTCGGCTAACTCGCCCGGACGAAAACCGGCACGTGCAACGAAAAGGCTTAGCCCTGACGCTGCTTGTGCTTGGTGTTTTCGCAGATCACGCGCACCACCCCACGGCGGTGGATGACCTTGCACTTATCACAAATTTTCTTTACCGATGCACGAACCTTCATTGCTCCTGCTTCCTTCTACAAAATCGCGCTTGTCTTACTTGTAGCGATAAACAATGCGTCCGCGGTTCAGATCGTACGGACTCAGTTCAACCGCCACCTTGTCGCCGGGCAGAATACGAATGAAATTCTTCCGCATCTTCCCCGAAACATGCGCCAGCACCTGATGTTTATTTTCCAGCTCCACACGGAACATGGCATTCGGCAACGTCTCCACTACCGTCGCCATCACTTCAATCGCGTCTTCTTTCGACAATCGCTGCTCCAGCTCCGATCCCTTCAAACGGGGATCTTCGCATTGCAAAACATTCTTTACCCAGTCCAGACTCTACGCAGTCAGAACCTCGGCGCCTTCAGACCGAACCGCAACTGTGTGCTCAAAGTGAGCGCTCAGGCTGCCGTCCACCGTTACCGCCGTCCAACCGTCTTCGAGCACCCGCACCCTGTGCTGGCCTGCGTTCACCATGGGCTCGATCGCGAGCACCATTCCCTCGCGCAGCTTGATTCCCTGCCCGCGCCGGCCGTAGTTCGGTATCTGCGGCTCCTCATGCATCTGCGTGCCGATGCCGTGCCCGACAAATTCCCGTACTACGCTGAACCCGGCCGCCTCGGCAACTTCCTGAACCGCAGCGCCCACATCTCCCAGCGTTGCTCCGGCCTTTACCACCTCGATCGCAGCCTGCAACGAACGCTCGGTCGCATCCAGCAGAGAAGCGGCGTTCTCCGAAATCTTCCCCACCGGCAATGTCACTGCGGAATCCGAATAGTAGCCGTCGAGGATCAAGCCGCAATCGATCGAGACTACATCGCCTTCCCGAAGAACACGTTTCGCCGACGGAATCCCGTGGACAACTTCACTGTTTACCGAAGTACATAAAACACATGGATAATCGTGATATCCCTTGAACGCAGCCACCGCTCCGGCGTCCGCGATTTTGGCCTCGGCAATCTTTTCCAGGTCCATCGTCGTCATTCCCGGCGCAATGCTCGTCCGCAACACATCCAGCACTCCACGCAACGCCACTCCGCTGCGCCGCATCTTGGCGATCTCCTTGGGAGTACGAATTACAATCGCCATACCCGAACCAGACTCTCCAAATGCTAGCGGTTTCGAAGACTCACGATGGCATCCATCACCGATCGGGTTACATCTTCCACCGGCAGCTCCCCATCCACTTCCGCAAACCTGCCCGAAGTCCGATAGTGCGCCACTACGGGAGCGGTCAGGGTCTCGTACATCCGCAGACGCTCGGAAACAATCTCTTCTGAATCGTCGGCACGCGCGGCCAGCGGCGTCCCATCCACATCACAAACCATATCCGTCTCAGGTGGGTGGGAATAGATGTTGTAGATGCGGCCACAGGAAGGGCAATTACGGCGGCCAGTCAGACGGCGCAAAAGATCAGTATAACGGACCTGAATGCTAACAGCAACGACGGGAAGCGTTTCCACCTGGCCGTTTAGCTGTCGATCCAGCCACATCGCCTGCGGCAGAGTGCGCGGGAAACCGTCGAGCACATAGCCGGATTTTGTATCCGGCTGCTTCAGCCTTTCCAGCACCATGGCCTCGACCAGTTCATCCGGCACCAGTTGACCGGCATCCATCGCCTGCCGGATCTGCAATCCCAGCGGGGATGTGCTCTTCACCGGGTCTTTCCGCATTTCACGCAGCAGATCTCCGGTCGAAATCTGGGGAATCGACCACTCCGCCATCAGGATCTTGGCTTGGGTGCCCTTGCCGGCTCCAGGCGCTCCCAGCAGAAGAATCGGCCCGGGAGCAATCGCCTTGCGTGTTGCCGATGGGAAGCCTGCGCGCATTTCCGCCACCGGCACTACCACGACCGCCTTCCGCGGACGCGTCCGCTTTTGCTGGAAAAGCCGTCATAGTGTCGCATGATCAGGTGCGCTTCCACCTTATTGATGGTATCCATCGCCACGCCGACCACGATCAGCAGCGACGTTCCGCCGAAGTAGAAGTTGACCCCCAGGCCGTTCGTCACCCAGGTGGGCAGGCGGTCGAAAAACCCGCCGATCAGCGGAAGATGATTCAGGTGGAAACCGCTGAGCATAAATTGCGGGATGAGCGAAACGATGATCAGGTACAGCCCGCCTACCAGGGTAATGCGGGTCAGAATGTCATTGACGAAATCTGCCGTCCGTTTGCCCGGCCGGATCCCTGGGATAAACCCGCCGTACTTCCGCATATTATCCGCAATATCGTCGGGCCGGAAGATGATCGAAATGTAAAAGTAGGCGAAGAACAGAATCGCGATGCAATACAGCAGCTCATACCACGGTTCGCCCACATTGAATGAGGCAAAAATGGGTGCCCAGAAACGGCTGTTTTTGAAGATTGCCATGTTCTGGACCAGCAGCGGCGCCGAAAGGATGGATGCGGCAAAGATAACCGGCATGACGCCACCGGCATTCACGCGCAACGGCAGGTGGGTCGACTGGCCGCCCATCAGCCGCCGTCCCACAATCCGCTTGGCATACTGCACCGGGATGCGCCGCTCACTCCGCTCCACAAACACGATAAAGGCAACGACTACCAGCATGACGATGAGCAGGATCAGCAACGCGGGAATCGTGAATGCTCCCCAGGCCTGCGTGGTTGCCTTTTGATACAGGTCCGAAATGCCGGCCGGAAGGCCGACGACAATTCCGGCAAAGATCAACAGACTCATTCCTTCGCCGATTCCACGCTCCGTAATCTGCTCGCCCAGCCACATGACGAAGGTTGCGCCGGCCGTCAGGGTGAGTACGGTCGTCATCACGAATCCAGGGCCGGGATCGGTGACATAGGGAATCTGCCCGGAACCGTGCACCAGGGTCAGCGCAATGGCAAACGACTGCACAACACCGAGCGCCACCGTCATGTAGCGGGTCCACTGGGTGATCTTCTTGCGGCCCATGTCGCCTTCCTTCTGAAGACGGGCCAGCGGCTCATAGACCACGGTCAGCAGCTCGAAAATAATAGCGGCTGTAATGTAGGGCATAATGCCCAGCGCAAAGACGGTGAGGCGGCGCAGGTTGCCGCCGCTGAACATGTCGATCAGACCGAGGGAGCTGCCACTGTTCTGCGAAAAGAACTGTTCGAGAAGCTTGGGATTGACTCCCGGGGTGGGGATATGCGAACCCAGCCGATAGATGGCCAGGATCATCAGGGTGAACAGCACCCGTTTGCGCAGATCCGGTATACGGAAGATGTTGGCGAATTTTTCCAGCATGAAACCCCTGCTCACTTCCCGGCCAGGTCCCGATGTGTCGGCCTTGCCGCCCAGCTTACCCGATCCAGTCGCTGGCCGGCATTATTCGCCGATCAGAATTGCCTTGCCGCCGGCTTTCTCGATTTTATCCTGTGCCGATTTCGAAAACTTATGCGCGTGAACGGTGACCGCGACGGTCAGATCCCCTACCCCCAGCACCTTGACCAGCGCATTCCGCTTGCGCACCAGTTTCAGCGCGACCATCTTTTCATAGGTGAGTTCGCCGTCGCCGACCTGGGGCCCGACCTCGGCGATCCGGTCGAGGTTCAGCACGGTATATTCCGTGCGAAAGATGTTGGTGAAGCCGCGTTTCGGCAGCCGGCGGTGCAGCGGCATCTGGCCGCCTTCGAACCCGCGCATCAGGCTCGAACCGGAGCGCGATCCCTGGCCCTTGTGGCCACGGGTGGACGTTTTGCCCATCCCCGAACCCATGCCGCGTCCAACGCGCTTCTTGTTCGAGTTGGCATTTTTCGGTGCTCTTAAATTTGAAAGATTCATGGTTGCTATCCTCTAGTCTTGCTGCGAATCTTGCTGCGCGGTTCTCTCACGCGCCGAGCCGTGTCGCAGTCGTGTTCCGGTTACGGCAGTATGGACAATCTTAATCGAGAATCCGGACCAGATGCGGAATCACCTGCACCATGCCGCGAATCGACGGCGAATCCTCGCGCTCGACAACCTGGCGCAGACGGGTGAATCCCAACCCCTTCACCACTCGCTTGTGCTTCTCCGGAGTGCATATGGCGGACTTGTAATATTCAATCCGAATCTTTGGCAATATGTTTTTTTCTGCCATGGCTACAACTCCTCTACCGGCTTGCCGCGCAGGGCAGCCACTTCCCGCTTGTCGCGCAACTGAGCCAGCGCATCGAACGTTGCCCGCACCACGTTATGCGGATTGGCCGACCCCAGACTCTTGGTCAGCACATTCTGAATTCCGACCGAAGTCATGATGGCCCGCACCGCGCCGCCCGCAATCACGCCCGTTCCTTCCGGCGCCGGCTTCAACAGCACGTTGCCGGAGCCGAAGCGTCCCAGAACCTGATGCGGAATTGTTGTCTCCGTCATGTTGACGCGCACCAGGTGCTTCTTCGCGGCTTCAATCCCTTTGCGGATTGCCTGCGGAACTTCCTTGGCTTTGCCGGAGCCAAAACCCACTACTCCGGCCGAGGCATCGCCGACCACCACCAGCGCGGCGAAGGACATGTTCTTGCCGCCCTTGACCACCTTGGTCACGCGGTTGATCGAGACCACCTGGTCCTTCAGGTTGTATTGCCCGGCTTCCAGCTTTTTCTTAATGATTGCCATTCCGTCCGTTTTCCTTTCAGACCTTTAGCAGGCCTGTCCCAGCTTAGAATTCCAGTCCGGCCTCGCGGGCCGCGTCTGCCAGAGCCTTGATGCGCCCGTGATACAGATATCCGCCGCGGTCGAAGACCACTTTCTTGATGCCCTTTTCCTTTGCCTTCTCCGCGATCAGCTTGCCCACTTCTTTCGCGGCCGCAACATTGCCGCCAGTCTTCAGCTTGCCGGAGACGCTCGATGCCGAGGCCAGCGTAGTGCCCGTCTGATCGTCGATCAGCTGGGTATAAATCTGGTTCAGCGAGCGATAGACATTCAACCGCGGACGCGCCGCGGTTCCCTGCATCTTGCGGCGAATCCGGTCATGCACCCGCTGGCGATTGTTGTTCCGTAAAATCTGCGGAATCATAAAAACCCTTCCTTCCTAAAAGCGGAGACGCCCTGCATCCCCGTTCGGTTTCCGCCCTTCAATGGCCAGTGTGACTTCAACTATTTCGTTCCCGTTTTGCCGGCCTTCTTCTTCAGCTTCTCGTCGGAATAGCGAACGCCCTTGTTCTTGTACGGGTCAGGCTTGCGCAGCGATCGCATATCCGCGGCCACCTGCCCTACCTTCTGCCGGTCGATTCCGCTGATGCTCAGCCGTGTCTGCTTGGGATCGATAGTGACGGCAATGCCGGTCGGCAAAGGAAACTCGATCGGATGCGAATATCCCAGGGTGAAGACCACGGTGTTCTTGCCCTTCAACTCCGCACGGTACCCGATCCCGACAATGTCGAGATCGCGCGTCCAGCCGGTGGTGACGCCGCGAACGGCATTCGACACCAGAGCGCGCGTCAGCCCGTGAATCGCCGCCTGCGAATCATCCTTGCGCACGACGTGCAACTGACCGTCTTTCTCTTCGAAGGTCAACCCGCCTGGAATGGACTGTTCGACCTTACCCTTGGGACCTTCGACGATGACCGTGTTTCCCACCAGGCTGTACTTCACGCCCTTGCCGAGCGGGATCGGTTGTTTTCCAATTCGTGACATTTGATTCTCTTTCTACGTAAAAAATGCTGTCATCCTGAGCGGAGCCATTGCAAACCCGGGGTCCCCAGCACATGATTTTTGTGTGCTGGGGTGGAACGCAATGGCGAAGTCGAAGGACCTGCTTTTTTCCGCATTACCCAATGCTGCCTTTGTTCTCGATCCCGTGTTACCAGACTTCGCAAAACAGTTCGCCGCCCACGCCTTCGCGGCGCGCCTGGCGGCCCGTCATTACGCCCTTCGGCGTGGTGATGATGCTGATGCCCAGGCCGCCCTGCACGCGCCGGATTTCATCGCGATGCACGTACACCCGGCAGCCGGGATGGGAGACGCGCGACAAGCCGCGGATCGCCGCCTGGTTGTTGGTGTCGTATTTCAGATACATCCGCAGAAACCGCTTGCTGTTTTCCTCGGTTGCCTTGTAGTTGCTGATGTAGCCCTCTTCCTTCAGAATGCGGGCGATCTCCAGCTTCAGTTTCGAGGCGGGAACATCGAGCTTCGCGTGGCGCGAATGGATCGCATTGCGCAACCGTGCCAACAGATCGGATACCGGATCACTTACACTCATCGTATCTCCTTCATCCCCCGTTCGCTCCGTTTCGAGGAGAACCAGCGGGAATGTTACTGCGCTTTTAACTTGATCGAGCGCTTGAAAGTTTCATCGGCATAGCCGAAGTCATGCTGTTTACCAGGAAGATTTGACAACTCCTGGAATTTCGCCCTTCAGTGCGAGACTGCGGAAGCAGAGCCGGCAGATCCCGAATTTGCGTAGAAAAGCCCGCGGACGTCCGCAGAGATTGCAACGGTTATGCTGCCGCGATGAAAACTTGGGCTTACGCTTGTCTTTGACTCTCTTTGCAGTGGTTGCCATCGATTCTTCTTTGTCCTCTCGCCTTTTCTTTAGGCAGTCTGCCGGAACGGCATGCCAAAATGCTGCAGCAGCGCCCGCGCCTGCTGATCGTCTTTGGCCGTCGTCACAATGGTGACGTTCATGCCCTTCAACTTGTCGACGCGCGAATAATCGATCTCCGGAAAGATCAGCTGATCGCGCACGCCGAGCGTGTAGTTGCCGCGCCCGTCGAAGCTCTTTGTCGAAACCCCTTTGAAATCGCGCACCCGCGGCAGCGCCGTCGAAATCAACCGGTCCAGAAACTCATACATCTTCTCGCCGCGCAGCGTAACCATCGCGCCGATTGGCATGCCTTCGCGGACTTTGAACGCGGCGATCGACTTCTTCGCCCGCGTCACCACCGGCTTTTGCCCGGTGATCAGACCCAGATCGGTCATCAGCGGATCCATCACCTTGACATTCTGCGTGGCCTCGCCCAGCCCCATGTTCAGGACGATCTTTTCCAGGCGCGGCACCGCCATGGTGTTTTTGAGATTCAGCTCTTTCAGGAGCGCCGGCTTGATTTCCTTGGTGTACTTCTCTCTCAATCTCGCTGCCATATTCCGTCCATCCTTGCTTCCGAGCGCGTCACGCTGAAAATGTCTGTCATCCTGAGCGGAGTCATTGCGAAGCAATGACGCAGTCGAAGGATCTGCTTTTCACTTTCCCTGTTGCGAAACTATCTCTTGCTCTCGAGCGTCTGGCCGCACTTGCGGCAGACGCGCACCTTGGTATCGCCTTCGAATTTGAAGCCCACGCGAATCGGGCCGCAGTTACCGCAGACCAGCATCACGTTCGACATCTGGATGGGGTTTTCCTGTTCGGCAACTCCGCCTTTAATGTTGCGCTGCGGGTTCGGCCGTACGTTCTTCTTGACCATCATGACGTGCTCGACCAACAGGCGGTTTTCGTCGCGCATGACGCGCAGAACTCTGCCGCGCTTGCCTTTGTCCTTGCCCGCGATCACCTCGACCGTATCGTTGCGGCGAATCTTCAATCCCGACATAACTCTTATCTCGCTTCCTGTTCGTTGCCTAACCGCGAATCGCTCTACAGCACTTCCGGCGCCAGCGAAACGATCTTCAAGAATTTCTTCTCGCGCAATTCCCGGGCCACCGGACCGAATACGCGCGTGCCCACCGGCTCGCCGGTTTCATTGATCAATACGGCTGCATTCTGGTCGAAGCGGATATAGGTTCCATCCCGGCGGCGATATTCCTTGCGCGTTCGCACGATGACGGCCTTGACCACTTTGCCCTTCTTTACCTGGCCATCGGGCGAAGCTTCCTTCACCGCCGCGGTCACGACATCGCCCAGGCCGGCCTTGCGTCCGGTCGAGCCGCCCAGCGGCAGGATGACCTGCAGCTTGCGGGCGCCGGAATTGTCGGCCACCGCCAACATCGTTCTCATCTGTACGGCCATGTTCGTCTCCTAAATGCTGCTTGCGGCGTGCACGCAATCCTCGGTGCCCCGTCAGTCGCAGATTCAAGGCTGGACTCTGACATCGCCGAAATGCTCTAGACCGGCTGCGGCGCCGCTTCTTCCACCTGCGCCAGGCTGGAGCGGCGCACAATCTCTTCCAGCTGCCAGCGTTTCAACTTGCTCAGCGGCCGGGTTTCGCGAATCCGCACAATGTCTCCAACGTGCGCCGTCTTATGCTCGTCATGCGCGTAGAACTTTTTCGTCGTGCGCATGGTCCGCAGATACTTCGGGTGCGCCTTGCGCATCTCGACGGCAACCACAATGGTCTTCTGCATCTTGGTCGAGACCACCTCGCCGACCTTCTCATTGCGGCGCGAAGCCCGCCGGTGTGCCCGGCTCTGCCCCCGTTTCTTCATCTCGTCTGCCATTGCTTAACTTCCGCCCTTCTTCGCATTTGCCCTGCCGCGCTTCGCCGCCCGAACGCTGGTCTTGCCGACCTTTGCCTTACCCGAGCCCGCCGAAGCTCTCTTCGAGGACTTCCGCGCCACCTTGGTCCCGGCGCCCTTCGCTCTGGCCGAACCGGTCTTCGTTTTCGCCGCCTTCTTTGCCGCCCGCTTTGGCTTCGGCTCCGTCTCGGCCGCCGCGGTGGCGATGCCAAGCTCGCGCTGCCGCTCGACCGTCTTGATGCGGGCGATATCCTTCTTCAGCTCGCGAAACTTTTTGACGCCCTCGTTCTGGCCCATGCGCAGCTGGAAGCGCAGGCGAAAGACCTGCTCCGCCGCCTTGCGGGCCTCGAGCGCAAGCTCCTCCTGGTCCAGGTTCAAAATCTTATCCATTTCCATCGTTTCAATCCTTAAAGTCCTACCGGACTCTCGCCCATTACTTTTTACTTCCGGACCACGTCTTTTACTTCTGGACCACGGCCACCACGGCTGCATCGTGCCGCGCAACAAACAGAGTTTTTACCGGCAGCTTGTGAGAGGCCAGCCGCATCGCTTCCTGCGCAACTTCGCGGCTTACGCCTTCCATCTCAAACAACACCTTACCCGGCTTGACAACGGCCACCCAGTGATCGAGCGGCCCCTTGCCGGAACCCATACGGACTTCGGCCGGCTTCTTGGTAATCGGCTTGTCGGGAAACAGCCGCAGCCAGATCTTGCCGCCGCGCTTGATGAATCGCGTCATCGCCACGCGGCTGGCCTCGATCTGCCGGTCGGTGATGTGCGCGTGCTCGAGCGTCTTCAACCCGAAATCCCCAAACGCAAGCTCCGACCCGCGCCACGCCTTGCCACGGTTGCGGCCCTTCTGCTGCTTGCGAAACTTCACTTTCTTCGGCATCAACATGATAAAAATCCTCTACAATCAAAAACCTGTCATCCCGAGCCGGGTGCCCCAGATCTCGATTTTGAGATCTGGGTAAAGATCTGTCCCTAGAAAATGCTCGATCCCACCTGCGGCTCGCGTTTCTTTTCCTTGTAAATGTCGCCGCGATACACCCACGCCTTCACTCCGATGATGCCGTAGGTCGTGTGCGCCTCGGCAAAGCCGTAGTCGATATCGGCGCGCAGAGTGTGCAGCGGCAAACGTCCTTGCAGATACCACTCCGAACGCGCGATTTCGGCGCCGTTCAGACGTCCGCCCACGCGAACCTTGATTCCGCGGCAGCCAAACCGCAGCGCCGAGTCCACCGACTTGCGCATGGCGCGCCGGAAGCTCACGCGTTTTTCCAGTTGCAGCGCAATATTCTCTGCCACCAGCTGCGCATCCAGCTCCGGCTTGTTCACCTCGAGAATGTCGATGAAGACCTCGCGGTTCGAGCGCTTCTGCAGGTCGCCCTTCAGCTTCTCGATCTCCGCGCCCTTGCGGCCGATGATGATGCCCGGACGCGCCGTGCGGATGATGATCCGCAGCTTGTTGCCGGGACGCTCAATTTCGATCGAGCTGACGCCGGCGGACTTCAATTTGTCCTTGAGCTCGCGCCGCAGCAGCACGTCTTCCACCAGCAGGCGATCGTATCCCCGCTCGACAAACCAGCGCGATTTCCAAGGCTTGTTGATTCCCAGCCGTAACCCGTAAGGTTGGACTTTCTGACCCATGGTGATCCTTCCTGTTTCCCGTTGCAGTTCCTACTTCGCCGTTTTCTTCCGGCCGTTTTCTTCGCGGCTGATTTCTTTTTTGCCGCCGCCGTTTTCGCTGGCTGCTTCTTTGCCGTCTTCGCCGCAGCCCGCGGCTTCTTCTTGGTTCCGGCTGCCGGCTCCGCGCCAACTGTATGCGCCAGTTCCGGACGCTTCTTTTCGGCGACCGTAATCAGGATCATCGAAATTCTGCGCTGATAGCGAAACGCCCGCCCCATCGGCGCCGGACGAATCCGCTTCAGCCGCGGCCCTTCGTTCGCCACCGCCGTCTTGACGTACAGATTGTCGACGTCCAGTTCGAGCCCGCGCTCTTCGCTCAGATAATTGGCATTGTCCAGCGCCGAGCGAAGCACCTTTTCCACCAGCGGCGCCACCCGCTTCTTGGCAAAGGCCACCGTCTGCAGCGCCTCTTCCACGCGCCGGCCCTTGATCATATCCAGCACCAGCTTGGCCTTCTGCGGAGAAACGCGCTGAAACTTCGCTTCGGCTCTAAATTCCTGTGTTTCGTATTGCATCGTTGGTTCTCCTTTCCCGCTCTTTACCTGGGCTTGGTGCTGGCTTCTGCCTTGGCGGAGTGGCCCTTGAACGTGCGCGTCGCCGCAAATTCGCCGAGCTTGTGGCCCACCATGTTTTCCGTCACATAGACCGGGATGAATTTCCTGCCATTGTGCACCGCGATGGTGTGCCCGACCATCTCCGGAAAAATCGTCGACCGGCGCGACCAGGTGCGAACCACCTTCTTGTCATTCGCCCGGTTCATCGTCTCAATCTTCACGATCAGGTGGGTGTCGACGAACGGTCCTTTTTTTGTCGAACGTGCCATTGTTTCTCCTTCGAATTCCTGTTCCCAAACAAAATCTGTCATCCCGAGCGAAGTCATTCAACGCAATGGCGCAGTCGAGGGACCTGCGTTTCTTTCTCCGCTTCCGCTACTTCTTCTTCGGCCGGCTGACGATCATCGCATCCGTCCGCTTGTTGTTGCGCGTCTTATACCCGCGGGTTGGCTGACCCCATGGCGTGACCGGATGACGTCCGCCCGATGTCTTTCCTTCTCCGCCGCCATGCGGATGGTCGACAGGATTCATCGAGACACCGCGATTTGCCGGCCGAATTCCCAGCCAGCGGTTCCTGCCCGCCTTGCCGACCGAAATATTCTCGTGATCCGTATTCCCTACCTGGCCGATGGTCGCCATGCAGTCCACCAGCACCTTGCGGGTTTCGCCGGAAGGCAGCTTCAGCAGCGCATACTCGCCTTCTTTGGCAATCAGCTGCGCGGCCGAGCCTGCCGAGCGGACCATCTGCGCGCCCTTGCCGGGCCGCAACTCGACGTTGTGGACCGTGGTGCCGGCGGGAATGTTCTTGAGCGGCAATGCATTGCCCACCAGGATGTCGGCTTCCTCGCCGCTCATAATCGCCTGCCCTACTTCGAGGCCGATCGGCTGCAGGATGTAGCGCTTCTCGCCGTCCGCATAGTGGATCAGCGCAATCCGGGCGGAGCGGTTGGGATCATATTCAATGGTGGCGACACGGCCCGGAACCCCGGACTTGTCGCGCTTGAAATCGATCAGCCGCAGCTTCCGCTTGTGTCCGCCGCCGTGATGGCGCATCGTCAGGTCGCCGGAATTGCGGCGGCCGCCGGTGCGCTTCCGCGTGGTCAGCAGCGGCTTATGAGGGCGGTCCGTCGTCAGGTCGTCGTTGACCACCGTGGAGGTGAAGCGGAGCGACGGGGTGATCGGTCGGTATGTCTTGATCGGCATCGGTTCTTCTCTTTCTGATCCACAACACAGTTGTCATCCCGAGCGGAGTCGAGCGACCTGCGTTTTCACTGCTGAACATCGAAACATCGCTTACAGATTGTTGATGTACTCCGGCATCTTCTGTCCGGGCTGCAGGCGCACATACGCCTTTTTCCAGTCCGAGCGATAGCCGCTGAAACGTCCGCGCTTGCGCTCTTTGCCGACGAAGTTCGACGTCCGGACGCCCTCGACCTTCACCTTGAACAGAGCCTCGACCGCCTGCTTGACTTCCGTCTTCGTGGCCGCCGTGGCAACCTCGAAAACCAGCGTGGCTTCGGTTTCCTTTGCGCCCAGCGCTTTTTCCGTAATCAGCGGGCGACGAATCACTTGATATAGGTTGTCCATCAGGCCACCTCCGCCGCAGCCGCCAGCTTGCGCCGCGAGAGGGATTTCTTCAGCGTCTCCTGCAACTGCTCGATGGCCGCCCGGGAAAAGATCGCCCGCTCGTACCGCAGCAGATCGTAGGGATGCACTTCGTTGCCCAGCACCAGTTCGACATTGCCGAGATTGCGCGCGCCCAGAATCAGACTGCGGCTGAGCGTGCCGGCACTCTCGACCAGCAGAGCCGTTCTTCTTCGCGTCCAGCTTGTCGAGCGCCGCGCGGTACAGCTTCGTCTTCGGCTCGTTCAGCTCGAGCGATTCGACCACCGTCAACTGTCCATCGACCAGCTTCGCCGCGATCGCCGCGCGCAACGCGCCCAGCGCCTTTTTCCGCGGAAAAGCATAATCGTAGGAGCGCGGCTGCGGTCCGTGAACGGTTCCGCCATGCCGCCAGAGAGGCGAACGGATGGATGCGACACGCGCCCGGCCCGTACCCTTCTGCTTCCACAGTTTCTTGCCGGAACCGGCCACCAGCTTGCGATTTTTCGTGGCGTGCGTACCCTGCCGCAGCGCGGCGCGGTAATGCTTGACCGCTTCCCACAGCAGCGCCTCGTTCACCTGGGCGGGACCGAAGACTTCATCGGCCAGCTCCAGCGTTCCCACCTTGTTTCCGCTTAAATCCACAACGTCAATGTTTGCCATTGTCTTATTTCTTCTTCCCAGCCGAAGCCTTCTTCGAAGCCTTCAGCGGATCGACCGTGCCCGCGCCCGAGAATCCGCGCCGTTCGCGCGGCGGCTGCTTGGCCTTGGTGATCACGAGATAGCCTTCTTTATGCCCGGGAACCGCGCCTTCGAGCATCAACAGATTTTCATCCGTGTCGATGCCGCGAATCCGAAGGTTCCGCACCGTCACATTGTCCGTGCCCATATGACCCGGCATTCTCTGCCCGGGAAACACGCGCGAAGGAAAACTCGATGCGCCAATCGAGCCCTGCACCTGGAACATATGTCCGTGCGATTTGGGGCCGCCGCCAAAACCGTGCCGCCGGACGACTCCGGCAAATCCGCGCCCCTTGCTGGTGCCGCGAACATCGACAAACTTCTCATCCGCGAAAATATCGACCAGAACCTTATCGCCGGCCTTCAGCGCCCCCGCCTTCACGCCACCGGCTCCGTCGCCGTCCGCGGCCGCCGGTTCGGCTTCCACCGGAACCTCGCGCAGACACGCGCACCGGAGGCACATCGTTCTTGCCGAAATGTCCGGCCATGGGCTTGTTGATCTTCGAATTCTTCACAAACTCGATCAGGCCGATCTGCGCCGCGTCGTAGCCGTCTTTCGCCTGCGTCTTCAACTGGGTAATCACGCACGGCCCGACCTGGACCACGGTGACAGGGTGAATCTCACCCCGGTCGTCGAAGACCTGTGTCATGCCGATCTTTTTTCCCAGAATTCCCGATATTGCCATCTTGTTCTCCCCTCATCATGCGCGCCGTTTCTGCCACGCACTGCCGGTCGTTTCTGTCAATCTCCGCATCCGACAGGCCGGTCTTTCGGCCTGGATCGGGCCAGTCCCGAGTTCATTTCTCGAAGGCCTTGATCTCGACATCGACGCCCGCCGGAAGATCGAGACGCATCAGCGCATCCACGGTCTGCTGGGTCGGCTCCAGAATATCGATCAGCCGCTTGTGCGTACGAATCTCAAACGCCTCGCGCGATTTCTTGTCGACGTGCGGCGAACGCAGCACGCAGTATTTGTTCTTCACTGTCGGCAGCGGAATCGGCCCGGCAACCTGCGCGCCGGTCCGCTTGGCCGTGTCCACAATCTCGCCGGTCGAGGTGTCCAGCACGCGATAGTCATACGCCTTCAGGCGGATGCGAATTCTTTGTCCAACCATGATTGCGTCTCTTCTTTCAATTCCTCCAACTGCGTGTCCATTCAGCCTTCTGAGCTTAGCGGAGTCGGAGGACCTGCGGTTGCTCCCAGCTCGAATCGCTTCTGAGACTAAAAACGACTTTACTTCAAAATCTCGGCAATCGCTCCGGCGCCGACCGTCCGGCCGCCTTCGCGGATCGCAAACCTGCAGGCCCTTTTCCATGGCCACCGGCGTGATCAGCTCAATCTCGAGCGCCACATTGTCGCCCGGCATCACCATCTCCGTGCCGTCCGGCAGCTTGGCCACTCCGGTCACGTCCGTCGTCCGGAAGTAGAACTGCGGCCGGTAGCCGTTGAAGAACGGCGTATGCCGCCCGCCCTCTTCCTTGCTCAGCACGTAAATCTCCGCCTTGAACTTCGTGTGCGGCGTGATCGAGGCCGGCTTGGCCAGCACCATCCCCCGCTCCACATCTTCCTTCGGAATGCCGCGCAGCAGCAGCCCCGCATTGTCCCCCGCCAGGCCTTCATCGAGCTGCTTCTTGAACATCTCGACGCCCGTCACCACCGTCTTGCGGGTCTCGCGGAAGCCGACAATCTCCGTCTCCTCGCCCACCTTCACCTTGCCGCGCTCAATCCTTCCCGTCACCACCGTGCCGCGCCCGGAGATCGAGAAGATATCCTCGATCGGCATCAGGAACGGCTGGTCGATGGCGCGCGCCGGCAGCGGCACGCTCTTGTCGACCGCCTCCATCAGCTCGTCGATCTTCGCTTCCCACTGCGCCTCGCCGTTCAGCGCCCCCAGAGCCGAGCCGCGAATCACCGGCACATCGTCGCCCGGGAACTGGTACTTCGACAAGCAGCTCACGCACTTCCATCTCCACCAGATCGATCAGCTCGGGATCATCCACCGCATCGCACTTGTTCAGAAACACCACAATGTACGGCACTCCCACCTGGCGCGCCAGCAGCACGTGCTCCTTGGTCTGCGGCATCGGCCCATCGGTCGCCGCCACCACCAGAATCGCGCCATCCATCTGCGCCGCCCCGGTGATCATGTTCTTGATGTAATCGGCGTGGCCCGGGCAGTCGACGTGCGCATAGTGCCGGTTCTTGGTCTCGTACTCCACGTGCGAGGTCGCAATCGTGATCCCGCGCTCCCGCTCTTCCGGCGCATTATCGATCGTGTCGAAGGAACGGAACTTGTTGTTCGGGTTGTGCTTCGCCAGTACCTTCGTGATCGCCGCCGTCAGCGTCGTCTTGCCATGATCGATGTGCCCGATCGTTCCCACATTCACGTGCGGCTTCGACCGGTCAAATTTTTCCTTCGCCATGTCCCTCTTCCCTTCCGTTCGAGTCTAAAAAATTGTTGATTGCCGGGTAGCGAATCTTCCCTACCCTGATAAATTAAGCCTTGCTCTGGCTGCGCCCGATGATCTCATCCGAGACCGCGCGCGGCGCTTCCTCATACCGCGAAAAATGCATGGTGTAGGTGGCGCGGCCCTGCGTCGAAGACCGCATGTGGGTCGCGTAGTTGAACATTTCCTTGAGCGGCACATTCGCCTTGACCACCTGCGATCCGCCCGAGTGCTCGACATCCTCAATCCGTCCGCGCCGCGAGTTCAGATCGCCGATGATCGTGCCCATAAATTCTTCCGGCACCACCACCGCCACCGCCATCACCGGCTCCAGCAGCACCGGGCTGGCCTTGCGGGCCGCTTCCTTGATGGCCAGCGAACCGGCAATCTTAAACGCCATTTCGTTCGAGTCGACGTCATGGTACGTGCCGTCATAGAGCGACACCTTGATATCGACCATGGGGAAGCCGGCCAGGATGCCGCCTTCGAGCGCCTCGCGGATTCCCATATCGATCGGCTTGATGTACTCCTTCGGAATCGCCCCGCCTTTGATGTCGTTGAGAATTCGTAGCCCAGGCCCGGATTCGGCTCGATCTTGATCTTGCAATGCCCGTAGTTGCCGGAGCCGCCGGTCTGCCGGATGTACTTGCCTTCCGCATCGGAGTGCTTGCGAATCGTCTCCCGATACGCCACCTGCGGCGCGCCTACATTGGCTTCCACCTTGTATTCGCGCTTCATGCGGTCGACCAGAATCTCCAGATGCAGCTCGCCCATGCCGGAGATGATGGTCTGCCCGGATTCCTGATCGGTCCGCACTTTAAAGGTAGGATCTTCCTGCGCCAGCTTGCTCAGCGCCATGCCCATCTTTTCCTGATCGGTCTTCGTCTTCGGCTCGACCGCAACCGAGATAACCGGATCCGGAAAGGTGATCGATTCGAGCACGATCGGGTGCTTCTCCGTGCAGATCGTGTCGCCGGTCACCAGCGTCTTCAGGCCGACGCAGGCGCAGATGTCGCCGGCATAGATTTCGCTGATCTCTTCGCGCTTATTGGCGTGCATCTTCAAGAGCCGCCCCACGCGCTCGGTTCTCCTGGTGCGCGGATTCAGCACCGTGTCCCCGGTCTTCAACACGCCGGAGTAAATTCGAATAAAAATCAGCTGGCCGACAAACGGGTCGGTCATGATCTTGAAGCCGAGCGCCGCGAAGGGCGCGTTGTCATCCGGCTTGCAGAGGATCTTCTCCTCCATGTTGTCCGGGTTGCGGCCTTCCATGGGAGGAATATCGAGCGGGCTCGGCAGATAATCGACCACCGCATCGAGCAGCGTCTGCACGCCCTTGTTCTTGAACGAGCTGCCGCAGAGGACCGGAAACAGCTGCATGCCGATCACAGCCCGGCGCAGCGCGGCGCGAAGTTCTTCGGCCGTCGGCGTCTCGCCTTCGAGGAATTTATGCAGCATGCCGTCATCGGTCTCGGCGACCGATTCGATCAGCTGCATGCGGAAGGCCTCGGCCTTCTTCCTCAGATCGGCGGGAATCTCTTCGACGTCGTACTTCGCGCCCATGGTCTCGTCGTGCCACAGGATGGCGCGCATCTCCAGCAGATCGACGACGCCCTTGAACTTCGCTTCCTGGCCGATCGGAATCTGGATCGCCACCGGACGCGCATTCAGGCGCTTGCGGATGGTCTCCATGGCGTGCTCAAAATCGGCGCCCGCCTTGTCCATCTTGTTGATGAAGCAGACGCGGGGAACGCTGTACTTATCCGCCTGCCGCCACACCGTCTCGGACTGCGGCTCGACCCCATGCACAGCGTCGAACACCGCCACCGCGCCGTCGAGCACGCGCAGGCTGCGCTCCACCTCGGCGGTAAAGTCGACGTGGCCGGGCGTATCAATAATGTTGATGCGAATGTCGCGCCAGGAACAGGTCGTCGCGGCGGAGGTAATCGTGATCCCGCGCTCCTGCTCCTGCTCCATCCAGTCCATCGTCGCCGTGCCTTCATGCACTTCGCCGATGCGGTGGGTAATGCCGGTATAAAAAAGGATGCGCTCGGTCGTCGTCGTCTTTCCGGCGTCGATGTGCGCCATGATTCCGATATTGCGGCAACGATTGAGCGGTATTTGACGTGGCACGGTTGAATCTCACTTTCGCGGAATTCTCCGCAGGTTGGTCTTGCTCAAAATTTCTGTCATCCGAGCGAGTCTTCGCAGCTAAAACGAGATCTGCTTCTTCCTACCAGCGGTAATGCGCGAAGGCCTTGTTGGCCTCGGCCATGCGGTGGACGTCTTCCTTCTTCTTCATCGCCGCGCCGCGCCCATTGGCGGCATCGAGCAGCTCATTGGTCAGCTTGTCGACCATGCCCTTTTCGCCCCGCGCCCGGCCAAACGTCACCAGCCAGCGAATCGCGAGCGAAGTCCGGCGCTCCGGATTCACTTCGATCGGCACCTGATAGTTGGCGCCGCCCACGCGCCGCGACTTCACTTCCAGCAGCGGCTTGCAGTTCTCGACCGCCTTCTTGAACAGCTTCAGGGCTTCATCGCCGCCGCGCTGCTCCAGGTTCGTCATCGAGGTATAGAAAATCTTCTGCGCGGTCGACTTCTTGCCGTCCCACATCATGGAATTCACAAACTTGGTGACCAGCGTGGAGTTGTAGATCGGGTCCGGCGCTACTTCCCGCTTCGCAATGTGACCTTTTCTCGGCATAGCTCTTCAATTCCTTTTCTGCTACTTGCAACCTTACAGCGTTGCTCGGGTGCCCCATTCAAGCCTTCTGTTTGGCTTGAGTGGGACAAGATAGCTCTTACTTCGCCGCCGCCTTGGCCCTCTTGGCCCCATATTTCGACCGGCTCTGCTTGCGGTTGGCCACGCCGGAAGAATCGAGCGTCCCGCGCACCACGTGATACCGCACCCCCGGCAGGTCCTTCACACGGCCGCCGCGGATCAGCACAATCGAGTGCTCCTGCAGGTTGTGGCCGATGCCGGGAATATACGTCGTGACTTCAATGCCGTTCGTCAGGCGGACACGCGCGACTTTGCGCAGTGCGGAGTTCGGCTTCTTCGGGGTCTGCGTATACACACGCGTGCAGACGCCGCGCCGCTGCGGACAACCCTGCAGAGCCGGGCTCGCAGTCTTATACCGCGGCGCCGTCCGGCCTTTCCTTACCAGCTGACTGAATGTAGGCAAAACCAATCTCCTTTAATACGGTGCTGCTGCCAGAAATGCTTGTCATCCTGAGCGCAGCGAAGGATCTGCATTCCTTCCGCCACAAAAACTCTGTCATCCCGACCGAAGTCCGCGTAGCGGACGAAGTGGAGGGACCTGCGTTTCGCTTTGCCATTCGAGCGAAGCGAAGAACCCGCGTTACGCACAATTTCGCCAGCCCGCCGAAGCGTACCGGCATTCCACAGACACACGTTTTCACGTGGGAAGTGGAGTTGAACCCAACCTGTAGTCTGACTGAAACAACGACGGTGACCGGCTGAAGAGCTTGCCCGCTCCGTTTCGCTGTTCTGCCCCGCATAGCCCGCCAGGGTGGCCGGTGTCGCAGGTGCCAAGGACGAGGTACGAATCCTTCAATAACTATAACGAAATACTGAAATCAACGCAATCCGCCGCCAGACTGCCAGCGGACCCAGACGGCGCGCACAAGGCGCAAAACCGCCTCTCGCCAAACCTCGAAAAGAATATCAAGGGATGAGGGTGGAGTCAACTGTCAAGCATCGCTTGAATAGTCAGGCATAGACCATCGAGTATCTAAAGACCAACTTATCGGCGAGTCAGCTACGACTGCACATGCAGTTAGCACGCAGTCTGCGATAAATCGAAAGACATCAGCATTCCCGAGATGCATACTATGATGGCACTCAAGTGATGAGCATTTGGAAAGAAACTGTCTTGGAGATCCTATAGAGACACGTGCCACTGGCCGCATGAAATCGCGGACGGAATCAGTGCGCCAAATGCTCATTGCATTCAATAAGCATTGTCGAGACGTCTGATCGAGGATATGAGGAGCAACACTACCGCATCATGCGCGTTGGAATCTATCGGCGGATTTCGAATGCCGGCTCAGTTCAATGCCATCAAGTCTGCGGGCGAATTCTTCGATGGAGCTCTTGGACAGGTCATCCTAGTCGCAGACGTAGCTCGGATCGACATACTGCTGCCGTGATCTTCCGACCTGTTCATGACGTTGACGATGCATAAATCGTGGCAGTGGCAAATCCCACGTTCAAGTCGCCTTAACTGTCTCGGAGGTTACATCATTGCTTGAGGGCCGAGCCCGGAGGTTAGCATCCAAGATCCGAGTCATTCATGCATGCAAGATCATCGTTGCCTGCGAATATCGGACAATAATATGCAAGTGCTCGAAAGCGCGAACAGAGTCGCTCACCGAGTAGCGATAGAACTCCGTGCGAACAACTTAGTCAATGGAGATAGAAGGATTCCGCCACTCAACGAATAGCGACCTGTTGCTGTAGTCGAACAGTCGAAAATGTTTTGACCGGATGGGAACGGACTATCCACAGACACCGATGGACCGAACTCGCGTCAAACGCTTTTCCAAGACGCTCAGCTTGAATATGTGTAAGGGTATCCAAAGAGTATCACTAATAAGGATTCACTGAAATCGTGAAGTCGCAAGGTTCTTGGGTGAGGGTAATTGACGAGACAGACAGAATTCGGCAGTGACGACCGAAGGCCGAAAATTCTAGCAAAGCTCTGAACGCAATGTAGCGGCTCGCTACGATCCCGACGAAGCTGAGAACTTCGAATTCGCAGTTCATTTGCAGATGACGGCCTATCTGCGTTCTGCAGCGATCTAGCGGGCGACATAGTGACGCCCATCTGCATGAAGCCTCTAAACTGCCGGATTCGTTGGTGGCGATTCATGAGGCGGGTGGCCCACATCTCATTTTGACTATAGAACAACATCGGGTGCCCCACAGCCTGCCCTGAGCGAGAAGGCGAGTCGAACGGGTCTCGCTTCTGAGACGTGGGTTTCTGCGGCGCGATCTCTTCTCCAAGCCGGACGGCCCGAGCGGACCTTAGACACGCAAAGTTGCAAATTGAGAGAATGTAGGAACTCAGGATGGAACTTCCGTCTGTCCATAGTACTTGATCAATTGATTGAGATAAGCTTCTTGGGAAAACTTTGACCGCACGTGAACTCGTCCTTGCCTGCCGAACGACTGAGCTAATGCAGGGTTCTCAAGCAGGTATTGCACCGCGCCAGCTAGCTCTACTGCGTTTTCACGTGAGACGATGATGCCTGTGACGCCGTTCACCACCGTTTCGGGAATTCCTCCGCTGTCTGAAACAACAACTGGTCGCCCGCATGACATCGCTTCGAGGGGCACCAGTCCATACGGCTCCTCGCCGATGGTCGGATACAGCACAACGTCGCATTCGTTATAAAGGTTGGGCATATCCGAGTACGTCACCACCCTGAACTCAACCAATGAATCGAGTTTAAGCTCGTGAACGATTGCTCTAACTTGGATTTCGTATTCACTCAGTTCAGAGTTCCAGTCGATGATTTGTTGATTAGCAGTAAGGATCAGGCGTACCGGATGATTTCTCTCGTTCAGGAGGCCCATAGCCTGCAATGAGATGTGGACACCTTTCCAAGGTAACAGCCGGGCTGGGTGCAACAGGGTCACGCACGTTCTATTTTGAAACGGGTCCCGGGAGCATCGAAATCTTGCCGTATCGACTCCGAGCCTCAGTAACGTCGGCCGTATGCCCAGAAGCCGTTCGCATTGACTTTGTACAAATTCAGACACTGCGAAGTTCGTGGACCATGATTTGTAAACTGGCTGGTCACTCAAAATATCCGGCCAGGTCTCGTGGAAAGTATGGTGTACGCGAATTCCTCTCTCTCTTCGTAACGTATCAACGGCAAGAGCGGCGGCACCAGAGAAGTGATGCAGGTTATGACCATGAACTATATCAACCTGACGATCCTTCAGGATAGTTGAGATAGCAACGTAAGTATCGCGCGCAAGGTCACGCGGCTCGCGCTTCTTGATTTCATTTAGATTTAGCACCGGAAGCGAAATTACTTCGGCTCCTGCACAGACCTGTGGCCTGGATTCGCCTGTCAAAACCAATACACTGTGGCCAAGGTCAGAAAGCCCAGCAGCTAAGTCGAAGAGATGGGATTCAACGCCGCCGGTTGTCGGCGGGAACGCCCAATGAAGAAGAACAACCCGTAGCTTGCAAGCAGCCATCGTCACACGCGTTGTGATTGTTTAGTGGCTTTGAAGGGTTTTCCAAAGAAAGCTAGAAAGGCGACTAAAAACATCAAGGTAAGTACAGCGCCAATGGAAAATACAAACAAGCTCCACGCATGTTTACCCGCCTCCGGGAAAGCCACAGCTAAGGAGAAAACAGGAACAGCGCCAAAGATAAATACGATTGCAATTCCAAAAGAGAAGCGTTGAAGCACATTCCTTTCCATCAATGTAACCGCATCCTCATACCGCAAAATAGAAGGCACACCGACCAGGCTTCGGATCGCAGGTGCCAGGTTATCCCTGATATACGTCCCAATGCTCTTGATGTTCGTGTCATGATCGAGGAACAACAATCCAAGAACAGGACAGACGATTGTGAGTATCACCGCGACGAACCCTTGCCCTTCGTGTGCCAAAACGAAGCCCCCGATTGCAGCAATCGCAGTCAAATTCAAGTTGATCAAGGTGCTTTGAGTATTCGATCTACTCGCGATTTCATCCTTAAGCTTCTCAAATTCCGTCAGATATGCGCTAAGTACCGGATCTTCGTTGGCCGCCATTTTAAGTCTCCTGAATCAGAGAAATTGAGCACAATTTAAACCATATCTGTCGAAGGATTCCATGTAAACTTCACCTTTCTCCTGGGTATTTGCCAAACAGAACCAAAAGAGCACGCGCAAGCCGAGCGCAGTCGCGGAAACCATTTTCGCGCCTGGGATGTGAGCGGCAGCTGCTCCAGTCGCCGGCGGGTGCCTGCGATGAGCCAGGCGGAATATCAATCCTCAGCATGACCTGCTTCTTGACCGCGCAATCGAAAGAATTGGGCACGGCATTCTGCCAGAATCTCTCCGTCAGCTCCGGGAGATCGGAAAAGGCGATCGCGTTTCCGGCATCTTTGCCGGGTGCCCCATTCAAGTCCTCTTTTGGCTTGAGTGGGATCGTTCCTCTGCCTGTCTTCACAAATTGCCGAGGACTCCGAATATCGGCGCGAAATTGGTGGACAATCGGGTGATTCCGTTCTGTAATCGTAGGCGCGATCGTAAAGGGGCCTGTGATGGATGGAACCGTATACCAAATCTCAACAGACCAGACATTCGATGAAATCGTCGCTTCCGCGGAGAAAATAAAGGAGCAGTTTGTCGATACCCGAATCAACTATTACAAGACCCATACCGCCGGCCCACGGCGTTGGTTCCGCGCCGCGGGAATCGCAACCATCGTTTTGAGCGCTACTCTGCCGGCGCTTGCCGCAGCGGACTCCCGGGCCTTCCCGCATAAAGACCTGATACTTTCGGTGGTCAGCATTGCCGTTGCCGCGCTGACGGGTCTCAGCTCGTTTTATCGGTGGCAGAGGACATGGAGCGGCAATTCGACATCCCAGGTCGCCCTGCAGCAACATGTCGCCAAGTGGGAGCTTGAAATCGCGAATGCAAAACTGTTACTTCCTCCCACGGAGCGCGTCCAGCATGTTTACCAGGCGACCAGCGATCTTTTGACGAACGCGAAGAACGTGGTTTCGCTTGAGAGCGAAGGATTCTTCAGCGGTCTGCAGTTTCCGCAGCAGAACACGCCGGCCACCGCTGCAAAAAACACGTAACCCGGCGCGCGAACTTTGCGCGCTGGTCGAATCCCTCCTTTAGCTTGAGTGGGCTGACGATCAGGAACTCAGAACCTGCGATGACCCAGCCGAAGGGCGTGGCCATCGAGACCCTGCGTTGCATTCAGTCCTGCCATCCGAATATTCCACCGGGGCCGCGCTGCTCCGGTGAAAGCTCGTCGCGACCGTCATGTGCAGGCTCCGCACTTTCATCCAGGGAAATCAATAAGCCCCAATCCGGTAAAATGGGTGTAGACCCCTGCGCGCCGAATTCCCTCCCGCAGACGAATAGGTATAGCCGCTGGCGGAAAATCCGGCAGTTTCCACCTGTTTCGCCCGGTCTAAAGGCCGACTCAGCCTCGTAGACCGTTTAGAATCAGTTGTGTTGCCTCGTTGTAGGGCCTCGTCGCCTGCCGCACAATCCTTCAACTTCCCCGCATAATCCTTCAACTTCCTTGCACAATCCTTCAACTTTCTCGCACAATCCTTCAACTTCGCCACATAGTTTTGAGTTGGCTATGCTCGCAACAATCCCCCGGAGTATGCTGATCCCGTCCGTTAGTTCCTCTTTAATAGGAGCCAGAGATGAAACCCGCCGCTGCATTCTCGCTCGCGCTCTTTCTTGGTTCGATGACGTTACTGGCCCAGAGTTCCGGGCCGAAAGCTACACAACCAGCGGTGTCGCGCAGGTGGTGCAGTCAGCACCGGTTGTCCGATTGAGATGCAGGCGCTGCGGCAACCGGGGCAGGGCACGCAGGCTTTCGCCGATCGCCATCACAGTGGAGTGGCTCAGAAACTTCAGCTCACTCTCAATAACCGGAAATATACCGAAATCGTGGGGCTTCACATCACAGTCCACGGAGTGGATGCAAAGGCTCGCCTGTTCCCCGCGCAGACCGTTGCAAAAAATTCCTCCGACATTCAGAAATCCATCGACCTGAAACTCAAAATCGATCCGCAATCGCAGACATCCACGGAACTCTTTCTTCCCGCATTTACGTGGGTCAGCATGGTGAACCTGGACTCGGTGAACTATGCCGATGGTTCTGTCTGGCATTCCTCTGCGCAGCACAGCTGCGAGATCTATCCCGATGGATTCATGCTGATCAGCCGCCGCTGACCGTAATAAGTCAAGCGGCTCTTAGCGGTCTAGGTCGATTCACAGCGGCTTCACCAGCCACAGCGATAAATCGTCATCCACCAGAACTTTTTCCCCTGGCGTCACCGGCGAGCCCGCATACGCGATGCCGTTCCCATCCGGCACATATCCGAGCCGGATATAGAGGCGCTGCGCCGACCCATAGTCACGGTAAAGACCGACACCGATTCCAATTTTGGTGCAGCCAGCGGCGCGCGCCTGGTCCTCCAGCGCACGAATCAGGCGCGTCGCTACACCCTGGCCGCGGTGCGCTTCGTCCACCACGACGTCATTGATCTCTGGAATGCCTGCCTCACGAAACGAAGGGTACCCGGAGGCCCACAGCAGCGAGCCGTATCCAAAGATACTCGACGCATCCACCGCCACCAGGACGAGGCGCTGACCATTGATTTGATCCGCGAGACGTTGGTCCCATTTTTCGACTCCGCCGTGCCAGGCTGCTCCTCCGTCCGTCGCCGCGATGCGGGGAACGTCGCCGACCTGAAGTTCACGCAATTCGAATTTCATCGAGCCACCATAGCGGACATCTCAGCGCCTGGTCAAACATCTATGAAAGGTAACGAAAGGCGTCAGGATGAAAACTCAACACAGCCTGCTCCTCGCAACCCTCACCGTCATCTTTGCGGTTGGATGCCAAAACTCCGGAGCGCCGGTCAGTCACCCGGCGGCTAAAGTTGCAAACGCGAAGATTGCCAACACGCGTGCTGCGAGCGCATTGACTCCCGCGCCGACCGGTCACTTCGATTATTACCTGCTCACGCTCTCCTGGGCGCCGGAGTATTGCCATGGCCATCGCAATAGTCCGGAGTGCGATGGCTCCCATCCCGGCTTTGTCGTTCACGGGCTGTGGCCGCAGGATCAGAACGGCCAGTGGCCGTCGCAATGTTCGAACGCGCCCGGGCTTTCCGATCCATCAACGATGCTCGACATCATGCCCGACCCGCGCCTGATTGCGCACGAATGGGCCACGCATGGGACCTGCACCGGCCTTACCGCCGAGCAGTATTTTCAGGTGGTGCGCCAGGCCTACGATAGGATCAAAATCCCGCCGGCGTTCGCGGCTCCCTCGCAAACCTCGCGCCAGAGCGCCGCGGAAATCAAGCAGCTCTTTGCCGATGCGAACCCCGGAATGTCCGCCGGAGATATCGCCATCAGCTGTCATAACCGCTATCTTGCCGGCGTCGAGTTCTGTCTCAGCAAAACGCTTCAGCCGATCGCGTGTCAGGCTGTCCGAGATTGCAACGCCGGCTCCATCACGATTCCATCCACGCGGTAGAAGACCGGAAATCCAGGTCTCAGGAACGAGACCTGGGGCACCCATGTTCTCTCAGAGATGAGAACTTCTGGCAGGATGTGATAGCCTCCGACACGATGAAACTTCCTTCCCGATCTATCCCATTTCTCTCTTCTCCAGTAATCGCTTCGAGCGTGTTCATCGCATCAGTGGGGCTGTTCTTCGGCCTCTCGACGCAGCCGCTGCTGGCCCAGGCCGCTGCTTCGGCAACGGATGCCGGCAATCACGCGGACGCGCAGAATCAGCTGCTCGCGAACTGGACGCAGGAGCTGGGCCGTACTCGCACACCCAGCCAGTCGGAGATGTCTCCGGATGGCAGAATCGTGGCGTGGGTCGCGCCGAGCGGCAACTCCGGCGATCGCATCCAGCTTCGCTTGCTGAATGGCACGGCGGCTTCGACCCAGGAGGTTTCGATGCCCGGATCGAATGCCGAAAGTGGCCGCAAGTGCAGCCAGGGAGACGTGGCCTGGTCGCCGGACAGCAAGCAGATCGCGTTTGCCTCCGACTGCGCCACCCCCGGCCAGCAGCAGGTATTTACCGCGAACGTCGCTGTGGATTCTTCCGGCGCGCTCGCCACCCCTTCTACACCACGCGAACTGACAGCGGTGAAAGGATTCATCCATAACGTCACCTGGTCGCCCGATGGCAAACATCTAAGTTTTCTCTTTGTGGAGAATGCCACCCGTCCGCCGGATGCGCTCCACGCCATCAAACCGCTGGTCGGCGTCATCAGCGCGCACACAATCGCCGAGGTTCAGCGCGTGGGCGTCATCGATTCGACTGCCGAGAATGCCGCAATGCCGCAACTTACGCAGGTCACTCCGGAGAACCTGCACGTCTATGAGTTCGACTGGTCGCCGGATTCGAAGCGTCTGGCCTACATCGCCGCTGCGCCTCCGGGAGAGGACAACTGGTGGGTCGCGCAGCTTTATACCCAGGCGCTGCCTGACGGAACGCCGCACTCCATTCTGCAGCCCAAAATGCAGATCGCCGTTCCACGCTGGTCGCCCGACGGCAAACAGATCGCTTTCATTGGCGGGCTAATGAGCGATTTCGGCGAAACGGGCGGGGATGTTTACCTGATTTCCGCGGCGGGCGGCCCGGCCCGGGACATTACTCCGGGACGGAAGGCCAGCGCCACCTGGCCCCATTGGCTCGATGACCATCGTCTCGGATTTACGGAGGTCGTAGATGGCGAATCCCGCTTCACCATCGTCCATCCGGTTACCGGCGTGGAAGATAAGTCCGCGCGCGTGACATTTCCGGCAACCATCGGCGATGGAGTGCGCGAGTTGAGCCTCTCGTTCGCGAAGAATCCCGGCGCCGTGCCAACTGCAGCGCTGATTCAATCCAGCTTCGATCATCCGCCGGAGGTCTGGGCCGGGCCGCTCAACCACCTTTCGCAAATCACTAATCTCAACTCTTCCCTGCAGCCGGACTGGGGCAAAAGCGAGAGCCTGACCTGGAACAACGAGGGTTTCCGCGTGCAAGGCTGGCTGCTGTATCCGAAAAATTACGATCCGCAGAAAAAGTATCCCCTGATTCTGTGGGTCCACGGTGGCCCGGCGAATCAAACATTGCCGCGCTGGCCTTCCGCAGGCTACAACCCGGTCGCATATTCAACCCTTGATTATTTCGTGTTGATGCCGAATCCTCGTGGCAGTTTCGGCGAAGGCGAAGCATTTACCGCAGCCAACCGCAAAGATTTCGGATACGGTGATTTGCGTGACCTGCTTGCGGGCGTGGATACCGTCAGCAAGAAATTTCCGATCGATTCCAATCGCGTTGGCATTACCGGCTGGAGCTATGGCGGATTTATGACGATGTTCGCGATTACCCAGACGCATCGCTTCCGCGCGGCCGTGGCCGGGGCAGGTATTTCCAACTGGAAGAGCTACTACGGCGAAAATTCCATTGACCAGTGGATGATCCCCTTCTTTGGCGCCAGCGTTTACGACAATCCCGCCGTATATGCGAAAAGCTCGGCAATCAACTACATAAAAAACGCCAAAACTCCCACTCTAATTGTCGTTGGTGACCGCGACGGAGAGTGCCCGGCGCCGCAATCGTTTGAGATGTGGCATGCGTTGCGCGCCATGCGCGTCCCCGTACAGCTGGTCGTCTACCCCGACGAGGGCCACGGATTTACAAATCCAAACCACAGCCGCGACGTGCTGGAACGCGCCGTTGCGTGGTTCGAGAAATACATGCCGCCCACGCAATAGCAGTTCCGGCCGTAGTCCGGCAAATGAGTCACGCAGGGCCGCCGCGCGGCGACGCTGCGTGACTCGAACTGCGCTATCGCTATATCGCGGGGTTGGTTGCCGAAGCCGTGGCGTAGCCCTAAAATGAATTCATCTGCTCGCGTCAAAAGAACGTTGACGTTTCAGTGACCGCCATTCCGCGCCAAGCGGTGGCGGGGAGGTTCAATGCGGCGGTTCGTATTTTTTTTGCTTCTGTGTACTCTATCCCTACCCGTTGGCCTTTCCGTCACCGGGTGCGCCAAGGATAATGGCCAGAATTTCTGTGGCGGATTTCAAAGTGGTCCGCTGGTCAGCGCCACCGCAACCATCACCCTGCAGCCGGAAACCTATGGGCTCTCCCTGGGCTATGGGCAGATTTTTTCCGTGTCCACTCCGACTGCGCTGAACTGCAAGGGCGCGTCCTCGGGGCTCAACACTTTCACCTATGGAACCACCAATCTACAATTGGCTGACATTTCACCGAGCGGCAACGTTTGCGGCGGAACATGGAATCGCCATACCGGCAACGGCGTACCGGACTTCACCACATGTATCCCGACCAAGCAATCCGGTATCGCCTACATTACGGCGAGCGGCGGGGGTGCAACCAGCAACCGGGTGCCGGTATACGTACATCCCGCGGTGACCAGCGTTACCCTGGGCAGCGGCTCGAGTGCGCCGCCGCCGACCTGCGTGTCGCAGAACCAGACTACGCAATTGAACGCGACCGTCTACAGCGGGACAACGGACATAACCTCGATCGCCGGTCACCTGACATATGCTCCACAGAACTCCAGCATCGTTACCATCAATCAGAATGGCGTTGCCACGGCGCTCCAGCCCGGTTCTACCGTGATCTCCGCGACCGTAGCACAGGCGACCAGCACGGCCGGATACTTCTTTACCTGCCCTCCGAAGAGTATTCAACTGAGGGTGGGCAACACCAATCAGACCAGTGTGACGGTGAACGCCAATAACGTGCAGCCGCTGACGACGACGATTACCGACACCTTGGGCAAGCCGATCACGGGACTCTCCCTTACCTACACTTCGAACGATCCCATCAACATCCCGGTTTCAGGTTCCGGAGCTGTCAGCCCGATATTCCCAGGCGATGCGGCGATTACGGCCCAATGTCTGCCGGGTATCTGTAATCCCGCTCCTCAGGATCAGATTGGAAATCTCAGCGTCGGACAGCCGATCACCAGCAACCCTATCGAGGTGCATACGCCCGGCCCCAGTTCCACCATCCTTTACATGTCGAGCCCGCAATCCTACAACTTTGTGCCGGTGGATTTTCAAACCGGAACGGTCGGCACGCCGACACGGCTGCCCTATCAGCCGAATTCCATGGTGATGGACGAATCCGGCAATTATCTGTATTTCGGAAGCGCACATGAAACCATGATCGCGTCCATTTCCGCCACAGCAGGTGCGGCGTTAACGGTCGAAGCTCCGGGTATCCCCGGAACTGTGCTCGCTGTTTCTCCAGATGACACTCTGGTGGCGGTTCACGATCCCTGCCGTCAGCTGTTCTATCTCTACACCCCTGCGCTCGGCAAGGCGGCGGCGACAGAGCTTTCCTTTGGCGCGCCCGGACCAACCATCGCGTGCGATGTGAACAATCAGCCGATTGATCCGTCGGTCGAGGTGAACCCGCCCTACTCCGCGGCTTTCACTCAGGACAGCCAGACCCTCTACATTGTGGGTGGCAACACTCTTTACACGTATTCAAAGTTCACCGGCTGGCACACATGCACGGATAACGGGCAGACCGGCAACTGCCCGATCGACTCGACTAGCGTCGCCATTACGATTCCCGGTGTGGGAGCATTTGCCGGGGGACCCATAACGACCGCCTTCGGTTATTGTGCCGTGGGACCGAATAACCAGGGTGCACAAACCCCGGGTCCGCCGCCCTCAGGGCAGGTGCCTACAGGAGTCAACCCGAACAATGCGCTGAACCCGACGGCTTACTATCCGCTCGCCGAAACGCTTGGAGTCGCGACCGATCAGCTGGCGGCGACGACGGATGGCTTTCACATCATCGGGGCCACCGCGGCCGGGGAACTCACAGACATTCAGCCGGCAATTCCAGCCGGGTCTTGTCCACTGAATGGTCCGTTGACGTTCACCAGCAACTTTACCCAGTATGGTTTGGCGACCCCGAACATCAAGTCGATCGACCAGGTGCTGGCTTCGCCGAATTCGCAACTGGCATTTGTGACTTTCCAACCGTCGACCTCGACTGGCAGCAACAATACGCTACCCGCCTTTCAAGTTCCCTGCACCACGGCACAAACCACCCAGGGTACCTGTCCTGCCGGGCAGCCCACCACCGGAAAGATCGTCAACATTCCTCTCACCGGTCAGGCCGGTGCTCCCATTGGAGGCGTATTTAGTCCCGATACCAACACGTTCTATGTATCGACAAACGGCGACGACCTGGTGCACCTTGTCGATACGACGACGTTGAAGGATACACAGCAGATCAACCCCGGCCTGACATGCGGCACAACCACTACAGCGCCGGCGAATCCCTACCTGGCTTGCACGAAGAATAGTCCCGTGCCAGCCTTGTTCCTCGCCGCCAGACCGCGCCCATTGCAGGGAACAGCGACCCCGGCTAACAAATAGCGAAGCCAAAAAATGAAAACCCAGATCTCGCTTCTGAGACCTGGGTTTTCATTTGTTTAGAGAGTTTCTCTTTCGATATTGGCAAGGGTTGTCATTCTGAACGAAGCGAAGAATCCAGACGAAGCCGGCGTTCTCTGGATTCTGGATGAGAACCGCTTTAAATTTTCCGGGGATTGAAAAGTCTACGCCCGCGGCTCTTTTCTGTCCTGAGGAGCCAGCTGTTTTGCTGTCCGCGGCAATGCGCGCGCGACGGCGTCCAGAATGCCATTGAGAAAATTCACGGATTCCGGCGCGGAATAAAGTCGCGCGATTTCAAGCGCCTCATTGATGATGACCGGCAATGGTGTCGCCGGATAGGCAAGCATCTCTGCGATGGCCGCCCGTAGCAGATTGCGATCCACCGCGGCCATCCGTTCCAGCCGCCAGTGCTCGCTTGCCTGTTCGATATATCCGTCGATTTCGTCCTGCCTCGTCATGGCGACGCGGAATAAATCCTCGGCGAACCCCTGCGTGTCGGGATCGATATTTTCGCGCGCCGCCCAAAAAGTGTTCTGCACCTGCTGCGCGTTCTGGCGTCCGACATCGGACTGGAACAACATCTGCATCGCGATCTCGCGCGATTTACGGCGTTTGCCCATAACTATTGGCCCGCCGCTGGCTCTGTAACCGATACAGTTTCGATCTTGCGCTTGACAGCCACCATTTCAATGGCGGCCAGTGCCGCTTCAAATCCTTTATTGCCCATCTTCAGGCCGGCCCGGTCGAGCGCCTGGTCCAGCGTTTCGCAGGTCAGTACACCAAAGGAGTGCGGCACGCCCGTCTCCTGCTGCGACTGACCGATGCCGCGCGAGACTTCGGTGTAGATTGCTTCATAATGCGCCGTCTCACCGCGAAGCAAGACGCCCAGCGTGACAATTGCATCCACCTGCCTGCTCTCCGCCAGCAGACGCGCCGCCGCAGGAATCTCCCATGCGCCCGGAACACGTACAATCTTAATGTCATCTCTTTTCGCGCCGCTGCGTAGCAGTGCATCCCGCGCGCCCTGCAGCAGGCGATCGGTAATCACCGCGTTCCATCGCGCCACTACGATTCCAAACCGCATCCCGGCAGCGCTCAGGTCGCCTTCAATCGCCACCGGCCGGCCGTGGTGCGGATTTTCCCGTTCCCAGAATCCGAAAATCATCCCCGGGACTGGCTCGGCGGTAAACACGCGAGAGTTCCAGTGCGTGGCTACTATAGGCGCAATTGATTCCTCAGCCACACCTGCATTCGCCACCCAGCGCACCGCAACTTCTCGCACGGTGTCGAGGCTCGTCACCTCGATCAGAATCTCCGGCGTGGCCGGCAACTTCCCTACCACAAATTCCACGTTGCCTAAGGGAGCCAGGAAGGGCGCGCCGCGGCTCAAGCCGTCTGCCCAGCCCTTCCCGGGCTCGAAGCCGAGCGCGGCCAAAAAGCCCGCCAGCGTATCAAAATCGGCGGCCGACCGCGCGGCGCGAACCAGTGTGATTCCTTTAATCATGTTTCGATGGTACAACGCCCATGATGAAGAGATGACTGCGCGCTGGTTTTCCATAGCCGTGCAATCGGACACTCCGCGATTTTTCAATTAGCCGATATTCTGGAGGCTGCATTGAGGTTAGTCATTCATGACATTTGAAAATATTCAGTTCGAAGTCCGTGACAATATTGCCTTCCTGACACTCAACCGTCCCAAGGTGCTGAATGCTCTGAATGCAGCCACATTGGAAGACCTGAAGACCGCCATCCAGATGATCCGTGATGACGACTCGGTCCGCGCCGTAATTATTACGGGCACGGGCGAAAAGGCGTTTGCCGCCGGGGCTGATATTCAGGAGCTCGCGCAAGCAAACGCAATCGATGGCCGTGATCTCGCCCTGCGCGGCCAGGCTGTTTTCCGTTCGATCGAAACCTGTGGCAAGCCGGTCATTGCCTGCATCAATGGATTTGCGCTCGGCGGCGGATGCGAGCTGGCGCTGGCATGCACCCTGCGTATTGCCAGCGAGAATGCAAAACTCGGCCAGCCGGAGGTAAAGCTCGGCCTGATTCCCGGCTACGGTGGAACCCAGCGGCTGGCGCGTCTGGTTGGCAAAGGATTTGCGCTGCAGATGATTCTGACGGGCGAAATGATTTCCGCCGCCGAGGCACTCAGGATTGGCCTGGTGAATGAAGTCGTCGCGCCCGACCAGCTGCTGGCGCGCGGAGAAGCTATCGCCCGCACCATCGCCGGCATGGCACCCATTGCGATCCGGTACAGCCTCGAAGCAATCGATCGGGGCTACGATCTGCCACTCGAAGAAGCCCTGTTTCTCGAAGCCGCTCTCTTTGGGCTGACCTGCGGTACCGCGGACAAGGCTGAAGGAACGGCGGCCTTTCTCGGCAAGCGATCACCGATCTGGAAAGGCTGCTAGAAACACGCATGGAAAATAAAGAGAGTTGTCATTCCGAGCTCTTCGGCTTCGCTCAGGATAAACTCCGCGCAGCGGAGTCGAGAGCCTGCCCTGCGCCGAGCCGTAGGTGAGTCGAATGGGAACCTGGGTTGCCGGCACAGCGCTGATATTCTGATATCGATGCAGGCTTTTTCTCTCCGATCCGCGATTTTGACCACGTTTTATCTCGGTGCTCTGCTCCTCGTCAGCGGGTGCAGACAAAATAATTCCTTCAACATGTCGGCTCATGCGGCTTCCTGGAACGCCGCCAAGACAAACGCCCGGCAGGAACTGGATCAGCTTCCGCTCCCTTCCAAAAGCACGTATCTCGCGATCGACCACCAATCTCAGTGGCAGAACCCCTTTCTGACCGTTGAGACCAATATGATCCAGATTCGCATTTACCTGCCTGATGAAAACGACAGCCCGATCGACCGCGGCGGATTGACCCGGCTGAGCTCGGCGCGAAAACATATTTTAAATGTGCGCTTCAAAGATCTACCCCGCGCGCTGGTCGCGCTGCCGGACGGCGCCTGGCCCTATGGGCGAGTCGTCGCCGTCAGCCGCGAATCGGAAACGCCGCAGGATCGCACACTAGTTGAGACCAATATGGCAGCTACCATCGGCGCACTGAAGGATATGGGCCTGGTGGTGGATGATTGGACTCATCGCGGTCTATAGCGCCTCGTTTGACCAGTCATCTTTTCAGGCCTCGAAGAGCCAGCGTCGCCGCGTTATATCCGCACATTCCATGCACTCCTCCGCCGGGCGGCGTCGAGGACGAACAAAGATAGATATCCGGCGCAGAGGTTTTGTACTGCCGCCATGTCGGACGAAATAGAAATTGCCGCAGGTCCACCGCGCCTCCGCCGATATCTCCGCCGACCAGGTTTGCATCCATGGCCTCCAGATCGGCCGGGAAAAAGACCCGCCGCGCCAGAACGCAATCGCGGAATCCCGGCGCAAAACGTTCGATCTGGTTTTCCAGCCGCTCCAGCATGTCCGTCCGGCAACCATTCGGCACGTGACAATACGCCCATGCAATATGCCTGCCCTGTGGCGCGCGCGCTGGGTCGAACAAGGTCGGCTGCGCCACCAGCACAAACGGCCTTCCCGCGGGATGGCCACTCGCCATCGCCGCTTCGGAAGCGACGATCTCCGCCATGCTCCCGCCCACATGGACAGTGGCCGCCCGCAGACATTCCGCCGCTTTCCATGGAATCGGCGCCGCCAGCGCGAAGTCCACCTTGAACACCCCGGGACCGTACTGATACTTCTCCAGGCCACGACGATAGCCGGGCGACAATCGCTCCGCGCCCAAGTGCAGTAGCTGTCGCGGCGTAATATCGCACAGCATCACATCGCATTTCGGAAGCTGACCAAGATTCTCCACCCGAGTCGAAATCGTTATCCGGCCGCCCAGTCGCATCAGGTGTGCGCTCAACGCATTCGTGATCGACTGCGCTCCACCGCGAGGAATTGGCCATCCCACAGCATGCGCTGCCGCCGCCAGCACCAAGCCAAAAGATCCGCTCAGTGGCTCATTGAGGCTAAGGAATGAATGTGCCGCCAGACCTGCGAACAGAGCGCGGGTGCGCTCGCTGCGAAATTGCCGGCGAGCAACGAAGGTCGCGGGCGGAACTGCATCCTGCGCAAATTTCGCCAGCAGAAACGGATGTCGCGGCACCCTCAGCAGCGGACCAAGAATATCTCCCGCCAGCTCCGCCCAGCGGGTGGCGAAAGGCTCCATCAGCGCACGCCAGGCTTTGCCATCTTGCCCCAATGCGGCCTCCGCATCCTTGAGATTGCGTTCCAGCATCACGGCCGTGCCGTCGTCCAATGGATGCGCCAGCGGCGCCGGAGAGTGGACCCACTCCAGACCGTAATTCTGCAATGGCAACGAAGAAAAAAACGGCGAGCCTGCCGCCATGGGATGAACGGCGGAGCCGAAGTCGTGATGGAAGCCGGGCAGCGTCAGCTCCATGGTTCGCGCCCCGCCGCCGGGCTGCGACTCCGCTTCAAAAACCTCAACATCGAGCCCGGCCTGCGCCAGCACAATCGCCGCCGCCAGCCCGTTCGGACCTGAACCAATAACGCAGGCTTTTCTGAGATTATCGTTGCCCATGTGAGAACTACTTTATTCCTGCGGCGCGAGGAGCGTCGGCTGCTCGACCATGGCGATCCGTCCATCCGGCTCCAACTCCAGCGTGGGCGCGTACAGTCCGAGCAGTTTGCGATGCCACCAGATTCCCTGCGTCCGCTTCTCCTCCATCGTGCTGAACCAGTACTGCCACAACACCGCCCGCACCTCACGCGGAGGCCTTGTCCGGAAATGGATTGCCTGCAAATAAGGCCAGCACATCGGGATCGTTCTGCAGCAGCAGCACTTCCGCGTTAGGAACCAGCGGATACTGGGGCCACGAACCCAGTGAGGCAAACCACAGATTCCACTCAAAGCGCGGCTGATAGGGCGCGTAGACTCCCGGAGCTTTGTGTACATCCTGCGGCTTGTACCTGAACGGATAGGCCACCCAGGTATGGCCGTCGTTCGACCCCTGAAATTCAATCTCGTATCGATGCGGCGTCATCACTGCAAACAGACCATATTGGTTGGCGATGCGAAACGGTTCGAGCGCCGTCACCGGTCCTTCCGGCAGGGGAATGCCGCGCCAGAACATTTGCAGCATCGGCAGCGTGGTCGCATAAAAGATCCAGCTCAACACGATGGTGATCACTGCCAGGCGCAAAGCCCGGATATGTCGATGCACCCCACCGGGATGCGCCGGCGGCAATGCTTCACGCTCTGTCTCGCCGTCCGCATACTGAGCCGGGTTAATATGCAGCACTGGAGTCGTTTCGCGAACGGAATCCTCATCGGGAATCGAATTCGGTGGAATCGCCGGACGCCAGCGCGCGGGAACGAAGCGCGCCAGGAAACGATCGTCCAGCAGCAGGAAGCCAAGCACCAGGACCAGGTAATTCAGAAACGCGTAGTTCGCGGTCAGAATCACCGGAATCTGCCATATCGTGGCGATAAAGAAGCAGACGATTCGCCAGCGCCGCGGCAGAAACATCATCCAAACCACGACCAGTTCCAGCACAAAAGTTCCGACCACGGTGGCCGCCTGGAACCAGTGCGGCAGGTGCTGCACATACCATCCGATCCACGTCGGCAGCGGACCGTTCTGGTAATACTGATCCATCGCCGTCAGATGCCGCCACTCGGGATCGCCGCTGGCCAGCTTGACCACACCCGATTCAAAGTAAATTCGGAACCATTCCCACAGCAGAAGGAAAAGGCTGGCGCGTACCGGAGGATGCTTGCTTCCCCAGCCTGGGAAAAACCCGCCGGGGGCGAAGAACAGCGAGATAAAGCCCGCCTCCAGCAACATTCCATCCGACTGATAGCTGGAAAAATCTCCAGCCGCGGTGACGAAAGAAATAAAGCAGACAAAGCAAACTGCCAGCATCGCGCGCGGCCATACATTGGCCACGAGCAGCAGGGAGGCCACAATGCCCACCCAGCATAGCGCCATTAACATATGCGAACTGGTCGAAAACCAGAGCAACGAAGGCGCGAACCAGAAACGCAAAGGACCGATGCCGTGCGCGATTGCGCCTAGATATTGGCTGGCGGAAAGAATTCCTCGCGGGCCGATCAGCCCGCGAATTTGAAAAATCAGAGAAAAGAAAGCGGAGAAATAGATTAGTCCGAGCGCCCGCAGAAAAATCCACCGCGGAATCAGGTGGTCGCGCACGCCCTGTTCCGGGTCGAACCAGCGGCGAATCGCGCCTGTCCAATTCCAGTTCATGGGCCTGTCCAGTTCCCGTTCCGTGTCCAATTCCAATTCATGGATGAGAGGAATTATAGCCGCGCGATCGATGCCGCATCAGTCCCTGGGAGCCCCTTCCATCACGCGCGATCTGCGCGCGAAATAAACCAGGCCCGCAGTCGCAATCGCGGCCCCCATACACCAGGAACAGATCCGTCCGAACTGCGTCACCTGTTTTTTCGCGCTCCGCACGGCCATCGTCCCGTCGAGCGCCAGCTTGCTGCGTAGCGCCTTCTGCAGCATTGGCCGCGATGGACCGGCAAAGATCAGCAACGTCAGCGTGACGCCGTAACTGCCGATCCCCAGAACTCCGTCCGGAATCCCAAATCTGTACGCGCCCTTCGACATAACGATTTCGGTTGAGTTGAAAAATTTTCCCGGCGGATCGGGAAGAGTTTTTAAAACTCGAAGTTGCACCAGCGCCACCGGCACCAATGAGCCGATCGCCACGCAGCAACAGACAATCGCTAGTTTTTTATGTATTACGCCGGTATCTTCCTCCATGTAAGGTTCCGGTCTTGGATCCCACACCATAGTGCTTCTCCTTTTCGTTCGGGTTAGCTTTTCTTCCAGGCGGCCGCGGCCGCCGTTGCCAGCACAACACCAGCGCACAACAGCCAGCCGCGGTTGAGATCGGCAAATACCTGCGGGCTGAACGATCGCGAGCGTTTGTTGAAAGGTCCATGGGCGCTGTGCGTCCCGCCCACATAATGCCAAAGGTTGTTGGGACGGTCCGGGCTGTCCGGCACGCCGGTCTGCTGCGCTTTGTATCCGGTGTGGCCCAGATAGCGATCGAGCAGCCCCGGAACAAACATCTGCCCGACGATTGCCTCCACAGTTGACAAACCAACCCAGTATTCCCGGCGGGGTCGATCGGTCTCCGCCGCATGCACCACGACATTTGCGGCAACCTCTGGCTGAAAAATGGGAGGCACCGGCTGCGGCTTATCCGGCAAACGGCTTTTTACCCAGGTGAACTGCACCGTGTTCATGGCCGGCATCTGAACCATCGTCAGTTGAACGTTGCTTTTATCGTGGTAGAGCTCGCAACGCAGAGAATCCGTAAATCCGGCAATGGCATGCTTGCAGGCACAATACGCCGACTGCAACGGGATGCTGCGAACGGCCAGCGCCGAGCCAATCTGAATGATGGTGCCGCGGTCCCGCGGCAGCATCCGGTGCAACGCGGCAAGCGTGCCGTGGACATATCCAAGATATGTGACCTCCGTCACGCGCTTATATTCATCCGGCTTCATTTCCTTGACCGGCGAAAACACGGAAACCATGGCATCGTTGACCCACACATCGATCGGACCGAAAGCCTGCTCCAGTTTGCTCGCCGCATCATCCACTGCGTCGGCATCGCTCACATCAACCGGCAGCACAATCGCTTCGCCACCCAGTTGCATCACCTCCTGCCGGCATGCTTCGAGCGCCTCCGGATTTCTCGCGATCAATCCAAGGCGAGCGCCTCGTTTTGCAAAGCCATGCGCAATTGCGCGGCCCAGACCGGCTGAAGCTCCCGTTACCATCACTACCTGTTTCGATCCCATAACTCCCTCTCGTTCGAATTGATCGCTATGGCTGTGCGGCCTTTCAGGCATGCAGCTCCAGATCGGAAGCGACACTTTGAAAATCGGTCAAGACCTCCACGCCGCTGGAAGTAACGGCAACCATGTCGCAGTGGCGCATTCCTCCGTATCCCTGGATGTAAATGGCTGGTTCAATATTGAAGGTGATCCCGGTTTCGAGAACATCCGTCGACTTCGGATGCACCCTTGGAATCGCGTCGTGGTTTGAGGCAGCAAAACACACGCCGTGTCCGGTTGCATGCTTGAACTCCTTCCCGAAGCCACGTTTGGTCAAAACATCGCGTGCTGCTTTATCGACATCGGATGCAGGAACTCCCGGCGCTATGCGCGACAATGCCGCAGCCCGAGCCTCCAGAATTGCCGCGCGCATCTCCTTCTGTTTCGCATCCGGCGCGCTGCAGGTGTAGGTGCGGGTAATGTCGGTCCAGTATCCGTCGGCGTTGGAATTGCAGTGGATCATGACCAGATCGCCCGGTTCAATCACTCGTTCCCGTGTGCGCGCGTAAGCGGCGTAAGCGATTGCAGAGTTCACCCCCGACATGCAGAAAAAAAATGCGTCCCGCCGGGTTGCTCCATTGCCCAATTGTGATTTGGCAAATCCGGAACGGAAGAGCTCTGCTGCCGTCGGTTCCTGCAATCCAATCTGCAGGGCCTCGCTGCCCGAGGCGTAGGCGACTTTGGCCAGGCCGCAGGAAGAGCGCAAACGATCCAGTTCTCGCGCTGTTTTCGTCATGCTCAACCGGTTCAGCAGATCATCCGCGGGGACTTGGCTGCTGTGGGGAAAAGCATTCCGCAGAATATCCAGAAGCACCGGCCCATAGCGAAATTGCGCCAGGTAAGAGACGGGGTAAAGCGATCCACGCACCTCCACGCCGAGCCGCGCATGATCGAGGTCGAGGGAACGAACAAGAGACGTAAGCGGCTGCGCAATCGCCTTTTCGGAATTCGTGATCTCATTCAGCGATCCGGGGCTGAAGCCGGTGCAGTGCGCGGTGGACAGCTGAGCGGCGATTTCCTTTTCATCCTCCGGCAGCAACAGGTGCGCCTCGCCCTCCTTAGTGAGCAGTGCGACCGTGTTCCCCATCACCGACCAATATCCGGTAAGCATCAGCACGTGCGATGGAACCGCACAGAGCAGCGCGTCGAGCTTGCTCTCCTTTAGTGCGGCGGCAATGCGGCCCTCGCGCTCCGTATCCGGTTGAGCCGCCGTTATCGATGAGCCGCTCATAAGGACGCGTTCGCAAATCTGGGTATGCCTCTGCCATAGGTCCCCGGAGGCGCAAGATGTTTGCGTACAGGTGGCGCGGTGATGTCGCGGTCATCGGAGTTGAACACCGTCTCACCTTGCGATATGAGATAGTCCGCTGTGCGCGCCGCCAGCGCCTGAATTGTAAGTCCAGGATTGGCCGAACCCTGGGTCGGTAAAACGCTGCCATCGCAAACGAACAGATTGGCGATGTCATGCGAGCGGCCAAATTTGTCGACGACGGAGGTGCGCGGGTCCGATCCCATTCGGGCGGCGCCGACCAGGTGCGCATACCGCGCCTCCTGCACTACTTCCTCCGCGCCCGCGGCCCGCATCACTTCCATCGTTTTGTTCTTGCCGAATTCGATCAGCTTCTGGTCGTTATCGTGCAGATTGAAAGTGACCTTCGCAACAGGCAGGCCGAATCGATCTTTTTCCTTCGCAAGCTGCACGCGGTTGTCCGGCCATGGAAGGATTTCGCCGAGAAAGCCGAACGCCGCCCAGTGGTTGTAGTCCATCATGACGCGCCGAAGACCCCATCCCCATGCGCCCTTGGCCGTCATCATCTGCTTGGCAAATGCGATCGGGAGCGGTCCGACGGTCTGGATGGCGAAGCCGCGCGCAAAATCCCGCTTGGGATCGGTCTCGTAGAATTCCTCCGTCAAGGCATGCGCCGGGGGAGCTTTGTACATGCGGACCAGCTGTTCAAATCGGCCGAGAATTACATTGCCTGCCTGCGCCATCAAAAAGCGGCCGACGGTGTCGCTGGAGTTGGCCAGACCATTCTCGTATCCCGGGCAGGCGGAGTTCAGCAACAGGCGCGGCGTCTCGATCGCATATCCGGAAACAATCACCGCCTTCGCTTTCTGAAAATGCTCATTACCCTTCGCGTCAAAATAGCTCACCCCGGTGACGCGATTGTTTTTCCGGTCCAGATGAATCCGGTTCACCATGGAGTTGTCGCGGATTTCCGCGCCGTTTTCCAGCGCATCCGGCACATGCGTGATCAGCGTGCTGGCCTTCGCGCCCACCTTGCAGGCCTGAATGCAGTAGCCGCGATAGATGCAATGCGGCCGGTCCCCATGCGAACCGGAAAGAATGGCGACCGGGCCGCCGATGCTGACGCCGATGCCCAGGTTCGTGCAGCCCTTGATCAGCGCGTCGCCCGACACCACCCATGGGATGCGGTCCATAGGCATAGCTGTGCGGATCGCCCCACGGATAATAGGCCGGCCCAGCCACTGGCATCTCCATCTCCAGCAGCTCGTAGTAGGGCTTCAGTTCGTCATAGCTCATCGGCCAGTCGACGCCGACGCCGTCGAGCGAGTGAATAAAGAAGTCCGAGGGATGCAGCCGAGGAGTAAAAGCCGCCCAATGCACAGAGCCGCCGCCGACACCGCGTCCCGAGTTATTAGCTCCCAGCGCGAGAGGATGGTCGCCTCCCGTGATCCGCAGGTCTTCCCAATACAGATTGTGCGAGCCTGCTTCATCGCTAACCCAGTCGGTTTCCGTGTTCCAGAAAGGACCAGCTTCGAGACCTAGCACGCGGAAACCCGCGCGCGACAGCCGCTGCAGAAGTACGCCGCCCGCCGAACCCACGCCGACGACGACGTAGTCAACTTCTTCTTCGCCATAGTGGCGCATCGGGACGTCGATTTTTTGAATAGGCCCGAGCGCATGGCCATTGTGGCCATTCTCATTGCGTTCGTTGAAAAGATCGGCGCGCAACCTGTTCAATGCGTTCCTCCCTGTCCTGGCGACGCGTGATGCTGATCCTTTTTGCCGACCGGTTCATACACATCCGAGACGGAATCCGCGGGAGCCTGCCATTCATATCGCTGCTCCTCGACTTCCCATGGCTCCGGCTCCCCGCGTTCCAGCCGCATATAGGCGCGCGGATAGGCTGGGCCGCCGAATCCAATCTCATCCCACGCATAGGGATGCGCGTAATAAGCCTCCGCCGCATCCTGCACCAGCAGCATCCAGAACCGCTCCACCGGCATTTTTTCCCAGATATGTTGCGCGCCCTCCGGGTCGCCGTCATGGATGCTGCGCAGCAACTGGTCCTGCTCGCGAGCAGTCAGCTCAAGGAATCTTTTGCCATGCGTCGTCTGCGCAATCTCCTCGATGGCCTGCATTCCCAGCCGGTAAGCATCCTGATCCGGCGGCATATCCTCGTACCGATAGCCATCCAGCCGGTTTTTATAGAGTCGCTCATCCACTACCGGAACGATTGGAATTCGGTATTTTTCATCGCGATCGCTCTGCGGCAAAATATGCTCGAAGATCGCTTCTATCAGCGGAGCCTCCTCGGGCGTGAAAAAATGCAGTTCTTGAGATCGCGTCACTCTTTCGAGCACGGTCTTTCGCGTAGCTTCGTCCCAGTACGCCTGCTGGCTCAATGTGTGGTAGCCCGGATAGTACCCAGGCTGGCCGTCATTGGATTTACGCTTCTTCATTTCTCTCTCCGGAATAGACTCGCCAGAAGACCCAGCATGCCGCAGGCACTGAACAGCAGCGGCGCCAGCACCGGAGGTCCATACATGATGTTGTAGAGAAGGTGTTTCCTTCCGCCGGGCCGCCTCAGCACTCCCCGCGAGTGGTAATAAAAGCCCACCGATCCGTCGATGACCGCAGCCGCCGACAACGCCGGCAACCAGGTGTGCGCCACCTTGCGGCTGCGCATTGCCCCCAGACTGGCGGCCATCAGCATCGGCGTTAATATCACCGGCGTCCACTGAGCTTTGTAGCGGAAGTTATTTTTGTAGTGGGAGTAAAATGCTTCGAAGCCGCTGAAGAACGCCGACAGCGCGGTTGCCGCCGCCATATGCTTCTGGAAGCGGCCTTCCCTCAGATCCTGCGCCCAGCTGATTTTTTCATGCTTCGAAATCTGCTCGCCCGGCAGCGTGTTCATCCAATGATGCGGGTGCGCCGCGCGCGGTACCCAGGCGACGTCGTCTTCGGGACTCTCCTCATCTTCCTCGCGGCGAAGATACGAAGCGATCAAGCCTAGATAGGCGCTCAGGCCGAACAGCAGTGGGGCAAATACCGGCGGCCCCATCACCATATTCGTCATGGGGAAGCGCCATCCTCCGGGTTTGCGCGCAATTCCGCGAATATGGAAGTAAAATCCGGTAACGCCGTCGGCCAACGTCAGCACTGCCACAGGGCGAAGGATCTGCCGCGCTGCCCGTTTGCTGAAAAATCCCGCAATACCGCCGGCGAACAGCAGCACGCTGAACGCTACCGGCGTGTACATCACTCTACGGCTATAACTGCCGCGATAATGCTCATAGCCGACTTCAACTCCGGTCATCAGACTGGAGAAGCCGGCGAGGAGCGCCAGGCTGCGCTGAAATCGGCCTTCCCGGATATGCTCATCGACCAGCCGTAGGTCACCGCCACCCTCCGCCCACAGCGAGTCTTCCGGATCGTTTTCTTCTGTCATTCGTTGCGACTCGGGTCTGTTTGTCTCGGCCTCAGTCATCCCGCCCCCGTCGTTCATCTTCGACACCCTTGACCGATGACATTTTCCATTGGGAATCTCTGCGGGAACGGTGGTCGACCGGTTTTCCTATCGATCTATGCCAGCGGAATCAAGCCTACGCATCCGTTCCTTAAAGAACGGATGTACGTAAGAAGTTCCTGCCACCTCACAGTAATAGGAAAAACCGGTCTAAATAACTTCGCGCACCTTGTCTTCGAGCACCGTCTTGATGATTTTGTAGCGGTCTTTTTCCCCTCGGGCCAAAGCCTCGCCGAAATTTAAAGCCTGTTTCATCGTGATGTGTCCTGGCAGTGGAGGCTCGTTCGGATCCACTACGCACTGCACAACAGCTGGTCCTTCGTCGGCAAGTGCGCGGCGCAGCACGGATTCCGCCTCTTCCGGACGCTCGATGGTGAAGCCGGCAGCACCACACGCCTCGGCAACCTGGGCAAAATCGATCGGCTGCAGATCCACTCCAAACTCCGGATTCGCATCCTCGACCATCTGCTCCCACTTAATCTGCCCCAGGACATTGTTCTTGATGACGATGACCTTGACATTGAGCTTGTATTTGGCAATGGTCGCCAGTTCGCACATCAGCATGCTCAGGCCGCCATCTCCGACTACGCAGACCACCTGCCGCCCCGGATAGGCGACCGCAGCACCAATGCTGTAGGGCAGACCATTCGCCATCGTGGCCAGGGAGCCGGAGAGCGAAAACTTCATATCTCCGCGCATCTCAATGTACCGTGCGGTCCAGGTCGCAATAGTTCCGCTGTCGGAAGAGACGATCGCATCATCATTCAGCAGACGATTCAAGGTGTGCGTCACCACCTGCGGCTTCATTGGCATGTCTTTGCGGGTGCCGCGCTCGTGCATCAATTCATTCCATTGCTTCATGCGGTCCTGGCTCTCTTCCAGAAACGCGCGGTTCTTCTTATGTTTCAGCAGCGGAATCAGCGCTGCGAGTGTCGCTTTTGCATCACCCACCAGCTCGACGTCCACCGGATGGCGCAGGCCCATGCGAGTAGCATCGATGTCGATCTGCACGCATTTTGCTTTTCCCGGTTTGGGTAGAAATTCCATATACGGAAAGCTTGTACCCACCATTAGCAGCGTGTCGCATTCCTTCATTGCATCCTGAGAAGGCGCGGTCCCCAGCAGACCGATGCCCCCGATCGCCAGCGGATGGCGATCGGGAATTACTGCTTTGCCGAGCAGCGCCTTCACCACCGGCGCACCGATCAGCTCTGCAGTCTGTAGCACTTCCTCGCGCGCGCAGAGCGCGCCGCATCCCACCAGCATCACCACCCGGGAACCCTCATTCAGAATGGCTGCGGCCTTCTCCAAAGCAGGGTGCAACGGCACCGCATGGGAACGCGTGTAAGTGTCCTGACTATGGTGCGGGACGTTGGCCGGCGACCGGTACTTGTCCGTCACCGTCCATCCCTGGATGTCCTTTGGAAGAGTAATGTGGGCCACACCGCGGCGCGTCATTGCCGTGCGGATGGCCGCGTCCACTACAACGTTGACGTGCGCCGGGCCCATCACGCGCTCGTTATAAACGGAAACATCCATGAACAGCTTGTCGAGGTCCACGTCCTGCTGATAGCTCGTGCCGATCAAATCGTGGAACGTATGGCCAGTAATCGCAAGCACGGGGTGCCCGTCGCACTTGGCGTCATATAGCCCGTTTAACAAATGGATGCCGCCCGGCCCTGAGGTCGCCAGACATACACCAAGACGTCCCGTGTATTTCGAATAACCGACGGCGGCAAAGGCGGCGGCCTCCTCGTGCCGCACCTGGATGAACTTGATCTTGTCCTGGTGCGTTCTCAATCCCTCAAACAATCCGTCAATACCGTCTCCGGGAAAACCGAAAATTGTGTCTACACCCCAATTGATCAGGCGCTCGTACAGAATATCTGCCACTTGCTTGCTCATTGCTTCCCTTCCCTTGATTGGCTGGATTGCATTGCTTAAGAATCGTGAGACCGTTCCCGGTCTGAAGTTCTGCCCTGAGTAATGTCCATCACCTTAGTAGGAGGTAAATTTCAGTACGAGGGATGTATCGATCGTTAAGCTCCCGCCGAAGCACGAGCAAATTCATCTCTGGAAAATAGTTTCGTCGCAGATAAAAACCTCTTCGTGAAATCGATTTTCTAATGCTTATTGCGCGGTTTCACCGGGAAAAATTTGAGTACAACCCGCAAGACCTCGTGCGAATCCCTTTGAAAGTGGACAAAATTTCGAAGACTTCTATCCGCGTCTATACGGTTCCAACCGACGCGCCCGAGGCGGACGGAACAATATCCTGGGACAAGACCACCATGGTTCTGGTGGAGCTGACGCTGGGCGATACGCGGGGCATCGGCTACACATATGCCGACGAAGCCACCGCAAAAGTTGCCGAACATCTGCTGAAAGAAATCATCTCTTCCGCCGATCCGCTTCAGCATCCCGCGCTGTGGATGAAGATGCAGATGGCCGTCCGCAATCTTGGCAATCGCGGTATCGCGGCCATGGCGATCTCCGCTATCGACAACGCGTTGTGGGACCTGCGCGCCAAGCTGCTGAATATCTCGCTGGTGCAACTGCTGGGCGCCGCGCGCGAATCGATTCCTGTCTACGGCAGCGGCGGCTTCACATCCTATAACGATCACCAGCTGCAGGCGCAACTGGGTGGATGGGCGGAGAAAGGATTGCTTTTCGTTAAGATGAAAATCGGGACGCATCCGGAGGACGATCCGCGCCGCGTTCAGGTTGCCCGCAAGGCCATCGGCGACAAGGTCGCTCTTTTCGTCGATGCCAACGGAGCATACACAGCAAAACAGGCAATCCATCTGGCGCAGATTTTCCATCAGTCGAATGTCATCTGGTTTGAGGAGCCGGTCAGCTCCGACGATCTCTTCGGCCTTCGCCTGATCCGCGAGCATCTCCCTCCCCCAATGGAAGTCGCGGCCGGCGAATACGGCTGGACCGTGCCGTATTTTGCGAACATGATTGAGGCGAAAAGCGTCGACGTGCTGCAGGCCGACGCCACGCGCGCCCAGGGAATTACCGGCTTTCTCGCCGCCGCCGCAGTTTGCGACGCACATCAGATCGCGCTCTCCGCGCACTGCGCGCCCAGCATTCACATGCACGCCTGCTGCGCCGTTCCCCGCGCGCGGCATCTGGAATTTTTCCACGACCATGCCCGCATCGAGCGCATGTTCTTCGATGGATTCTGTGAACCGCGCGAGGGACGAATGTTTCCGGACTGGTCTCGGCCCGGATTTGGATTGGAATTGAAACAGAAGGACGCCGAGACGTTTCTGGTCTAAACCCAAATTTTTCGATCACAAATCCGCGTAATTCGTTGGCTTGTCATCCCGACCGGAGCTTGCCGCGGGGCGAAAGCGAATGGATCTGGGGTTAGTCGACCAATCGCAAAGCGTACATTGTGAAGAGAACCGCGTCCGAGGGGGCGCTATATGAAACTTGAAAACAAAATCGCTGTCGTGACCGGCGCGGCCACGGGGATTGGCAGAGCCATCGCCATGGGCATGGCCAGGGAAGGCGCCTCGGTTGTGATTGACTATGTCGGCAGTCCCGACCTGGCCAATGGAGTTGTCCAGGAAATCCAGAAGGCCGGCGGCAAAGCAACCGCGGTCCAAGCCGACGTCTCCAACCCCGAACAGGCAGCTCATCTCATCCAGCAGTCGGTCCAGACATTTGGACGGCTCGATATTCTCGTCAACAATGCCGGCATCGAATACAAATATCCATTCACCGAATATCCTTTCGACAAGTGGCAAAAAGTCATCGCTGTCGATCTGACCGGCCCCTTCCTCTGCGCCCAAGCCGCTGCCAAAGCAATGATCCAGCAGGGGAACGGCGGACGCATCATCAACATCTCCTCCGTCCATGAAGACTTGCCGATGATTACGAACGCGCCCTACTGCGCGGCCAAAGGCGGCCTTCGCATGTTGATGCGCACCATCGCCGTCGAGCTGGCGCCGCACAAGATCACGGTGAATAACATTGCGCCCGGCGCCATTTTTACGCCGATCGATGCGGACGTCGAGGCCAACAAAACAATCGAGAAGGAGCTGATGGCTGAAATCCCCCTGGGACGCTGGGGCAAGCCGGAGGAAGTGGCCGATCTCGCCATCTTCATTGCCTCCGACGCAGCCGGTTATTCGACCGGCAGCACCTTCTTCATCGATGGCGGCATGATTCGCCAGGCTGGCAGTCTCTAGCAGAATTCTCAGATCGGTGTAGAGCGAAGAGATAGCGGAAGGGCCATGCCGCTGACTCCACATCCAACTCGTGTAGCTGCACCGGCCCACGCGGAGAACGCACCGCTCGGCGGCTTTTTGATTGTCGTCGCCTTCCTGTGCGTCGCGATCATGAGCGCCCTCGGCAAGGCCGCCGAGCATGTACCGACCGGCCCGATCGTCTTCTTTCAGAATTTCATCAGCCTGCTGCTGTTTCTCCCGTGGGTGTTCCGGCATGGTATTTCCGGCGTAAAAACCTCGCGAATCGGTCTGCACATTCTGCGTGCGATCGCCGGTCTGCTTTCGCAGGCGCTGATGTTTGCGGCGGTGAAGAAAATGCCGCTGATGGATGCCGTCCTGCTCTCGAATTCCGCGCCGCTATTTATCCCTCTCATCACCTGGGCGTGGCTGAAGGAAAAAATAAGCGGAGTCGTCTGGACCAGTCTGCTGGCTGGCTTTGTCGGAGTCATTCTCATCCTGAAGCCGAACGCCGCCTTGGTACAGAATCCAAGCGCCCTGCTCGCCATCAGCGCCGCCGTGTTTTCCGCCTTCGCCCTGGTCACGGTCAATCGGCTCTCCACCACGGAAACCACGAACCGCATTCTCTTCTATTACTTTCTAATTTCATCGCTCGTTACCGCGCCCTATGCTGCCGCGGAATGGCGCGCGCCAACAGAACGGGAATGGATGTACCTGATCGGCATCGGGATCTTCATGGCGGCCAGCCAGCTGCTTATCATCCTCGCCTATCGCCAGGCTTCGGCCGGCCGAATCGCGCCGTTCAATTATTCCGTTGTCATCTTTTCCGGCCTGATCGGATGGCTGGTCTGGAAAAATGCGCCCGATATGCTCTCGCTCCTCGGCATCGTTCTTGTAACTGCCGGCGGCGTTTTCAGTACAAAATTCGGCGGACCGGAATCGCGCGGCCACTTCGGCTGGATCGGCCGCTGGAACCATCGTTTCCACGCTGGCAACGGGCACGAACTCGCATAAACGATGCGCCTACACCTTCACCGGAGAGCGCAAATCCGGTGCGGCGCCGGCGGCCAGATGGATCGACGGATTTTTCCGCAGCAATTCCGTCACTTCCATGATGATGCGATCATCGAGTTCCCCTGCCTGGCGCAGCGGAATCGGAAACCGCACCATCACCTCGAGACCGGTCGCCACAAACCGCATTCGCGTATACGGTTTTGGCGTTTCCATGTGCACGCCCAGCGTCGCCTCGACGGATATCTGGTGCCTGTCGAGCTGCGAGCCGTAGGTCGAGTACACCCGATCGACTGCAGCCAGCAATTCCTTTTCCGCCAAAGTCCCGTCGCTATCCGCACTCAATGGAAGCGCAATCTCCCTCCATGTGTATTCGGTTCCGGGAAGCTGCTTATACAGCGGATTCGTCTGGAACAAAACCGAGTTCGGGAACACGCAAATCCGCCCGGTTGGCTGCATGTCGATACCGGTGCCCGCCAGTTCCATCATGTAAAAACGCACCAGACCAATATCGATCACATCGCCGGCGACGCTATTGTTCCCGCTGTAAACCACGGTCACCCGATCTCCGACCTTCACTCCGTAGCGCCCGACCAGGAAGAAATATGCAGCAACAGATAAGATGACGGCCTGCAACGCAACAGCGATACCGGCGGTAATCAGGCCGGCGTACGTAGCAAGGGAGCTGAAATCGCTGACGAACCCCAGCAGGATCACCACGAACATGCAGAAGCCGGTGACCACTCGCCGCAGGGTAAGAAACTGGCGCCTACGCCGCGCATCGTGAATATAGCGGAATGCGGCGCGCTTCCATAACCAGGAAAACAACCAGATCAAACCCAGCGCGATCAAAATCGAAGCCACTTTCAGTAGCAGCGTTCGCAGAACCGAAATGTAATCGTGTTTGATGGAAGCCTGGAGCTGGTTGAGGTTCGCCTGGCTCTGGTCCAACAGAATCAGCTCCTGGCTTAGCGGCAACGTCGCTCTGGAAAGCAGTTTGAAATGCTGCACCAGGTCCGACATCTCGCGCTGTTTTTGCGCCGCTGTTTTCGTTCCAGCCGTCGTCGCGCCTGTCGCATTCTGGGGTGCAGCCGCCGGTGTACTCGTACCGGAGTTCTGGTTCCCGGAGCCGGTTGGCGCGGTTGTGCTGCCCTGTGCACCGTTGTCCGGCGCGACATTGGAAAGTTCGATCTGGCCCTGCTGCAACGTGGCTCGAAGTGCGGCGAGCAATGGAGCGCGAAGCTGCTGGGTAGCACTCTGCAAATCCGACCCGTCGCCCTTCAGCTGGTTCAACACGCGTATGGTTTGTACAAAATGGACCAGTTCTCCCATCTGCCCGATCAGTCCCGTATTCTGCGAACTGTGCACCAGCAGGGCCGGATGCTTGGCCGCGGAGGTGGACTTGCCGGTTGTCTTTCCGCTTGCTGCAGTGACCTCCCCATTCGGGTTTGCCCGCTGCAGCGCGAGAATTCTTCTGGTCAACTCCGTGCCTTCGCCGCTCGCGCTTTCCGCGGAGTTCATAAACGAGCTCAGCTTCTGCAAGTCCTCCTGCAGCGCCTGCGCCAGCTGCAATTGGCCCTGCAACGTATCCCGCCGCGTTTCCAGCGCCGCCCGGTCCTTCGCTTTCGCAGAAGAAATCTGCTTATTCACTGTGTCCAACTCGGCCTGGAGTGCCTGCATCTGCTGGCTGATCCGCTGCTCCATCCGGAAAATGTTCTGGGTACCCGCCTTTTGTGAGCCGCCGCCGGAGGTTGCCTGTTTCGTGGCCTCCCCAATCAAGGCAGCCTGCGCTAGCGCCGATTGAAATTCCAGCTTGGTCACCTGCTGCGCAAGATTCCGGCCGTTCTCTACGTACAACTCATCGGCAGGACGGGACACGTAAACATCCGTGCTCTCCCACTGCTGCGACCAGCGCAGCACCTGATTCAGATGGCTCATCACCTGCTGTTCAGAATTGGGCGGCGCTCCCTGAGCAAAAGCCAATGCACACAGTATTCCCAAAGTGCCCGCGCATAGCACAGCATTGCGCAGACGCGCCGGTTGCAACCACATCATGAAATCTCCTCAGTAATCATCATTTGTATGGCAGGAATTGGAATACGAAGGCGCTGCTGCAGGAACCAACTGATCTGGATCCCAAACCATCTGGACCAGAAACAGCTATTTCTCCCGCGCGACAATGAAATCCGGCACCCATAACAGCGCCCGCTTGAATTCCGACTCCGGCAGAATGGAAAGCTTTTTTCGCGCGGCTTCGGCATGCTCGTACGCCGCCCGCATTGCATAGTCGAGCGATCCATTGCCGTGCAGGATCGAAACAATGCGCTTGTGGCTGACCCGCTCGAACGACTGATCCCCAATGATCGCCAGAATGTCGGCCCGCTCTTCCGGCGTGCCCGACTGCAGCGCATGAACCACGGCCAGCGTCGCCTTGCCTTCGCGCAGATCGCTCGCCGTGGGTTTCCCCAGCACTTCTTCACTCGCCGTCAGGTCGAGCACATCGTCCACAATCTGAAACGCCAGCCCCAGATTGCGTCCGTACTCTCCGAGCAGCTCCTGGGTCTGCTCCGAAGCGCCCCCCAGCACGCAGCCCAATTGCATCGACACGCGGAACAAACAGGCCGTCTTGCGGTAGATCAGCTCGTAATATTCCTGCTCGCTCAACGCGCTCCCCAGGCGCTCCATCTGCAGCAGTTCGCCCTCTACCATCTGCTGTGTCAGGCTGATTAGCAGATCGAGGATGCGGAAATTGCGTTCCTCCAACGCCACGCGGAAGGCCTGCATGTACAACCAGTCGCCCGCCAGCACACATTTGGAATTGCCCCACTCCGTATTGGCCGAAGGACGGCCGCGGCGTATATCCGCCACGTCGATAATGTCATCGTGCACCAGCGTGGCCGTATGCACCATCTCAATCACCGCGCCCAGGCGGATGCCGCTGTTACCGCTGTAACCCAGCGCCTTCGCTGCCAACAGCAACAGCGCGGGACGAATCCGTTTCCCGCCGCCCTCTCGCAGATACCCGGCAATTTCGGTGATCGAATCCACATCGGAGGCGGAATTGTGTTCGAACTCCCGCTCGATCGCGGCCAGGTCGTCGCGAAGCAGGTCGAATACTTCTTTCGCCGTGGTAATGGCCGCTGTGCTCAAAGTCGCTCCGTATGGAACGGACGGGCATTCCGTCCGTCATCGGCAAAGCTAGTTCGACCGGTAGTTGGTGAACTGCAGATCGATGCCGAAATCCCTTTTCTTCAACAATGCAATCATATCCTGCAGCGTATCCCGGTCCTTGCTGCTGACGCGAACCATGTCGGCCTGGATGGTCGCCTGCGCCTTACTTTTCGACTCCTTGATCAGCTTCACAATTTCTTTGGATTTCTCGATCGGAATACCCTGCTGCAGCGTGATCTTTTGGCGCACGCTTGAGCCCGCGGCCGGTTCAATCTTGCCATAGGTCAAGGCCTTTAACGACACTCCGCGCTTGGCCAGCTTCTGCTGCAGGATTTCTGTCACTGCCTGCAGTTTGTATTCGTCGCTCGAGGCCAGCTGGATCGCTTCCTCGCCTTCCAGTTTGATCTCCGATTTCGAATCTTTCAGATCGAACCGGGTGCGGATTTCCTTGGAGGCTTGCTCGACGGCATTCAACACCTCCTGCGCATCCACTTTGCTCACAATATCAAAAGAATTTTCGCTCGCCATAATCCTCTTTCAGCCTCATACTTCCATAGCTAGATTCCTTTTTCTGTCCCGCGTATGTCCAGCAACTGCTCGATTTGCGGCTTGTTTCCGCACCCGACCAAAAAAGCGATGGAAATTTTCCGTCGTCGTCAAAGCCATCGTCTCACAGTCGACGCCGCGGATCTCGGCCAGCTTCTCCGCTACATGGCGTACCATCGCCGGTTCGTTCCGCTTGCCTCGATGTGGCACCGGAGCGAGAAACGGCGCGTCGGTTTCCACCAGGATGCGATCCGGCGGGATTTGACCGGCAACATCGCGGATTGGCTGCGCCTTCGGAAAGGTAATGTTTCCCGCAAATGAAATCAAAAAGTTCATGTCCATCGCCTGTCTTGCATGCCGCGCCTCTCCAGCGAAACAGTGCAGCACTCCGCCCAGGCCGGTCTGCCGCCAATGATCTTCCAACAACGCCAAAACATCATCCCACGCATTCGTACTATCGGCCGACGCCCGGCAGTGAATCAGAATCGGCAGCTTATGCGCCGCGGCAATCTCCATCTGCTGTACGAAGGCGCGGGCCTGCACGTCGCGCGGCGAATTGTCATAGAAATAATCCAGCCCAATCTCGCCGATGGCAACCACCCCGGGCTCCCGCGCCAGCACATTCAGCTTTTCCAGCGCCGCGGCGTCGACCTGCTCCGCCTCATGGGGATGGACCCCTACGCTAACCAGAATCCGCGGCATATCCGGATTGGATGCATATTCGCGGCTTAACTCCAGCGCCTGCTGCATGGTGGCTGGCCCCTCGCCAATACCTACTGCCAGGATCGTCTCGACCCCAGCCTGGCCGGCGCGGATCAGCATCGCCTCGCGATCCTCCGCATAGCGCTCGCTATCGAGATGGGCGTGGGAATCGACCAGCATTGTTGAACCGTTCTCCGCTTTCATCCGAATAAAAGCCGCGATATTGAAACGATCCAGATCTCAGCACCGAGACCTGGAGCATCCGGCTTGTGAAACAGATGCATCCATCCGCTATTTCAGCCGGGCGCCGATCTCCACGTCTTCCAGAAATCCCGCCAGGACCGGCGTGCCTTTTTCCCCAACGGATGCAGCCACCAGCATCCCGTTCGACTCCAGCCCGCGCAGTTTGCGTGGCGCCAGGTTGGCGACGATGACCACTTTGCGTCCGATCAGCGATTCCGGCGCGTATGCCTCGGCAATGCCGGCGACGATCTGCCGCTGTTCATAGCCAAGATCCACCTCCAGCCGCAGCAACCGGTCCGCCTTGGGAACACGCTCGGCGACGCGGATCACGGCCACACGCAATTCCACCTTGGCGAAGTCCTCGATACTGATCTTGGGCTGCTCGGCTGAGGTCTGCGGCGCGGCCGCGCGAACTGCCGCATGCGCGCTCGTCGCTGCCGCAGCTTGCACAGTCTGCTCCGCGGAAACCATGGTTCCTACCGACTGCAGTTCCGACGCATGGGCCTGCGCCCGTTGTGTTTCGACTGCGACCGGCTCTGGTTCAGAAGGCCGATCCTGCTTTGCTGTTTCCGTGGGCGCTTCCGCAATTCGTTTGTCTTCCATTTCCTGCATACGTTCGATCGCTTCCTTTTCCGCTCGGGGAAACACCGGTCCATGTTCGCCAAGCTTTGTGCCCGGCTTCAGATCGCCCCATCGAAAATCTTTTAAATCTGCGTTCGTAATGTCGCCCAGTCCAAGCTGCTTCCAGACCTTCGCCGCCGCATCGGGAATGACTGGATAGACCAGCGCGGTGATAATGCGAATCGCTTCCGCGCAGGTGTAGAGGATCTTCGCGACGCGTTCTTTGTTTTGCGTTTCCGATAATCCTTCGAGCGGCTTCCATGGAGCCGTCGCGGTAATATATCCATCGATTTTCGCCACGAATGCCCACAGTTCCTGCAGCGCGCCGGAAAAGTCGAGGCAGTCATAACAGCGCGAAATCTTCGCAATTGCATTTTTTGCGTCGGCGCGGATGCCGGCTTCCGATTCGCCCTCCGGCACCACGCCGTCGAAATACTTCACGATCATCGCCAGCGTGCGGCTCACCAGGTTCCCGTAGCCGTTCGCCAGATCGGCGTTATACCGCTGCACCAGGGCGTCGAAAGAGAAGCTGCCATCCTGGCCGAAGACAATTTCGCGCAGCAAAAAATAACGCAGCGCATCCGCGCCCAGCACATCGAGCACCGTCTCCGCGCGGACAATGTTGCCGCGTGATTTCGACATCTTCGACTGCTCAAACAACAGCCAGCCGTGCGCAACAATGCTCTTCGGAATCGCCAGGTCCGCGGCCATCAAAAATGCCGGCCAATAGACGCAATGGAAACGGCTGATCTCCTTGCCGATCAGGTGCACATCGGCGGGCCAGTATTTGTCGAACTGCGCCTGGTTTTCGCTGCCGTATCCCAGCGCCGTGATGTAGTTTGCAAGCGCATCCATCCATACATAAATGACATGCTTTTCATCGCCCGGAACCGGAATGCCCCAGTTGAAACTTGTCCGGCTGATGGAGAGATCGCGCAGCCCGCTGCGCACGAATGTCACCACCTCATTACGCCGCGCCTCCGGCCGGATGAAGTCCGGATGCTCGTCGTAATACTCCAGCAGCTTGCGCTCAAAGGCCGAAAGCTTGAAGAAGTAATTCTCCTCGCTCACTGTTTCGGTAATGCGTCCGCAGTCCGGGCAGGGAGTGCCTGGAGTTCCCTCGACATACAGTTCATCCCACACGCAGTACTGGCCGGAGTAGGTCCCCTTATAGATGAAGCCGCGCTTCTGCAACTCGCGAAACATGTGCTGGGTGCCGAGTTTGTGGCGTTCTTCAGTAGTACGAATGTAGTCATCGTAGGTGAGCCCCATGCGGTCCCACAAAGTACGGAACTCATTCGACACATCCGCGGCAAATTCCTGCGGAGTTTTACCCGCCTTGGCGGCGGAACGTTCAATCTTCTGCCCATGCTCATCGGTGCCGGTCAGGAAATGGACATCGTAGCCGCGCATCCGCTTCCACCGCGCCATCGCGTCGGCAGCCACCGTCGTATAGGTGTGTCCCAAGTGCGGACGTGCGTTCACATAGTAGATAGGAGTGGTAATGTAAAACGTCGGCCTGCTATCTTGCTTGTTTTCTTGGATTGGCATGAAGTCCGGCTGGGGTGAGCGAGTCACTCCTTATCTTAGGGGTGCTGGAAATTCGCGTCAATCGCGGACCTGCCTCATCCACCATGCTTCGACATGCTAAATGTCAAGCTCTCGCGCTATCATTTCGTGCGTGAGGGCCGCGTTAGCACTTCCAAGTTGTGGCCGTTGAGTTCGCGGAAATAAAAGCCTCGTCCGCCTTCGAGATAATTTACTTGGTTCGGTTCCTTGTGTAACGGATCGGCGCTGTACTCCAGTCCGGCCTGCTTCACTCGCCGCAGGATTGCGTCGAATTCCTGGTCGTCTACGAGAAATGCGTAATGGTGCGGTTCGAATTGTGCCACATCGAAGAAATCGAGGTGTGTTTCTCCCACCGGCACCACGGCGAAATGTCCTTCAGGCGCGTTGCCGGGGCTTTTCCCTCCCACCGTGAGTCCTAGAAGATCGGCAACGAATCGGGCCGATGCAACTTTGTCGCGGGCTGGAACGATAAGATGATTCAATGTGATCGCCATTGCGGTTCTCCGGTGGTGAAAATTGATTGGATATCACCAACTGCTCAGTCGTTGCTCCTGCTCTGTTACAATCCGTTTACCTCATCCAGGGTATTGAGCCCGATTGGAAACACAGATTCGTGTATCGCACCCGCCGCCAGTCGTTGTTTGAACGCATCGAGACTGTCCTTCGCAATGAGTTTCAAGTGGCGCTCACCCGCCTGACCGCCGAAGAACCTCCGAAAATCGAAATGGGCGACTACGCTTTGCCGCTCGCTTTTGAGCTGGCGCGTACCCTGCGCAAAGCACCCCGCAAGATCGCTGAAGAGATCGTCGCCGCTATCGGCGCCGTGCCTGGATTTTCCAACTTTGAAGTCGCCGGTGCGGGTTACATAAACTGCCGCCTGGACCGGGCCAAGGCCGCAAAAGAGATCGCCTCAGCCGACGAGGAGCTGCCCGGCACCGATACTCATGTATTGGTTGAGCACACAAGCATTAACCCAAACAAAGCAGCACACATCGGCCATCTGCGAAATGCGATACTGGGTGACACGCTGGTGCACATGTTGCGCGCCGCGCACTATAGAGTCGGCGTCGAGAATTACATCGATAACACCGGTGTTCAGGTGGCGGATATTGCGGTTGTGCTGACCCATCTGCAGCATCTGAACCTCAGCGGAGTGGAACGCTGGATGCAGCAGCTCGCCGCGCGCGGCGAGCGCATCGACTACGCCTGCTGGGACCTGTACGCGAACGTCTCCCAGTGGTACGGCGCGGACGAATCCGAGAAACAAGCGCGGAAACAGATCCGGCTCGATACCCTGCACGCGCTGGAGTCAGGGAATAACGAAACCGCTGCTATCGCCGACCTGGTCTCCATGGCAATTCTGCGACGGCATCTGGAAACCATGCTGCGCCTCGGGATCGAATACGATTTCCTGCCCCGCGAGAGCGAGATTCTGCATTTACATTTCTGGAATCGCGCCTTTGAACTGCTGAAACAATCGGGTGTTCTGTACCTCGAAATCGAAGGCAAAAACGCAGGCTGCTGGGTCATGCGCCGCGCCGGAACCGCCGACGATGAGGACCTCGATCGAGAAAAAACCGATGGCGCGAGCGAGCCGGACGAGGACGCCAAGATCATCGTGCGCTCGAACGGCACGGTCACTTATGTCGGCAAGGACATTGCTTATCACCTTTGGAAGTTCAACAAGCTTGGCCTCGATTTTGGTTATCGTCTTTTCCATATCTATCCCGATGACCATCGCTGCTGGATTTCCGCCGAGACCAGCGACAGCGACGCGCCCAGCTTCGGCCACGCAGACGCGATCTACAACGTCATCGATTCGCGCCAGGCCGACCCGCAGAACAACGTCATCGAGGCGCTGCACGGTATGGGTTTCAACGAGGCGGCAGAGAATTATCATCACTTCTCCTATGAAATGGTGGCGCTGACGCCGCGCTGCGCGATGGAACTGGGTTATACGGTTTCCGCCGAAGACCAGGGCCGCGCCTACATTGAGGTCTCCGGGCGCAAGGGATTCGGCGTCAAAGCCGACGACCTGATCGACAAGCTGATCGAAGCCGCGCTGGTGCAAGTGAACGCTCGTCAGCCGGAACGCAGTGAAACCGAGCGCCGCGAAATTGCGAAGAAGATCGCGGTGGGCGCACTGCGCTATTACATGCTGCGCTACACGCGCAACACGGTGATCGCGTTCGATTTTCAGGATGCGCTCAGCTTCGAAGGAGAAACCGGCCCGTATGCGCAATATGCCGTGGTGCGGGCTGCGAATATTTTTCGCAAAGCGGGCATTGCTCCCGAAGCCGCGCTGCGCCAATTCGCAAAGATCGACGCTGCTGCATACTTTTCCGGCGAAGATGGCGACAGCCTGTGGGAGATGTGGCTGCTGGCGTCAAAGTCCGTGCACGTGCTGGAGCGCGCAATCCAGACCACGGAGCCCGCCTATCTAGCGAAGTACGTGTTCCAACTGGCGCAGCAATTCAGCAATTTCTACCATCGCCACCATATTTTGACCGAGAGCGATCCCATACGAAAAATACTCCTGCTGGCAACCGCCGCGGTCGCTCAGCGAGAGTTGATTCGCGCCCTGGGCTGGATGGGGATCGATGTGCCGGACGTAATGTAGTAAGCCCCGAATATCCCAAGAGAACTGTCGTCATACCCAAAGGAACTGCCATCCTGAGCACAGCGAGGATCTCGCGTTTTCCGGCAGACCACCGACAGACCACAAGGTCCTTCGCTGCGCTCAGGACGACAACCTTTTTCACTGTCATCACCCTGCGTAGCTCCGCACCCACTCCACAATGCTGCGAACGGCGATCCCCGAGGGGCCTTTGGCGATCCAGGGTTTCTGGTCTTCCATCCACGCGACCCCAGCAATGTCGAGATGAATCCAGGGCGTGTCGTCGACAAACTCCTTCAGAAACATGGCCGCCGTAATAGCCCCGCCCCAGCGCCCTCCGGTGTTTTTAATGTCGCCGATGTCGGACACAATCATGTCGCGGTACTCGTCATCGATCGGCAGACGCCAGAATTTTTCCCCGGAGATTTCGAGGGCTTTGTGGAACTGCTCGTAGGTCTTGTCGTCGTTTGAAAACACTCCGGCGTTTAGCATTCCGAGAGCCACCACACAAGCTCCCGTCAATGTGGCGGCATCGATCAGATGGGTTGCGCCAAGCTGCTTCGCATAGTGGAGACCATCGGCCAACACCAGGCGGCCCTCGGCGTCGGTGTTGATAATCTCGATGGTCTTGCCGGACATCGCGACCGAAATATCGCCCGGCTTGTAGGCCTTGCCGGATGGCATATTTTCCGCCGAGCAGACCACGCTGATCACCTTGACGTTGGGCTTCAACTGCGCGATCGCACGCATCGCGCCAATCATGGCCGCGGCGCCGGCCATGTCATATTTCATCTTTTCCATGTTGTCGGCGGGTTTGATGGAGATGCCGCCGGTGTCGAAGGTAATTCCCTTGCCCACCAGCGCCAGCACCGGACCGTCCTTTGCAACATTTTTCGGCTCGTAGCGCATCACGATAAGCGCGGGCGGCTCGTCCGAACCCTGAGCGACGCTCCAGAACGCGCCCATCTTCAGCTCCTTCAACTTGTCCGTGCTGTAGACTTCGCACTGCAATCCCTGTTCTTTGCACATAGCTGCGGCGCGCTGGCCGAGAACAGTTGGCGTCAGCCTGTTTCCCGGCTCGTTGACCAGAGAACGGGTGAAGTTCTGCGATTCGCCGATAATTACGCCTTCGCGAAACGCCGACTCGATCGTCGCTTTGTCGGCCGATGCCGGAGCGACAACCGTAAACGTCTCGATGGAGCGGTCTATGCGGTCGGAGCGATACGTGTCGGGATCGAAGTCACCCACAAATGCACCTTCGACGGCGGCACGGGCCGCAGCAGCAAGAGAGAACGAATCATGCTCCGGCAGGACCAGCGTAACTTCGCGGATGCTGCGCGGCTTGGCGAAGCGGACGGCGGCGCCGGCGGCCTTGCGAATATCATGCAGAGATATCTTCGCGACTTTTCCCACGCCGATGATCAGGAGGCGCTTCGCCTTCAGTTCCGGCGGAGCATAAAGCAACAGCGTCTCGCATAATCCCGCGGAAAATTCGCCGCTCGTCAGAACGGGCTTGTCGGCACTCGTAATGCCGGCATCTTTCGTCAATAGAACCGGCTGGGCGAGGGCGTTTTTCTCCTTCGAAGTGGACGCATCGGCGGCGACAAGGACCAGCAGTTCGGTCGAAAGCGAGGATACATTTTCAAAGATGAGTTTCGTTTTCATTTTTCGATTCAGTTCCCTTCAGAGTTCGCTTATCAATAGGATTTTCATTCCGAGCGGAGCGCGGCGAAGTCGAGGAACCTGCGTTTTGCCCGATTTGGATCAGACTCTCTGGATCCTTTCGCGCGCTGGCGTAGGAAGCTCACCTGGATCTTTGCCGAACATCAAGCATTGCGCCGTTTGCTTGCGGCAATCGCAACCCGGGCGTCGCGGTCATCTTCGCGCCGGCGCTCGGTCTCGCGCTTGTCCCAGGTCTGTTTGCCCTTGGCCACGGCGAGCTCGCACTTGACGCGGCCACGGCGGAAATAGAGCCGCGTCGGAATCAGCGTCAGCCCCTTCTGCTGCACCTTGCCCAGCAGCTTGCGGACTTCTTCGCCGTGCAGCAGCAACTTGCGGGTGCGGGTGGCGTCGTGGTTGGTATAGCTGCCGTGGGAGTAGGGTCCAATGTGCAGGTTCAAAAGAAATGCTTCCCCGTCTTTTACCAGGCCGTAGGCGTCACGCAGATTGGCCTTCCCTTCGCGGATTGATTTGACCTCTGTACCGCGCAGGACCAACCCGGCTTCAAATTTCTCCAGCAGAAAGTAATTGTGGCCCGCAACCCGGTTTACTGCGGCATCGCGCTCGCCAGAAGCGACGGGATCGCGCGGCTTCGGCTTTTTCGGCGGGCTCGGAATTATGCTTGTGGGTGGGCGCGGCATGACGGAGAGCTCGAAACCTTCATCCTAGCACGCAGCCACCGCACGTCTCGAGTAGCGAGACAGAACCATGCGCTGCGTTTGAAAGTGCTTTTCCTGCACATTTCTTTTGCGACTCAGCTAACATCTGGCCCTTCCGGAGCGTCCGTCATAGAGATGGCCCAGACCCCCATTCGCCGCGCTTGCCGGTGTATAGTGAAAATACGAACCGCTGCTTTTGCTGGAGCACAAGATCGCCAATCCCCCGGAGTTTTGATACCAACGCCGGGACGCGTCGAATTCATGCCTTTGCGCTTAGATTTATCTCTCGATAGCCCCCTCTCCACACCTGAAAGCGCCTCCGCGCATTCATTCCCTTGCGCGCCAAAGTCCGGTTCGTTGGCAGTTCTCGCCACTCGCTACCGAGGTGTTGCGGGCGGCCTTTGCCTGGTGCTTCTTTTCCTTATTACGCAGGGATCGTTCTCCCCCTTGCACGCCGAGTCCGCCAAGAACCTGTACAAGGCGGGCAGAAACGCCGAGATTCGCGAAGACTACATCACCGCCTATCAGGATTACCGGCAGGCGTGGCTGGCAAAGCCGGATGACATGAAGTACAAGGAATCGTACATCCGGCTCCGATTCATGGCCGCCTCGCAATATCTGGACATGGGGCGCAAGCTTCGCCAGCAGGGCCGGCTGAACGATGCGCTGACCGATTTTCTGCGCGCTCTTGCCATCGATCCCAGCTATGAAGCGGCGCAACAGGAGGTGGACCGAACGCGCGCCAAGATCAATGGCACCGCGGTGCAGCACAATCCGGACGACTCGGCCGTCACTTCTCAGCAAGCCCAGCAGGAGATGCAGGCACTCGGCGGGCCGCTTCACCTGAAGCCGCTATCCAACGAGCCGATCACCATTCACCTGGTGGCGGACAGCAAAGTGATTTATCAGACGATCGGCAAAATCGCGGGAATCAATGTCCTGTTCGACCCCGATTACACCTCGAAACGCATCCCTATCGATCTGAACCGCGTCACTCTCTACGACGCCCTGCGCAGCGTTGCTTTCGTTTCGCAGACCTTCTGGCGGCCGGTCACCGCGGATACTATTTTTATCGCCGCCGACACCCGCCAGAAGCGGACAGAACTCGAAGAGCAGGCGGTACAGACCTTCTATCTTGGCAATATCACCGCACCGAACGATCTGAATGAAGTATTAAATGCGGTCCGCAACCTGATGGACACTTCGGTCAAGATGCAGGCGGTCCCTAGCCAGAGCGCCATCGTGATGCGGGGTACGCCGGACCAGCTGCTGCTGGCGCAAAAGATCATTGACGATCTGGACAAGAGCAAGCCCGAAGTCGTCGTCGATATTGCGGTGCTTGAGGTCAATAAGGATCTGCTACGCAACATCGGTCTTCAGCTTCCGGGATCGATCGGGGTGCAGTTGCAGGCCTCCACTGCCGCGGCAACTACATCGACGACGAGTACCACCAGCACGATCACCACAGGAACCACCGGAACTACAAGCACAGGCAGCAGCCTGTCATTGAATGATCTTGGCAATCTGAACGCGACGAACTTTGGAGTCTCCATCGGCACTGCGACTTTGAATATGCTGCTGACGGACTCCGACACTCGCGTGCTGCAGAACCCGCAGATTCGCGCCGTCGATGGAGAGAAAGCGACGCTGAAGATTGGCTCCAGAGTCCCGATCGCCACCGGCTCATTTTCGCCCGGCGCCGGCATCGCCGCCGCCGGTATCAGCCCGCTGGTCAGCACGCAATTTTCCTACATCGACGTTGGCGTGCAAATCGAAATGCAGCCGACCATCCATTACGACGGCGATGTCTCGATGAAGCTCCATATCGTCGTCTCGAACATAACCAGCTTTAGCAATCTGGGCGGGATTGAGCAGCCGGTCATCGGCCAACAGGATTTGCAACAGAACATCCGTATGAAGGAAGGCACGGCCAACCTGCTGGGCGGAATTCTTCAGCACTCGAAAAGCCTGACTATTGGAGGCACCCCGGGACTGGGCGAAATTCCCTTCCTGAAATACCTGTTCAGTTCTCAGCAGACGGAAACTGTTAACGACGAGATTGTTTTCGTATTGATTCCGCATCTGGTGCGGGGTATCGATTTGACTCCGCTCAACCTGCGCACCATCGACACGGGCACCGGCACCAACGTCAGCCTGCGAATGAACGAGCAGGCAGCGCAGGTTTCCGACGGCCTCATTCAGCGCGCCGGTAAGGCTCCGCTGACTTTTGAGCCGAGTACGCCTCCCGCAAATGCAGCCGAAGCCGCCAATCAGATGGCGGGTGAGATTGCCCAGCGAATGCGCAACGCGGGCCAGAATCCAGGCGAGAATCCGGCAGCCGGTTCCGTGACCGGAGCGCCGCTGCAGATTTCACTCTCTCCGCAGCAAGGCGTGCACAAAGTAGGCAGCACCTTCCAGATGCAGGTGAACCTGAGCGGTGGCCAGGATGTTTTCTCCGTGCCGATGCAGTTGCATTACGATTCGCGATTACTGAACCTCGTCAACGTCGATACAGGAAACCTGCTGGCCAAGGACGGTCAGACGACTGCTCTGGTTCATCGCGATGACGGCAATGGGGATGTCACCATCAGTGCCTCGCGCCCGCCGGGAGTGCACGGCGTCACCGGCGATGGAAATATCTGCGTGCTGACGTTCCAGGCCAAGGCCCAGGGTGACGCCACCGTACAGGTGATTAAATCCGCTGCCCGGAACAGCGCACAGACCATCCTGCCGGTCATCGCCGCCTCCCCGGCCGTGGTTCATTTGCAGTAATCTCAGGGAGGCAGGGAGCAGTTTTGCAATGCAGTGGAATGGAATTGGTGGGAATGGCAGGCGGATCTGGGTGCCGCACATCTCGCCTTTGAGATGTGGGTTCTCTCAACTTCCCGGAAACTTGTCATCCCGACCGGACCCGGAGCGTAGCGAAGGAGCATGGGAGCGACCTGCGGGTTCGCGCGCGAGAGGTCAACAGGGACTCTCGCTGATCGAACTAATTGTGACCGTCGCAATTCTCGCGATCATTGCCTCTGTCGCGTATCCGATTGCCCGCTTCCAGATTCAACGTCACAAGGAAGCCGTGTTGCGGGACGACCTGTGGCAGATGCGGCACGCGATCGATAAGTATAAAGATGCAGCCGACCGGCAAGCCTTTCGCTATGAAATCGACACCTTCGGATATCCGCCGGATTTGGAAACGCTGGTCAAGGGAGTCACGGTTCAGGACCACAAATTAAAATTCTTGCGGGAGATTCCCGTTGACCCGATGACCGGCAAGCAGGACTGGGTACTGCGCTCAATGCAGGACGATCCGGACAGCGATTCCTGGGGCGGTCAGAACGTCTTTGACGTACACTCTGCCTCCGATGGAACGGCATTGAACGGGACAAAATACAACACATGGTGATGCCCACAAGACAACCCGGGTTCCCCAGGCGCGTTGACACTCAGCGCGGATTTACGCTCGTGGAGTTGATGGTCGTCATGCTCATCATCTCCATTCTTCTCGCGATTGCGGTGCCGAGCTTTATCGCCTCCATACGCTCCGCGCGGGAAGCAGCGCTGCGGCAGGACCTGCACACTATGCGGGATGCCATCGAGCAATACACGGAAGACAAACAGCAAGCTCCGCAATCTCTGGACGATCTGGTCACCGCCGGATATCTCAAGAAAATGCCTATGGATCCGATGACCCACAGCAGCGACACCTGGGTGACGGCGCAGTCGGATACCTACACCAGCATCGACCAGTCGCAAACCGGGATCGATGACGTCCACAGCGGTTCCGATCAGATTGGGAGCGACGGCAAAGCGTACTCGGAATGGTGACGCCACGGGGAGACAGCGGGGCTGTCACTCCCGATCCCGAGCCGCGACAGATCGCGGTCTACCGAATCTATCTCCAGCTGCAATCGATCGCAAAACAAAGATATTCCGGCGCTTTGGCCGGGCACCTTCTGCTGTGCCTGGGCTATGGGCAGCGCGGGTCGGAGCTGGCCCTCGCCACCACCATCGCCGGGGGGGTATTTCTCGGGATCGAGCCTGACCCGCAACGGCTGAAAGCAGCCGTGCGCAGCGGCGCATGCGATTTTATGGTGAACACGCTCGATGAGGCGCTGCGCGTGATCAAGAACGAACTGCGCAAGCGAACACCGCTATCGGCGGGGCTGCTGGGCAATGCGGCAGAGATGCTGGCCGCGATGGTGGAACGCGGGGTCCAGCCGGACCTGATCGCGGTTATGTCGGAATTGGAATTGGCGGCGGTTCCCGCGTCTCGGCAGGCACTCGATCAGATTATTGAGCGGGGCACGGAGTTCCTGCACGAAGGCGGGATGCTGGCGGATAGCGCGGTCGAGGAAGTCGTATGGACGGCGTCCAACCAGCAGGATCTGCGCCGCATGGACAGGATCGCGCTCGAATTGCTTCCACCGGACGACCAGATTCGCCGCCGATGGCTGGAGCAGGGACCGGCATATTTCTATCGCCAGCAACCTCTGGAACGAGTGCTTGAACTGAACCCGGCCGAGCTTGCTCGCCTTCTCGAACGATTCAAAAGCGCGACTTCATCCGCCGAATTTGACGCACCTGTTGAGATTCGATAGCAGGGTCCCCGATCCTACCCGGGTTGTTTGCGGTAACGGTGGGAATAGATGCAAACGAACTGTCATCTCGACCGGACCCTGAGCGAAGGCTAGGGAGAGTGGAGAGACCTGCGGTTTCAGCCAGTACCCCAGAGCCGGCCAGGCTAACCCCGCGTATCTTCGGCGATTTTCTGAATCGTTCCCCAAAGCTCGGGAATACCGCGCGCATCTTTCGCCGAGCAGACCAGTATGTCCTCAACTTCCAAAGCCTTGCGTAGATTTTTGACGGCTACCACGCGCTGATTGCCGGAAAGCTTGTCCGCCTTGGTGCCGACAATGATCCTTATGCGCCCGATACTGTCCAGATATTCGGCGAGCATCACGTCGCCCGGTTGTGGCGGCACGTTCATGTCTACAAGGCAGACACAGGCCGCCAAACTTTCGCGGTTGGCAAGATACGGGTCGATGAACGCCGGCCACTCGGCGCTGATGGAGCGGGAGATTTTCGCATATCCATAGCCGGGCAGGTCAGCGAGAATCAGTTCGGGCTTGGCCGCCGACTGCACATGCAGAGCAAAGAAATTGATCGCGCGCGTACGGCCCGGTGTCGAAGAAACGCGGGCAGCCGGTTCGCCGAGCAGCGCGTTGATCAGGCTGGACTTGCCGACGTTGGAGCGGCCGAGGAAGGCAATCTCCGGCACTTGGGATTGCGGAAATTGCGCGGCGCTGGTCGCGGAAAGCAAAAAAGTCGTGTGATAACGGGGCATATTGATAGGCCTGTTGTCGCGATTTCAAAGGTTTCTAAGCAAAAAACGCAGATCGTTCCACTATGGTCGACAGCGGCGGATTCGGCGAATGACGGATTTCTTTTCCGGGTGCGGACCTTCCATCCATGGGAGAAATCGACGCTCATGAAGGATTACGAACGCATGTCTCTACTGTACTGGATACAGCAGAGCCGCCGGCACTTCACCACCATATTCGGGCATCACGCAATCGCGTCCCGCCTGCTTGGCCGCGTACAGCGCGCGGTCCGCAGACTCGACGAGCAGATCGGCGCGGGCATTTTTGGTCGGGACCTGGGCGGCCACTCCGACACTTACCGTAATTATCAGAGATCGGCCTGTGCCCGCATCAAAGAGGTGCTGCCGGATGTGGATACACATCAAGTCCGCCAGCACGGTTGCCGCGGCCAGATCGGTGTCCGGCAGCAGGATGGCAAATTCCTCTCCCCCGTAGCGGGCAGCCAGATCGCTGGGGCGGCGCGCCGATCTTCTCAGAATTTCAGCAACAGCCTGCAGACATTGATCCCCGGCGCGATGTCCATAGGTATCGTTCACGCTTTTGAAATGGTCGATGTCCACCATGAGCAAGGCGACCGGATTGCCGGTGCGCCGTCCTCGCCGCCATTCTTTGTCCAACGCTTCATCGAAACATCTGCGGTTCGCGAGCTGAGTCAGGCTGTCCCGCTCCGCCTGCTGCTGGATCTGTTCATGTGCTTCGGCCAGCCTCTTCTCCGATTCCACCCGCTCGGTAATATCGCGGACATTGGCAACGAAGGCCGCCGCCTCTCCGGTCGTCTCGTCGGGAAGCGTGCGGATGTTCGCCTCCATCCACAGATAGCGGCCGTTCTTGTGCCGGGTGCGGTACCGAAACGTGCGGCGGTCCTCACCTCGCAGCATCTCTTTCAGCAGTCGATGAAACGCGCCCAGGTCTTCACGATGCATAAAGTCGGCGGCGTTCTGACTTAGCCACTCCTCTTCGGTCCAGCCAAGCACGTCCTGAACCGCGGGGGAGACATACAGGCGGCGTCCTTCCAGGTTCACCAGCACCACGATGTCCCGTGAATTATCGGCCAGCAATTGATAGCGCTTGATCCCGATCCGCAGATGAGTCCGCAGCTGGCGCTGACGCTCCAGAGTGGCAGCGAATGGAACGACCGACACCAGTAGCACCAGAACCGCGGCCTGTAGAAGAAGAACGCTATGTTGCAGCGTCGCGCGTGGGATCCTCCAGAATGGTCCGGCCCCATGCAGCGTATAGAGCGCGCCGGTAATCAAGACCTCGAACGTCGCCAGTATCGCGCCGAGAATACCCACCTCAAAAACCACCAGCATCAGCAAAGGCAGCCAGAGAAAACGCAGTGAATAACGGTTCTGTTCGAAAATTCCTAGGGAGACCGTGAGGATAAGCAGCAGAACTCCCGCAGTCCGGAACCAGCGAGCCCGGCTGAATAGCGTTTTCAGGTCCGGATTGCACATCGCGAGGGTGAAAGGGATCATCACCGCCATGCCCACCGCATGCGGAGGGAACCATCGACCCAGGTTTTGCCAGATTTTCGAGCCGAACGCGAGATGGTAGTAGAGCGAGGCCAGCAGTTCGGAGATCGCGGGTGCTAAACATACGGCGAACAGCAGGAATTGAGCCATGATGGCCGGAGATGCCAGGTCTTTCTCCCGATCGATGGCCGACCTCAACAGCGACGCCGCAATCAGCACCTCGAGAACATTGCACAAAGCCACGAAACCGCTGGTTGTCGGGAAACCCCCGAGGAGCAGGATGGAAATTGCATCCCCAAGCCAACCCGCCAGAAGGAAGCTAGACCAGCAACGCCTCGGGCGACATAACAGGAAAGCGGTCAGTACACCATCTGCGGGAAAAAATGTGGCAACATGCTGCGTTTCGCGAGACAGCAGGCGTCCGGACGCGCATAGCAGGCCGAAAATTACCCCAACTGCAATGGCAAAGGCGATCGACCTCGCTGCGCCGAAGCGGCCTTCGTAAACACCGAGAGGCCAGATTGGCTCTACCCCGAGATCCATTTGAGGAAATAGCTGTTCCAAACGCCTGCTCCGCTGCCGTTTCTTCTGCTGGTGCCAAGGAACGCGAATGGGGAGAAACTCACGTCCGTAGGCTATCTGAGGTTCGTGTTGTGTTCTTCGGCAAAAAATCCACGCGCTTCAGTAGAAATCCGTGCGAATCACCGCCGCTGTGAGCCACCGCTGCCTTTAACGGGAATTCATCACAGATTTTTTGGGCAATGCGCGCTCCAGGCTCAATCCTGGCCTTTAGACAGAAGACGAGGTGTGATGCGCATGCAGCTCAGCAACGATCTCCGCCGCCGCCTGACGCGCCAGATCGTCCTTCTCTCGCGGGAACGAAATGGCGCCGACACGCGCATGTCCACCGCCGCCATAGCGTTCGCAAACCGTGGCCAGATTCACCATTTGTTCCGCAGGCACCCTGGTCCATGGATTCGAGCCAACGGCGATCTTTGTGCGAAAGCTCGACCGGCTGACACCGACGCTATACGTCGCTTCAGGATGCAGATAATACGGGATGAATTTGTTGTAGCCTTCGAGTGGATGGTCCGTGATGTCGAAATAAATCGTTCCCTGTTCGCACGACGACCGCTCGCGTATCAACTCCAAGGCATACTGGTGCCGCTCCAGCAATTCTGGCAACCGGTCGCGCACAAAGGGCTGATCGAGAATTTCGGCGAAACTCATCTCGGTCAGCAGCGGAATCAGCCGCGGCATAAAGGCTGGTTCGTCGGTCGATTCGATCGCCATGGTCAACTTCATGGCCGGTTCCGCCATTTCCACGGCGCTTTCGGGACTTTCATACAACGCCCCATCGACGATGTCGGCCCAGCGAATCAGCTCCGACAGCGGAGCGATGTCGAATCCGAAATGAGTGGACGCGATATGGGCGAGGAAGCTGGTGCAGGAAATGTAATCGGGATCGTAGAATTTGCGTTCGCGCGTCTCAGGATCCCGCTGCCCGGCGAGAAAATGGGCGTGGTCCTCCGGCGTTAAAAACGCGCTGAGATGATGGTCGAACCACCAGGTGATCTTCGGGGAAGACGAATACTTGAAGTCGACGATCGCGTTTTCGTCTCCGGTGAAGTCCTTCTCATCGAACAGCGCGCCGGCGCGATGGACCAGTCCGCAGAATTTGTACTCTGCGCCGGGGTGGATGCATTCGCGATGGAATCGTGCAAACAACGAGGCCGAACAGGCGCCGTCAAAACATCTATCGTGGTAAAACACGCGAACCTTCACTGGTCGGTCGTCACTCCGTCGAAACATTTTCCTGTTGGGCTGAAACCACTAGGATTGCTGGCCGCAGCCGAAGTGTCAAGCGCTACCTGCTCTAGCGACCGATTTTGAATATGGATTCGCGCAATTTGCGGTAACTATCGGGAGCAGCTCGCGTACTATGTACCAGGAAAGCCGAACGCCTGGAGCGAGGAGCTAGAATGGAAATTCCTCCATCCGAAACGCAGCACCATCCAGAGACAAGTCTGTTGAGATCTTTCGACCGGATGCCGCCACGTTCCCCGATCTTTTTTGGCCGCGATGGCCTGCGGGCCGGATGGAGCATTCTGCTCTACATCGTCGTGATCGCGGCGCTACTTTCCCTTGCCGGGTTCGAACTTCATTGGTTTGCCGTGCATCTGCACCAGACAATGTCCGGCGAGTTCCACCCAACGCTGGCCATCCTCACCGAAGCGACAACCCTGCTGGTCGTTGTACTGGCTACAGCCCTCATGGCATGGATCGAGGGGCGCGGGGTCGCTTTTTACGGTCTCATCGGCATCGATCGCGTTCGCCAGTTTTTTATTGGTATCGTCAGCGGGTTTGTTCTTCTATCTCTGCTGGTGGCCATCCTTGTCGCCACTCATCATCTGGATCTGAGCCGCGAGCATGCGCCGTTGGGCCGGACGATTGGCTACGCAGCCGCCTGGGCTCTCTTCTTTTTCCTGGTGGGTATGACCGAAGAGCTGATGCTCCGCGGCTATCTTCTCTTTACCCTGGCTCGCGGGATATGGTTCTGGCCGGCGGCCATTCGTGCTGGCCGCACTTTATGGGTTTCTCCACACAGGCAATCCCGGAGAAAGCCTGATCGGCCTGGTCGCCGCCGCGCTGGTTGCGCTGGTGTTTTCGCTCAGTTTATGGCGTCTGGGCCACCTCTGGTGGGCGATCGGCTTTCATGCGGCGTGGGATTGGGCGGAGTCATACTTCTATGGCACTGCCGACAGCGGCACCGTTTCCTTCGGGCGCCTGATGCACGCGCATCCTTCCGGCGCGCTGCTGCTGAGCGGCGGCGCCACGGGCCCGGAAGGCAGTGCGTGGATTCTGCTGATCGTCGTACTGGCCGCTTTGTTTGTCTGGAAAACCCAGCCCTATCGCGGCTTGCAACTCCATCAGGGATCAATGGCCGATGCACCTGCTAGCTCCCAACGGCAGGTTCTTTAGGAAAAGAATCAGGTTCGGCCAGCAGCCAAGAAATTGCACCTTGCGCAAGGTGCATCCAAGGAATCGAGAGGTGAAGCGTGGCCAAACTTGGACTGCTCGTAATTCTGGAAGCAAAACCCGGCAAAGAAGATGAGGTCGACCAGTTCTTGCGCGGCGCGCTGCCTCTAGTGCAGCAGGAACAGGGCACAGTTTCGTGGTATGCGCTGCGCCTGGCGAACTCCAGGTTTGGAATCTTCGACACCTTCGACAACGAAGAAGGCAGGCAGGCGCATGTTTCCGGCAAGGTAGCGGAAGCACTTTTTGCCAGGGCCGCGGAGCTGTTTTCTCAATCTCCTACGATTGAGCAAGTGCAGATTCTGGCTGAAAAGTAGTTTGCGGCACTGAAACGGTCGGCTGCTAGACTGAAAATCCAATGGCAGCAGCCCACTCGACACTCCCCGGCAGATCGCGATCTCGCCGCGTTACCATTCGATCTGTCCTTGCCGGCGTGTTCCTGCTATTGCTGGCGATTCTTCTTCTGGGATGGGGTGGGACGTGGTGGCTCAAACATGCCATGCGTGCCTCTCTGCCGCGGCTGGACGGCCAATTGCACGTTCCGGGAGCTGATGCAGCCCGTTCTGATTCGCCGCGACCGACACGGTGTTCCGCACATTTCCGCTGCCGGCATTGATGATCTCATCGTGGCCCAGGGTTATGTCACCGCACAAGACAGATTGTGGCAAATGGACATGCTGCGCCGCTATTCCTCCGGAGAACTGGCGGAGATCATGGGATCGCAAGCACTCGAGCATGATCGCGCGCAGCGGATTTTGCAAATCCGCAATGCCGCCGAAGCGGCGCTGGCTGCGATGCCTGCATTCGATCGCCGATTTCTGGTCGATTACGCGCGCGGCGTGAACGCATACATTGTCGAGACGCAAGATCATCTTCCGGCTGAGTTCCGCCTGCTGCATTACAGGCCGAAGCCCTGGCAGCCCCTCGATTCCGTGCTGGCGGCGCTCAACATGGAACAGACTCTCAGCAACGATTTTCCCATCAAGCTATCTCGGGAAAAAATTGCTGCCCGGCTGCAATCGCCCGCCTTGATCGACGATTTATATCCGGTCGGCTCCTGGCGCGATCATCCGCCGGTTTCCACCGCGCCGGATATCACCGCATCGCCAGCGATTCCACAGGTTCCGCTCGATTCCTCTCAGGTGAGCGAGAGAAAAAACATGGAGGACATTCTGCGAATCGAGAAACTACTGCCCTCCGCGCAGGCAAAGGATTGCCACGACTGCGTGGCCGGCTCGAACAACTGGGTGGTCTCCGGCGCACATAGCGTAACCGGAATGCCGCTGCTGTCGAATGACATGCATCTCGATCACACCATTCCCGACACCTGGTATGAAGCGCAGCTCACCACGGGTGATTTCAACGTGGCCGGTGTGACCCTCCCTGGCATTCCATTCGTCATCGTCGGCCACAACGCCCGCATCGCCTGGGGCTTCACGCTGCTCTATGCGGATGTGCAGGATGTGTATGTCGAGCAGACCCGCGGTGATGAATACAAAACTCCGCAGGAATGGCGTCCTTTCACACACTCGCGCGAGGTGATTCATGTGCGCGGTGGCGGCGACGTAGTCCTCAACGTGCTGCGCACCGATCACGGCCCGGTCATCACGCCCTTGCTGCCGCATGAGCAGCGCACGCTTGCACTGCGCTGGACGGTCTACGATCCCGCAACCGTGACGCTGCCGTTTTATCAGATCAACAACGCGCAAAACTGGGATCAGTTCCGCGCCGCCTTCTCGCTGTTCGGGGGCCCGCCCCAGAACGCGGTGTACGGAGATATCGACGGCAATATCGGATATCAGGCAGTAGGCAAGATTCCGAACCGGCCCGGCGGACTGATTTCCGTCCCCGTCACCGATGACCGTCACGAATGGCAGGGATATATCCCGTTCGACAAATTGCCATCGGTTTACAACCCGCCCAGCGGCATTCTTGCTACGGCAAACTCCCGCGTCACGCCCGACAACGATCCGAACCCGCTCACGCTCGACTGGGCAGCGCCCTACCGCAATGAGCGCATCTGGAAGGTGCTGGCCAGCAAACCAAAGCTCTCCGCGACCGACATGCTCGCGCTGCAGAATGATGTGTATTCCACGCTCGATCACGAGCTGGCGCAGCGGTTCGCCTATGCCATCGACCATTCGAACCACCCCGACCATCGCCTGCGGCAGGCGGCGGACCTGATGCGATCCTGGGACGGAAACGTGACGATTGCATCGTCGGCGGCGACCATCGTCGATGCCGCGCGGGCAGCGCTATGGCCCATGATTCTCCGCTTCCGGCTGGGCGATGAATGGAAACTCTATCACTGGTATGAATCCTCGTTTGTCGAAGAGCAGATTGTTTCCGGACAGCCTTCGCGCTGGTTGCCGCCAACATATCGCAACTGGAACGATTTTCTTGCCGACGCCGTGGAGCGTGGAATGACAGCCGCGGGAGTGCCCCATGACCTCCACGACTGGCATTACGGCGATGTCCATCCGGTGGAGGTCGAACATCCGCTGTATGGAATGATTCCGTGGCTGCGCAGCTGGACGGGTACCGGGGTTCATCCGCAGTCCGGCGACGGATCCACAGTCAAGCAGGTGTCGCGGAGCTTTGGGCCGTCGGAGCGGCTGACGGTGGACTTCTCAAACCTCGATCATTCAACGTTAAATATTGTCATCGGCCAGTCGGGCGATCCGATGAGTCCGTACTACATGGACCAGTGGCCCTACTGGTATGCAGGAACTACCTTCGCATTCCCCTTCAGCGATGCCGCCAGCCAGGCTTCCAGCGTGCACACACTTAAGCTGATGCCGTGACGCTTCCCAATATTGAAAAACTGTCGTCCCGACCGGCGCGAAGCGGAGTGGAGGGACCTGCGTTCAATTTTTTCGTTCTATGATGAGAGCAATGTCCCTTGAAGTCCAACAGATTTTGCGCTCTGGAGCGGAGCTTACCGATGCCGCGCTGGAACGCCTTTTACCGGACGCGGAAATCATCCCGACATCGATCCATCGAGCGATGCGCCACAGCACCTTTGCCGGGGGCAAGCGGCTGCGTCCCACGCTGTGCATGGAAGCTGCCCGCATGGTATCGGGAAACCATCATCTCCCCGCGGGAGTAGAAGACCTGGGCGCGGCGATTGAAATGCTGCACACCTATTCCCTGGTCCATGACGATCTGCCCGCGCTTGACAACGACGATCTGCGCCGCGGAAAACCTACCTGCCACGTCGTATTCGGTGAGGCAACTGCCATCCTCGCCGGAGACGCGCTGCAGACGCTTGCCTATCAGACGCTGGCCGGATTGCGATGTCAGCCGGCGCCCGCGGTTTCGATCATCGCCGAGATCGCACGGGCAACGAGCACGGTTGAAGGGATGATCGGCGGACAGGTGATGGACCTGGAAGGCGAAGGCCAGACGCCGACCGCCGGATTGGTCGAAGCGATTCACCGCGCAAAAACCGGCGCGCTGATTACCGCGAGCCTTGTGACTGGGGGTATTTATGGCGGCGGCGATCAAAGCGCGGTCGAACACCTGCGTATATTCGGGCAACGCGCCGGGCTTGCTTTTCAGATCATCGACGATGTTCTGGACGTGACTGAAAGCTCCGAGCAGTTGGGTAAAACCGCAGGCAAGGATACAGCCACGGTGAAAGCGACCTGGCCCGCCGTATACGGGGTCGAAAAATCCATCCAGGACGCGCGGAGCCTGATCGATTCCGCGTTTACAGAGCTGGATCGATTCGGCGCCTCTGCGGACCCCCTGAAAGCGGTCGCACGATATTTAGTGGACCGAAAGAATTAGCGCGGTTCTCTTCTTTGGCGCGTCCCGAACTAACGTGGATAAAACCAATTGTCATCCCGAGCGAAGTCATTGCAACGCAATGAGGAAGTCGAGGGACCTGCCTTTTTCGTTCGTTACACCAATCCTGGTTTGCTGTAATAGCAACGGTCGTCATTCTGAGCGCAGCGAGGAATCCAGAGAAAATCGGCTTCGTCCGGATTCTTCCCTCAAGACGATAACCCCAAAGAAGAATCAGCGCGTTGCAACAACTCCCGAATCTACCGTCTTCTGCTGGCCCGCGCTCATCGTTATAAAGTAATTCTGCTGTTCCAGATTGTGGTAGAAAATTCCCGCCAGCTCCGCGGCTTTCGGGCCGTAGGTGGGCCGGCCGCCTTCGAGGAAAATCACCGTGACCAGCCGCCCATACGGGGTATCGGCGTAAGAGCCGAACCAGCCGAAGCGGGTGCCGTGGTCCGAGCAGGTACCGGTTTTCCCCAGCACAGGAAAGTCCTTGAAATTCGCCAGCACCGAGCGCCCGGTGCCGAACTTCACCACGTCCGCCATGCCCGTGCTCATAGAAGAAAGGATGGGCGCGAGTTTCAACTGGCGCTTTATGCGCGGCTCGAAGCTGGCCACCTCCGCGGGGGTCTGCGGATGCTGCAGATAATAGAGAGTGCCGCCGTTAGCAATCGCCGACACCAGCGCTCCCAGCTGCAGTGGAGTCACGGAAATGCTTTCGCCGAAGGAACACATCCGTCCCACGCCGCCCATGTTGTCCGGCAGCGGCTGGTCTGGATATACTCCGAGTTGTTCTCCGGGGATGTTATAGCCTGCCAGTTCTCCCAGACCGAACATGTTTGCGTAGTACTTCACACGATCGAATCCCAGCCGCCGGCCAACCGTTTCAAAATAAAGATTGTTTGACCGCGCCAGCGCTTCCGTCAGGGTCATGTGGTAATGCCCGCCCAGATTCACCGGCGTGTCCTGGGTGATAATGCCTTCTTCTAGGGCAGCTAGGGCTACGGAGAGCTTGATCGTCGAGCACGGCTCGGCGCCGCTCGACAACGCCAGATGCCGGTTCACCATGGTCAGGATGCGGCCGTTGTTCGGATTGATGACGACGATCGTACCGTTCATGTCGCCCAGGGCAGCCACAGCAGCCTGGCGCACAACCGGGTCTTCACCTGCGATAACGTCTCCCACGGTCTGGTCCTGCGCGTAGGAACTGGCGCTGAAATGTTCGTAATAGCGGCGGCGGTAGCGCCTGCCGTGGCGCAAATACGTCCGACGCGTCGAACGGTACGCAGCGTGATGAAGCGAGGCCCGTCTACGTGAACGGCGGCGAACATGCAATCTCGCATGATGTTGCCGGTGACCGGTCGCGGCAGCCACGCTGCCGGTTGTATCCGCACCCAGAGGCGAGGCCCAGACGGCAGAAGGCACGGCGAATGCGAACAGCAAAATAAGCCGAAAGACAAGTGGAAGCTTCATGGCGGCAGCACCTATGCAATCGCAGCGATTAAGAAAAACGTAAATCGTCCGGCGGTCCGATCCATTCGAATTGGATCCGCAGGACAGATCTCATCGAACCGGCATTCCCGGCGCGCGCTACGACAGCTCGTTACGGCGCAGGTATGCCGGCACGTCCAGTTGCCGGTCTTCAATTTCCGCGGTTGCTGTCGATACTTTCTCACGTCCGGTGCCATTTTGGGTACCGGAATTATGCGTTGCCCCCGAAGAAACCTGGGCCGCCGAATTCTGGGCCGTGGCGGGAGCTGCCGCCGGTTGCGCCGCTATCGGGCGATTTTCCTGCTCGGCCTTCGGTGGATTCTGGGGGCGAGCAGCCACCGGAGAAGCCGATCCGGCCTCCTCGGCCATCTCGCTCGCAAATCTGGGCTTCGCGGGTGCGGCATTCATTGTCGCCCTGCGCCGGTCGGAGGACTCGGCGATCTTCTCTGACGGAGCAACGTCGAGGGACTGATGGAGGCGCTCCCCGTTTGCCGGTGCCGGGGGCCTGAAGCCGGTCGCAATGACGGTGATCTTGATCTCATCTCCCAAAGATTCGTCGAGCACCGCGCCGAAGATGATATTGGCGTCCTCATGCGCTGAATTCTGGATGATTGTCGAGGCCTCATTCACTTCGCTGAGCTTCAGCGAGCTGGAACCGCTGATGTTGATCAGGATTCCCCGCGCGCCATCGATGGCTCCGTCTTCGAGCAGCGGCGAAGACATCGCAGCATGGGCAGCTTCCATCGCACGGTTCGGGCCGCCGCGCATAGCCGTGCCCATCACCGCGAACCCCATACCCGACATGGTCGTTTTTACGTCGGCAAAATCGCGATTGATGATGCCGGGGATGGTGATGATGTCGGAGATGCCCTGCACGCCCTGGCGCAGCACATCGTCGGCAATGCGGAAGGACTCGAAAAATCCCGCGTCCTTGGCCACGTGGAGCAGCCTTTCATTGGGGATTACGATCATCGTGTCGACGCTTTCCAGCAGTTCCTCTACGCCGCGATCCGCCTGCAGCAGCCGCCGCTTGCCCTCAAATGCAAACGGCCGCGTGATGACGGCAACAGTCAGCGCGCCCATTTCGCTCGCCAGCGAGGCAATCACCGGCGCGGCACCGGTTCCCGTGCCTCCGCCGAGACCAGCGGTCACGAACACCATGTCTGCGCCTTCCAGGGCCTCGATAATTTTTTCGGAATCTTCAATAGCGGCTCGGCGACCTACGTCGGGATTCGCACCCGCGCCCAGGCCGCTCGTCAGCTTCATTCCAAGCTGCAATTTCACCGGCGCTTTCGAGGAGCGCAAGGCCTGCGCATCGGTATTGGCGACGATGAACTCGACCCCCTCCACGTGCGCTTCAATCATGCGATTGACGGCATTGCCGCCTCCGCCGCCTACGCCGATGACTTTAATCTTCGCGCCGCGCGGCACTTCGTCCTGATATTGAATCCGCAGGTTGTCATCGACGGCCAACATCGGCTCATGATCGTTCTGCTGATAGCCACCCATCGTTTCGCTCATCGCCTCATTCATCATTCGAAACCCCTCAAATTCGTTGCTTCCCGCCGTTGACTGGATTGTCCTTGCTCCCAAGATTACCTTCAATTAAATGCTGCCCGCAAAAATCGCCCGCAACCGGGCCCCCACTCCCATATCTTCCGCTCCACGCTGCTCCCGCACGCGATGGGTATACAGCAATAATCCGATCAACGTGGCATACTCCGGGTCCACCAGCTCGTCAGGCATACGCGACAGCGGAACCGGCGTGCCGATGCGGGCCGGGGTGCGCAGCATATTCTCCACGTGTTCGGTCATCCCGGGCAGCTTGGCCCCGCCGCCGGTCAGAACACATCCCGAGCCCATCGCTTCCAGAACTCCACCCTGCCGCAGGCTGTTGCGCAGCATCTGGAACAGTTCGCGCGCCCGCGGTTCCAGAATCTCGCTCAAATGCCGCTGCGGAATCTGCCGGTACTGTCCATCCCCTGCCTCCGGGGCCAGAACGTAAACTTCATTCGACTGCGGAATCGCGGTTACAACGCTGTGGCCGTACTGCAGCTTCAGGCGCTCGGCTTCAGGCAGGGGCACGCGCAGCACCACCGCGAGATCGTTGGTGAAATGCGAGCCGCCGATCGGCAAAGAATCCGTATGCACCACCGCGCCTTCAAACAATACAGCAACTTCCGTCGATGCCGCCCCAATGTCGAGCACGCAAACCCCGAGCTCCCGCTCATCCGCAGTCAGCACCGCTTCGGCGGCGGCAATCGCTTCAAAGATGGTGTCCGACACCTCGACTCCGGCTTTGTTCGCGCAGGTGACTACGTTCTGCATCGTGCTTGCCGGGGCCATGACGATGTGCAGATTGACCTCGAGTGTGCCGCCGATCATGCCCACCGGATCGAGAATGCCATCCTGTTCGTCCACCACAAAATCCTGCGGCAGCAGATGCAGCACGCGATACTCCGCCGGCAGATGCACCTCGCGCGCGCGTTCGACAGCGGCCCGCACATCGTCCCGCGTGATCTCCCGCATGCGTTGGCCCAGCAGAATGCCGCCTCTGCTGGTCACGCCGCGTACGCGAGCGCCGCCGATGCCGACCGCCGTGCTCGCGACTTCGGTGTCGGTCGCATCCTCGACCGACTGAAAAGCATCGTCAAACGATTCCGTGGCCGGGGATAAATCGGAGATGATGCTGCGACGCACTCCCCGCGCGTCCGCAACGCTATGACCACGATAACGAATCGCGCCATCGGCAATTTCGCCGGAGAGAGCACGCACCCGGGAGCTGCCGGCATCGAGCACCGTGATGTTTTTCTCTTCCCGTTCCGGCATTTCACTCCCTTTCCGCTGGTCTGGACTTTACATCTATATCCCGGTTACGACATGCATGATCGGACGGCGCACCCGATGTCCGCGACGAAGCCTGCGCGACGGGTGGTGGCGTGCCGTCATGTGATGTCGGGGCTTCGCAGTTCTCTTTCGCGGCGCTGATTTTGTTTTGCTCTTCGTGGCGCTTGTATTTCTTGCTGGGACTTCATCGGAAGCTTGAGCGGCGGCTTTGTTCGAACTGGCTGCCGGGGCTTCGGCGACATCGGGCGATGCAGCGGACGGCTGCACACCCGTATCGAGCACCACCTGCCTCCCGTAGCGCATGTCAACGGATCGCAGCTTGGGATATTGCTGCACCCATTCCGCAAGATGCGCCCGGTACGCGCGATAGCGCGGCAGAAAATCACTGACGCCAAAATGCACCAGCGGCGGATGCGCCCCGCCCTCGAAAACAGCGCGTACATCCTCCGGGTCCGACAGATCCACTTCGCTCAGCATAGCCGAGACATTTTCCCCGCCGGCATCGAGCGCGTGAATAAACTGGCGGTACATCTCGATGCGCGCGGCGCGTGTCGAGAGCGGTTCAGAGCGAGAGAGCTCCAGTGAGCACGGAAAACGAATAATGCTGGGCGGCGGCATCCGGCAGATCGAGGAGAACGCCTTCATCATCCACCAGCCGGATGGCGTCGCCATCGCGGGCGAAGGCTACGGGAGTACGCTCCGTAACGTGAACTCTCAAATGATCCGGCCACAGGCGCATAACGGTCGCGCGCCGCACCCAGGGAATATGCTGCAGCTCCGACCGGCGTTTGGCCAGCGGCACGCCAAAGATACTGCGCCCTAGATCGGGAGCAAACACCGCCAGCACCTCGCGAGATGTCACCACTCGATCGCCCGTAAGCTGAATGTTGCCGGTCGAGCGCAGGAGAAAACGGCGGTTGTGCAGCAACACGGATCTTCCTTCCCACGTCGCGGCTGCGATCAGACCCAGTGCGGCCACGGTAATCAAAGCTGCCGAAACCTGCACCCAGCGATTCGTCCAGGAAAAACCAGATTGAAATCTCGACCGGCTGCGGCGGCGCCCAGGGACCCGCTGCCCAGCCACGCGTTGACGGTCGCGCAGAAAAGGATCTCCTGCCTGCACATTGGCGGTTTCTTCCGATATCGGGTCAGAAATATCCGATCTCTCCGCGAATCGGTTCGAGCGCGGAACATCGCGGGCCTGCTCCGGATCGAGCAACCCTGCTGATTTTCCGCGTTCTGTGATTTTTTGCACGGCCGTAGCTGGTCGTGAGAGTCGCCGCTTTGACTATAACTCGGTTCTTACATGCTAAGTTCAAGTTTTTCGGGTTTCTCCCGCTTTTTTCGGGTTTGTTGCTGCTTTCTTCCTGAACTGCTGCCCAATGTTTCTTCCCTTTCAAGCGCCGCCAGCACCATCGCGGCGGCCTGATGAACATTTCCAGCGCCCATGGTCAGTATCAGATCGCCGGCCCGCGCGACGCGCGCAATCTCCTCGGCGGCAGCTTCAAATCCAGGAGCATAGACCACTTCCGCGCGATCGATTGCTTTCACCAGGCCCTGCGCATGGACGCCCGCAATCGGCATTTCGCTGGCAGCATAGATGTCGAGCACCCACACCGCATCCGCAAGATCAAAGCAGTTGCGGAACTCCCGCAGCAGATCGCGCGTGCGAGTGTAGCGATGCGGCTGGAAAAGAACCAGGATGCGTTCGAACCCGCATTGGCGTGCTGCTTCGAGCGTCGCGCAAATTTCCGTGGGGTGATGGCCATAGTCGTCCACGACGGTAACTCCGCGCGCTCTTCCCTTCAATTCGAAACGGCGTTCGACGCCGCGAAATTCCGCCAGCCCGGCGGCAATTTTCTCCGGCGATATGCCTAGCTGCGTGCCCACGGCAACCGCCGCGGTCGCATTTCGCAGATTGTGCAATCCCGGAACAGAGAGCGTGAACGGTCCCAGCACATTGCCGCCGCAATGAACGTGGAATCGCGATTCTCTGCTTGCGGAAGGCGGCAGAATCTCGAGACGAAACGCGGCGTCCGCGGCCAACCCATACGTGAGCACGCGGCGGCGAACGCGGGGCAACAGCGCGGCCAGTTTTGGATCGTCGATGCAGGCCACGGTAGCGCCGTAAAACGGCACGCGATCCATGAATTCCACAAACGCCTTCTCCACGTCTTCCATATCGCGATAGCAGTCCATGTGCTCGCGATCAATATTCGTAACCACAGCCAATATCGGCGACAGCTTCAAAAATGACCGGTCGCTCTCATCGGCCTCGGCCACCAGATACTCCGAGCGGCCAAGCCGCGCGCTCGAGCCCATCGCCTCCACCCGCCCGCCGACAACCACCGTGGGATCAAGCCCGCCCGCAGCCAGCACCGCGGCGACCATCGATGTAGTTGTGGTTTTGCCATGCATTCCGGCGATCGCCACCCCATATTTCAGCCGCATCAACTCCGCCAGCATCTCCGCCCGCTGAATCACCGGGATCGCCTGACCGTGCGCGGCGAGAACCTCGGGATTGTCCGGGCTGAGCGCGGAAGTTGTCACCACAACATCGGCGGCGGAGATGTTAGACGCGGCGTGGCCTTCAAAAATAATGGCGCCCAGGCTGGCCAGCCGCCGGGTGACCGGCGAGAGTTTCAGGTCGGAGCCCGAAACGCGATGCCCCAGATTCAGCAGAATCTCCGCGATTCCGCTCATGCCGATGCCGCCGATACCGATGAAATGGACGCATTGCGAGCGAATAAACACTGGGAAGGGGCCTGAAATCTACTCTACCAGCGTGAACGCGGTGGAAAAATGCGGCCCTGCTGCATCGGCTGGGCAGTCCCACGCATCCACTTCTGAGAAACGGATTGTGGAGCTACGCTGCCACAACTATTTCTGCCAATCCGCGTTTAATTATTTGGGAGAGTCTTGAAGAAGGCGCGAAACTGGCCACACAGGAACTCTCCCGGACCTCGACTCCTCAAGCCACAGAATCCGGTGGATACGCCGGGAGCAAGAGGTAGAAGCTGGTTTATGCGTACCCTTCATTCGGTTTTCCTTGCAGGTTTGGTGAGCTCGCTCCTGGTGACGCCGGCATTCGCGCAGAACGGCAAGCCCGTCATCATCTATGGCAACGATGGCGTCACCGTCACCCAGGGGTATCCGAACAATGCACCGCAACAGGGATATGGAAATGAAGCGCCTCCGCCGCCCACCTACACTCCCCAGGCGCCGACTCCGGGTTACAACAATGAAGCGCCTCCGCCGCCCGGCGATACGAACCAGGCGCCTCCCCGGGCTATTACAATGAATCCCCTCAGCAGGGATATGGGAATGAGGCGCCGCCGCCGCAGGACTATGCGAACCAGGCGCCTGGTTATGGGGACGACAACGGGCCGCAGCAGAGTTATTCCAATTACCCGCCGCCACAGGGACAGGCGCCCGCCGAAACCACCGATGTAGCTCCTCCCCCTTTCCCTCAGGACGCATACGACCAGCCGCCTGCTCCGGGCGATGACGATGAATGGACCCCCGGCTATTGGGATTGGCAGAACAACGATTGGGACTGGGTGCCCGGTGAATGGGTTGCCCCGCCCTACGAGGGGGCATTGTGGACTCCGGGTTACTGGGCCTGGGGCGACGGTTATTGGGGCTGGTATCCCGGCTACTGGGGGATTAACGTCGGATACTACGGTGGCATCTGCTATGGCGGCGGTTACTGGGGCCGCGGATATCACGGCGGATACTGGCACGGCGGCCACTTCTGGCACAATCGTAACGCCAACAATATCCGCAACGGTGGCGGCCACAGCTTCGAAGGCCGCCGCGGACCGGGCGACTTTAACGCGAGACAGTTGAATCGATCGGGCGGCAACGCGCGCGGCATGGCCGGGCGCTCCGGATATGGGCGCGAGGCGGGACGCTCCGGGTATTCACGTCGCTATGCCCGGCGGCAGGTCGGCCATGGGCGGCAGAGGCTATGCCGGATCGTCGGTTCGCACCTACAACATGAACCGAAGCAATGGCTATAACCGAGGTCCCAGCTACGGTGGAGCGCGCAGCTACGGTGGAATGCGCAGTTACGGATACGCCGGATCTCGCGGCCTCTCCGCACCACGCGGATTCAGTTCCGCACCGCGCGGGTTTAGTTCCGCACCACGGGGATTTAGTTCCGGACGCAGCTTCGGCGGCGGCGTTCAGCGGCGGCGGCGGCAGCTTCCATGGTGGTGGCGGAGGATTTGGAGGAGGCGGCGGTTTCCACGGCGGAGGAGGCGGATTCGGAGGCGGCGGTTTCCACGGTGGTGGCGGCGGCGGACGCCGCTGAGATCAAGTCGGGTGCCCCAGAACCTGCCCTGATCGCTGAAAGAAATATCATCTCGACCGGAGCGCAGCGGAGTGGAGAGACCTGCGGTTTCAGGCCACGGGTGCGAACGGCCGAGGGTGCCCCACCCTAGGCGTTCGCGTCCTTTGCGGCAAGGGTGAGAGAGATGGACTCTACTCATCAACCCGGCCCGCGATTCTCTTTCAACAGCATCGCGATCGCGCCGGCAGCATCCGGATGCGCTAGCCCACGAGCCGCCCGCCCCACATCAGCCAGCCGATGCGAGTCGCGCAGTAATCCGATCAACTCCGTTTGCAGCCGCCCCGCCGTAAGCTCCGATTCCAGCACCATCACAGCGGCTCCTGCGTTGACAAGAACCTCCGCATTCCGCCGCTGATGATCATCGGCGGCCTGGGGGAACGGAACCAGCAGCGACGGCTTGGCAGCGGCAGCTAAGCTCCGCCACCGTACTTGCGCCGCTGCGGCACAGCACCAGGCTGGCCTCAGCAAAACGCTGCGGCATGTCATCAAGAAATGCCTGCACGCTCCAGCGTTCCCGCAGCCCCGCGATTTGCCCGTACGCCTGCTCCGTCGACTCCACATGCCGCGCCCCGCACTGATGCAGAATCGTCAATCCCGGCACAGCGTCGAACAGATCCGCGGCGATTTGCGGCAGGATCCGGTTCAGCACCCGCGCTCCCTGGCTGCCGCCGAACACCAGCAGGTGCGGCGCTGCATCCGCAGATCGTGATGGCAGATTGAAAAACTCCGGCCGCACCGGAATTCCCGTCACCTGCGCGTGGCGAAAGTAGCGGGCAGTATCGGGGAAATTCACCGCAGCCGCCTGCACCCATCGGCCCACGATGCGATTCGCCATGCCGGGAACCGCATTCGGCTCGAAGGCAACTCGCGGCGTTCCGGCCAGGATGGCGGCCATCATCGCCGGGCCAGAGGCATACCCGCCGACGCCAAAAACCACGTGCGGCTGAAATTTTCTCAGCAGGCCGAGACACGCTGCAATCCCAAGGGGAAGCCGGGCCGCAGTTTTTAACCTGGTGGCCAGGCTCACTCGATTCAGCTGGCCGACCTCAATCAAATCCAGAGGAAATCCCGCCGCAGGAACCAGCCGGGTTTCAAGGCCTCTTGCCGTCCCGACAAAACGAACCTCGGCTCCGTAGCGCTCCACCGCTTCTCGCGCTACGGCCAGCGCCGGGATCACGTGGCCGCCAGTGCCGCCGCCTGCAATCAGGATGCGCAAGCCCTTGTCGCGCATGCCTGTCAGTCGATCTCCCGGGTAATGTTCAGGAGCACGCCCATGCTGAGCAGTGTGAAAAACAGGGATGTTCCTCCGGCGGAAATGAACGGCAACGCGATCCCTTTCGTGGGCACCAGCGCCAGCACGACGCTGATGTTAAAGAATGCCTGGATAATGATCGTGGCCGTAATTCCAAATGCCAGGAAGCGGGCAAAGGGATCGGTCGAGCGCAGCGCGGCACGCAAACCTCGATACGCCAGCATCAGGAAAAGCGCGAGCACCAGCAGCGTGCCGATGAGTCCGAGTTCCTCCGCAATATTCGCGAAGATGAAGTCGGTCTGCGGCTCCGGCAGATAGAAAAGCTTCTGCCGCCCTTCCATCAGGCCCACCCCGTGAATGCCCCCCGCGCCCACCGCAATTAAAGATTGCAGGATATGAAAGCCGGTTCCGCGCGGGTCTTTTTCCGGGTTAAGAAATGCGACCAGACGCGCCCGCCGCCAGGCCACATGGAACAGCATGTAATAGAGCACCGGGGATGCCGCGACCGCGGCGAGAAAAAGGTACTTCACCTGCGCGCCCGCCAGATACAGCATCAGCGCCGTAACAACCGCGCACACCATCGCCGTCCCCAAATCCGGCTCCTTCAAAATGAGGGCGATGAACAACAGGCTCGGCAATGCCGCCGGCAGCAGGGCGCGACGCCAGTCCTGCAGTTGATCCACGCGGTCCTGGAGGAACCAGGCAAGAAACAGCACCAGCGCCGGCTTGGCGATTTCCGAAGGTTGAAAGCTTAAAATACCGAATCGAATCCAGCGATGGGTATGGTGCGAGTCGTGCATCAGAAACGCGCCCAGCAGCAGCATCACCGTGACCGCAACACACGGAAAGACCACGGAGGGAGTATTGAAGCGCCGGTAATTCACTCGCATCAACGCCACCATAGTCAGCAGCCCCAGCACCGCCCACCCCGCCTGCCTCAGCACGAACGAATAGGGCGAGCCATAATTCTGGCTTGCCATGACGGCCGAGGCCGAAAAGACCATCACCAACCCGAAGAGAACCAGCAGGACTGTGACGATGAACAGCCACTTGTCTACGCCGACACGTTTTGCCATGCTTCCACACCCTGCCGCGCGAGTACGAATTGCTTGAAACAACGTCCGCGATGTTCGTAATTTTCAAATTGATCGAAGCTGGAGCAGGCAGGCGCGAGCAGAACCACTTCCCCGGACTGCGCCTGCGCCGCCGCCTCGGCAACAGCGCGCTCCAATGTATGGCAGGGAACGATTGCCACCGCTCCGGCAATTTGCTGCTCGATCTTTTCCGCCGCCGCGCCGATGGTGTACACCGCGCGAACACGTTCCTTCAGCAGCGGGACAAGGGTCGCATAGTCGGAGTCCTTATCCTTGCCGCCAAGGATCAGATGAATGCCGCCGGGAAATGCTGCGATCGCCTTCATCGTCGCGTCCACATTCGTCGCCTTCGAGTCGTTGTAGAAATCGACGCCGTTCGCGCGCGCAACAAACTCCAGCCGATGCTCGACAGCGTGAAACCCGGCTACAGCTTTGCGAATCGCCTCCGCCGAAATTCCAGCCAGTTTCGCCGCGCATACCGCCGCCAGCACATTCTCAACATTGTGCTCGCCTTTCAGCGGAATCTCGCTTACGGGAAGAACCGGTTCCAGGGTGGACTGTTCCTCTGCGCGCCAGACGATCGCGTCCTGGTAAACGAATGTTCCCTGCCGTACCGGGCGGCGCACACTGAACCAGAAAACCTTTCCGCGGGAGCGCGCAGCGGCGTGCTGTGTCTCCGCATTTTCGGCATTCAGCACGAGAAAATCATCGGCGGTCTGATTTTCGAAGATGCGCTCCTTGGCGGCAATGTAATTGTCAAGGTTTCCATGGCGGTCAAGATGATCCGGTGTGATGTTCAGAACCACCGCAATCTCAGGGCGAAAATCCACAATCGTTTCCAGCTGGAAGCTCGACACTTCGAGCACATTCCATCCCTCATCGCTGCTTTCCGGCACCAGGGCAATCACCGGAACACCGATATTTCCGCCTACGTGTGTCGGCAGACCGCCGGCGCGAAAAATTTCTCCACAAAGCGCGGTGGTCGTGGTCTTCCCGTTCGAACCGGTAATGGCGAGGGTTTTGCCGCGCAGAAAACGCGATGCCAGTTCCAGTTCGCCGATCACCGGCGTGCCAAAGCTGCGCGCCTGCTCCAGCTCCGGCGTATCCGAGCGGCACTCCGGGACTGACCACGATCCAGTCCTGACGGCGGAAGGTCAGCAGACCGTGACCGCCGGCTTCGACCATCACCCCGGCATCGAGCAGAGCGGGCAGTTCCGCCGCCAATGCTTCCACGCTCCGCACGTCGGAGACGGTGACCTGCGCACCCTGTTTTCGGAGAAAAATGGCGGAGGCGACGCCGGATCTTCCCCAGCCCGACGACCAGAATCCTTTGTCCCTTCAATTCCATAATTCACTCATCGACCGTCGCGGGTGGTTGCGATTCGATTGTCCCACGTTCCTGCCAGATCGGCGTAGTGTCAGCGCAGCTTCAGCGTGGTCAGCGCGAACAGCGCAAAAACCAGAGCCGCGATCCAGAACCGCACGATCACCTTGGATTCCGACCATCCGACCAGCTCAAAGTGGTGATGAATAGGAGCCATTTTGAAAATGCGCTTCTTGCGCAGTTTATAGCTGCCCACCTGCAGCATCACGCTGACTGCCTCCAGAATGAAAACTCCGCCGATGAAGGGCAGCAGCAGCTCCTGCTTGATGATGACGGCAACCGTACCGATCGCACCTCCCAGCGCCAGCGAACCCACGTCGCCCATGAAGACCTCCGCCGGATGCGCGTTGTACCAGAGAAAACCGATGCTCGCGCCCACCATCGATCCGCAGAAGATGGTCAGCTCGGAGACAAGCGGCATGCGCTGGAAGCCGAGATAATCGGCATAACGCACGTTCCCGCTGACGTAGGTCAGCACAGTCAGCGCCCCGGCGGCGATGATCACGCAGCCAATGGCGAGCCCATCCAGCCCATCCGTCAGGTTGACGGCATTGCTGGAGCCGACCAGCACCAACACGATGAAAATTACAAACGGCACGAACGCGAATACCCAGAGATGCGGGGCATGAAGAACGGCGGCGATCGACAGATCGGGGCGGAAATTCTTGGCAAATGGCACCATCAGCCGGGTGGAATATTCACGGTCTCCGCGCAGGACCAGCAGCAGCGCGGCAATCAGGATTGCGAGGCCGATCTGCGCCGCCATCTTGGCGCGAAACGTCAGCCCCAGATTTCGCTTATGAACAACCTTGATGTAATCGTCGGCGAACCCGATACCGCCGAAACCCACGGTGGCCAGAACAGCCAGCCAGACGAACGGGTTCGCCAGATTGCTCCACAGCAGGGTTGGCACTAGGATCGCCACCAGGATCAGCAGCCCGCCCATGGTCGGCGTTCCCGCCTTTTTCTGGTGGCCCTGCGGCCCGTCCTCGCGGATGAACTGCCCGATCTGGAACTCGCGCAGGCTCTCAATCAGATGGGGGCCGATCAGTAATCCGATGAGCAGGGCCGTAAGCGTGGCGAACGCCGTCCGGAACGTGAGATAGCTGAAGATGCGGAACGCGTGGACGTAGGGAAACAATTTCTGATAGAGGAGCCAGTAAAGCAAATGACCTCCGCACCGCCCCGGATTCGGACCTGAATTGTGAGTGCGCTTTTCTCACGCTTATAGTAACCCGCTCTCGGTCCACTTTTCCGGGTTCGCGGAAACAACTTATAAATCGATCATCCACGATCACTTGCCGGAGCTGTTCGCAAAATATCCCGCCCGGGTCCGCACCGTAAGCTTGCCGTACCCCGGCGCCTTCGCTGTCACGCGAATGGTGCGGTACCCGCCCTCGCTGATTGGCCGGGTCGGGTGGTAGCCCAGAATGTATTGCTCGCGAATGTCGCGCGCTACCTCGGCGGCAATCGAATCGACCTGGTTCAGAGATTTAGGGAAAAAAGCGATCCCGCCGGTCTGCTCGCTCAACGTCTCCAGCGCCTTGTGCGCCTCGTGGGCCTGGTGGCCGCCCTGGTCATAGAGCAGCCCGATCGAATACACGATCGGTCCCTGCAGAGCTTGAATCCGCCGCACCGTCTGCTCAAGCGTGGCGCTGGAGCTGTTGTCCTCTCCGTCGGTAATGATCAGGATCACCTGCTTCGCGTGTTTCGCGTTTTTCGCAAGATGGTCCGCCGCTGCCACCACCGCGTCGTAAAGAGCCGTGCCTCCACTCGAGTCGATGCGGGAGAGACCTTTCTCCAGGAGGCCGATGCTGGCGGTAAAGTCCTGGTCGAGAAATGCCTGGTCGGAAAAGTTCACGATAAACGCTTCATCCTGCGGGTTCGACGCTCTTACCAGGTCGAGCGCGGCGATATTGACGGCGGCGCGCTTCTGCTGCATGGAACCGGAATTATCGACCAGAATGGCCAGCGATACCGGAACATCTTGCCGCCCGAATGAAGAAACCGTTTGCGGAATATTATTTTCGTAAACGCTGAAGTTCTGTTTCTCGAGCGTGGTGACAAGATGCTGGTGTTCGTCGACAACCGTGGCGTAAATGACCACCTCGCTGACCGAGGTATGCAGGGTGAACTGGCCGTTGGGCCCGGTCTGAACCTGCGGCTGATTCTGGCCGGACTGCGTGTTGGTAGCGGAACGATTCCCCGCCGGACGCGCCCCGGCGGTCTGCTGGGCGGCGGCGCTGCCGAGTCGCGATCGCGATGCAGGCCGCAATCATCAGAAACAAAGCGGGAAAAGAACTTGAACCGGAACGATGCCTTTGTGTCCACATATTTTTCATTCCGCTCCTACGTACTCCGACGGCGAGCTTCTCTTTACGATACGTGGAATTGCCGCCGAAGCCCACGTTGAGAACCGCGACGCGGGTTATCCGGCTCGGCCGCCGCGGCTATTCAACGATTCTCCAGTTGAACCGCCTCTCTGCGATAGAATCGAGTCACAGAACCGCACATCTGCATCTGGTCGCAGCCCGCACCTGAACGACAGGAGTTTCCACCCGAATGGCCCGCATTTATCCGTTTCGCGCATGGCGCTACAATCCCGGACTGGTCCGCGCAGAAGACGTTGTCACCCAGCCGTACGACAAAATTTCTCCGGCAATGCAGCAATCTTATTATCAGCGCAGCCCGCAGAACCTGGTGCGCATCATCCTGGGCCTTCCCGAGCTGTTCGATTCGCCGGAGAACAACGTCTACACCCGGGCAGCCGGCAATTTCAACGAGTGGCGCGCCGCAGGGTATTTTGTCGCAGGACAATGAGCCCGCCGTCTACGCCTACTCCCAGCGCTATGAAGTTCCCGGCTCGCCGGGCGTGTTTCAGGAACGCCGCGGATTTATTGCGCTCGGCGAACTGGCGGACTATAGCCAGGGAATCGTATTCCGCCATGAGCGCACGCTGGCCAAGCCGAAGTCCGACCGGCTGAACCTGCTGCGGGCCACGCGTGCGCACTTCGGCCAGATTTTCATGCTGTATTCCGATCCCGGCCAGACAGCCGAAACACTGCTTTTCGACGACCCTTCCACGCCCGATATCGAATTAACCGACGAATACGGCGTGCTGCATCGCGTCTGGAAGGTATCCGAGCCAGGCACCATCAACATGCTGCTCAGCGCCATGCGGGACAAGAAACTCATCATCGCCGATGGGCATCATCGCTATGAAACCGCGCTGAATTATGGCAAGGAGCATGCGCCGAAAACATCCGCCGGCTCGCGTGGAACGCTCGACCGGCAGCCTGCCGCAGCCGCCCTATCCAGAAGCGGCCACCATGATGACCTTCGTCAACATGGATGCGCCGGGTCTGACGATTCTTCCCACACATCGCGTGGTGCATGGTCTTGAAAATTTCGACCCGGCGGAATTTCTCGAGCGGGCCGGAAGGTATTTCGATATCCAGCCGGTACCCGCGATGAGCGACACTGCGGCAATTCTTCGCCAGCTGAAGGAAGCAGGCAGAAATGGCGTCAGCTTCGTCGCGATCACCCGTACCGGCGGCCATCTGCTGACGGCAAAGAAAGCGGAGATCGCCGCCCGGCTGAGCGATCAGCCGGAGCGTCAGAAGCGGCTCGATGTGGTGCAACTGCACTCCGTCGTGCTGGAGGACGTGCTCGGCATCTCTCAGCAGGCCGTGCTCGATCAGAGCCATCTGCGCTACGTGCGCGAGGCCACCGATGCCATCCAGCAGGTTCGCTCCGGAGATGCCGATATCGCGTTCCTGATGAATCCCGTCACGCTCGACCAATTGCGGGAGGTGGCATTTGCCGGAGATGTGATGCCGCAGAAGTCCACCGACTTTTATCCCAAATTGCTGAGCGGCCTCGCCATCTATGCATTGGATTAGCCGGCGTCGCAAGCAGCAAAATAGACAGAGGTCGTCATGCTGAGCGAGGCGAAGAACCGCTGCATTCGGATTGCCGACAAAGTACCGTGGTGCTTCGCTTTGCTCAGGATTGCGAAGATATCTGACGTGAGCGAAACCGACGTTGAAAATCGGGCTGGCCGCTGACATTGGCTGACCTTCATCATGCTTCTCCTGTCGCCCGCAGTGCGCAGCAACCGCCGCCCAAGTCGGTGCTCCGCCGCGACCCCCCGGCTGCATGCGCAGCCGGCCCAGCTGATTCCGCCAGCAGCCCGCAACCAGCCGGAATTGCGATTTGTCATCGTGCTGGATCCGGCGCATGGCGGGACTGATAACGGCGCCATGCTGGCCGTCAATTCCCCGGAGAAGAACTACACGTTGGCGCTTGCGGTCCGCATTCATGTCCTGCTGAACGCGAGGGAATTTCACTCTATCCTGACCCGGGATGCCGACACCACGGTCGACGAATACCTGCTCGCGCTGCGACGGCCAATCAGCTCCCATGCGGCCGCCTGTATTCTGCTGCATGCGACGTCGACCGGCAATGGCGTCCATCTGTTCACTTCATCGCTCGCAGCCGCCGGAAAGAAGATATCCGCAGAATCCTCGCCGTACATTTCTGCCGTGGCAAACGGCGCAGGCCAGCTACGGAACCGAAAGCCTGCGGCTGGAATCGGACATCAATGCGGCGCTGGCAGACCAGCATGTTCCCGCTCTGCTCGATCGCACTTCTCTGATGCCGCTCGACAGCATGGCTTGCCCTGCGGTCGCGGTCGAAATTGCTCCGCTGGACGCGAACACACCGCTTGCGGATCCGGCCTATCAGCAAAAAATTGCGCAGGCCCTGGCAGCGGCGCTGACAGCATGGCGCAGCGACTGGAGATTGCAGCCGTGACCCCGCGCTACCAGAAAGTCATCCTGTGGATGTCTGCTGGTCAGCTCCGTCCTGATGGCCGCATATCTGATCCGCATGCGCGCCCGTGCCCAGGATCAGCTGGCCGCAATGCCGAATGCCGCGCCGATGCCTGCGCCGGTCGAAACCCCGCCGGTCGACAGCCACCCTCATGATCGCGAATGATGAGGACGGCTCGCTTGCTCCCGCTGCAGCGGCAGCTCGCTTTGCCCGCCGACACACCATCGCGCGCCCGCGCCCTGCTGAACGATCTGTTCGCACAATACGCACAATCCGGCTCGCCTCATCCGCTCACTGCCGTTGCCTGCTGTGAACGATGTGTTTCTGCTGCCGATGGCCCGACGGGTTCATCTAATCCAGCACGCAACAGCCGGCGCGGGCCAGATCGCCGTGGTGAATCTGAACGGCGCGTTCGTCGATCATCACCCCTCGGGGATTCTGGTGGAGACTCTCACTCTGCTCTCGATTTTGAGTACGCTGCACGCCAACCTGCCGCAGATCGCGCAGGTGCGATTTCTGGTCGATGGACGGCCGAAAGAAACGCTGGCCGGCCATGCCGACCTGACGCGCACCTATCTGACCGCAACCGATGTGCCCGGAGGTGACGCCTCAGAATGGACCAGCCGCACCGAATGACGGTTCTCCTACGCCGCCCGCTGCGCGGAGCACACAGTGAGCGAATTCGCCAACGTGCAGCCGCGTATCGGAGTCTTCGATTCCGGCTTTGGCGGCCTGACCGTGCTGCGGGCGCTTGCTGTCCCGCATTCCGGCCGCGGAGTATTTTTATCTCGGCGACACGGCTCGTCTGCCTTACGGCTCGAAATCGCGGGCAACGGTCGCCCGTTATGCGGTCGAGAGCGCGCAGTTGCTGGAGTCCTATGGCGCGCAATACCTCGTCATCGCCTGCAATACCGCCAGCGCGCTGGCGCTCGATGCCATCCGATCCGCCGCGCGCGTGCCGGTGCTGGGAGTCATTGAGACCGGAGCCGATAGCGCCGCGGCGGCAAGCGTCACCCGCGACGTGCTGGTGCTGGCGACGGATGCCACCGTCCAAAGCCATGCCTATGCCGAGGCCTGCGCCGCGCCTCGGTCTGCGCGGCTTCGAGAAGGCCTGCCCGCTGCTGGTTCCGCTGATTGAGGAAGGATGGACGGGAGGCGATCAGGCGCACGATCCAGCCAGCAATGTCACCCGCCAGGTGCTGCGGATTTATCTGGAGCAGGCCTTGACCGAAGCTGAAGCGCGCGGCTTCTCCGCTCGATACCGTGCTGCTTGGCTGCACCCATTATCCACTGCTGCACGACATGCTGAAGCAGGAGCTGCCGCGAGAAAATCATGATTCTCGATTCTGCCGAAACCACCGCCCGTCGTGTGCGGCGAGATCTGGAAACGAACGGAATGCTTTCGCTCAGCAGCGGGACCAGACGGGCGCGCGCCAGCTGCAAATTTTTTGCGACCGATTCGGTCGGCAAATTCCGCGCCCTGGGCAGCCGCTTTCTCGGCCAGCCGATCGACCACGTGGAGTTGATCGACCTCGGCGGCTAGCGCAAATTCGATCTTGCTGCACGACCCAAAAGCGCCGTCATCCTGAGCAACGCAAGGACCTCTATATTGCCTTTGCTTGTCCCCCGGTTACATTCACTCTGAATTTGCTAAAGTGGCACAACCCATTTCCCGCAACAGTGACATGGCACACCCGCATCCAATCGCCCCGGCTGATATCATCCGTGAAGCATAAGGGAGGAAATCATGTTGAATCTCGAAGGCCGCATCGCGGTTGTCTTCGGTCTCGCGAACAAACGCTCGATCGCCTGGGCAATTGCGCAGAAGCTGCATGAATCCGGCTGCAAGCTGATCATCGGCTATCAGAACGACCGCATGAAGCAGGAAGCAGAAGGTCTGCTGGCCGATCTGCCCGGAGCCGAAGCTGTGCAGTGCGATGTTTCGAACGATGCGGAAATCGACAGCGTTTTCGCCGAGCTTGAAGCAGCGCCATGGAAAACTGCATGTGCTGGTGCATTCCGTCGCCTTTGCGCCGGCGGAGGAACTGAAGAACGATTTTCTCCACACCACGCGCGAAGGCTTTCGCGTGGCGCACGATGTCAGCGTCTATTCTCTGATCGCGCTTGCCCGCGCCGCGGCTCCGCTGATGACGGAGGGCGGCAGCATTCTTACCCTGACCTACTACGGCGCGGAGAAGGTTGTGCCGCACTATAACGTAATGGGCGTGGCCAAGGCAGCGCTTGAGGCCACCGTGCGGTACCTGGCCGCCGATCTGGGCAAACAGAACATCCGAGTCAATGCGATCTCCGCCGGACCGATTAAGACGCTTGCCGCGCGCGGCATCGGAGGCTTAAGCGACATGCTGAAGGCACACGCCGAGCGCGCCCCGCTCCATCGCAATACGGAACAGGCGGAAGTCGGCGGGACAGCGGCATTTCTCGCTTCCGATCTAGCTTCCGGCATCACCGGCGAAGTGATCTACGTCGACAGCGGCTACAACATCATGGGCTTCTAGAGCAGTTTCGCATTGATGTAGGGTGACCCTCAAGGTGTCGGCCATCTTGAGCGGAGCGAAGGATCTCTGCATCCTGCGAGTTTGCAAAACTAATTCGAGCGCAGCGTCAGCGTAATCCTGCGCTCATCGCCTGCCAGAGTTTCAATCGCAATCTCCCCATCGCTGAGCGCGATTACGGACGGAAATTTCTCTCCCCACTCGATCAACATCAGGCTCTGTGGGGTTATTAGGTCTTCCATGCCAAGCGTCTCCAGTTGCCGCTGATCTTCAATGCGGTACAAATCCAGGTGATAGAGCAGAACCACGCCGCCCAGATTTTCGCTCTGGCTCTCTGGCTCGATCGCGCGGCCCGCATACTCATGGATCAGAGTAAACGTCGGGCTGGTCACTTCATCCGGTTCCGCTGCGCCAAGTGCCGCCGCAATTCCCTTCACCAGGGTGGTTTTGCCCGCGCCTAAATCTCCGCGCAATACCACGACCTTCGGCGGCGGCAGCAGCTTCGCCAGCTCGCGGCCAAGCGCAATCGTTTCATCGCAGGAATTCGTCGTGTGGACGCGCTGGAGTTGCGGGGCACGCTTGGCGTCGCTCATCCCCGGCCTTCCTGCAGCCACACAAATCCATCATGTTCAACATGGCTCAGAATGGCCTCGGAAAGGTTGCGGAGCATATCGGTCGCGAGCATCGTGCGCTCATCCTGCGTGCGAACAAATAGATCCGCCGCCGCGCCGTGCAGCCAGACCGCACACTCGACGGCCTCCGCAGTCCGTTGCGGGAATTGCGCGATCATCGCTGCCACAATGCCGGTAAGGACGTCGCCGCTGCCGCCCTTCGCCATCGCGGGGTTGCCGCTGGTATTCACGGCGATGCGGCCATCGGGATGCGCGACCAGCGTGCGCCACCCTTTCAGCACCACTGTGACATGATGTCCCGTGGCGAAGCTGCGCGCGACCCCGATGCGGTCACGCTCGACATCGGGAATGGTGCAGCCCAGCAACCGCGCCATCTCTCCCGGATGCGGAGTCAGCACCAGAGCGCGTTCCCGCCCGTCGAGCAACTCAGCGCGGCCCTCAAATGCATTCAGGCCGTCGGCGTCGAGCACCGTCGGCAGCTTGGTCTGAGATATCAGTTCGCGGACAAATTCCGCGGTCTCCAGTTCGCGCCCGACGCCAGGCCCGACCGCAAGAACGCTAATGCCATGCAGCATCGATTTGCGCCGCTCGGGATCGAGATTTCTCCACGAAATGGTTCCCGCTGCCGAGTCCTCCAGCAGTAGCGTCATCAACTCCGGGGCGAAGCCTGCGACGACACCCGCGATGCTGCGAGGAATCGCCGCCGTCACCAGGCCCGCGCCCGCGCGCATTGCGCCCAGCGATGCCATCGAGGGCGCGCCCGCTTTGCCCGGCGAGCCGCCCACCACCAGCACATGACCGAAACGGCCCTTGTTCGAATCGAGAGCGCGCGGAGCTTCGGCAATTTTTTTCGACGCGCCCGTCCAGGTAAGCCCAGCCTCTGAAACAATGGCCTCCTCGGGAGAGCCGATCGGCGCGACCACAATTGGGCCGCGCGTGAGCGCTCCAAACACATGCGCGAGTTTTGGAGCTGTAAATGTAATGACTGCGTCGGAGCGAAAAGCCTCCGCATGGATGCTCGTTGCGTCCGCATCCCAGCCCGAAGGCAGATCAACGGAAACCACCGGCGTATTTGATCCGCAAGTTTTTCGCGAAGCGCCGCGGCTACTCCGCGCAAGGGCGGATGAAAACCGGTGCCGAAAACGGCGTCGATAAATAATTCCGTCTCGCCGAAACAGGACTCAAAGTCCGCGCTGCACAAATCCTGCTCCGCGGCCACGACCAGGCTGGAGTCCTTCAATGCTTGCGGTAGTTTTTCGTACATGGCGCGGGGTTCACCTGCAAGCTGGTCCGCGGCCGCCAACAGGACGACACGCACCTGCTTGCCGGTCGAATCCAAATGTCGCGCCGCCACTAGCCCGTCCCCGCCATTGTTGCCTTTCCCGCATAGGATGGTGATGCATTTCGCCCCGGGGAATTCGTGATTGGCGAAGGCTGCGACCGCCGAGCCTGCATTCTCCATCAGGCCTGCCACGTCGAGTCATCTTGCTCAACAGTTCGTGCATCGCAAGCGCGCATTTCCGCGGCAGTCAAAATGTTCATGTTGCCGTTGTACTCGAAGAATGGAGACTTGTGCAATCGCTAGAGGGAACGAATAACTCTGAGCAATCAGTATTGGTTTGAGTCGTCCGCAAAACGGAGCATCGGCAAATTCGGAGAGCCATTTATTACAATCAGCAGCCGTCCATATGAATGCTTGCGGAGATTGCTATAATCGCCCTCTGATTGGTGGTCTACGGTTAGCTTAGCAGCCGGTTATTGGCAATTCTGGAGGAAAGCATGCACGTGCCAACTCATCGATTCGCGATGAAGGATTTGCAAGGATTCATTTGTGGCTTTGTAGTCATTCTGTTCCTGCAATCCGCGAGTCAGTATTATCGATTTAGCGATGCTATCCCATCGAAGATAGCGGCGACAATCGGCCTGGTCGCGGCATTAGCGATCATTTTTCGCCACATCTTTGATCTGCTCAGCCTGTATTACTCCATGCACAGCCTGGAAGGCTTTCCCAATCCGGAGAAGCCGTGGCCGTTCATTCTTTCAATTCTTTCCAATGTTGCTGAGCTTGGAATAGCCATGATCTGCTACCTGGTTATTGCCACCATTGGCCCGCTTTCAGAGGCGTCGGAAGGTCAATGGCGTGTCTACCTTTCACATGTAACCGATGCGAATCTTAATGGCATATTTGAAACCCTGTTTCTCCTCACCGCTTGTGCCGAATTAATTTGGTGCGTCTGGGACCTGGTCTTCCAGTTTCGACTTGGTCCAAAGCCGAGCAAGAATCAACAATTAGAAGTTCGTCGGTTATTTGAAGAAAATACAAAAACGAATCGACGTTTCCTGGAATTCAATGGGATATCCGCAGTGTTTTTTTTCGTCGTTTATTTTTTCGGTCGGAACGCGATACCGCTCCCGAATGACGAAATTCCTTACTACATGTCTGCCGTTATTCTATTGGTTTATCTGATCGTGCATGCGGTAATGTTTCAGGGATTACTACTCCAGAAAAGTTGACCGGATTTAACGTCTTTATTTGACCCAGTAGTTTCGAGCTAAACAGTTATCTTTCCATTGTCACTAGATATGCGTAGATCATTCTGAGCTTGCGGAATCGACCTATGAATTCATCAACATGAAGAGATCTACCGATAGCTGCGATGATTTTCCCGGGCTGCACTCATTGATCCGGACTGTTTTTCAACCTCCAGCACCGCAACGGTTCCCCGAGTATCGTGATCAGCAGAACGCCGGCCATGATCATCGCGCCGTCCATCCAGGTCTGCATAATTCCGGTCGCAATCAGCAGGGAGGTCGCAAGGCCGCCGGCTGCGTCGCGCGCGCCGGCAGCGTAAACAAAACCGTCAGAATCACCGCCACCAGGCAGGCCCACACCCGGAGCAGCGGCACGCCATGCGATGAAACGCTTGGGACTGCCCAGGCATCGGTCAGAGCGATCGCCGCGAATGCCGCGATAATGGCAATCACGTTCCCACGATGATGTTGTAAGGGCGTGCGCTCGGCTGCTTCGGCGTTTCGACCTGTTCATACGCGGTCGGGCCGAGGCTCGCGAAGATAAGCGGCTGATGAGTGATCCATCCAATAAGCGCGATCACGAGGATCAGCGCGCCTTCCGATACTGGCGCAATCAAGAGATCTTTTCGGGACATATCGAACTCACAGCGCGATATCTGCCGCGCGAGGATTTTCCAAGCAATGCGAATGCATCGGCCACCTGCTCGCTTTCTCGGATGCACAGGAAGAGGCTTCGGCGGCCACGCTCGAGGATTTCTTCTCACTACGGTCATGTTGTGGAAGTGGGCCCGCAGGTTTCTCCCAGTCAGCCCAGCGCTGTCGCTCAGAGAAAGGCGAAAAAAGCGATTTGCGATCTCCTTTTTCCCGGATAAGATCATCAAGGTACGTGCACTCGCCCGCGAGCTCGGCGCGTCCATCATCCACGAAAACGAATTCAGACATTTGCACTGGGGGCTATATGAGGCAAATCGGTCGCAGGACTAGTTTGGCAATCGCCATTTTTCTTGGCGGCACAATGGCATTTGCCGCGGCTCGCCAATGGCAAAGCGGCAAACTGCTTGATACAGAGCAGCAGAAGGTTCACGAAGGAAGCACCACGACCTACAACACAGACTCGCAGTCGAAAAGAAAGAAGGACGGAACCGATTACTCGCGGCACACGACGGCGAACACAACCGACAATATCGACACTTACGAGGTCTATACGATCCGGGGCCCGGAGAAGACCTACATCGCTCGCGAAAAGCTGCTCTTCCCGTGGTCGAAGCCCGCGAATGTGACCGTTGGCGCGGAGGTGAAATATGCGATTGACGGTCGCAAACTATACATTTTCGACGAGGACAATAAGGAGCATAAGGCATCCATCGTCAAAACCAGTATGAACAGCGCGGAATAGAGTAGCCATTTCGTCGATTGAGGTGCGAGGCTGTGCTGGAGCACGATCGCACCAGCTTCATTCTTGCTGATTAGCGCGTGCCCATCGCTCTTTGGATCAGGCCATTCGACGGCAGCGTCGGATCCAGCAATTTCCTCACGGTTTCATTCCCGGCCACGGGGAGCTTCGAAGGATCCAGCAATCCGAGTTGCACCAGCACAGAAGCCTGATCCCAGTAAATGTGTTCGTGCGCGAGCTTCCCATCGCGGAAGTGAACAATCGCAACCGTCGGGCATTCCACTTTTTTGCCGGTAGGCGCTATGCCGGGAAGCATCCAGTCCATTTCTATCGTGTGGGTGAAACGAACAATCATCTCATCCACCAGCCGGTCGGTTCCAATGGTCCGCGAAATCTGCTCAATCTCCGTGTCGGGCGGCATTTTCGGAATAAAGTATGTCGAATAAAAATGCCGCAGTTGATCCCGGCCCGTTCCACCCGTCATCACGGGGATATGGTTCACATAAGCATCCGGAACCATGCTGTCGATGGTTGCGGTGGTGTCCTTCGTCGTAAACTCATCGCGGATGTGCTCTTCCCAGAGGTCGTTGAGAAACTGCTGCTGCGATGTCAATCCGGCTTTCTTCTCTTCTTCACTCATGGCTTATGACCTTTCCATAGCGCTATTGCAGCCATCCAGCACGAATACTAAAACCGCGAGCGGAACCGGTTGGCACGCTGGAATTCTTCGCGCAGCTCCGGCTGCTTCAGGTTTTCACGGATGAATGCGAGCCGCTGCTCGAGGGCCAGGAGCGCCTTCGAGATCTCGGCGTCGTTGGTTTGGGCAATGTCCCGCCACATGGAAAACGGGCTCGCGCCCAGGCGTGTCATTTCATGCATGGCGCGGCCACCGATCGCGCGAAGCTGGCTGGCGCTGCTGGCCAGATTCCTGCCGGCTCCGGCAAAGGTATCCTCAGGGAAGGCATCTTCGAGGAGTGCGGCCAGAGCCGTTCCCAGCATTTGCGGCAGATGGCTGGCCCAGGCGCAGACCTCATCGTGCCGTTTTGGATCGAGATCGAGAGTTCGCGAGCCGAAGCGCTGGACCCACTGGCGCCATTCTGCGGCGTGTCGGTTCGCTGCAGCCGGTTGTGTGTCCGTGAACAGCCACACAGCCCCGCGGAATAGTTCCCCGTCCGCGTAAGCCGCGCCATGAACTTCCTTGCCTGCCATTGGATGGCCGGGAAGAAAGTGTGCGGCGACGGAGGAAGTAAATGCTTTCGAAGCATGGTCGCAGATTGCCTCTTTCGTGCTGCCCACATCTGTGACCAACTGGTCATCGCGAAGAGCGGCAGCCAGCCGGTCGATCCAATTCAGTATGCCAAAAACCGGCATCGCCAGAAGAATGCAGTCGCTTTGCGCTGCGGCCGCGAGCGGCTCCCGCGCCACGCTATCGACAGCGCCGCGCAATCGGGCAAGCTCCGCCTGGTCTGGCGAGCGGTCCCAGCCAATGATGCGTCCAGCAAAGCCTTGCGCGCGCAGAGCAAGACCGACGGAAGCGCCGATCAGTCCGGTGCCGAAGATTGCGACGCTTTGGATCGAATCTGCCAAAGTTCTCTACGCGATCGTGCGCCCGACAGCGGAAGCAATGATGCGCAGCTCGCTCATCAATTGCTCGAATTGCTGCGGAAACAGCGATTGCGCTCCGTCGGAAACTGCCTTATCGGGATTGGGATGCACTTCCATCAGCAGACCATCGCAACCGGCGGCAACCGAGGCCCGCGCCATTGCCGGAACCATGTCGCGGCGCCCGGTTCCATGAGAGGGATCGCCCAGAACCGGCAGGTGAGACAAGTGCTTCAACACCGGGATCGCGGAGATATCCATCGTATTGCGCGTGTAGGTCTCGAACGTGCGGATGCCGCGCTCGCACAGCATCACGTCATAATTTCCTCCGGAGAGGATGTATTCGGCGGAGAGCAGAAACTCTTCAATGGTTGCCGCGATGCCGCGTTTCAGCAGAACGGGCTTGCGCGCCAGGCCCAGTTCGCGCAAAAGGTTGAAGTTCTGCATATTGCGCGCGCCGACCTGGAAAACATCCACGTACGGCAGCATCAATTCGATTTGAGAAATTTCCATGACTTCGCTGACGATGAGCAGGCCGGTTGCATCGCCGACTTCACGCAGCAGGCGCAAGCCATCGAGGCCCATACCTTGAAAGGAGTAGGGCGAGCTGCGGGGTTTGAACGCTCCACCGCGAAGAAATTTTGCTCCGCCCGCAGCCACCTGTTCGGCGGCGGTAAAAATCTGCTCGCGCGACTCCACCGAGCACGGTCCTGCCATCACCATGACCTCTTCTCCACCGACCGCCACGCCGTTGGAAAAGCGAACGACAGTCCCCTGGGGACGGAATCCGCGACCAGCAAGTTTGTACGGCGAAGTGATGCGGTGCGCCTCCGCCACGCCGACCATCACCTGAAAATCCTGCACATCGAAACTGGCCGGCTGACCGACCCCAGCCAACACCGTTTGCTGGGTTCCGGTAGTGCGATGTACGTTGAAACCTATTTCCACCATTCGCGCCAGCACCTGCTGGATCTCTTCTTCGGTGGCGTTTTCCCGCATGGCTACAATCATTTTCCAAGCTCTCGTTTCGTCTAATTTTTGTTCAGGCTGGTGTCGCCCGCCGGTTCCGATGCCGACTGCGACGCCAGTTCATCTTTCTGCAAGGCGCGCATTACGTCGATGATGCGTTCATAGATGTGCGTCAATTCGATATCCGGCAGGGGGCCGGGGTTCGTTTTGCGCACGTTCTCGAAAATTACCTTTTCGCGGTTGGGTTCGTACACCGGCAAATCCGTAGCCCGCTTCAATCGTCCGATCGCCTGCGCGGCCCGTGCGCGTTCGCTGATCAAAGTTACAATTTGGCGATCGAGCTCATCGATTTTCCGCCGCCATTCTGCAATGTCCATGTAGCACCTCAAAAAAAGCAGGCTTCCGACGTGCCTGGCGCACAAATGGGAATGCCTCGCTGGCAAAAGATAATGTTGCTTATCCTAATCGAGATGAAAACATTTTTCAGGAAAGAATACTTTCCTCCACGACAGTGGGCGTGCGCAGGCCGGCGATAAATGCGCCAACCGCCGCCGGTGCCGCTGCCGGCGCGGCCTGCTCGATCAGGCCGACAATGGCGCTTCCCACTACAACAGCATCGGCGAATTCCGCGGCGGCGGCAACGTGCGCGGCGTTCGAAATGCCGAAGCCCAGCGCGATCGGCAGCTCGGTGTAGCGACGCAGGCGGGTCACCAGCTCGCGAGCATCGGAGGCTACCTGCTGCTGCGTGCCGGTGATGCCGACGCGGGAAATGGCGTAGACAAATCCCTCGGACACCTCCGCAATCCGCGCCAGGCGTTCGTCGGGACTGGTTGGCGCAGCCAGGAAAACAGGTTGCAGGTGATGCCTGCCCAGCACCGCGCGATACTCTTCCGATTCTTCCACAATCAGATCGGTGATCAGGACGGCATCGATGCCCGCCTTTTCGGCGGCTTCCGCAAAGGCTTCCAGACCCATCCGCAGAATAGGATTGAGATACGAAAAGATGACCAGACCGACGGAGGGACGTTCCTTCCGCAGAGCGCGCGCCAGCTCCAGCACATCAGCCAGCCGTGTTCCGTTGGCGACCGCCCGTTCACTGGCCCGCTGGATCACCGGACCGTCAGCCAATGGATCGCTGAACGGAACTCCGAGTTCCAGCACATCGGCGCCCGCATCGATAGCGGCGAGCGCGATTTTCCTGCTGGTCGCCAGGTCTGGATCGCCGATGGTGAGATACACAACCAGGCCGGGATTGTGGCGGAATTCGATGCCCATCCTCACGCTCCCTGCAACTTCAGCTCGCGCGCCAGGATACCCATATCCTTATCGCCGCGACCGGAAAGATTGATCAACAGAATGTCCTCGCGTTTCATTTTGGGCGCGATGCGAATCGCCTCTGCCACCGCGTGAGCGCTTTCGATCGCGGGCAGAATTCCTTCCATGCGCGCCAGCTTCACTGTCGCATTCAACGCCGCTTCATCGGAGATGGAAACATACTCCGCGCGTCCGGAATCGTGCAGGGCGGCGTGTTCCGGGCCCACGGACGCATAATCGAGGCCCGCCGAAACGGAATGCGTGTTGGCGATCTGCCCGGCCTCATCCTGCAGCACGTAAGAATAGGTGCCCTGCAGCACACCCGGCGACCCGCCCTGAAACCGCGCCGCGTGTTCGCCGAGCGCCGGCCCGTGTCCACCGGCCTCAATGCCGATCAGCCGGACATTTGTATCGGGAAGAAATTCATAGAACGCGCCAATGGCATTCGAGCCTCCGCCGACGCAGGCCAGCACCGCAGTAGGCAGACGGCCTTCGGACTCGAGAATCTGCCGGCGCGCTTCGATGCTGATGATGCGCTGAAAATCGCGCACCATCGTGGGGTAGGGATGCGCGCCCAGCACGCTGCCCAGCAGATAATGGGTGGTGCGCACATTCGTCACCCAATCGCGCATGGCTTCGTTGATGGCATCTTTCAGCGTGGCCGAGCCGGCGCTTACGCCGCGAACTTCGGCGCCCAGCAGCCGCATGCGGTATACGTTCAGTTCCTGCCGCCGCATGTCCGTTTCGCCCATGTAGACGACGCATTCCATGCCGAACAGCGCGCATACCGTCGCGGTTGCGACCCCGTGCTGGCCTGCGCCGGTCTCGGCAATGATGCGCCGCTTACCCATGCGGCGGGCGAGCAGCCCCTGGCCGATGCAGTTGTTGATCTTGTGCGCGCCTGTATGCAGCAGGTCCTCGCGCTTCAGGTAAATTTTTGCGCCGCCCAACGCTTCCGTCAGGCGTGACGCGAAATAAAGCGGCGTTGGACGTCCGGCATAGTAGTGCAGTAGATAGGACAGCTCGCTCGCGAACGCGGGATCCTGCTGCGCCTCCGCATACGCCCGCTCCAACTCTTCCAGCGCCGCCATCAGCGTCTCCGGAACATAGCGTCCGCCATAAGCATCGAAACGCCCTGGAGCCGCGTCGGCGATGGGAGACGTAGCGGGCTTTTCTGTCTGCATAGTTTTCATGTCGAACCAATTCTTTCTAGAAATCTTTAGAGTCGCGCCGCTTCCGCAAGTTCCATCTCGGCTGCGCGAGCTTCGCGAATGAAAGCCGCGAGCAGCTCCGGATCTTTTTTCCCGGGCGAGCTTTCGACGCCGCTCGAAACGTCGACTCCCCACGGGCGCAATGTCTGGATTGCCTCGCGAACATTTCCCGGATGCAGCCCACCGGCGGCAATCAGCCGGAAATAGGGCGCCTCGTGCAGAAAGGTGTCGCGCGCAGCCGACCAATCAAAGGCGACTCCTGTACCGCCTTGTTTGCCGGCAACGCATGTATCCACCAGGATTGCATTTTGCCGGCCGTCGAACGTGGCACTCTCCCGAAGCTGGCGCAGTTCCAGGGCAAAGCGATCCGGGTGGGCATCATAGCGCATCACCCGCAGTATCCGGATCGGGTTGGAATTGTTGCTGGAGTAATCGCGTAACTGCTCCACGTCTACGTGTCCGGAGCCATGCAGTTGCATTCCGGTCAATCCTGCCAGGCGCTGAACAGCAAACATTTCTTCAACCGATGCATTCACAAAGACGCCGATCTTCTCGGTTTGGTCGGTGGAAGCGTCTGCGATGATCTCGCGAACTGCTTCCGGAGATATGCAGCGTGGACTTTCGGCGAAAATAAATCCGAGCGCGTCGGCACCTGCCGCAACCGCCAACTCCGCATCCTCGACCGATGTAATTCCGCAGATCTTTATCCACATAGCGGACCGCCTCAGGCGGGCACCTCGCGCACGGACTCCACCGCCGCCAATAATTTCGCCAGCGCGCTTCCTGGGTCGGGTTGCCGCATCAACGACTCGCCAATCAGAAACGCGTCGAACCCGGCAGCACGAAGCCGCGCCACATCACCCGCTGTGCGAATGCCGCTCTCGGCGACCCGCACAACCTCTGGCGGCAGAAGCTCCGCAAGCTCAATCGATACATTCGAGACTTACCTCAAAGTTGTTGAGATTGCGGTTGTTAACTCCGACCATCTCGCAGCCAAGATCGAGCACGCGCGCAGCCTCTTCGGCGTTGTGAACCTCGCAGAGCACATCCACGCCGTGCGCTTCCGCCGCGCGCCTCAGTTGCCGCAGAGTAACGTCATCGAGCGCCGCCGCAATCAGCAGAATCGCGTCGGCGCATGCCGCACGCGCTTCCAGGATCTGAAATTCGTCGACAATAAAGTCTTTCCGCAGACACGGTACCGGGGCGGAGGCCGACGCCGCCTCCAGATTGGCGAGGCTCCCCTGGAAGAAGTGCTCCTCCGTCAAGACCGAAAGCGCGGCAGCACCTGCCTTCGCGAGCGTGGCGGCAAGCTGCGCTACGGAGAAATCCGCGCGGATCAGGCCTCGCGATGGCGATGCTTTCTTAAGCTCGGCAATTATCGCCGGACCGCTTTGAGATTGCCGGCGCAAAGCGGCGGCAAATCCACGCGGCGTATGCTGGGCTGCGCGTCGCTCCAGCGACGGCAAGATCCGCAGTCTGCTTGCGGAGCGCCAGATCGCGCCGGGTAGATGCCAGAATTTCCTCTAAATGCGTGGCCATAATCGATGCTTTCGCCTGAACCTCCAGTATAGACGGCCGAAAAATCGCCGAGCCTGATCGGGTAGCGCGAATCCGTGTCCACTTCCAGAACAACCCGGGCCCTCGCTGCGCCGGTTGATGCCCTCACTTTACTCGTTCCCGATGCAAGAGCATCCTAAAAGGTGGATAACAATACGGTTCCGGAGCACTCCAGATGTCGCCAAGTTTGTCGCAGGAAGAAATCGCAAAGATTGAGGCATATTGGTCCGCGGCCAACTACCTGTCCGTCGGTCAGATTTATCTGAAGGACAATCCCCTGCTGGAACGTCCGCTGACGACGGACGACATCAAGCCTCGGCTGCTTGGCCATTTCGGCACCACGCCCGGTCTAAACTTCGTTTACGTTCATCTGAACCGCTTAATCCGCGCCACCCAGGCGAGCTTTATGTATGTGGTGGGGCCGGGACATGGCGCGCCCGGCATCCTGGCGAACACATATCTCGAAGGCACCTACACGGAAATTTACCCCGACATCAGCCTGGACAAAGATGGAATTAAGCGCTTCTTCAAGCAATTCTCATGGCCGTACGGGATACCGAGCCACGACGCTCCGAACGTGCCGGGTTCGATCAATGAAGGCGGCGAGCTGGGCTATTCGATGGTCCATGCCTACGGCGCCGCCTTCGACAATCCAGACCTGATCGTCGCCTGTGTCATTGGCGATGGAGAAGCCGAGACCGGAACGCTGGCAACCTCCTGGCACTCGAACAAGTTCCTGAACCCGATCACCGATGGCGCCGTGCTGCCGATCCTTCACCTGAACGGTTTCAAGATTGCGAATCCAACGGTGCTTGCCCGCATTTCGCATGAGGAGCTGGAATCGCTGCTGCGCGGATATGGCTACAAGCCGTACTTTCTGGAAGGCGATGACCATGACACGATGCACCGCGGCATGGCCGAGGTGCTGGATACGATATACGCCGAAATTCGCGCCATCCAAAAGCATGCGCGAGAAAACAACGATGCGACCCGCCCCATGTGGCCAGCCTTGGTGCTGCGTACCCCGAAAGGATGGACAGGACCGAAGTTCGTGGATGGCAAACCGGTCGAAGGCACCTGGCGCGCGCATCAGGTACCGCTTGACGAGGTACGCACCAACCCGCATCACCTGCAACAGCTTGAAGAGTGGATGCGCTCCTACAAGCCGCACGAGCTGTTTGACGGAGACGGTCGGTTTCGCGAGGACCTCGCCGATCTTGCACCCAAAGGCAACCTCCGGATAGGCATGAATGAGCACGCGAACGGCGGTATGTTGCTGGAGGCGCTCGAGCTGCCGAATTATCGCGATTACGCCATCAAATGCGCGATGCCTTGCGACCAGCAGGCCAGCGCGACGGCTACGCTGGGGAATTATCTGCGTGACGTCATGCAGCGCAATCTCAGCTCGCGAAATTTCCGCGTGTTCGGGCCGGATGAGACCGCCTCCAACCGCCTGCAGGCCATCTATGAGGCCTCCGGCAAACGGTGGGATGCGGCGTATGAGCAGGTCGATGAAAACCTTTCCGTCGACGGTCGCGTCATGGAAGTGCTGTCCGAGAATCTCTGCGAAGGCTGGCTGGAAGGCTATCTGCTGACCGGCCGACACGGCTATTTCTCCTGCTACGAGGCGTTCATTCATATTGTCGACTCGATGTTCAACCAGCACGCGAAATGGCTGCAGGAATGTGCAGTGCTGCCGTGGCGCAAACCGATTGCATCTCTGAATTACCTGCTGAGTTCCCATGTCTGGCGGCAGGATCACAACGGCTTTTCGCATCAGGATCCAGGATTTATCGACCACGTCGCCAACAAGCATTCCGAAACGGTGCGCATCTATCTGCCGCCCGACGCGAACACGCTGCTGGCGGTGACGGACCACGTTTTGCGCTCGCGCAACTACGTCAACCTGACGATTGCCGGCAAGCAGCTGTCGCCACAATATCTCGATATCGATGATGCGGTGAAACATGTCATTGCCGGCGTAGGAGCGTGGGACTGGGCGGGAAATGTGAAGCCGGGCGAAGAGCCCGATGTCGTGATGGCTTGCGCCGGCGACGTTCCGACGATGGAAACACTGGCGGCAGTGACTGTGCTGCGCAGCTGGGCGCCGGACGTGAAGGTTCGCTTTGTCAATGTTGTCGATCTGTTCACGCTGGAGACACCGCGCGAGCATCCGCACGGAATCAGCGATGCGGATTTCGATCGGCTGTTCACGCTGGATAAACCGGTGATCTTCGCCTTCCACGGGTATCCCAGCATCGTTCACAAGTTGACGTATAACCGGCGCAATCACGCCAACTTGCATGTGCATGGTTTCCGTGAACACGGTACGACGACCTCGCCATTTGACATGACGGTGCTGAACAAAATGGATCGCTATACGCTGGCGCTCGATGCCATCAGCCACATTCCCAGGCTTGCCGACCGGGTACATGCCGCCGTGCAGCGGCACAGTGAAGTGATCCAGAAACACAAACTCTACGTTTCCGAATATGGCGAGGACATGCCCGAGGTCCGCGATTGGAAGTGGACTGCAAGTTCCAGCGCGCTTACGTCCTCCCAGGATTCTGCATAGTGGCGATTTTCACAATCAACAGCGGCTCGTCGTCCCTGAAGTTCGGCCTCTATGACGGCGATGGCGAGCGCCTGCTTCTGTCCGGCAAGGCGGAGGAAGTCGGGCATGCATCCGGCATTCTGATCATGATGGACGCGGAAGGCCGCGAAATCGCACGAGAAGAAAATCACTTCCCTTCCCAGGAACAAGCGCTGGCTGCCGCATCCACCCAGATAGCGCGTCACAGCACGGAGAAAGTCACTGCCATCGGGCATAGGATTGTGCATGGCGGACCGCACCTTGGGGAGCACTGCGCTTTGACAGCCGAGGTGCTCGCAACCCTGGAGCGCTCGGTGCATTTTGCGCCTTTGCACATTCCGTCCGCGGTCGCACTCATCCGCGCAAGTGAGCGCGAGTTCCCCGGCGTTCCCCAATTCGCATGCTTCGATACGCAGTTTCACAACACCATGCCGCCGGAAGCATATACATATCCCCTGCCGCGGGCCTACCGCGATGCGGGCGTGCGCCGCTACGGTTTCCACGGGTTGTCCTATGAGGCGATCGTGCGCCTGCTCGGGGACGATCTGCCGGGAAAGCTGATCGTCGCCCATCTGGGCAGCGGCTGCAGTATTTGCGCGATTGCGGAAGGAAAATCCATCGACACCAGCATGGGACTCAGTCCCACGGGCGGGGTACCAATGGCCACCCGCTCGGGCGATCTGGACCCTGCGGTCGGACTGTTGCTGCAGAGGAAATTTTCGCCCCAGAATTCCGCGCTGACTCCAGACGAACTCGAAGCCTTGGTGAATCATGGGAGCGGTCTCGAAGCGCTGGCGGGCGAGAGCGACATGCGTCTGCTGATGCAGCGGGCGGCGTCGGGTGATGCGCAGGCAATGCTCGCGACCGACATCTTTGCCCGCAGCGTGGCGAAGACAATTGCAGCTTATGCGACTGTTCTGGGTGGATTCGAGATGCTGGTCTTCACCGGCGGCATCGGCGAGCATGGTGCGCCGGTACGGAAAAATATCTGCGCGCGGCTTGCCACCCTCGGGGTTGAGGTCGCTTCCGAAAGCGAGGCGGAAAAAACTCCCGGAATCATCTCGAAGGCGGCATCGCGAGTTAAAGTCCGGGTGATGACCACCGACGAAGATGGCCAGATTGCGCGACACGTCGCCCGCATGTCTCGGCTCCACGCCTGACGGTTTGGAGAACGTTTCCCTAACTAGCGTTCATCGGCCAAATTTCCAAGGTTGAGAGACAGTTGAATTTCCATACGAGTAATTGCCGGATTACAGGTAGACTAGGCTTTGCAAAAATACCTGGAGGAATTTCCATGCGCATGAGTTTCGTCCGTTCCCTGCTTGCCGCAACCATACTCGCGGAAGCTTTGATTGCAATTCCGGCTGCATTGGGTCAGGGCGCGGATTCCAAACAGGCGCAGATTGCGAAAAATAATGCGATTGAAAAGGAGTTGGAATCAGTGGCGATCATTGACCGAAAAGTCATGATCCCTATGAAAGACGGCAAGCGCATGGCCGCCGATATCTACCGGCCAAAGGATGAGTCGAAGAAATACGGCACGATTTTCGTCCGCACGCCTTACAACTTCAACTACTGGGATATTTCTCTCGGCGCGCCGCGCAATATGGGCGCCGAACTAAATGCGGTGAAGCGCGGCTATGCCTATGTCGAGATCAATGAGCGCGGTCAGTTTTTCTCCGAGGGAAACTATGACATTCTTGGGCCGCCGCTGAGCGATGGATACGACGAGTTCTCATGGATTGCCGCTCAGCCCTGGTCGAACGGGAAGGTCGGAACGATCGGATGCTCTTCGACAGCGGAGTGGCAGCTTGCTGTGACGGCGATGGGAAATCCAGCGGACGCGGCATTTATCCCGGAGGGATTCGGCGCCGGCGTGGGCCGCGTCGGTCCCTATTACGAGCAGGGAAACTGGTATCGCGGCGGCGCCGTGCAGATGCTTTTCATCGACTGGCTGTACGGCGTGCAGAACACAATTCGGCCGATGTTTCCCCGGAATACTTCGCAGGCGGACCTGATCAGCGCATCGAGGGCATTCGATCTTGATGCTCGTTACCCGCCGGTGGACTGGTCGAAGGCTCTCTGGCACCTGCCGGAAATGGACATCATCAAGGCCGTGAATGGGCCAAAAGGAATTTTCGCGGATCACATGCCGGGTATCGCGACCGGCGGAGCGATGATCGAGCGGACGCCGAATGATCCGGCGTGGTACAAGGGCGGCCTCTGGAACGACAGCATGAAGATCAACGTGCCCGGGTTGTGGTTCATGTCCTGGTACGACTTATCGACAGGTCCAAACCTGGCGGCCTATAACTTCGTGCGAAAAACGGCACGGCCGGACATCGCCAACGAACAGTATGCCGTGATTGCGCCGACGGGCCATTGCGGCTATGCGGGCGCCACCGAGCACACTGTGGTCGGTCAGAGAGATATGGGCGATGCGCGACTGGATATGAGCGCGCTCACCTACGGCTGGTTCGACCACTTCCTGAAGGGAGAAGACAACCACGTGCTGGAAACCATGCCCAAGGTCCGCTACTACGTCATGGGAGAGAACAGGTGGGAGACATCGAACACCTGGCCACCGGAAGGCTCGCAGCAGCAGACGTTTTATCTTGCGAGCGCCGGAAAGGCCAACAGCCTCTTCGGTGATGGATCACTGACCTCTGCTCCGCCTGCTCAGGACAGGGGAGATCGTTTCACCTACGACCCGATGAACCCTGTAACTTCGCTGGGCGGCAATTTCTGTTGCGAGGGAAATGCGATTCACCCAGGTGCTTACGACCAACGCGAGAAGGAAACCCGCAATGACATCCTGGTCTACACCACCGATCCTTTCAAGGAAGGCACTGAGGTAAGCGGCCCGATTTACATTACGCTGTATGTGTCCTCGGACGCGAAAGATACGGATTTCACCATCAAGCTGATCGACGTTGCCCCCAACGGGCCTGCTTATAACCTGGATGAGAATATTCAGCGGGTGCGGTACCGGAACGGATATGACAAGCCGGTGGCGTGGATGGAACCGGGCAAAGTGTACAAGATCACCTTCGAACCGATGAATACCAGCGATTACTTTGCAGCCGGCCATTCACTCCGGATCGAGGTTTCGAGCAGCAACTTTCCGCGTTTCGACCGCAACCTGAATACCGGGGGCAACAATTATGACGAGGCGAAAGGAGTAGTCGCCCACAATGAGGTCCATCACTCGACGCAATACCCCTCGAAGATCACAATTACGGTGGTGCCGCACCCGCACCCGATGAGTTAGTGCGGTTCTCGTTTCGATGTAGCCGGACTAAGAAGTCACCATTCTTGGGCTGAAGAATCCAGACAAAGCCGACGTTCTCTGGATTCTTCGCTGCGCTCAGAATGACAATCTTTATGCTTGGGGTCCCAGGAAGTGGGCCAGCCATTCATTCGAACGCCAGACTGCTTCGGGCGTGGGACGATGCCCCGTATGGTGGTTGAAGTAGCCAATATTTTCAGGCTTGCCGTAGAGTTGGTAGACCGCGCGCGCGGCGTTGATGTAATACCAGCTCTTGTTCGTGTCGTATTTGTCGCCGCCGATTAACAGGAACGGTCTCGGCGCAATCAGTGCGATCAGTTCGTGGTGGTCTGTGCCCTGATCCATCTTGTTGATAAAGTCACCGAGATACCAGTAATCCTCATAATTCGAGAACGTGAGACCGACGCCAAGCTCATTGGACACGACGGCGGTAATGCGGTCATCGAATGCCGGCGCATACAAGGCCATCTTTCCGCCCAGCGAGTGGCCGTGAATTCCCACGCGCGTGCGGTCCACCTCGGGCAGAGTAAAGAGGTAATCAACCAGGCGCTGCGCGTCCCAGACCCACTTTCCCAGTCCGGTGACCCTGGGATGACGCAGCTTCAGGTTCGCCACCGCTTCGGTCTCGGACTCGCCGTAGCTTTCGCCAAACCAGCGGATCGCGACTGCAATGTATCCCTTCTGAACGGCGCAATAGGCGAACGGATCAACGGTCCGGCCCAAAAACTCAACCCCGGATAGATTGCGGCTGGCGGGGGTATCGACGTCATAGAAGGGGACGATGACAACCTGTCGCGGGCGGGTGATCGCCTCGGCGGGCATCATGATAAGGATCTTCTCCCACCAGTCCGGCTCGACCTGCAGGTACATGAGTTTAGCGGTGTAATTCTGGTCGGTGATGACGCTGACCAGGCGCGTCTTCGACGGCGGCGGCGCAATGTCCATGGAGCCAAGCAACTTCAGCCACTTCGCCTGGATGGCTTTCCGCCGTGTCTCCCAACCCTCAACAGAGCTTATCCCCGCCACCAGAGAGGATAAGTTCCCGGTCGTGGTGTCATATCCGGCGGGAGCATGATTGTAGGGCGCGAACCAGTCCGGGCTGTGATGAGCCGCGGGAAGTACCGCGTCAGCCTGAAGCGTGCGGCAGACGCGAAATCCAGTGAAGCGGGATTTATAATCCGGCTCGATGCACTGCCTGTACTTTCCATGCGCCCACTGAGAAGTCGTGCTGAGATAAGAGCCGCCGCGCAGGATACGATCGATGCCCCGCAAAGGACCGGCCGGATTATAGGAGGCCTGCGGCTCATTGAGCGGATTGAAGTAATCCGTGCACCACTCCCAGACATTTCCCGTCATATCGAAGAGTCCGTATTGGTTCGCGGGATAACTGCCCACCGGCTTGGTACCTGAATGATTCAGTTCATCCATCAACAAGTTGACATGCGTTGTATCGGAATTGCCCAGGTTCGCCTCTGTGCGGGAATTCGTGAACGCGCCCGACGCATGGTCCCACTCCGTATCGGAAGGCAGACGATAGCCGTTCCGGCGCATGTCGCAAAAGCCAGTCTCAAGGTTGTAGCAGGGGTCCAGATTTTCCTTGAGGCTGCGAAGATTGCAGTACCGAATCGCATTCCACCAGTTGACGGTTTCGACCGGCAGGTTCGCGCCGCGATGAAATGACGGATTCTCGCCCATAATCTCTTCGTACTCCTGTTGTGTAATCTCCGTGGGAGCCATCAGAAACTTACCGAGCGTGACCGTGACCGGAATTTTTGTTCCCTCATCCACGATCTCAAAGCTTCCGCCCGGTATTTCGATCAGTTTTTCCGGCGATGCTCCCTCAGTTGGAGGCGCGGTGGGATTCTTTCCCGCGCCGGCTTCTGCAAAACCGACTCCGGCGATCAGCGTGCCAGCGGCAACCGCCGAGTCTCTCAGAAATTCCCGTCTCTTCACACGGCCTCACTGTCTTGTGTGCACACTCGTTATTTCACATCGAAGTTGCGGGTGATCGTCTGGCCGCTGAGCATGTCCTGCACCGTGACAGTCCACTGACCGGTTGCGTCATTGGCCGCCAGCGGGATAGATTTCACCCCTCCGCCCTGCCTGGCAATCACATTACCCGAATAGTAGAGCACGCGCTTCCCCTGAGGATCGCGAACGTCGATATGAAAGACGTTCGCATTCGCCTGGGCGGGTGTGGCATGCACGGCAATGTCAACGACCGATCCACGCTGCGCATTCGCCGGCAGCGAGACTTGCATCTCCGGCAGTGGAGTGTCGCTCATTGCAAGGATTGTCGGGTCGTATGGATCGACCGTCAGCTCCAGTTCCTGTTTCCTGCCCAGGTCTTTGCGCGCGCGCGTGTCATAGACATACATCGCATTGGGCAGATGCAGATGCACCGCCACCGGCTTTTCAAATCGCTTGTTGGAACGGAAGTCCGGCGGTCCGAGTTCGCTCACGCGCAGTTGCGGGTTCGATTGCAGGGTGACGATCCGAACGGCTCCATTCGCGAAAACGTGCGTATCCACGCCGACGACCGGTTGACCTGCTGCATTCTCGACAGCAAATTCAGGGCGGACGCCGTTGGACCGCAGCAGGTTCTCGATCTGCCGATGCACCGGTCCTTCTTTGCCATCCAGCCGGTTCTGTAAATAATCCACGATGTTTGTATTCAGCAGAATGGCTGTTCCGTTTCCGAAGCTGTGTACGTTCACCTGCTCCAAATTCGTGCCGCCAAAAAGGTCGTTGAGCGAGGATTGCGGCAGCTTGCGGCTATGTTCGTCGTATGTCCCTGGCACTCCATCGGCGATGGCAACGCCTCCCTGGGCGACAAACTCGCGAATTGCATTCGCTTCCGCCTGTGATAGCGTACTGGACTCGGGAAGAATCAGCACATGATAGCCGCGCTTGAGCAATTCGCCTTTGGGTACCTGGTCATAGGAAACAAAGTTATATTGCAAGCCTTCGTCGGCGATCAGGTCGCACCATGATTCGCGCAGCCGCATGAACTTATTGTTGGACCGCTCATAACCGGGGCTGCGGGTCATCCAGGCTGCGCCGTCCGGACGGCGTTCGAGCATCCATTGCGTGCGCAGGCTGGGCTGCGAGTAGTGAATGGCGATGCGGTTGTTCACCAGATGGCTGTTAATGATGAGCGCGCCCTCGCCGTCACGAATCTCGTTGTAGTATTGGCTCGCCTCTTTCCCTCTTGCACCTGGGACTCCATCTTTTGAAACGAACTCATTGGCCTGATCCCAGATGATGAGTCCGCTATTGCCGTGCAGCAGTTCGCTCCAAACCCGCTGCTTTTCCTGCGGGCCAGAGGCGAATGCTGTGGTGACAATCGGCATGGCCGGATTGAGCGAGTGAACAATATCCACGCTGCGCCCGATGTCATAGGGCTCAATTGTGGTCAGCGCTTTCGTGATCCGGGCATAATCATAGCCGCCCCAGCCCGGCATCTGGCCGCCGCCAACCCCAACATAGGCATGCGGATCGCCTTCGCGGATTGCATCGGCTCCCATCTTCAAGGCGTCGGCATAGGAGATATCCATCCACTCCTTGAAGTCCGCCCATTGGGAAAAGTTGTCGCCCGACTTCTGCATGGCTTGAGTCGTGGTCAGCGGCATCACCAGGTTCCAGTTGGTGAAGTTCGTTCCCCACTCCTGATTCAGCGCTCCCAGGCTGCCGTATTCAGCTTGCAGCCAGCGGCGCATCGGCACCAGCGATTCGTCGGAGAAGTCAAAATCCCACTGCGCTTCGAGTTCAGCAATTCCCGACTCATCGGCCAGACTGTAAAAGTAAGGCCGGTAAGGGGCCCATCGCTGCGCCGCTGCCACACCGCGATCATGAATATTCTTCCGCCAGTAGGGATCCCAGAAGCTAGGGTGACGCTTGAACGCGACCAGACTGTCAGGATGTTCCTTATAGAGCTGCTTAGCCTGAGTAAAAGTCCAGCCGACGGGCCGATCCGGATGCCACCGATGATATTCGGAGTAGTAATCCGTGGCGAGGCTCTCCGCGTACCAGCGCATGTTGTTGTCGATCAGAAAATCCGGCATGGTCGTGTTGCGGCTCTGATACATTCCGCCATTGATTCCCAGCTTCTTCAGCTCAGGTTCAAGATTTGCCGGGTAATCCTGCCACATCATAATGACGTAGTCTTTCCAGCCGGTATACGGCGGGCGGGCTACAAAGTCGGCTCCCGCGCTTTCCTGTTTGTTGTATGGCGCACCCTTGATGTCCTTACCGTTCAGAGAAAGATCGACCTGAAGATGGTTCTTCAGCGCGATGGCATGGGACATATCGATGTGAAAAGTTATTTCGGTCTCATCCAGCAAGTCAGCCGGAATCGTTGTTTCCTCGACCACCCGGCCGAGGCTGTCGGTCCAGTGGACATGCAATGTTGCGTGACCGGTAAACCCCTGCCTCAAGTTATAGACCACAGGAATCTCTCCCGTGCGCTCTAGCGTGGAAGAGGGCAGCACCAGAGATCCGGTGGAGTCGGCGGCAAGGCTTGTGCCAATGAAAGTTAGCGCCAAGGCAGCACCGGCAGCCGCAATGCAGAATTTTGTCCAGTTCATAGGCATTTTTATTTTCCTTTTATTTATGTTTCTGGCGTTGGTTTGCTTCGGCAAAAACGGTGCTGCGAATGCATAACTTCCAGCGACCAAGTTCTATCGGGTGAGCAGTGTACCTCAGCGGCTGCTCGGATTTCCAATTGGATCAATCGCGTCGCCGCGCAATTCATACTGCGGCCCGATGTAGTCCGGCTGACTCTCTGCAGCTTCCATCATCGACTTCCGCGCCTGCTCTGCATTGCCTTCGTACCTGTCGATCAGACCCTGCAGATAATGGGCTCGGGCGCTATAGGAGGGTTTGCCGGACTGGAGCCTGGATGCGGCCACCGTCTGAAATTGTTTGACCAGGTCCGCCGCCTGCTGATGGCGACCCAGCCGTTCCAGCGACAACACCATGAAAAAGTTATCCGGGCTCCAGCTCTCGCTGCCGCCGCCGGTAAGCTTCTCCACACCGCTGATGCTCCGCTCATATGCGCGGGTGGCCTCCTGCTTTCTTCCCAGGGCCTCCAGAGTGCGGCCGATGTAGTAGTCGGCCCGGGGAACCGACTGGAGCTCGAAATTATCGACGCCTAGATTTACCGGCGGCTTGAGCGCAGCCTGAAAGTGCTGTAGTGCCTCTTCATAGTTCCGGCTGTTGAATGCCTTGGCGCCCATGCCGTACTCCAGCTCGCGGTATTCATCCCGCACTGTATAGGTTCGATGGGTAGGGGAAAACGTGTGGTGATCGATGATGTCCTGGGCGGCCTGAAATTTGCCCTGGATCAGGCACGCATTCAGCAAACCTTCCGCCAGAGTATCGTTCTTGGGATCGTGCGCATAAGCGTTCTGCAGCAACGCAAGTTGCTCGTCGAGCTTGCCGGCACGCGCGTAGACATTCGCCAGATCATCGAGCGTATCCATGTTGCCGGGCCTTAGCTCAACTGCCCTTCGTAGTTGCGGGATGGCCTGGTCGGGCTGTGCTTCCGCTGCATACGCCAGCCCCAACGCGCGTCGGGTACTAAATTCTGAGGGATTGATTTGATTGATGGCCTGCCACTGCTCGATCGCCTTCGTCTTTTGATCGCGATAGTAGAGCAGGCAGGCAAGATTGAATCGCGCCACCGTGTCGTTGGGATTGTCTTTCACCGCGTCTTCCAGCGGCGCCACCGTTTCGCGGCGGTACGGGAAGCGCTCCACAATTCCTGCTGCGGCCTGCGCCTTCTTTCGGTTCTCGGTCGCGCCATTCAGGTCGCCGGACTGCTTCAAGGCATAAGCGAGTGTGTAGTAATACACAGGAGAAGTTCCCCATGGATCTTTGTTATGCGGCGGCTCAACCATCTTCAATACGGCAGCGGCTTCCTTCCACCGTGCCAGGGAACTATAGAAGATCGAGACCTGGATGGCATCCTCGCTCTGTTCTCCCATGAAATTTCGCAGCTGGTCCTCCGCCGCGGAATCACCGGTCAGGAAGAAACGCTCCGCCAGCGCCACGCGGTCCATCGGATCTACTGAAGACACTTTCGCCAGCTGCTGCAGCGCTGCTTCCTTCTTCCCCTGGTCGCGGTAGGTCACCGCAAGCAGCAGATGCGGATTCAGGTCTTCCCCATTCGAATTGTTCGCACCTTCGAGATGCTGAATTGCATCGAGATCGTCATGGCGGAGGAATGCCAGACGGCCGAGCTGATATTCGCGCGGACCGTAATAGGAACTGCCGGGCCAGATGTAATACAGGTTCCGTTCAGCCTGCTTCTGCTGGTTCAAATTCAGTTGGCAGATCGCGAGATAGTACCACGACTGAGAGTCATACGGATTACGATCCACGGCCTTCTGGAACTCTGCCGCAGCCTGTTCAAAGTTTCCCTGATCGAACTGCAGCATTCCCAGCAACTGGTGGGCGGGTGAATATCCGGGATCTCGCTTCAGCGCGAGCTTTGCAAACTCCGTGGCTGCAGGAATATTCATTTCCTTCTGGTTGAGCTGCGCCGCCATCACCGCCTGCTCGGCGGTCATCTTGCCGAGAGGGATGGGAGCATCTCCCAGACTTTTTGCGAACGGGCTGTATTGTTTGCCGCCCGGGTTGCTGTCCGGACGGTGGTAATCCATCAGGACCTTTCCGTCAGGCGCCGTGATCAGCACTTCCATTCCTGGCAGCCCTGTGCTGTCTGAATGAATGCCGGCAATCGTCTTTTGAATCGGAGTGCCCGGAACCATATCGATCGCAGTGTTCAGCAAGGTTCCACTGTTCGCCTTCACTACCAGTTTGGCGTCACGGATGGGGCGAACCGGGGAGAGCGCCACGTGCACAGATGAGCTTTTCCCCAGCGGATCAGGCTGTACTTCAAGGTGGAGCGCTACATCGGACGACAGAGTCGTCAGGCCGCCAATGCCTGCGACCGGAATCCACCATTCATGCCATGACTCGATTTTATGCGGATCAACGTACTCGTAATAGCCATCCCACACCATCCGCCCGCTCTGCACTTCAATGTACGGACCTGCGTGGTCTGTATAGGCATGCTCCAGTACGGTAGCCAGGTTTGAATAACCAAATGTCCATAGCTTCATCCCCTGAACAACGCGACGGTCTGCATAGCGAAAAAGGCCATAATCCTGATCGAACTTGTAAACGCCCCCAAAATTATCGTAGGTATCAATGCCGAACACGCCGAGCATGTCCTTGTTGTTGCGATCCCAGCTAAGGTCGACTCCGTTGTACATCGGCCACGGGGAAACCACTCCGGTCGTATGCCCGACAGTTTCAGACATCGGATAGATGAAGCGCGTCCGGGGAGTGGAATGAAGCGAAGCGCTGGTCCAGAACATCTGCGGCTTCTGACCGTCGTTGCCGTTGTAACAAAAAACACTAGTCTTCATCGCGGCGACATCCGGATAGAGTGTCGCTGTGAAAGTCACATTCATGTGATAGATGGGATCTTTCTCGCCCAGCATCAGCGAGACGCTGCCATCTTTATGTCGAATGACGGTGTGCGACCAGTACGGCTCCCCATGCAGGCCGAGCGCATGGGCGTCATAGGGCCCCGTCAGCTCAATGCCCGATAGAGGAAAGTTATCGCGCGCGTTATAGTGCGCCGGCTTGATGACATCATTGCGGTAGAAGACTTCTCTGTGATGCAGCTTGTCATAAAGCGAGAAGAAACGCCCGCCCAATTCCGGAATATAAGTCAGCTTAAGGTATTTGTTTTCGACGAAAACAGCGTGATACTTCTCAGGAAGCGGACTGCCCTTCTTGAATGCCTGGTTGTAGGTAGTAAAGGGATACAGGCCCGCCAGTGTGGAATCGGAGAACAGAGCCGGCTGCAGATATCTGCCCACCGATTGGTACGTCGGGATCGTAATATCGCCTTCCGATATCTTTATCGGAGCAGGTAGCGGTGCTTCCCGGGAGGCTTCGACCGCGTAGCTCGACGGCATCCCAAGCGTGAGGACCAGGGCAATCAAAAGGAGCAGTGACTTCATCTCGTGAATCTCTTTCCAGTAATAAACCTTTACTGCTGCGTAATTTTTTCCCGAGCGACGCGGAATAATGGTTTCCAAGCATCGACGAAGCCGGATCGAGCTCGTCGAAGATTCCGGGAAAATTGCGCAGAAGTACGATATTCGTTGCTGTTTTTGAAAATAAGCCCACCAAACTGCGATTGCAAGGGTTAATCGAGGATAAAAGTTTCAATTTACGACCTCGCATTCTGTGATATGTTTCTCCATACATTTGCACGGGACGTTTCCCGTCGCGAATCTGGGGGCCGGTCCATTCGGCGAGAGCCGACCCTGATCCTCCACACACGACCGTTCCGTTCAGGCCGCCTGTATACAGGCCACAACCACAGCTGAGTAGACAAACTTGAAGGAGATCACCATGGCCATCCAATGGATTCGCAAAGCACCTCTAAAATATCGCCTATTTCTTTTCGCAGTCATGGCCGCAGGGCTGGCTTGCACAGCAGCAGAAGCGCGAGTCATCCAGGCGAACCCTCAAAACGTGGGCACGTTGTTAACCACGTTGCATGCTGGAGACACACTGGTTCTGGCGCCGGGCTTCTACGGCCCGCTATCCCTATCCCATCTAAACGGGAACCCACACGCGTGGATCACGGTCATCGGCGCTGGGTCCGCGGACGGAACGCGAGCGGCAGTAATTGCCGGCAATGCGTGCTGCAACACGGTATCGATCTCCAATTCCAGTTACCTCGCAGTCAAAAGGCTTCGCGTCGACAGCCAGGGCCTTCCTGATGTTTTCGGCATCAGCGCGGGAGGCGGTACTAGCAGCGTGGTTCACGACATCCTGATCGAGGACAATGTCCTTGTCGGTCAGACTTCTGACCAGCAGTGTGACGGTATCTCCACGAAGGCCCCCACATGGAACTGGATCATCCGCAGAAATAAGATATTGGGCGCAGGAACGGGACTGTACCTCGGCAATTCCGACGGGACTGACCCATTTGTCGCCGGCGTGATCGAAGACAATCTCGTACAGGACACGATTGGCTATAACATGGAAATCAAGTTCCAGCTTCCCAGGCCGTCCATTCCGGGCATGCCTACTGGATTCAGCACTACCATCATCAGGAACAATACATTTATCAAAGGCGATCAGCCCAGCCCAGACGGCGACCGCCCCAACGTCTTGGTAGGCGGCTTCCCTGCCTCCGGCCCAGGCTCCGGCGATTTGTATCAAATCTACGGAAATTTCTTCGATCATAATCCGCGCGAAGCACTTCTACAGGCTTCAGGCCGGGTTGCGATCCATGACAACCTTTTTGTCGATGGTCAGTACACCGCGATGGATTTAGCGGACCAGGACCTGCCGCTAAAACTTGCCGACGTTTACAACAACACAATCTACACTTCGCAGCAAGGAATCTTTATTTATAACCAGGACCAAACGGCCGTTACCAAACTAGTTGGCAACCTCATCTTCGCGGCGACGCCGATCTCCGGGACTCCGATAAGCCAACAGACGGACAACCTGACCGATAGTTTGGACAATGCTGTGAATTACGTAAATTTTCCTTCTTTTACGCTCGGACAGATGAATTTTTATCCGTTGCCGGGCACAGTGGAAGGCACACCGCTGCCCATCGCCGAATTCTCTTCGCAAGTGGACTACAACGAGGATTTCAACGGTGTTCCGAAAGACCAATTCTCCGGAAAGGCCGTGTTCCGCGGCGCATATGCCGGCGAAGGAACGAATCCGGGCTGGAAAGTACAGGCCGGTATTAAACCTCTGCCACCCGAGAACCTTTTTCCCGGGTCTGAAACGAATCCTCTGCCGATCGCTGTCACGCTTCGATAGCGATTAATCGAGAGACGCCCGGTGTCACAATGCGGTGGAAAACAGCTGCTTGCTTCCACCGCATTGTGGGAGGTTTCTAAGTCCAGCAAGACTGGCGATTCCGGCATGCGTGTGAGCTTTGCCCACGATTCTTATGCACAGAATCACCATCGGTATTTCATCAATGGGAACTGCCTATCACTCCGGGAAACCACTTCACGGCATTTTCGTGATAAATCTTATGGAGAATGGATGGCGGCAGAGCGAGGCCCTGCACTTTGCGGCCTTTGTATAAGATGAAGTCGTCGGTCGCGAAAAATCTCCAGTCGTTTGCATACCTGTTCTGCCACTCCCTAATGGAATCCTTGACATTGTGGCCTGGATAAAACCCATTGTCCGTCCCATAAATCAGCCGGTCCTGATACCTAGTGATGAATGCGATGATATCGGCGCGAGGTTGCATTTCAAGGTAAGGCATCCGAGCGGCAAGATCCACGGCGAAGTTGGGATACTGGTCGAGATGCGCTGCAAGTTGTTTGAAATTTGACTCCATGCTGCCGAGATGCGCTCCAACCACTCGGAGGTTTGGATTGTCTTTCAATATAACGTCCCGCGCTTGTAAGATTTGCGCCTTGGTCGGCGCATTCGGTTTTCCATACATATACCACTGCGGATGTTGCCTGAAGTAGCCGTAATCCGGTGCAGCGGTACTGGGGGCGTGCCAACTGGTGTCCGGTTCCGCAAGATGGGCGATCAATGTCTTATTATGCGCGGCGATGTCCTTATAGATTGGCTCAAAGGCAGGATTGTCCGGCATCACATAGTTGCCCTTTGCATCCTTAAGCTGCATACCCACATTTTTCCAGATCTTTACCGCGATAGCTCCTTTAGCAAAATCGCTATTGATGTCGCGGATCGCTTCTTGAGAAAAATTGCGCTGTCCGAACTTGTAAGGGTCGAAGGTTGTGCATAGCACTGCATAGGCATCACTTCCATGGACGAAATCCCAGCCCTGCACTCTCTCTTTAGCCAAATTCTTATGTTCCGGATCTGTATCATCGACCACCAGGATGTCAACGATGTGCAGATTGAGATTCTTGAGCATCGCGTAAAATTCAGGATTGCTCTGGAAGGCATGAGCGTGGGTATCGATGGGATCAAGCGCGGCAAATTTTTGCAGTTCCTGGCTGGAAAAAGGTCCGCTAACCGGTGATGTTGCAGCTACAGCGGAGTTAGATGTTTTCTGAGTTTGTTGCTTGCCACAAGCTCCTACCACGAAGACCAGGACCAACGAGAAAACGAACTTTTTCATCATTCTCAACTCCTTGCACATTGAATCTGGCTGTCTTGTCTAGCTTCCATTCTCCCAAACTGCGTTGGGGTCCGGAGATCCCGCTCCGCAGACGAGCGGTATGTCGCATCACATAGTCACACAGGCTGCTCTACGATCTCTTCATTCTTTGGATCCCAATACAACTTCTTTCCGCTCCAATAAGACTGAGCCGCCATGATGACGACGATGGCGTGGGAAAATCCATTATCCACCGTTGCATTTGGTTCCTTGCGCGCTTGCATTGCGGTCAACCAGTTCATCAGGTGATGAGCATCGTCATCGTTTGGCCCTTTCGAATCAGGTGGCGGTGCACCGGGGACCTGCACCACTTCGTCTTTATCGATGGGCGGAGGAACTATGGGAAGGTTCTTGTAATTTACCGATCCGTTCATTTCATTTCTGCCGCCTTCATCGCTGACGTCAAAGAACGATGCTCCTTCGCCGCCGTGGTTCGCAATGGTGCCGTCCCTTCCCTGGATGCGGGAAAAGCTGCGGTAACTATTCCCAAAAATAGTCTTGTAGGTGTAGAGAAACCCCTTGGGATAGGTGACCGCCGCGACGCATGTATCAGGATTTTCGCGTCCATCCGGCCATGCAAAAACTCCTCCATTCGCTACGACGCTCACCGGGTATGACTCGTCCGTCCATAGATGTACTAAGTCGCTACCATGGCTCATCCACTGGTCGAAGATACCGGAGGAATAATTTTTGTAGAGTCGAAATTCCAGATATACATGGGGATTGAAGGGTCGATACGGTTTGCCGAGCAGCCAGCGATTCCAATCCGTGTCTTCTTCCCGCAGTTTGGATTTTCGATCATAGAGCCATTTCTTCGACTCCATATCGACGTCCTTCAACATCTCAGGTGTGCGGCCCGTATCCATCGGAACAAATCTCCAGCGTTCCTCGTTTACATTCCACTCCTGCTCGATGTGCACAATCTTGCCGAGGCGCCCGGAACGAACAATATCTCGAACCGCAAGCTGATAGGGCTGGCTGCGGTGCTGCGATCCCATCTGGACCACCTGCTTCGATGCCTTGACCGCATCGCGCGCCTCTTTGGCTTCGGAGAGCACGTTTGCAAATGGCTTCTCCACGTAACAGTCCTTCCCTGCCCGCACAACTTCCGTGCATAGCTTGGCATGCTGGAAATCTCCGGTGGCAATCATCACACCATCGATATCCTTGCGCGCCAGCATGTCTTCTGAATATTTGTAGGATTGTGGATCCAGATTGAAGACTTCTTTTACTTGAGCGGCACGCTGCTCCCGCGCCAGACTCCAGATATCGCAAACCGCCACTGTTTCCACCGGCATCTGTTTGGAAGCGAGCTGCACCATGTGGACATGTCCATGACTGCGCGAGCCGCACCCTAGCTGACCCAACCGTATTCGATCGTTCGCGCCAAGAACACGCGCGTAGGAACGAGCATCCATTCCAACCGCCAGCGCCGCTGCTCCGGCCTGCTTCACAAAAGTTCGCCGGTTGATTCCTTCAGTTGCCTTATCGGTCATTTCCGCCTCTCGTCTCCTCCGCTGCTATTGGCCCCCGCCATACATCTCGGGATAATGCAAGCTGGCTACACTCCCTTCGACTGAGCCGCTGACTACCGGTCCGGGTAGATCGTTGCGTACGAATGGGCCCCGGAGGAACGAACTGGGCGCTCCGTGGCGATCGGCTCTTGGCGTTCTCCGGACAAACTTTTCCCTCCAGGATACGGATGAAGAGAATCATTCGAAGTGTCGGTCCCAGATCAATCCGACAGAGCGACGCTGGCAACTTTTCCCTGGGCTCCATCGAGCGATGCCACATCTCTAGAAGCGTCAATCGGGCGACACGACTCTCTCTTCACCAATTCGGTCGGAGTGGTGGTACGTTGCGGGTCCTGGCTGGGGTTGGCGATGCGGTTCATAATCATCTGCACCATCTGCTTCCCCAGTTGCTCAGGAAATTCCCGAATCGTGGTTAGCCTTGGATACAGCCAAGCGCCAACGGTATCGTCGCAGCCCGTAACGCTGATATCTTCTGGGATCCTTAAACCTTTTTCTCGAACGGCTTTGTAAACGCCGTGCGCAGTTGCATCATTGCCGGCAAAAATCGCGGTTACAGGTTCGCCTCTGGAGAGGATTGATTTGGTTCCGAGATATCCGATTTCAGCGTCGTCTTCTGATTCGACATTGCTTGGTCTTGGTTGCAGCCCAGCCGCCTCCATAGCGCGGCGGTAACCGTCAAAGCATCGCGCAAACCACGGCAGCCGGGTGTTCCCCACAAACCAAATGTCACGATGGCCCAATTCAAGCAGATATTTGACTGCGTCGCCGCCGCCCTGAATATCATCGGAAAAGAGAACGTCGTTATTTTTTAGATCGTTCGGCTTGCCGATAAGATTGTTGCCGAGAATTACAGAAGGAATTCCTTTATGCTCCAGCAGCTCAATCAGGTTGCTCGAGTTTGTGCCGGCCAGAATGACCGCCCGCACGACATCATGACGTTGGACGACGCGGGGCAGGTGGAGTTCTTTCCAGTGCACATGTGGAGAATAGTTAAAGGAGAGAAACACAATCTCCCACTCGTGCGCGGCGCAATATGCCTCCGCACCCATCAGAACCCGGGAATGGAATGCATGCAGCATCGCACGATTGCTGAGAAGAAACGCGAGAGCCTTCGTCTTATTCCGCTGCGAAAGGTCTACGTTGAGCTTTGCAGCCGCGTCCAACACCGTTTTCTGAATGTTCCGATCGACACGGTTATTCCCATTCAGAACACGAGAAACCGTCGCGACGCTTACGTGAGCGGCGGAGGCGATTTCTCGAAGACCAATCTTGGCTATTTGCGGATCCGTAGTTTTCATGGCGCCTTCACGAGCCTATTCCGGAGCGCCTCTGCCATTCCTTCCCACTGGCTCGGCAAACCGCTCCCATTCTTTGATGAATACAAATACAGAGTATAGAAAATCTCACAGAAAACAAGAAAATATGTCTTTCTTCTTTCTGGGGACTGAAGGATCAGCGCTAAGATCTCGTTTCGAACTGGATAAGTCGTCAATCCTCTGCAGTGCAGTTTCCGACGGATTGCTCGCCAATATCCGCGTGGCGAACGACGGCGGCAGCTTGCCGCCCTCCACCGCGTTGCATCCAATTAAACCGCATGAGTGGCGCGGATCAGGGTGAGATAATGCTCCGCAGTTTCCAGGTCTTGGCCTTGGCTTTCAATCTGGAAACGCTTTCCTGCTCCTGCGGCTTCATAAGCGGCCTGAGTCGACTTATAAGCTAGTCCCGCCACGTCCGCTCCTACCGTGTTCTTCATGGCGTCCTGAGGTGCTATGAGGGTCAATGGGCGGCCGGAGATGGCGGCTGCGACTTGGGGAAGATCAAAGTGCAAAAGCACGTCGGGAATAAAAACGTCTGCGCCGTAACGATAACGGTCCACCTCGGTCAGAGCGCGGTAGGATAGAAGACTTTCGACGGAGATCAAACTGCGAATGCGTGGATCGAGAGCCGCGGCATAAAGGCACCACAGGCCACCCATTCCTTTCCCGATCACATGCAGATTCTTCCCATCGGCGTCCTGCCGGCTGGTGACGTAATCGACGCTTCGTACCACATCCTGCACTCGCATCCCCAGCAGCGACTGGTCGATATACCACGCCATGTAGGCCATGGCCGTTTCCAGATCGAAAAGTTGTCCAAACTCACTGCAACTGTCGGACGCGGGATGAGGTGGCCGGGTCTCGCCGATTCCACGGACCTCCACCGCCACAACCAGATTTCCCTTGTGGACCAGCGTATCGAGCACGCTATGCGTCAGGCCCGATCCTTCCTCTCCCTGGAATTCCATCCCGTCTTCTTCTATGCCCTGGTCATTGACATAGAGAATGGTGGGTAACACGCCCGCGGCACCGTTCGGCACATAAACCCACGCCGGAATGTAGATTCCCGGCTCGGAGAGAAACTCCATCTTGTCGATCCGATAGCCCTCACGCGGCGTTGTCACGACATGGCGCACCTCCAGGGGCTGATCCGATTTTCGATAATGCAACAAGCTGCGGATTTTCGCGCGGGTTTCCTCCTGAGAGTCATTGCCGGCAGGCGGCAGGTTTGCCTGCTTCTTTGAGATGAGGGTAAAAACCGTCTCGCCCTTGTGCGAGTAGCGGATCGAGCCATCCGGCGTGCAATACAAATCTTGGGGAGGTACGGTTTCATAGGCCGGTTCGACCTGTGGTCCTTTGCGGTCGTAAAACCAGCGGGAGAACCAATCCGCGGTCGCCAGCCTCAATTTCGGGGTCCAGGCGTGCGGATCATCCGAAGGGACCGTGGCGAATTTTTCCGGCGCTCCGAGCTGCCGATAGCGATCCTGGACTGCCCGCGCCGCCTGGTCGAAAGCCGGGCTGTACTGCTCAATAGCAGTCAGGACGGGTCTGGGAGCTATGGCGACGTGCAGATCGATATCGTCGATTCCGTAGATTGCTGCCGGGAAAAGGTTCTGCTCCACGTCGGAGGGACCAATGGGCTGCCACCGCTCGAACTTCATCGGCCAGCGATTGACCATTCCTCCTTCGATGATGGCCGCGCATCGAACTCTCTGATCGACCACGCTGATGATCTTAGTCATGGATCCGCCTCCGGAGTGGCCGGCGCACCCAATCCTTTTTGGATCGACCTCAGACCGTGACAACAGGTAATCGATGCCCCGCATGGCGTCCCACACGCGATACTCCGTCAGGTTCTCTCCCACCAGCAATTGCAACTGGCCGGGCATGGAATGCTCATAGGTCGGGCTGGGTACCTCGGACACATTTGTTTCCGGGTTCCAATATTGGCGGCGCTCTCCCTGCCCGATGGGATCGTAAGCCAGCACCACAAATCCGCTCTTCACCAGAGTGATGTAGACGTTTTGATATTGAGGCAGCATCCGGGCCAGCGGATAGTGCCCGCAGGGCGAGATGATTCCCGGAAACGGGCCGTTGCCTGAGGTTGGGACGTAGAGATTTCCGGTTACCCAGAAATCTGGCCGGCTCTGAAACATGACGTTCTCTACCTGGTAGCCATCCTTATGGATGACTTTCACCGTAACGGGATCGAGAGGGATTTTTCTGAGGAAAGCCGCGAAGCATCTGGACAGTTTTTTCGCGTACGAATGCGTTGCGCGCTTCCACGTCCGCGGCGGTCTTGAGAAGCGCGCGCTTTTGATCCCAGGCGGAGGCGAGATCGTTCTGCTTTTTCGCCAGATACGAAATCAACATGTCCGGCATCTCGTCGGCATAGGAGCGGGCGAATCCGGAACCGGACTTCGACTGCGCGATTCCATCCAGCTGAAGCAACGCCGGACTGAGCAGGATAGCTCCGCTTCCGATCACGAATTTTCTTCTATTCATGGGATTGCCTCACGTGATGAAAGGTAGATCGAGTTTGCGTCAGCACCGTTGGACTGCGTCAAACTACCAGCTCTTCACGGTAGCTTGTAAACAGGCTCTAATTAAAAGAAAGGCGGTCCGCATTCGCGGACCGCCCAAGAAGTGCAAGGAGCCAAACTAGAACACAAAACTAGAACACGAACTTCGCCTGCAGTTGAATTGTGCGCGGCGTACCGATTGAGCTGGTGATCTTACCGCTGCTAAGGTTTGGCAGATTCCAGTTCTGGTGGTTGTAGATGTTGAAGATCTGGGCCTCAAAGTCGAACACCAGGTTTCTCCAGAGCGGCGTCAGCTTGTAGATGTTGGCGTCCATGTTATTGAAGCCGGGTCCAGTCATGTAGTTGCGAGGAATGTTATTGAGGTAATCGTTGTGGAGCTCGTCGGCGCTGCTGGAGTATTTGAGATACGTCTGTCCGGCATAGGGCACACCGCTGGATTCATCGTATGTGCTGGCGTCGAACCAGTGGGTGGGGTTCCTCTGGCTCTTCGGCAGGACGCCGGTTTTGTCTCGAGCCAAATAGGTGTTGGAAGCCAGCGGGGTGTAAAAAGGCGCGAAGTACCGGCCGCTGTGCCACAGGAAGAAGGCAGAGACGTTATACCCGCTGACTATGGCGTTCACGATTCCGTGCGCATTGCCCAGGTATCTCTGGCCCTTTCCAACTGGAAGCTGGTAATGGCCATTGATCTGGAAGGTCTTGGTGGGCAGATTGGAATCGGGAGCGTAGAGGGCGCTTGTGCGCACGGATCTGGCAACCCCAGAGTGGACGGGATCGGTGAGAGTATAGCCGGGGGTCAGGGCCTGCGGTATCAACGTAAGCGATGCCTGGCCCAGCAAGGTGTCTTCCGAGGTGGTCAAAAACTTTCCCCAGGTGAAGTAGGACTGCAGCAAGAATCCGTTGCCGAAGGTATGCTGCAACTGCGCCTGCAGTTCGTTGCTGTTGGAGTACCCATTGTAGATGAACAAGCTGTAATTCTGGTTACCCGAGGTACCGAAGACCGTAAACGGGCGCCTGGCTTGGGCTTCACCCGCTTGGCATGCCGGAATATCGGGAGATCCCGCGCTTGCGCACTCCGGTCGCGGAATCGTGTAGTTGGTTGGATCGGTCTCCAGCAGATTGTAGCTGTGGTTGCCGATATAGCTCAGCTGGAATCCAGTGTGCCCTGGCAACTCTCGCGCCAGGCTCAGGTTGTACTCCTGCACTGTGGATGGCTTATAGTTCGGATCCAGGGGCGACATACTAAATCCGCCGCCCTGCTGAATCAAAGTGGGGGTCACAACCAACGTGGAGTTACTGCCCAGCATCCAGAAAGTGTTCGAGGTGCAACCTGGGTTGGTGGGAACGCATGGACCGCCGTACTGTGGCTGAGCGTTCGGGAATTCCAGTTCCGTCGCGTTGGTATTTACCGCAATGCCGTTAACCATACCCGGCGTGAGCGAAGCGTTGTAGGAGAAGGGCGGGTTCTTGCGGGCAGCTTGCTCAAACTGCTGCAGTGGAATAATCCACTGATAGATGCCCCAGCCGCCGCGAATAACAGTCTTGCTGTCCACCTGGTAGGCAAAGCCGACCCGCGGCTCGAAATTCCACTTGGGCATGTTGAACAGGCTGAGAGGGTAGCCGGCCGCCGCCGCCGACTCGAACGGCAGGCCGGCCGCCCTAAAGGCAGCCTGTACCGCCGGGGAAGTTTGCGCAGGCGCGCCACTGCCGGCGTAGACGGCCATCCCGCCCTTAACGTTTTCATCGAGCGTGGAGTAGAGTCCGGAAGCATCACTGAATGGCGTCCAGTATTCATAGCGCAGCCCCAGGTTCAGGGTCAGGTTCTGACTGACACGCCAGTTGTCCTGGGCATAGCCGTCATACTCCGTTTGCCGCGTGTGGTAGTGCGGATAGACGTTCACAGTTACGTAATTCGTCTCGCCCAACAGGAAGTCCGCTAGTCCCGCGCCGGTATTGGCGATCGGCGTACCGTCAGCAGCGGCCGGATCCTGAATGGCAGTGTAGTAACCGGCGTAGTTGTAATTGCTGCCCGGCTGGCCGACCTCAAAAGTATTGATCCGGGTGTTGTTGAAGTCGAAGCCGAACATCATCTGATGATTGCCGCGGTTATAAGTAAACTGATCGCTGGCGATGATGGTTGAGTTGGGATAATCCTGCGGATTGTCGCGATCGATGCCAGTCCAGTAATTGTCGGTCCCGGCATAAGAATCAAAATAGAATTGCGGCCAGACGGGAAGATTCTGGTAGATGGGCAAACCCAGCTGTTGCGCAACATTTGTAATCGGGATCGGCCCGCGGAAGGCATGGTTGTAGGTTTCGCCCACGTGCGCCACATTGATGGCCCGTGGACCGATGACCTGGGTAAAAGTAAGCGAGCCGTTGTGCCCGCCGGTGACGTGAGTGTCCGGCTCGGTGGGGGCGTAGGACTCAGGATTCAGTGAAGTGGAGGACGCGTAGTTATACCGGGCGGACAGCCGATTGGGACCGAAAAGCTGGTCCACCTTGAACGTATACTGCTTTTCGTTGTTCGTGACCTTCGTCGCCGGAGGTATGTAATTGGGAGTGAAGCCTGCGAGGTCCGTGGGACTCACGGTGATGTTGGGTTCCGGAAGTGGAGCGAGACCCGACACCGGGGTGATGCCAAAGATCTTTTGCGTGATCGGGTTCAGGCGGTTCGGCGGAATGATGTTGCCCGCGAACGGTGTGCGCGAATAGGGCGCTCCATTCGTCGTGCTTAGCGGATCGTATAGTGTAAGCGGACTGGCGGTGTTGGAAGCCAGCACCGTGGAAAGATTGCCTAGCCGCTGCTCATGGGTGGGCAATATGTATTCCTGAAGGCCATTCCGGTTATCCTTGATCCATTCGAAATCGACAAAGAAAAAGGTGTGGTTCCGCACGATAGGGCCGCCAAGCTGAGCGCCATATTCATTGTGCTGCAGGAAAGGGACCACTAACCCGGTGTTGAAGGCCCGTGCCTCCAGGTGGTTGTTCTGGTTTAACTCAAAGGCCTGCCCATGGAATTGGTTGGTGCCGCTCTTGGTCACCAGCTCCACGATGCCAGGACGGTTGTATTGCGCGTCACCATTGGCGGTGATGACCTTGACTTCCTGGAAGGTCATGGTCGATTGCGGGTCTTGCTGCAGTTCATTGCTCCACCGGGTGGTCATGGTTTGCCCGTCCACCTGGAAATCGATGGATCCGCCGGGGACGCCGTTGACACGGGTGTAGCCGCCGCCCGATCCGCCGTAGCTGCCCGCCACCACGCCCGGACTGAAGGCCAGCACATTCAGAATGCTGCGGTTTGCCACCGGAATCGTTTCAATGGCGGTTGCGTTCTTCACGTCGGAGAGCGTCGGGTTCACGCGATCGATGACCGGCGTCACGTCCCGTACGCTGACCTGTGTCGTTACCGAGGCCGCCGTCAACGTGGGGTTCACCTCCGCTTCCTGCGACACGCGCAGGGTGAGGACGCCCACCCATTGGGCGAAGCCGGCCATGGTGACCGAAACCTTGTAGTTTGCTGGATTTAGATTGGCAAAGGTATAGAAGCCGTCACCCTTGGACGTAGTCGTCAGTGTCTGGCCTGTGCCTACGTTGGTCAGAGTGACTGTCGCGCCCGGCACCACGGCGCCGCTGACATCCTGCACTGTGCCTTTGATTGTGGAGTTGGAGTTTTGGGCCAACATTGCTGTGGCGAAGACGCTGCATAGCAGCAGGACACACACTTTCGCAAATCGACGCGTCATTGTTCGCTCCTCACAGAAAGATAAAGCACGGTACTATTTTGTACAGTCCGGGCTGGCTCTTCGGGGTTGAGAGCCTAGCTTGAAAGTCACCGCAATTAACAAGAAAGATAATCGGGCTAAATGTACTACTAAATTCAACGATGTCAATAGAAAAATTTTTGCCCGGGCAAAAACCCTTATCCAGCGGGCGCAACGGTCCGCGTTACGATGGCCCTTCTCGCCCCGTGATGGGCGCCTCCTTTACTACCCTATGTATTTAATTCTGCTGACTTTGAGCCGAGAATGGAGATTCAAGTCCTAAGCTGAACGGATCCTGCCCTGAGGGACCCGAGTTGATGTTTCTATCAGTACATAGTTAGTTAACGTTGCCACAGATCGAAATAGAAGACACTTAGGCAATTTGCTTTTCGTAACAACCGCGCGTTCGCCAAAAATAAGGTCGAACTCGCCCCACAAATACGACGCCGCGACGAGTGTTTCTGATAGAGAACTGCAGCGTACGTGACTGCGCCAATTATTGTGACGCAGTTAAACGGGTCAGGTTTGCGGGCTGGAAATTTAGGCGAGGCCGATACGGAGCAAGGACAGCATGAGCGCCAATGCCACACCTTGCGCAGGTAGGGAAACATGACCGACTTGGCGATTACATCTACATGATTCCGTGAGTCATAGGTGCGAGCACCAACCCTATTCCCTCGAGCTCGCAAACTGCCGCCGCACGCGGGCAAATAGAATTTCGCAAGATCGAGCAAGAGTGAGCTAGATACGAATAAAGATCTTCTTCCGGAACATCCAGAAAAGGACGAGCCAATAAACAGCCAGTGTCAGCACCCCGAGCACTAGCGGCTCCAAAGCAGTCCCAAAGATGCTCATCGACGAGGTTCCGAGATTGATTCGGAAACTGCTCACCACGAAATCTCTCGATAATTCGGCGATCAGATACGCGGCGATGGAATTCATACCGACAATGACCAGGGGGAACGCGAGGCGGCTCTGCTTTTTTGCATCGACAATCCAGGAGAAAGCTGCCAAAAACAGGAAGCACACGCCGCCACTGAATAAGGTCCAGGCAGGTGTCCAGATTCGCTTGACGATCGGGCAGATCCCCGTGAAATGAAGCAATAAGCCACCGCCGATCAATGCGGCGGCCGCGATCAGAAACTTGCGAAAGGGAATGCCGGGGGCGCTGGCAATCAACCAGCGGCCGCCGGCCAATCCCAGCAGCATCGTGCCGAGAGTGGGGATGAAACTCAGCGTCAGGTAGCCGCCGCTATTGAAGACGAAGGGAGTAGGTCGTGGAAAAAGGTTGAGGAACCACACGTCAAAGGCCTGGCCGAGATTGCTGTTCTTGTTCCAGTGCGCAGCAAAACCGTGAAACAGGTGCTGATGCCAGTCGGCGGGAACGCCTACAGCAACATAGTTGAAAGCTGCGCCGGGAGCCGGATACAGAGCCCAAGCCAACCAATACCCGAAAAGAATGACCCCGAGTGCGGTCCACTGCCAGCGTGGGCGGACAAAGGTCAGCAGGAATGCGAACGTGTAGCCAAGGCCGATTTGCGTCAGCGTGTCCTCGAAAGTGAAATTGGTCGAAGGACTGTGGGTGGAGCGAAGAAATATACCGAGCGCGATGAGAAGAAAACTGCGCCAAATTGTGTGCCCCAGCATGCGCTGGAAGGTTTCACCTTTCCGCCTGCGGCTGCGCAGAGAATAAGGCAGAGCAACCCCAACCAGAAAAGTGAAGGATGGTTGAATCGTATCGTGGAGACTCATGCCGACCCACTCGACGTGGGTCTGATTGAACGCCAGGATGTGCCAGAAAAGATTGTGAGGGAAAGACCGCGCCACCTCGGCAAAGCGAAGCACTTCGCCCATCATCAAAAGCATGACCAAACCGCGGTAGGCGTCTACGGCAACATTACGCGGCGGCGTCCCGGCCGTAGGCTTGCGACTACGGGTACTTTCAACGTACGCTGGCTCGGACACTTCCGGCAACGTTGTCGCCGTAGATGCGAATGGGAGCGCGGCTATGGTTTCGTTCGACGACATATTGTCCCTCAAATGATCGGCTATGCTATGGTACGCCCGACCGGCGCACAGTAGTTGTCGCATTCAGAGTTGTAGCGGAAAAGAAACGAGTGACTTGGTTTGCGGAGTATTCGTCGGGACGGGAATCGTTTTTCCTGATCTATTCTATTTTGCAGGAAGCTTCTTGTGAGAGTAAACCGTTTGGTGCCGAAGAAGGGACTCGACTCCACCACCAAACAGCTATTTTATTATCAATAATTTATACGCCGATCCCCATTTTGTAATGCCGTTGTAATGTTTTTCCCATGATATCATTGCTCCTATTAACAGAAAGTGGAGCGATGGCCAACAAAGTAGCATCGATCGTGCGCCTGTGTAAGACGGAGCGAGGATGGCGACGCTATCCCGTCGTCTTCGGCAAGAACGGAAAGATCAAACCGGGGATCGTCATGGTCGATGGCGTCGAACGGGAATACAAACAGGGGCGTTATCAGGTCCGAAGGTATCAGGGGTCTAAGCTGATCTATAAGAACGCCGGGATAAGGCCAAGTGAGGCGACCGCACTTCGGGAAATCACCGCTGCAAAACTAGGATTGAAGAAGGATGGCGCAGACGTGGGCGTCGATGTGGACGTCGATCTGGAAGAGGATTCGTCCCGGAAGACGGTCGCAGTGGAACTCAAGCGTTTCATTGAGGCTGCTAAGGACCGCGGCAGCGAAGTCGCTGCAGATGTGTATCGGCTTGCTGGCGATGAGTTCGTGAGCGTGATCCGTAAGACATACCTCGACGAAATCACGGCGGGCGACATCCTGAAGTTCCAGCGCGCGCTCCGAAAGCGCGGCTGCTCAGATCGGACCATTGCAAATCGTCATGCGAGCATAATTTCGTTTCTTCGCTGGTGCGGACTGGATGTGAAGACCCTGGCGCCGCGAAAACCAAAGTATGAAAAAACACTGCCCGAAACCTACACCAGTGAGGAACTCACAGCGTTATTCCAGGCCATCGAACAGATGAGCACCTCAGTCTGACTTACGAAATCCTCCTGAAGTGCGGTCTGCGGGAACAAGAGGCCATGTATCTGGAATGGTCCAATGTGGACTTAAAACGCGGTGTATTACGTGTCCAGTCGAATCGGCGCTACGGCTTCAAGGTAAAGGATTCCGAGCAACGCGATGTTCCCATTCCAGCCGACCTACGACTCCGTCTCGAAGCATACCGCGCAAAACACCCGCAGGATAGGCTCGTGACCGGCACTGAGACGGACAGCCCAAATACGAAGATGCTCCGAACGCTCAAGCGAGTCGTGAGGCGGGCAGGATTGAACTGCGGGGAGTGTCATTCTTGCGAATCAACGAAAGAATGTGATGGCTGGTACTTGCACAAATTCAGAGCCACAGCTATTACGACACTGCTGCAATCGGGAATGGATCTCAGAACAGTGATGAAATTCAGCGGCCATTCCGATCTTGCCGCGGTGCTACGGTATTTGAGGCCAGCGCATGATGAAGCAATCCAGGCGCATATCTCTAAAGTGAAGTGGATGTAAATCAGAGTAGTGCAGCCTGAATCGAATGTGAATCCAATCGCCAAGAATGGGCCGGGTGCGGGTGCATCCGGCCTCTATTGTTTCAAGCTGCACGTTTCAGCATTCCGACCTGGCGAGATGACAACCAGTCGGCAGTCACTGCGGGATCGAAACGGATCATCGATCCAATTCTGATGCATGGTAAAGTGCGGCTCCTGGTCATCCCGTAGATCGCTTTCCTTGAGCAGTTCAAAAGGTCTGCAAGCTGTTCGACCGTCAAAGCCTTACGCCTACGCCTTACATTCGAAACCAAATCATCACCGGCCGTCATTGTTTCCATTTGTTCACCTTTTCATTATGTCCACTTGGTCAATCTCCTCTGCTTGACTGCCCTTGTCTCCGCCGATAGCGCGCTGTGGGCCGATCACTACCGTATCTGTTTACATCATTCCCGATATCCATATCGATGGACATCGGGTCTATCCCTCATTAAGCTCGGAGTTCTCCCTTAATTGCGCCTCCAATCTGATAAGTTCATTTGTATCCATGTCCTGTTCATCCATGTCGGCGTGTGTGTTGTATGCGGTCCATTGCCTATCGCTAAATCGTTTTCCACGTCTGCTCAGTGAAGGGCAACAGCGGCGGCGTTGTCGCCGGATACTGCCTGATAAAAGAGGCTCCTCCAGGGAATAATCTCTGCCTTCCAGGTCAGCGATGTGCCGATTCAAACCGTCAATACCGCGTTCCGTATGGATATGGCTTGATTGTTTGAACAGGAATGGAATTCCTGCCTGTGGCATCGTTCGTACACCTCATAGGCCCACTTCACGTTCAACTTCGATCGCTTATGCAGCGCCCCGGACATGCCGCCGACTGCTACCCAACCTGTGCCGGTTAGATCGATATCCGCTACCGATTCCAGCAGCGGCTCGGCGGAAATGAATCGCAGAGCGCACGGAACCTTTCGCAGAGTGTATAGGCGATGGTATGAGGCCCGGCATCCGACTGTAGTCCCTAGCCAGGCATTCGGGTACCCATTGCTGCCCCAATCAGCGGGAAGATGATCCAGGATTCGTTCAGGCCTCTTCGTCAAGATGAGCCATCGGGATTCTTGCAATCTCGAATGACATTCCAGGCGTCATTGCGCCACTGGTCCGCCTGGCTGTGGAAGAAATCCGACATTGAGCATGTAAAGATAATGTCCGTTCCACCTTTAATCGCAGCATCGGCATCGATTTCGTATGCATTCCTCCAGGTTTGCGTCAGTGCCAGCACGTTGAAGTCATGCCCATACCTTGTCCTTTGCTCATCCGCATAGCAACCACTACATTCGGCTGATACGTGATTGCATCCGACCCAGAAGTTCTGTGTACCGTGCGCCCATGAAATCTTTGTTTGCTTCATGCGGCACCATCCTTCCCGATCATGTCCGCATCAATCCGGATGCTGTCCGCACCAATCCGCTTCGGCCCATCAGGTCCAAAGTCGGTTCACATGGAGTAATGGTGAAGGATGATCTTGTCCCGATCAGCGCATAGGTTTCCTCAGCCATTGCTTGCCCCAGGACCTCCAGCTTTTGATTCTGGGGGATATGGACGAAATGATGATCGGATCGCCACGCGGACTTTGTTGATCGCCCGCTCGTCCTTACTAATGGGAACCGTACCGGGAATCTGGTAGCTGACCGTGGCTCTGGCTGCCTGTCTTAATGCTGACACCACGGCATTGCCGGGTCATCATTATCCCCGTGTCGCACAGAATGCTGATGACTTTGGAATTCTTCTTCGACGCCGGGTCAAGCCAAGTCTTCCAGCGCTTCGATGACCTGGGGCACCAAGGGCAAGGCCCGTTCGTAGTCACTCAGGATGTTGCGGATGCTTCGCTCGCCTATGCCAATCGCATCAGCGATGGCTTGGACAGCGGCCATCCAGCCAGCGTACGGAATCAAGGCTTTGTAGGCCGCTAAAGCTCGCCCGAATCTATACCTCGAATGCTTGTAATAGACCGCGGTCTTGGCGACGGCCCGGCGGTTATGGGACAGATCGACATCGCCATCTTCGACGTGTGCGACCTCAACCTCGCGCAACACTGCGCAAAGCGAATCTTCAATTGTTATTGTTTGCATGTATGGACTACTCCCTTTGTTTCAACTCCCCAAGAGATTCAATATCGCAATCACATCCTGCGAACGGGAACCCGGTAAGCGGTGCATGGCTGCACCATGGAGAATCCTTCAGTGATCGGGGCTACTATCGAATCCAGAACTTTGCCCGAGTCCAGACGGGCCCTTGTTGAAAGGGAACTTAATAATACATGATCCGCAGACCAACGCAACACCCTATTTCCCACCTTTTATCGTCGCCATCTGGAAGGTTTCCACAGTTAGGACTAGTTTTCCACAGCAGATTGGAACTATTTTCCATCCTGACGGTCAAGGCATCCGGTCAGTGACCGAACAGGATCCATCATATATAGCCGATCAGACACCTTATAGGGTGTCTGACGGGCGTCACCCTTGCCGGTACTCTCAGTTAGTTGCCATAGACCAATACTGTCCGGGTATGTGGATGTCCATAGACATCCCAGCATGACAAGAAGTAATGGAGCAGTACTCCTGTGATAAGCAGTGTTGCGGCCCGGGTTCGCCTGACGCGACCGCTGGGCCCATGACAGCGTGAGGGATAAGACTTCGATGGCGACCTGCCAGAGAGTCAGCAGATGGCACTTGCCGTCCAAGCTTTGCTCGCCCAGGCCGCGACGGAGAGGAGACGCTGATAACGTCCCAGTGGAATGGTTTAATGCGGGACTTGCTTGAGTAATCGGCCAACCCGCAGAGCCCGTCCAGCGATGCCCAACTGATAGGTCTATGACCATCATGCCAGTAACAGGTAGTGAGAACAGATTAAGGTAGAAATCTGGTCTCACATGCAGTAAACCAGTTACTCACTTCTACTTCTAAGAGGGTCGTGTATCCAATCCCTGTTGGCGTTTCTCGGCGTCCTGATTCCGTTCAAGCGAGGCCATCCTAAACTCCAAACTTAAGGTCGTCATTACCATCGCATGAATGGCTTCCATCCGCGTGGAGATCCTTTCTAACTTGAGGGTCTTGAGGTCGACCTTCTCGGATAATCTCCGAGATCCTCTGTGCCAAGACATCGAACTTCTGATCGATCTTCTCGGAGAGCGCATCATCCCGCAGCTTTGAAGCTTTCTCGTTCGCCTCGACTGCTCCCTTCAGCGCTTGCAGGTCTGGGATAACAAGTTTCTCCAGCGATTTTCTTAAATCTTCGACTGTGCTCATGATGGATCCTCTGTTTGGTGAGTATACCGCCGGTAATAAATGCCTTCAAGAAACAGTCCGTACCTGTCGGAATGCGCCTCAAGCGCATGGCCGGGCGACATAAAGAGAAGGATGCAGGAATGGACCACGGTGCCCATACGAAGCAGCAGACCATGCCCGACACCTGGCTGTTCGCAACTTGTAATTCGACCAGCAAGATATTGCCAGAGCCACACAAGCCATAACCATGCTACCCATCGATGGCGGGGCACATCATCAAGTCGGGAAAACGAGGACGACTGGCGAGTAGTGGCCTGAATTCCTCAGACTTGACCTGCCTGGTTATCTCTTCCGACGTAGTCCATAACCCTACCTAGAGAGCTGGATTCCATCCGTCCCTATTTTGCCCTCCGTGGCATCAACACAACTGCACTTTTTCCGGGCAAATGCTCGCGCGCACATGAAATATTTGTTTCCCTGAACCGGAAAGCACCAGGTGCTGTAAACCGTTCAGGTCTGGTATAGGTGTTTCTGACGAAGGCCGAATTCTCAATGAATAGTGCAATTTTATAGTATTAAGCCGACTTCAAGAAGCACTTAAGGCCGTACTTGGGTGATGTAAGTTCACGCACGGAATTTGACGTGAAAGAAGCGGAAAATGGTGTTTTCCTGAGCTTAACTGGAACTTACGTGGCACTTTATCGCTGTGGAGGGATCCTCTCCCACGCTGAATACCTCAAGCGCTTCACGCGCGGAGAAATTGTTCACTCACCGGAGGGACCAGGTAATTCATGGATCGTATCTGGCCGGGTCGCGTTTCGAGCCCACCCCGGGTGAACTCCTGAACGCGGCACGACCTCGTGTGCCTCTGTGGATTACACATTCCTTCTGAGGTGAATCATGAACGACGAAATAGATTATTTGTGGATTGCGAAGAACTGTTCGATTTTCTAGAACAGATATGCGAGCTTTACCGGTCAGGAAAACAGCACCGAACTTCAGCGACCGAGCCTTCGTGGACTGGGTCGTGGTTCGAGCTGGGCAACTTTACATCCAATTCGTGCTTGAACCAGAGTGTGGCCATTGTTGATTTAAGCCGTGGGAGCCAGCTCGTTGCATCGAGCTGGCCCCCACTGTGTATCAGCAAGAAATTCAGTTCCTTTGATTGAGTATGCGTTGCCGATTGCGCTCGGCCTTCTGTTCCTCGCGCCAGCGTTTCAAGTAGTCCTTGCATCGCCAATCCCGATTTCGAAAGTTTCGTCGGCTTCGTCCAGAAACCAGCTGATCAATTTAGCAAGCCTGGGCTCTAGCTCCTGAAGTTTAGGATATCTGACAAGGTGGTTGTACAAGTCGGCATAATCACCCACGACTGTTCCGTTCCTTTTCTTTTTCAGCTCTCTACTCGTGAATTCGTGAGGACGAAACCACTTTTCCCCATCCTCCGGTATTCGCGTTTCAATCTGAGATTTGAGGAAAGCGAGATAATGGTACAGGTCTGCTTTGTCCAGCTTAGGATGAAGGATTGGGTTCTGCCGTTTGAACACCAGATAAGCTACGGACCGTCCCCTAAGGTCAAATTGCTCGCCTACTGATCGAAGCTTGGTGCCCTGAGCCGCCTCCCAGATCTTCTGTTTCTGTGCATCGGGCAGGTTGTCAAGGAAGTTCTGGCGTTTCCGCGCTGCAAAGCCGACCACGTATCGGGAAAGCTTCAACGTGCCAGCAGCGCTCGCGGTATTCGACGCGTCTTGGACCGCGCACCAGATTCGTTCGATTTCCCGTGAGGGCAGGGACTCGATTTTGGCGTTCATGTAATCCTTGAACGCCTGCTTCGAACCACATTCGCATGTTTTCGCCCTACCTTTGCAAACGTCGTCCAGACGTTTGGAGGTTTCCTTGCTGCAGACAAGACATTTGGTGCGGCACATGGGATGACCCGATCTGTCATTCTTCCTAATTCCGATTATCCTCAGTTGATTGAACTGCGCTCCGATCAGATTCGTGCGATCTTTTTTGGGTCTGCCGCGTTTCATGGCTTAATGATCTATCAAGATCGATGGCTACCAAAGAGTACGTTTGTGTGCATATAAGACGACGCATGGACATGGATAATTTGAGTAAAGTTTTCACTTCTGTATCGGAGTGGGCAATGCGGTACAAACCGCATGCGCCAATCCTTCTACGATGTCGTTCTGCACCGTCCTGACCGGACGCCGCCGAACTGCTGA
>CAWGME010000021.1:0-15541 GCA_963823595.1 uncultured Acidobacteriota bacterium
CAGCTTCGATTCTGCGCGACGTTTAGACGAGAACGCAAAGCGGGATTTGCGACTCTCGAGTTGATTTGAAAATCCGGATCTCAGAATCGAGATCCGGGCACTCGGCACCACGGTTTTTCTCCTCCCTGGAAAATAGACTTTGATGCTTGAGTTGGGCTTTCGTGCTTGCTATTCTGGTGCAGGCGAAGGAGCTGTTCGAGCGACGAGGGCCAGACGCGGCCGGATTGCCGTGTTGGGATCGGAGGAGCCGTATGGAGCGGTGGGCTTCACCGGCATTTACCCCATTCTGAAAAGGTTGAAACCCGAGTGAAGTCACATTTATGCTGAAGTTGCTGATGCACAAGTGAAGTGGCCTAGACCCCAGCGGAGTCGATGGAGCTAAAACGCCAGGCTTTATTAAAGATGCCATTGAGCGCTGCAATGGCGAGGCTGAAGGCAGCCGAGTTGGAAGATGCGGGCGGTCCTGCAAGCAAACGCCCAACCTGGCCGGCCTGACAGCGTTCCCAAAAGGAACTTCCGCAGAACCAAATGTGGAGGTATGCCGCTGGGGAGAGGTCGGCGTCATTTGATTTTCCGCCAAAGCTGGATTGCGGAACTGGGCGAGCAGTTGGACATCCTCTATTTCGAACGCGCGGCAAAAATCTCCTGGGTACGGTCTGCGGTTTATTGGGATGCAGGCGCACGGATGGAGCGGGCGTGAGCGAATTTTATGCTCGATATGCACTGGCCAGCATGGATACCGGGAAGTTCTGCCGCCGAACATGGTCAATGAAGCATCGCTGTTTGGTACCGGTCAATTGCCGAAAATTGAGGAAAACCTGTTCCACATCGAGGGCGCGATCACTGGCTGATCTCGACAGCCGAGGTGCCTAACGAATCTTTTCGCGATGAAATCCTGGACGAAAAACAATTGCCCATTTCTTTGACTGCCTACACGCCATGTTTTCGCGCGGAGGCCGGCTCCGATGGTAAGGATGTCAAGGGATTAATCCGGCACATCAATTCAGAAAGTGGAGCGGGTGAAGTTCGTTGCGCCGGAGCAGTCGTAGCGGACATGAGGCGCTCACGCTCATGCCGCGGCGGTTCTGCAGGCCCTGGAATTGCCGTATCGAGTGATGAAACTGTGCGCCGGCGATTGTGATTTTCGGCCGTTAAAAGCTACGATCTGGAGGTCTGGCTGCCGGGGCAGCGAACCTATCGCGAGATTTCTTCATGTTCGAACTTTGAGGCGTTTCAGGCCCGGCGGGCGAATATACGGTACCGCCCGCAAGGGCAGAAAAAGACGGAGTTCGTCCATACGCTGAATGGCAGTGGGCTCGCGGTGGGCCGGACGTGGCTGGCGGTGGTGGAGAATTACCAACAGGCGGATGGCAGCATCCAAATCCCCAAGGTGTTGCTGCCGTATATGGGTGGGGAGACGGTGATACGACCGCGGAAGTGAGCGAGGTGTTCACGTGCGGAAAAGAAAATGCAACCAGGTCCCTCCACTACGCTACGCTCCGGTCGGGATGACAAATTTCTTAGATGAGTTTGAGGGATCGCCACACCCACTCTGCCCGCCTTATATGATCGATATGCGTTTGAGGGAAGAAAGATGAAGCGAGTGCTCCGCAATTACGTGTTCTGGACCTATCAGCGCGGCAGCATGCACTATGACGTGATGGTGACATTGATTCTTTTGTTCATCTTTCTATCGCCACGCGTCATCAACTACCATGACAAGCCGGTCGAGCGAATGCTGCCGCCCAGCCAGGTAGTGGTGAAAAATGATGGACACAATGAGCTGATGTACCAGATTGACGCGGCGACGCTGGCTGCTTTTCATGACAACGACGTGAAGCTGGAACTGCGGAGCGTGATCGTTCCAATCTCCGGATATGTGACCATCGACAGGTATGAGCCGGTGATGGCTCCGGATGGCAAGAAGATCGTTGCCTATCGCGTATGGGCGCACAGATAAATGAGGCGAATTATGAAAACTTTGTGGTGCAGGGGATTCGGGGTGGTTGTCCTTGTTGGAGCGATAGTGGTCTGGGCAGGAATGGCGCAGGCACAGTCGTCCTCGAATTCCAATCTGGACAAAGTTCTGGCGCAGATGGATGCGGCCTCGGCGAAGTTTCGCTCCGCGAAAGCGAGTTTTCAGTGGGACGTGTTTGAGCTCGTGGTCAGCAGCACGGACACGCAAACCGGAACTATTTATTTTGAGCGCACCGGCGGTGAAACCCGCATGGCGGCGGATATCGAAAAGGCGGATGGCCAACCTGCGAAAAAATATCTTGTCTATAGCGGCGGCGTGCTGCAGTTCTATCAGCCGCAGATCGATCAGATGACTGTCTTCCATGCGGGAAACAAACAGGGCCAGTATGAAAGCTTTTTGACCATCGGTTTCGGCGGCAGCGGCAGCGATCTGAAGAAGAGCTGGAATATCACATATCAGGGCATGGAAGCCATTGATGGCGTGCAGACGGCGAAGCTGGATCTGGTAAGTAAGTCGGAAGGCGTGCGCAACAATTTTTCCCACGTAACGATCTGGGTGGACCCGACGCGCGCGATTTCTCTGAAGCAGATTTTGTTTGAGCCTTCCGGCGACAAGCGGACATCCTATTTCCGGAACATCGAATACAACAAAAAGGTTCCAGCCTCCGTGTTCAAGATCAAAACGGATGCGAAGACGCAGGTGATTCAGAAATAACCTAATTCCAGATACCCCGGAATTTGCAAGCCTGTGTTGCCCAGCGTTTACCCTTTGGATTCTTCGCTCGCACCCCAGCAACGAAGACCTGTCGTCGGGGACCCCGGCTGCGCTCAGAATGACGGGTGTTTTGTATTTATCAGAGTGACGAATCTCCACTGTATTTACTGGGAAACGACGGCCCGTCCAGCAATCGCGGCGCCGGCGAGGATGAAGATGATGGGGAAGCATTCCAGTGTGTAGCGGGATTCCGGGGTCTCAAGCGTTAGCAGCAGCAGGCAGCGAAGCACGACGTAAGCTACCATGACTCCGGCGTAGGGAACACGCTTCTTCAGGCCCCATGCGGCGAGCAGCAGGTATGCGAGGTTCAGGGCCGCGTAGCTCCAGGAAAAAATGGTTTCCGCGGGGTGATGCTCATATTGCCACCAGCGCAGCTCAATATCCAACTGTTCGGTTCGGGGCCGTAGCCACATATCTTCAAGCCGCATGAACGGCATCACGATATAAAAGCGAAAAGGATGCCGGCGAATTCGCTGCTGCGCGAGTTTGCCGAAGGCTGCATTCAACGCGGGTGTCATGATTTGATCGTGGTTATATGTAGCTATCAGGCTCGCTGTTTCCGTTTTTTCCGCAGGCGTATCGAAGCTACGTGAGGGAAGCAATTGCATGTCGACGGGAGAGCCCTCCACGCTCCAATAGATTTCTGCGGTAGAGGCATAATCGCCTGCCCAGGTTTGTACCCAGCGGATCCAGCCGCGTGGAGGATGTTCCGCAGGATCATTGGCGTAACGGGGTGCTAACGGCTGGAATACGTGCATCGTGCGTTCGTTGCGGACTGTCCATAAAGTGAAGGGAACAAGCGCAAGGAGCGTACAAGCAGCGGCTTGGGTCGCGCTCCGCTGCGCGGAGATGTGTTTTCGTCCGTACCAGAACATCGCAGGCACAAGCACGAGGCCCAGCAGAGCGCCGTCCGGCCGCAGTAAGGCAGCATAGCTAATGCTGAAGGCGAGCACCCAGAACCAGCCACCGAAGCGTGGCTGTTCGAGGTAACGTGCCAACGCATAGAGACCCAACGCGATGCAGAAAATCGTTGGTGTCTCGGTGAGCGGAGAAGCGACGTAGTTGGCTGTAAATGGACATAGCGCGGCGAGATAGAGAGTTGCCACGCCTGCTCTGTGTGATACTGTGCGGGCGGCAAACCCGGCGACCAGCAGACAGGCGCAAAGATCAATAATCGCTTGCAGCCATAGAATTCCGGTGTAGTGATTCACCCCGAAGAAAAAGAAGCAGATACCTAGAAAAAGCGGGTAGCCAGGAAGCCGGATCAGGCTGGGATAGGCGCCGTTGGTTCCGTTGAGGCCATAAATTCCGTGCCCGAACCAGTTGCGGGCAATTTCTCCGTAGACCAGCGTGTCGCCGTCGACAACGGGATAATAATGGATGAACCAGAGCCGCAGCAGCAGCCCGGCCACAAGCGCGGCTACAACGTTCCGGGTAGAGTGGCGCAGCAGTTCAAGCATTGATTATGGATCATACAAGCTTGCCAAAACTTTTCCGATAATTGGAGAAAAAGCACCTCCGGCAGCTACGATAGAGCACAGACATCCCACTGAATGACAAAGCCTATTTTTTACGATCCTGGGCGTAAGAGATGGAAGCGGCTGCGGCGCATCTTCGACATCGCCGCGGTTTTGTCCACGATTGTGTTGATTGCCCTGGGGATCAATGTGTTGCGTCGTGCACAACTTCCAGAGCTGCTGCTGCCGGTACAGAAGCGTAACTATAAACCGCTGCGGAATTCAGCAAACTCCGCGAAAACGAAGTCGGGACAGCGCGCATTGCGGCGCAAGCGCCATCGGCGTCCATCGGATATCCCATTCAATTCCGGCGAGGGGCTGCGTGCAGCGTATTACGTGGAATACGACCCGGCCAGCTACACATCCCTGCAGCATCACATTCATGATATCGATCTGCTGTTCACCGACTGGCTTCATGTGATTACGCCGGACGGAAAATTGACCGCCTTCAGGCTCGACAATCACCCTTATGCGGCGGTGGATGCAAGCGGTGTTCATAATGTCGACCAGGATGGCAATGTAATGCGGGCTATCACGGAGGCGCATGTCGATACCGAAATCTTTCCCATGGTCAACAATTTTGACCAGCTAAAGGGCGATTTCCGCTCCGATGTGGTTGCGAAGTTCCTGCTCAACCCCACGGCGCGAGCGACGTTTGAACGGCAGGCGCTCGCGCTGCTGGCCGCCAATCCGCGGTATCACGGCCTGTCGCTTGACTTCGAAGCCATTCCCAGCAATGCGCAGCCTGCGTACCACAAGCTGGTGGCGGAACTCTACTCAAAATTGAAATCGAGAGGGCTTCGTCTCTACATCAATGTTCCGGTGGATGACGACGACTGGGATTTCAAATTTTATGCCGCCCACACCGACGGAATTATCCTGATGAATTATGACCAGCATGAATCCGCGAGCAATCCGGGGCCGGTCGCCGGTCAGGAGTGGTTCGTCCGCAATCTTCGGCAGGCTCTGAAAGTAATTCCGAGAAGCAAGTTGATATGCAGCATCGGGAATTATGGCTACGATTGGACGCTGTCGCTGCCCAGCCGAAAGGGTCATAAGGCGATTCCGGGGAAGGTGCTGAATTCAGACGATCTTGAAGTGCAGGATGCGTGGCAGGAGGCATCGGATTCCGAAGCCGCTCCGGTGCTGGATACAGATTCTCTGAATATGCACTTTGCGTATGACGATGAGGATGCACATACGCGTCACGAGGTTTGGTATCTCGACGCCGTCACTACGATGAATGAAATGAGGGCTGCGCGGGAGCTGGGCATCCAGACATTTGCGCTGTGGAGGCTGGGCAGCGAAGACCCGACGCTATGGAACATCTGGGACAAACCGCTGGCCCCCAATGCGGCGCAACTGCTGGCCACCATTCCTCCAGGTTCCAACGTGAACACGGAAGGAGACGGCGACGTTCTGAAGGTGATCGGCAGGCCCCGGGACGGCAAACGAAAAATCGATATCGATTCCGACTCGAACCTCGCTGTCGCCCAGCAGATCCAAATCTTTCCGCAGTCGTACACGCTGCAGCAATACGGCTATCACCCCAATGAACTGGCTCTCACGTTCGACGACGGACCCGACCCAACCTGGACGCCGAAAATTCTGGATATTTTAAAACGCGAGCATGTCCACGCCACCTTCATGGTGATTGGGGCCGAAGCGATGGACCATGTCGGGCTGCTGAAACGTTATTACCGCGAAGGCCATGAGATAGCCAATCACACCTTCAGCCATCCCGATATCAGCCAGATTTCGACTCATCAGCTGAACCTGGAGATGAATGGCACGGAGCGGCTATTTGCCGCGGAGCTGGGCGTGCAGCCGCTCTATTTCCGTCCGCCGTATTCGATCGATCAGGAGCCGGATACGAACGAGCAGGCTGCGCCGGTGGATCACGTCGAGCAGATGGGCTACATCATCGTGGGTGACAAAATCGACACGAACGATTGGAACGAACACCCGCGCAAAACTCCGCAGCAGATCGTTCAAACCGTCCTAAATCAGTTGGAGGCGATGAAGAGCATGCCGCAATTTCGCGGCAGCATCATCCTGATGCACGACGGCGGCGGCGATCGGTCGGTAACGGTTGCCGCGCTGCCGCTGTTGATCGACACACTGCGGGCGAAGGGCTACAAGATTGTTCCTGTCTCGGCGCTGATCGGCAAAACGCGTGCACAGGTAATGCCGCCGATTCCGCCGGAGCAGCGCTGGCAGGCGCGTATCGACGCCATTGCGTTCTGGCTGATCTCATTCTTCCAGCGCACCGTGGTCATGATCTTTTTTGTCGGCGATGTGCTCATGACGGGTCGATTGCTCATCGTCGGACTGTTCGCGGTCATCGATCGGCTGCGCAAACGCAAGCTATATCCCGGGGCGGAGAATTATCGGCCGCAGGTGAGCCGTACTGATCCCCGCATTCAACGAGGAGAAGGTGATCGCGAGAACCATCCGGTCTGTTCTTGGCTCGGATTACAAGCAGCTGCGCGTGATTGTGATCGACGATGGCTCGACCGATGGCACGCTTGAGGCTGCGCAGGCCGCAGTGCCGGAGGCGCTGGCCTCCGGCCGGCTGACGGTGTTGACCAAACCCAACGGAGGAAAAGCCGAAGCGCTGAATTTTGGGCTGGAACACGTGCATGAAGAGATCTATATCGGTATTGATGCGGACACGGTCATCGCGCGGGATGCGATCTCAAAGCTGATCCCGCGCATGGCCGATCCGCGGGTAGGCGCGGTCGCGGGAAATGCCAAGGTCGGAAACCGCATCAACCTTTGGACGCGCTGGCAGGCGCTCGAATACATCACCAGCCAGAACTTCGATCGCCGCGCGCTCGATCTGTTCGATGTGGTCACCGTTGTCCCGGGGGCGATCGGCGCGTGGCGCACTGCTGCGGTAAAGGCGGCGGAGGGTTACCACGTGAACACGGTCGCCGAAGATGCCGACCTGACCATGAGCCTGCTGCAGCAGGGATTGAAGGTCGTATATGAGGACCGCGCGTTTGCATTTACCGAGGCGCCGGATAATATGCGCGGCCTGATGCGTCAGCGTTTCCGCTGGTCTTTTGGAATTTTGCAGGCGGTCGTCAAACATCGCGGAGCTTTCCTGCGCCATCGCGCGATGAGCCTGTTCGCATTGCCGAACATGATCGTTTTCCAGATCATTCTGCCCGCTGTTCTCTCCGTTTATCGATCTGATTTTTATTGCCGGCGCACTGCATTATGCGGTCGATCGGCACTTCCATCCGGAGGCGGCCAGCACGGCGAGTTTCGAGAAGCTGATCGTTTATTTCCTGGCGTTTCTGGTGGTCGATTTTCTCGCGTCTTCGCTTGCCTTTCTGCTGGAGCCGCGCCACCCCAGCAACAAGGGCGATGGCTGGCTGCTGTTTCACATCTGGATCCAGCGGTTCACGTATCGGCAGGTCTTTTCCCTGGTGTTGCTGAAGACCATGAAGCGCGCGATTGACGGGCGCCCGTTCGCATGGGAGAAACAGGTGAGGACGGCCAAATTGTCAGCAAGTACCGAGCGCGCGGCTGTGGGCGGATAAACCAGCAGATGCCAAGTTCTGGAAGCGAATGGCCGAGATTCGCGGCAGAAGATGGGCCGGAAATTTCCTGGATTCTTACAACGCGCCGGTGACATTCCGGCATCCACTCTTGCTGACGGATATACGCACGCCATAAGGTCTGCGGGATCCAGCCTAATCCTACATTTTTGGAGTCCAAGATGACCAGGTTTGCCAGTCGCGCGGTTCAGTCTGTCGCTGTATCGCTGTTGGTATTTGGTATGGCTGTGCCTCAGAACATTGTGGCGCAAGACCACGTGGTTGCGCCGGCACAGATTCAAAACGATGTAACAGGTGCCTCCGCTGTTCGCCAACAGAATGAAAAACAGTTGAAGAGCTTCTTAGCGATGAAGGAGATGCAGCGTGTGATGAAGTCGGAGGGCGTCAATCCTCAACAGGTGACCAACGCGGTCAGCCAGTTGAATGACGCCGAGCTTGCCCGGCTGGCGGCGCAGTCGCGGAAAGCACAGCGGGACCTCGCCGCGGGCGGGCTTGGCTTTCTCGGGATATTTACGATCATCGGCATCATGGTTGTTGCGGCGATTTTGATCGGGATTTTCGCATAAAGAATGAAATTGTGCTGCGTGGCGGTCTTGTTGATTTTCGGCGGTCTATCGATCGCCGAGTCAGCTGCGGTGCAGGCCCTCGCGACAGCAGCCCCTGCGATTTGGATCGATGTTCCGTTTGCGTCACAAACCAAAGACGGCTGTGGCTCGGCCTCGATCGCCATGGTGATGCAATACTGGGACCGGAAGAAATCTTTACCGGTTGAAGCCGATGCAGATCCAATAAAAATTCAGGCAGCGCTGTTCTCTCCTTCCGCCCACGGAATTTTTGCCAGCGGCATGGAGAGATATCTTCGAGATTCCGGCTACGAGGCATTTGCATTCCAGGGGAAATGGAGCGATCTCGAACACCATCTTGCGCTGGGGCGTCCGCTCATTGTGGCCATTCAGCCAAACGGATCTCTGGGGCCGCTCCATTATGTCGTGGTCGTGGGAATCGATCCCATCCGCCACTACGTGTTCGTGAACGATCCTGCCCAGCAGAAGATGCTTCGAGTCTCGTGGGAAGGGTTCGAGTCGGAGTGGCGTCATACGCACCGCTGGACCTTGCTGGCGGTGCCGCGGTCCGTACGCTGATTCTGCTGATTTTCCTGGTTCTGTCCGGCTACGCATTTTCTCAAACAGATCTATCCACCGGCGGCAGGATCACGGAAGTGAGAAAGCTTTACGCCGCCAAACGTTGGCGGGAAATTGTGCGCATCGTTCCGGAGTCAACCGGGGAAGCCGCCGATCTGGAGTTGTATCGGGGGCTGGCGCTGGCGCAACTTGGGAGATATCGCGAAGCAGAACGCGCTTTTCAAGCGGGACACGCGGGCCATCCGCGCGATCCCCGCTTCCTGACCGAAATGGCGGGCATTGCTTATACGCAAAAGCGGTTCTCCACCGCGAAAAGCGAATTGCGCCGCGCCCTGGTCCTCGATCCACGCGACGCTTACTCCAACAATTTTCTCGCTTCCATTTATTACCTGGAAGGCAATCTGGATGGTGCATTGAAATACTGGAATCGTGTGGGCAAACCGAAGCTCAACGATCTCAATTACGATCCCATTCCGAAGCTCGATCCGTTGATTCTGGACCGCTCGTTCAAGTTTTCTCCCGGAAGTATCTGGACTCGCAATCAGTTTTTGACGACGAGGGCCGAACTCCAATCCCTCGATCTTTTTCCTCATGCGTTTTACGATCTGGAAGCACAACCGGACGGGTCATTCAAACTTGTTTGGAGGGAGACAGAGAGAAACAGTTGGAAGAAAGTGGACCTTGAGAGTATTGCGTCCATGTTGCGCGGTCTGCCGTATCAGACCGTGTATCCGGAGTTATACAACCTGAACGGCAAAGGCTTGAACTGGCTGTCGCTGGTGCGCTGGGATGACGAGAAGCGGTGGATTTCCAGCGAAATTGCCGGACCTATCGCGCAGAATCCAAACCAGCGATTTCGGCTGTACTTTCAAGATCGAAACGAAAACTGGAATGTAACAGAAAGGCTCGTACCGTACAGTCGGTCGCGAGCTTATTTCAATTTGCGAAAGGTTGCGATCGATACCGGCATTCAATCCATTGTGAACTGGCGCTGGCGATGGAATGTCGATGCGGAGTATTCCTGGCGCGACTTTCGCACCCTTATCGGCATTCCTCAGCAGGCGATGCCATTTTTCACGAATGGTTCGGGGTTGGCGCTCCGATCCGTTGTGCAGCGCTCGCTGGTCCAGTTTCCGGAAAGAAGGTTTTCTCTCGATGCGGCTGCAACCGGAGAAGCCGGGAAATTTTTTACCAGCCCTCTTGGAAAATATGGGCAGGTGGAAGGTTCGCTCGCTGTGGACTGGCTCCCCCAGGCGCGCGGCGAAGATTATGAGACGAGGACCAGCCTGCGTGCGGGGCGCACGTTCGGGCAAGTTCCGCTGGACAAGCTATACATGCTGGGATTCGATCGAGATAACGACCTTTGGATGCGCGGCCACAACGATCTCAGAAACGGACAGAAGGGAAATGCCCCGCTCGGACGAAACTTCATTCTCTCCAACTCTGGGATCGATAAAGTGCTCTATAACAACGGCATTTTCCTCGCGAAAGCGGGTCCGTTTCTCGATACGGGCGATATCTGGGACCCATCGAAGTTCTTCGGCTCGCCGAAATGGCTCACGGACACCGGCCTGCAGGTCACGATCAAAGTGCTTGGAAATTTTGAATTCGTGCTTGGCTATGGCAAGGACCTACGCTCCGGAAACAATACATTTTATTCAACCGTGTCCAAATGATCCCAGCGGAGCTGCGGCGAGCACGGAGCGGGGGCGGTGGGGAATTGAATGATTCCTGGAGCACGTGGGATTGCGTTCCAGTTGTTTGAAGTTCGTACGATCGAAAAGTGTCTGGACGCTCTCGACACCGGTTTGGCGGCGTACCGCAGGAACATTGTGTCTGCTTTACACTAGTATCGTATGGCTACTTTAGAGCTATCGACTGCTATCCCTCTCCGTACCCCCACGGGCGAGTTCCGCAACGAATCGTTTCTGGACTTCAATCGCGAAGACAATGCTCGCGCCATGCGGGACGCCCTGACCCGCGTCGCCGACCAGCTTGGGCAGGAGTATGACATCGTCATCGGCGGCAGGCGCATCCGCACCCAGGAGAAGATCCGTTCTCTGAATCCGGCGCGGCCGGCGCAGGTGATCGGAGTACATCAAAAGGCAGGGTTGGAGCATGCCGAGCTGGCCATGCGGGCTGCACTCGACGCTTATGAAAGCTGGCGCATCACTCCCGTGGAAGAGCGCGCGTCGCTGCTTCTGAACGCGGCCGACCTGGTCCGGCAGCGCCGGTTCGATTTCTGCGCCTGGCTGGCGTACGAGGTTGGCAAGAATTGGGCCGAAGCGGATGCCGAAGTCGGCGAGACCATCGACTTTCTCAACTTCTATGCGCGCGAGGCACTGCGCCTTGCGACCGCGACGACACCGATCCAGTATCCCGGCGAGCGGAATGAGCTGCACTATATCCCGCTGGGCGTGGGCGCGGTGATCCCGCCGTGGAACTTTTCTTTGGCGATTATGGCCGGGATGACGGTGGCTGCGGTGGTCACCGGCAATACCGTCATTCTGAAGCCATCGAGCGATGCGCCGACCGTGGCTGCACGCTTTTTCAGCCTGCTGGAAGAGGCTGGCCTTCCCCCCGGGGTGGTCAATTTCTGTCCCGGGTCTGGCGCGACTTTTGGAAACGCCATTGTCGAGCACCCCAAGACACGTTTCATTGCGTTCACCGGGTCGAAGGACGTGGGGCTCGACATCCATGCCCGCGCCGCGCAAACTCAGCCGGGTCAGATATGGATCAAGCGGACGATTCTCGAAATGGGCGGCAAGGATTCCATCATTGTCGAGTCTGACTGCGACATGGACGCGGCTGTGACCGGCGTGATTCAGTCGGCATTCGGCTATAGCGGACAGAAATGCTCGGCCTGCTCGCGCGCCATTGTCGATGAGCAGATATACGATATCTTTGTTGACCGGCTTCGCGAGCGTGCCCGGCAGTTGCAGGTCGGCGACGCGGCGGCGAATGCCTACATTGGCCCGATCATTAACAAGGCTGCTTACGAGTCGATCCTGCGCTACATCGAAATCGGCAAGCAGGAAGGCCGCCTGGTCGCCGGTGGAGGGGCGGTCGAAAATCCGGAGGGAGGCTATTTTGTTGCGCCGACCATTTTTTCGGACATCGCGCCCAACGATCGGCTGGCACAGGAAGAGATTTTCGGGCCGGTCCTGGGCGTCATTCGCTCCCGCGGGCTGAAGCATGCCCTCGAGATCGCGAACAATACCGAGTATGGCTTGACCGGCTCAATTTATTCTTCCGCACGCGACAAGCTGGACAGGGCACGGCGGGATTTCCACGTGGGCAATCTGTATTTCAATCGCAAGTGTACCGGGGGCATGGTCGGAGCGCATCCGTTCGGCGGATTTAATATGTCGGGAACGGACTCGAAGGCCGGTGGCGCGGATTATCTTTACTTATTCACGCAGGCTAAGTCTGTCACGGAGAAATTGATCTAAGCTGTCCTATATCGACTGGCGGAGGCTGGAGCTGTTCAAACGCCAACTTTACCAATGTTGTTCCTCCCGGTTCAGGGTAGAAAGAGGATTGGTTGTGGCTAAAATTCTATGCGTGGATGACGAACCCGCAGCGGTGGCGCTGAAGCAGACAATTCTGGAGCGTGCCGGTCACTCGGTGATGACCTGCTGCACCGCCAATGATGCGATCTCGCTACTGGCGCACGAGCGGTTCGACGCCGTGGTTACGGATTGGAAGCTGGGCGAGGAAAGCGGCCGCCAGATTCTTCTTGCCGCAAAGACCGGGGATCAGGTACCGGTGGTGGTCGTCTCTGGATATTGCACGGATGCCTTCCGCGCGGCCGAGCCGCAGGCGGATATTTATCTGGAGAAGCCGGTGGACGCGACCGAGCTGGTGGCGATTGTGGGCGGCCTGTTGCATTCCGCTCCTGATGCCGCAGCGTCCGGGAGTAAGGTTTAGCTGGAACATCGCCATCAGCGAGCGAAAGGCAGACGATCTATCGCTTGTTCATGGATGTTGAATTTACAAGATTGACGGGCAGTCATTCTGAGCGCTTCGGTCAGGGTAAACTCCGCGTTAAGCCTCGTTCAGAATGACTCCAGGTCGCACTCTAAGCTGTCGTGTTTTCACTCTATGCGCGCGCGTTCCGCAGTTCCATCTGCCCACCGGCCTGCGCTGCGGCCTCGGCCAGCGTGCGGTGATGAATGGTGAAAAGAGCCAGTTCCAACCGATCGGAAACGCCGGTTTTGTCGTAGACATTCCTTAGATAATTTTTGATCACCTGTTCTGTCGTGCCCAAGTGGGTGGCGATCTCCTTGTTCTTATATCCCTGGACGATCAGCGCAACGATTTTGATTTCTTTCGGGGTCAGCCGGTCACGGACTCGCGCGCCAACGGCATCGGATTCTTCGGTGAGCGAGCGGCCGGTTTTCTGCTGAAGATGGATCTGCCCGGCACCGACGCTGTGTACGCAGGAGACAAGCTCGTTACCAGAGACATCCCGGAAAACAACGCCCTCAAATCCATGGCTGGCATAGGTATGCAGGGATTCTGAATTCTCGGCGATGACAACCAGTTTGCTGCCAGCTTCCTTTGCGGACTGGATGAGGTCCGGCACATCCGGCTGCAGGGAAGAAGCGAAGAGAATGATGGAGGAGTGAAAGGTGCGCGTCGCCTGCGACAGGCGTCCAGTATCGGTACACTGGGCCACAATTCGAATGTCTTCCTGAAGGGCAAGAGTTTTCGCAACCCCGGCCCGAAAGATGGATTGATTATCCGCAAGAATTATTTTTTTCATAGGGGGAGTGCTTCACACAAGAATCCATTTTCCTCAGTTTGCGGCTGTTCTTCTCTAGGAATAACAACTGTTAGCAGAAGAAGTTTCTTCAAATCGCTCTGTTTTCTATATCGGCAGCAAATGCGAGAACTTCGGTACGGCCTATTGACCTGCTGCCTCTGCGTAGCCTTGTGAAAGGTCACAGAGCTTCGAACCAAGACATTGCCATAAATCAGTTTTGCAGGATTTCCAATGACAGAGTAACGCTGTTTTTGGAAAAGTCCACAATCTTCTTCAGGAATTATTAAGGAAGCCGAATTTGGACTATCTTGTCATTGCCTGCTCTAGTGCTAGGTAACAGGTAAGTTGACTAACTATGCAACACGCAAATTGAGCGAGATAGTTTCGTGGGACAGCCGGACATATACAGGGTATTTCCCGGCTGTCTGGTAAAGCGGGAAAGGATCGGGAGGAAGGAGAAGCATCCGCTGATCCGTTCCGGGAAAGGTCCGGAGAACATACAAGCGATCCGCAGTGGCTAAAGCCGAATCGAGCTTGTCACATCTACGGACGGGCTGACGCCCGTCCGCTGAAAAACCGGGGATCCATGGAGCTTCCCCTAGAAATTGAAGGAGCTCTGAAGGAAGATGCTCCTGTTGCCGGAGGTTGAAGGAGAGAAGAATCCTCCAGCCAACGATTGCGATTTTCCAAAGAACGGAGAGCTTAAGGTTCCATTGGGCGGATCCAGGTTCTCGTGGTTCAGCAGATTCGAAGCATAGGCGGTCAGCGTCAGCCCGTATTTATGGGGCGTGGTGGCATCCAGGCGAGCGGGGCCTCCCTGGTTGCCGCTCAAGCCGCGGCCACCAAGACCGTGGCCATGACCGTGGAAGCCTCCACCCCCGGCACCGCCTTTGACCCGAGGCCCAAAGCCAATGGTCTTGCTGATGCGCAGATTGAGGCTGTAATTGGAAGGCCCAGTTCCGAAATCGTGGGGAATGATCTGTTCATTCGTGCCGACCGGATTCGGATTGAGGCAATCGTTCCCGAAATGTACCAGCGGTGCGGCACAACCGCCGGCGGGATTGGCAAAAGTAGGTCGCGCGTTGAACTGGTTGTTGCCGGTCAAATCGCTGCCGGTCGTAACGTTGTAGGGCGTTCCCGAGTGAAAGACGAAGAATGGAGCAACGGAAATTTGATAGGGCGCGAGGTAATCTCCCAAAATCAGGAAGCGGTGATGAATGTCGAATCCGGTGCGGCCGTAATCCTGACCTGCATCGTGAGAATTCATGGGGAAGCTGCTGACGTTGTCTGAATCTCCCTTGGCATTGCTGTAGGTATAGAAGCTGAACAGGCTCACGCGCTTCAGGCGGGCGTTGATAGTCCCGATGATCTGGTCTTCGCGGTACACGGCGCCCGATTGATATTGATAGATGTTGCGATTGGGGGCAAGCAGCGGCGTGGTCGGATAGGTGTTCGCGCACCATTGAAAACGGCGCTGTGATGTTACTCAATAGAAACTGGTGGATGCCGCGGCTGTATAGATAGGTGACATTGCTGGTTATATTTTTGGACACCTGGTGGTCGAGTCCGACGGCGCCTTGCATATCCAGGGCCCCGTGGAACCTGGGCAGCAATGGTAAATCGCGGCTGACAGGGCGCGTTCTCCCGTGGTCGGATTTGGTGGCTTGACAGCGTTGCCGGGGCTGGTTTCGGTATAAGGAGGGTTGGTGATAATATAAATCTGCTCATTTGAAGGAGTTCCCGGAGTTGTGGCAGATTGTGGTGGATCGTGTTGATGATGTACGGAGTGCCTC
>CAWGME010000022.1:0-117810 GCA_963823595.1 uncultured Acidobacteriota bacterium
ATAGGCCAACACACTCATTGAAGGGGGTTGAGACCGGCTGGAGCCGATAAGTCCCGAGAAACGCGCTTCTCATCAGCACTCGTCGCAGGCGACAAGCCGACATATCAGTAGTGATCCTTGCGGCGTAAACTGAAGAAAATGCTACTTGACATCATCGATCTTGCCACCAGCAGCAGCCAATCGATTACGGTGCTGCTCAGGAAGTGCATCGTCCTTGCCCACCAGATCAAAAACGACCGACCTAAGACATGGGCGAACAAAGAACTAAGCGGTTACGCAGATGAAGATGAACTGCCAGATTACCGCGTGATTTCCGCCGCCGCCACGGGGCAGTTCTCGGGGTGGGGAGGATCACAGGCTACATTTCCGATTCCTTCAGCAGTTCTGGAAGAGGCACATCGACAGTTTGCAACAGAAGTCCGCCTCACACAGGCGATCGCGGCATACGAGGATTTGGTAAGAACCGCGACGACGGACGGTCGGATCACAATGTACTGGCCTGCGAATGTCGTCCTTTACTACCAGAGTCGCATACCGCTTACCCAGAAGATGTACCTGATTGCCGCGTACCAGGAGATACAAAAACCGACGCTCGTCGAAGTGCTCGATACCGTGCGGAATCGGGTATTGAATGTTGCATTGGAAATCCAGTCCGAATTGGGAGAACGCGATGAGGACCTGAAACACATGACGCCAAAATCGGAAGAGAGGATCGAACGCTATGTGGCTCGGCAGATATTCAATGGCAATGTATATATTTCAACGGCCAGTCAACCATGACAGTTCAGGAGCAGCATATTGCCGCCGGAAATTGGGAACAATTGCAAAAGGTTCTTTGCAATTCAGGCTTATCACAATCTGACTTAGATTCTCTTTCGGCTGCCGTGGGCGAAGACAAAAATCAAATGGGCTCTGCCGTGAAGAAATGGATCGAGAACACGGCTCCAAAGGCGCTGAGCGGAGGCGTGAAAATAGCAGCGTCGGTTGGACAGGCAATTTTGACAGAATACTTGAAGCACTATTTCGGTCTGAGCTAAGGTGAGCTGTTTCTTCACGGCAAGCAACGATATATTAAGCCAACTGCCGATTGAAGCCTTACATGCAGAAGCTCGATCTCGAAGAATCTGGGATCATCCGGATCGGTAACGGGAAACGCGCTTGTCGCCAGGAACATTCCGGTATGCATTAAATAGAGCGTCGATTTGACGTTGATGGAAACCTTCGCGCCACCTATCCGATATCTGAAGTCACAGAGCTCGATGGAGTTATACAGCGCTGACCTCTTCGCTTGCCATTGCGCTGTTTAACGAAACTGGAAATCGGGAAGTTGCCAAAGAATTTGGCGTACCCTGCCCTCCTCGAGCTCTAAGAGCGAAGGTGGGCAGAGGTCATCTCCAGTAAAAACGAAATTTATCCAGATGACCCGTTACAGATTCCGTGACAAGCAAAGGATGGTTTTCACATGGATTTTCGCGAGAGCAAACGAGTCGAGCGGCCAATCAGCGACATGCGCGTTCACATTGACTACCAAGCGCAGACGACAATCCCATGGTTGCCGCCTACAAGCGAAATGGTCGATTCATCTTCAAGCGCGGATTCGCATCGGAAGCACAACGACAAGAATCTGTCAGGGGGCTGCCATTCACAATTGAAGCAGAAAGACAAACAGGGATCGCAACGGGCACATTTCGCGACAGATGTTCGCTCGCTACAGCCACATCCGGACCGAAGCCAAGCGCAACGCCCTCGAGGAAGTGGTGAGGCGTCGCCAGGAGGCACGTGATGTCGGCATTCAGAAGAAGAAGGCAAGCCGGGCGAGACCGAGATCGACGCCAAAACGGAAAATTCGATAAGATTTTTTCCAAAAAATTTGCTACAAAAGTCGCTACATTGCCAAATATGCTGAATTAAAAGTCGTTGTTAAGCATGCAGTTAGATGCATACGGTCTAATGGCTGTTAACCGAAGGGTTGTAGGTTCGAGTCCTACCTGAGGAGCCAAAATCCTTTTCATAGTTTAGACCCCCTTCCATCTGCTAGTTTTATCTCACTCTGAGAACAATCATGCGTAGGTTCGCGTGCCGACGATCGAATTACCGCATGACCCGAGACAATCCGGATAGCCCATAAGACATTCAGGCGCCCGGTTTCAATGCTGCTGCTCAAGCCTTTGGCCAACCCAATCTTCTGTGCGATATACGACCACGACTAGATTTTCTTCAAGGGCACCGCATCATGGCCCAACTACGGTTCACTTGGTTTCTAGTGATTCATCGCCGATTTCAGATCAGTCGCCCATCAAAAATCGGAAGCACTGCAAGCCTTGAGTTTGCTCTCCAGAAACCGGGCCTCAGAGGAGTTGCGCGCCATCTTCAACGCGCTTTCAAAGTAACGCCGAGCTTCTTCCTTGCGTCCCGCCATGCGGTGGAACTCCCCCTTGGCGGCGGGATAGAACGGATAGTCCTTCAGCCTGCCGAGGTCGGGAACCTTTTCCAGTTCCACCAGGCCCTGATCCGGTCCTTGTGCCTGACCGATCGCAATTGCCCGGTTCAGCGCCACAACCGCCGTAGGTTTTAATCCGTACAACAGGTCATAGAGTTCCTGGATGCGTTTCCAGTCTGTCTTCCCGTAGGTGTTCGTGCCGCTATGGAGAGAGGCAATCGCCGCCTCCAGGTGGAATTCGCTCACCTGTTTTTCCGCGGCGGACATTTTTAGAAAATCAAATCCCTTCCCGATCAGAGCCCAATCCCATTTCGATCGGTCCTGATTTTCCAACTGGATAAGGAGGCCTTCGGCATCCACGCGTCCGGGCAGGCGGGCAGCGTTGAAGCAGAAGAGCGCCAGCAGAGCGAAGGTCCGTGGCCGCGCCCCTTGAGGGTGTTCGCCCAAAAGAAGAGCTAGACGCAACGCCTCATAACATAGATCTTCCCGGATTGTTGTCTCGGATTGACTTGCATGGTAGCCCTCGTTGAAAAGAAGATAGATGGCCTGGTAGACCGCTTCCAGCCGTCCCGGAATTTCAGAAGGATTTGCGATCTCCACGAAAGTCCCGGACTCGCGAAAGAGCTTGCGAGCCCGGCCCAGCCTCTTTTCAATCGAATCCTCGCTGGCCAAAAGCGCACTGGCTATCTCGGCCACGCTGAAGCCGCAAAGTGTCTTGAGGATGAGCGTCACCTGCACTTCGGTCGACAGTCCGGGGTGACAGCATGAGAACATCATCCGAAGCTCGTCATCCTGAATTTCTTTTTCAAACGCGGGTTCCGCCTCGGAACTTTCTTCTTTCAGTTTCAGGAGATACGTAAGCTCGGGCGTAAAGTAACGGAATTGATTGTCGCGGCGGATCAGATCGATGGCGCGGTTACGCGCTGCCCGCATGAGCCACGCCGATGGGTTGTCGGGGAGACCGTGGATGGGCCAGGCCTGCAATGCCTGGCAGAGGGTGTCCTGCACGACATCCTCGGCCAGGTCAAGACGCGCTAATCCTAGAAATCTCGTCAAATAGGAAACCATCTTCCCCGCTTCGCGGCGGAAAAGATGGTCTACTAATGCGGGTACATCCTGCACAAATCCTCCGAAAGATCACATCGAAACAATGGGCCTTATCTCGACCATTCCCTCGCCTTCGAGGATGGGACATCCCTTGGAAAGTTCCGCCGCCTGCGCCAGGTCTGAGGCTTCGACGAGCATGTAACCCCCGATGGTGTCTTTAGCCTCGGCATAGGGACCATCGGTGACAGTCTTGGCCTTGCCTCGAACCAATTTGCCCGTGCTGTCCAGCCTTTCCCCTCGGGCGACGAGCTTGCCCGCGTTCTTCAAGTCTTCCAGCCAACTCATCCATGCTGTCATTCGCTGTTGCATCTCTTCTGGGGATGCGGGCTTCCAGCCTTCCTGCTGATGTCGGAATAGATATAAGAATTTTGCCATGAGAATTCTCCTTTTCTAGATTCAACTCAATTTTGGCGCCAGATCAATCTGGCAACCCACAGCCCTTACGGAACGGTCTGCGCATAGATGACGAATAAGAACGTCGAAGCCGGACATATCTAAGTTGCCGGCTTGGAAACAACCGCCGGCTTCCTGATGCTTCTATTTGTCCGAATGTCACAAAGCATATCTGAATGAATGTTCAAACCTATATTGGTCATGTTGTATAGGTGCTCGCTGGCGACAAGCCAGACGATCTCGCAGATCTCGCGTTCGGAATAATAGCGGGACATGCGAGTGAACGTGTCCGGATTCACCTTCTTATCCCCGGTTAGTTCTGTCACGTAATCCAGTGCGGCACGCTCCGCTTCTGTAAACAGAGGGCTTGTGCTGTATTGCTGCAGCGCATCGAATTTGGCTTGGTTCATCGATGCTTTGATCGTGAACGCCCGGCCAATATCCATGCAGAAGAGACAGACGTTGATACGCGCTACCTGCTCGCGAATCAGCATGGCAGTCTCCGGCGGCAGGCGCAGCTTTTTATCCAGCTTGCCGATCTTCCCATAGAACAGGCCGAACGCAGTTGGTAACCGCGCGGAATACACTTTCAGCGGGGTTAAAACTTTGCCAAATTGCCGACGTGTAAAGTAATACGCCAGCTTCATGATCAGGCTTTTGGGATTTTCTATTGGAGGAAGAAATGTCTCCATCTTCAAGTTCTCCTTCTCATTTTCAAGGATTCAACCGGTTCTGGGCCGGAACTGGCCAGGCGCGGTCAAGAGACCACTTTTACGATCTCTATTCATAGACGAACGGCCAATCCCGGACCGGACATCGGCAGCAAAAAATTCCGCCATCTTTTTCATTCTGCAACGAATCTGTTGCTGCTCTCGAATACAAGAAAATCATCGAGACAAGGATTCACCGTCCGAGTGGAATCTCCATGGACGCGCCAACGCTGCGGGTTCGCGGGTCGACAATAGGATTCACCGAGTCGACCAGTCTGGTTGCAAGGGTTTCCTTTGCGCCGGGTCGATAGAGACCACGGTGGTTCAGCACGTAACTGCCGGTCAGAAATCCGACCGCCTGCCCGATGAGGATGTCGGAGGGGAAATGCTGATTCGCCAGAAGGCGGGAGATGCTGACCGCCTCAGCAAATCCGTAGGCGGGAACCATGACATACCAATGGGAGTACTCCCCGGCAACAACGCGCGCCAATGCCATACTCGCAGTCGCATGATCCGAGGGAAAAGATGAGTCCCACTCCCAATGGCTGGTCCCGTACGGCCAGAAGTCTCCTTGTCCATTGCCCTGGCGAGGACGCTGACGGTTGCTGACGAGCTTCGCAACCAAAGTCACAGTACCGGAGTCGATGACCGCCTCCGCGCCGAGTCTTCCAGTTTCCGCCAGCTTTGGATTCTTTTGCGCTAACCCAACGAAGTAAATTCCCGCGCCTTCCGCACCGGTCGCCAGAAAAGAACCGAACCCCCCAATTTTGTTCGCGGTATTAGTACGGTTCGCGTCCACGCCTGCCGCTTGCGAGGCATCAGCATCGTAGGCAAAGGCCAGCCCCGTAGCTGCCCCCAAGGGCGCCAGCCAATACGCGTCCTTCGGCTGCAAGCGGAGCGGACTGGTGAAGATGCCCTTCTCGTCCTCGCCCAGGTCCTGGATACAGCGGCCCAAATGCGTGATGCCGCAGATGGGATTGTCGTCGTGGACGGATGCATTCGGCTCAGCAGGTAGCGCGCCTGAAGCGGATGCATTCGGCGTTCTTGAAAGCTGCGCCGTGCTCCCGCGCAAATCAAAGCTGTCATGGGTCAAGCTAGCGCTCTGAATAGTTTGCAGGCTGGGATTCGGGTTGGAAGGCAGGATGCGGGCTTGTGCTCGAGCATCCGAAGGAACAACGACGAAGAGGATGAGTCCGGTAATTAGGAAAAATAGACGCATGGTATGTTTACTGTCTCCGGAGGGCTTTGCTTCAGCCCCGCTGCAGGGATCGGGTTTGGCTTGGCAGGGAATCGTTATGAATTTTGATGCGAGTTTTACGAAAGGGAACATTCTGACCGCGAACCGGCCAGTGTTCGTAGAAGGAAGTCCAGCCGCGCAGAACTTGATGCCATCGAGCACAACGACCTCATAGACCGCCAGCGTCGTTGCCGCACATTCAAGCTTTACAATGATTAAGCTCCCCATTGATTAAGCGAAGATCACAGTCTTGTTCGCATAGCACAGGATGCGGTGTCCTAAATGCCAGCGAACGGCGCGCGACAGAACCAGCCGCTCTAAATCTCGACCCTTCTGGATCAGCCCGGCGATCTGGTCGTTCTGCGATACTCGCGCGACATCCTGCTCAATAATTGGTCCTTCATCCAGAACCTCAGTTACATAATGGCTGGTGGCGCCGATCAGTTTAACTCCGCGCGCATAGGCCGCATGGTAGGGCTTGGCGCCGGTAAAAGCCGGCAGGAATGAATGATGCACGTTGATGATGCGCTGCGGATAGGCGCGAACAAACGCCGGAGAAAGGATCTGCATATAACGCGCTAGGACGATCGTATCGATCCTGTGTTCAGCCAGCAGGTTTAGCTGCTGCTCTTCCCTCTTAGGCTTGTCGCCATCTACAGGCAGAAAGTGAAATGGAATGTTATGGAATTCTGCCAGCGCCCTGGCCTGCTGGTGATTGCTGACAATCAGAGAGAGATTGCAGTGGAATTCCCCGGTCTCATGACGGTGCAAAAGGTCCGCCAGACAGTGCAGATAATGGGAGCAGAAAATGGCCACGTTCTGCGGCAAACCGGCAAATTCCAGTTTCCAGTTCAGATTATGGCGTGCGGCCAACGGCGTAAAAGCATTGCGAAACTGCGCTTCGCTGCAATCGTCCCGCTCGGTGGTGAACTCCACCCGCATGAAGAAAAGACCCAGCTCCACATCCTGATGCTGATCGGCGTTGAGGATATTCGCGTCGTATTCCTCTACAAGAAAATTGGCAATGGCAGCAACCAGACCTTTGCGGTCCGGGCAGTCGATCAAAAGAATCGCGGTTCTGGACATTCAGACCTCTGTCGATAGCCGACAAATGCCTGTCGGACGCGAACTTAGCCGCTAAAAAAAATTCCAGCATATTGCAGGCATTTGTTGAACCAGTTCTAACATTCTTAGGGAGCTGTAGCAACGAAACAAAACGTTTGGCCGGGCGGCGCGTCTTTTTTGTGCATTTCGTCAGATCAAAATTTATTGATCGCGGCCACGTGGGTTGAAATCATCTGGGCACGATATTTCAAATCGAACGAGTTTTCCGCGTACTTCAGCGTGTCAAGATGCGCCTGGTCGGTTGCTGATACGTCGGTGGGCGCCTGCACGGAGGGCTCGACGCTGGACAAGGTCTGGGCAAGGTCCTGACCGGCTTTTGTATGATCGGTGACGATCATTTGCGCAAGCTGGTGCAGAACTACGTTTCTCAGCCGAATGACAATGCCCAGGTCAAGCAGTTTGCCGAGGGACTTCTCCCTGTTTTCCGCAAACACCTGGCAGACGCGAAGAAGCTCCCCAGGAAGTAACCCCGGAACATAACAGCCTCACATCCCGCTTCCCGGACGTGGGGCTGCTTGTTTTTCTTAGCGGCTTAATACGTGTCGTGAATCCTTACCAACCCTCCGACCACACCGACATAGCCGGTCTTACCGTCCGGACCGAGATACAGCCCGGAATAATTACTGTTGTAGAAAACGCCTGTGCCTGCGAGCACTTTGAATACGGTCCTGCCTGTGTGAAAGTCGACCGCGGTGAAGTACCAGGGAGCCGTATAGCGCGCATTCGAAGGGCTCGGATCCTTCGAGTACGTGTACACCAGACCCGTCGTCAAAGACGCCTGAGAAACGACGTTCGGCACGTGTTCTTCGTTGTTGGTCCAGACCGCGCTGCAACCGTCCCTGTCCTGGTCCAGATCGACGCGGGCGATGCCCGGTTTCGTCGTTCTCCCTAAAATGGTTGAACTCAGATCCACGTTCCCCCAGTTGTTTTCGATCAAAATGGATTTGTCGGTGGCGATCAGGGAATTGAAGCTGTCGCTGAAACCGGGCTGGAATACGGGTACGGCGCAGACGAGCCGCGGTCCTGTAATCTGTGCCGCTCGCCGATAGACCAGAACGTGCGTCTGCACATCGGCGTTGTCGTTGATCGTGACCATGTCGGTGCCCACCAACGTGGGCGTGGTCCCGGAACCCTGAAAGCGCTGCCCAGGCTTGACTCCAGTGCCGCGGTCGTAGGTTTCGTGCCAGGTCACCGTGGGAGTGCCGTCGGCCGCCGGATCAAAGCGGTACATCTGAAACGTGGATACGATGAAGACGCCGCCGCGCGATGGGACCGGATCGGCGCCCAGGGACTTGACGATCTGCTCGCCCGCGGGAAGCGTGAAAAGCTTTACCGTGCAGCTGTTCATGTCATTGGGATCGGGGTTGACGGTGCCAACCATCGCCGGCTCCGCCGTGAGGTCAGACCCCCCGCTGGTGGTGAACCACAGCAGCCCATGATCGTCCGGGATAACCGAGTTGATCGCCTGGTCGGCGGGAATCATTCCGGGCAGGTTGTTCTTGCAGGTGTGGTCCAACGCAAATTGCGTGCCCGGCGCGTTCTCCCTGATCCGATAGATGTCCCGGCCGCGGGTGGGAATGACGGCCCGGTCCTGATTGTCGAGAAAAAAATACCCGCCGGACCCGAAATTGCCGCTGACACCCCCTCTTGCAGGAAGATTGAACGTTGCCAGAGTTTGGAGGGATACAGGATCCATCAGATAAACGGTTGGCCGAACGAATCCAATGCAGACAGCGATGATCCGGCCCTTTGCATCGAACGTCACCGTGCCGCATTCAGCGGCCAGAAAAGTGGAAGTCACCTTCGCGGAGTGGCCGAGCGGCCCGGCAAAGGGGTAGGTGTCGGTCTGATAATCGTCGGTGTGCAACTCGCTCCGTCCATTCGGAGCCATGTAAGGGCTTTGTGGCACCGGCGTCGTTTCAATCGGCTGCGGAACGGCCGGAGAGCCGATGAACTCTGGTACAGGCTGTGCGAAGAGTTGGTTTGGGATGGGTATGACCCTGTGGCTGGTGATTTGAGCGGTAGCACCGATCGCTGCCAGCCCCACGCTGGCGGAGAGTAATACATTGAGGACGCGTGTCATTCTAATTCCTCTTTCAAAATCAAGTGGCAGGCTGTTTTGGGATGAGCTTTGCGCAGGGGTACGCATTGCCGAGGCCGCGAGGGGCAAGTCAGAACCGAATCCCGCCAATTTCGTTGCGCAGCGGAACTATAGACTTTTCGCCTGAAGATTGTCTACAAGGAAAGGCGCGGAGAGTCCTCCTGAAGTGCCGCGACACGATTGTTCCGGCAGGAGGTGTTACGGCGTGCGGCGAATGAACCCGAAACGGGCGAAGTTAAAGCGCCAGGCCGCCGTCGACACCGACGATTTGCCCGGTGATGAAATGCGGGCCGGTGGCGAAGAACAGGACGGCTTCCGCTACTTCCTCCGACCTGCCGTTAACTGAGGATTGCGAAGAATTGATTTGTTAGTTAGAATTCTGTTCCGAAAGAGATCGATCCCGAAGTTGACCTGATGTACGCTTCAACTCCTCCATTCGCGGTCTTTCTGGAACTGGCCTGAATCTCAGATGGTAGGGGTTGAAATGAAAGAAAAACTTCCGATTCAAAAGCACTTTGCTCTCTTAACGCGCTTCGCAGTCGTTTGCGGCGTCGTCATTGCCATGACCTGCGCCGGCCCGGCCGGCGTGGCGCAGGAAAATTCCGAACACCACCATCACAACAAAATCTATACGGGTTACGTAAACGGGTCTGCTTCCAAGGCATTGCTCGACCTTCTCTCGCGCGACTACTCGATCATCCCCATGGACAAGATCACGCCGCCGTTCAAACTCTACCCAATCCTGATCGGGCCTGCCGCCCTGGCGAACCCGGATATTACCGCATTCCTCGTCCGCGCGTATCGCGCCGGCCTGACCGTCGGCATTGCGTACGCGACGCAGCAAGAGGCAAACCGATTCGATCGACTGGTCGAAGCCGAGCTGGCGGCAAGCTGTCTGCCCGCACCCGGCGTGCCCAGAATCGCCCTCTATGCCGTGCAAAGGACGACGCGGGAATATCCGGAAGAGGTGTCGCGCTACTGCCTGCCCAATGTTGTCCAGGCCGGTTCGCGGACCGACGAATCCGGGACCGACGAATCCGATCAGGGATGGACGGAAGGCCAGAGCCGTAATCAGTCCGGCGAGAGCGAGGAGCAATGGTTGAGCGCCGCGTTTGCGCCCCAGGCCCCTCCACCGCCGCTGCAGTCGGTCGATGTCGCCAACGACAGTTCGGTCAATCTGGACAGCCTGTCCCGAAAGACCCACTGCTCGGAGTTCTACGAAAACCAAAGCGGTCAGGTGCAAGACGATTACTTTGTCACCAGCATGCGCAATTTCGACTCGCAGAGGGATTATTACTATGTGCAGGACTTCCCCCAAATCAAGTCGTATCGCGTCTGGGATTCCTTCAGTTCAGGAGGCACTACGCCCTTCGTGAAACGATATCCCGATTCCGACAGGGAAAGGGTACTTACGGGAACGCGAATTCTCTTCTCCGAACCCGCCACAACGACGGCGTACGTCAGCGAGTACACCAACTCGAGAAGCACCACCATCTCGGCAAGTGTTGGCTACTCGGGCGGATTCCCCGAGGTCAGCACGAGCGTGAGCGTCACGGTGGGGAACTCAACGACAGTCACCGTCCCGCCGGTCACCATTCGGAACCAATCCAATCTGGGGTCCGGTGCTACTAGGTGGGGCTTTCATCCCGCCAATCCACGGCTGAACGTCCTCTACTCCACGGCCGAGAGTTGGATCTGGTTCATCGATCGAGACGTCTACGGCGATACGCCGAATGAAATTCCCGAGGTATTTAGTCATTTGAATTCCGGAACGGGATTCACCACTATAAACGGAGTGTGTGGTTTCCCCCCTCCTTTCCCCACCTTCGAGGTTGGCGCCCCGCAGATCACGAGCGTGGATCCGGAAGCCGTGCAGCGAGGCGGAGGCACCTTCCTGATCCGTGGCGCGCGGATGTATCCCGGTATCCTCAGGAACGTTCTGCTGGGCGGGGACGCACTCCCCCCGGCAAATTTCGTGCCCATCAACGACACGGAAATCCGGGTCGTCGTACCGAGCAGTCAGAATACTGGACCGAATCCAATCCAGGTGAATACGTCGTTCAACGGGAGTGTTCTGCCGTCGAATACCGACGTCCAGGTGAACGTGAGATAGCGGTCAAATCTGCAATGGTGATAGACGAATAACTCGCCAGATCAGGCTGTCTTCGCTGTTGCTGCAGGTGCATTGAAGCTAAGTGAGAGGAAGTGAAGCCTTACAAGCCCAAACCGCCGTCTACTCCCAGGATCTGCCCGGTAATAAAGTGCGGGCCGGTGGCGAAGAATAGAACGGCTGCCGCCACTTCCTCGGGCCTCCCGTTGCGCTTCATGGGGGTCTTCGCCGCGAAGTGCTCATAGCCGGACTCTACTTCCCCGTTCACGATCATGCCCGGCGCGACGCAGTTGACGCTAATCTCCGGCGCGAACGCTTTCGACATGGCTTGCGTCAGCATGTGCAGCGCGGCTTTCGATGTGCTGTAGTGGGCGTGCGTAGCCCAGGGATGCAAACCGCCCAGCGAACCAATATTGATGATCCGGCCGCGGCTTGCTTTCAGATGCGAGTGCGCCGCTTGCGCCATGAGAAATGCTCCGCGTGTATTGGTCTCAAACATCGCGTCCCACTGGTCTACCGTGATCGACTGAAGGGGCGCCGTTGCGAACATACCGGCATTGTTGACCAGCACATCGAGCCGGCCAAACTCATTGGCCACCGCTGCCACGGATTCGCCGACGGAGACTGGATCGCGCACGTCGCAACGCAAAGCCATCGAGCGCTGGCCGAATTCCCCCAGTTCCCGTAACGTCTGCTGGGCCGCTTTGTCAGACTCGCGATATGTGATCGCGACATCCGCACCGGCGCGGGCCAGCGAGTGAGCCAGGGATCTTCCGATCTTTCGGGCCGCACCCGTCACCAGCACGACTTTCCCGCTCAACGGATGCATAGTCTGCTCATTCAGAATTCGTGATGCCGTTCGATGGACGGCTCCGGAACACCTGCAGGTTGCTAATCCTTACTTTTACTCTTAGTTTTTTGCGGCGGGACCAGCAGCGGGCTGTCCGCAGGAGCGGCGTGGCCCATCTGGGTCTGCGGAGTATTTGTTTGCAGGTCGGATTTGGAGGAATTCTTTGCGTAAACCGAGTATTGCTCATGCGGAGGTACCATCTTGACGGAGATCAGCTTTTTATCCGATGGAACATCATATTCCGCACCAAAGGTCCGATAACCCGGAGCGATGACCTGCACCAGGACCTTGGAGCCAATTGGAATGATGCTGAGGGTCGCCTCTCCCTGTTCATTCGTCTTCAGCTCCATGTTCCCCTCGTTTTTATCGCCTTCCGAGGTGGCATGGAAGATGACCGCTGCGTTCTGCAATGGCTTTCCGTCCGAATTTTTTACAACCGTGACCACAACCTGGGCCATGGGAGGCGGGGCTTTATACTTTCTCTTGCGCCGCTGTGCATGGGCAGACGGATGGATGGCGAGCACGGTCGTCAGGAACAGCAACGCGATCAGGGAAAAAGGTAATCTGCGCATGGCTCGATTTTACTCCTCCCGGCTAGTTCTTCCCTGTGCTCGTCAAAACCAATTTTCCATTCTTGACCCCACGCAGGCTGAGCATCTTATCAGCTAGACTCCTGATCTCCCGGCTGCGGCCTTTCATGATGACCACCAGAAGCTAAAGGGCTCTAGACGGCTGCCTCTATATCCTGGGTCTTTCGCCTCACGCTCCCTTTTCCCAACATATCCAGAATGGGGTTTGTAACCATTGTGGTCACAAGTGCCATCACGACCAGCATCGTGAATAGGGTTGGCGAGAATGCGCCTACGTTATATGCGATATTGAGTACGATCAGCTCCACCAGACCGCGCGTGTTCAACAGAGCTCCCAACGCGGCCGCGTCTTTCCATGATTGCCCGTTCCATCTCGCGGCCAGCGCTGCTCCACCCATTTTCCCGATCACGGCTGAAATCAGCACGATTCCGGCCCAGAACCATACCGTTCTTCCGTTCAAGAGATCGAGCCGTGTGCGCATCCCGGTGAGTGCAAAGAAAAGCGGCAACAGAAGTACGGAAACAAGCATGTCCAAGTTGGCTCGCATTGCTGTTTGCCAGCGCTCGACTCTGGGAAAGCAGACTCCAGCCATGAACGCACCGAAGAGGGGATGGACACCGATAGCCTCTGTCGCCGCCGCCGATGCCAGCGTAATGGCCACCACCACGCCTAACATTTCCACGGTAAGTTCCGTTGTTCGTAGATGTTTGACAAGCCACGCCGCAAGCGGACGGACGACCGCGATCATGAGAAATAGATAGATTCCGAGCGCCAACAAGCGAAGAGGCAGTGAGGCCGACCCGCCATCATGTCCAAGCAGCGCCAGAGCCACTGCGAGCAAAGTCCATGCGACGACATCATCGACTGCGGCGCACAGGATGGCGGTTGTCCCCAGCGCCGTACCCTGCATGTGTCGCTCCTCGATGATGCGGGCCAACACTGGGAACGCGGTGATGCTCATGGAAATGCCCAGAAAAAGGACGAATGGTATGCTGCCGATCCCATGCGGCGCAAACCGTATGCGCAAGGAATGGGCCAGGATTGCTCCCATCCCAAATGGGAGCAGGATACTCATTCCACTCGCCATTACGGCCGTTGCCCGCTGTTTGTAAAGATGGCCGTAATCCAGTTCCATCCCAATCAGGAACAGAAACAAAATCAGGCCAACGGTGCTTAGGATGTCAAAGGAATGAAAGGATGCCGGCGGAAATAGGATCCCCGACCAATGGGGCGTAAAACGGCCAAACACCGACGGTCCCAGCAAGATGCCGCCGATGATCTCTCCAATGACCCGTGATTGTCCCAGTTGGCGCGCCAGCCAACCACAAAAAACGGTTACCAGTAAAACCACGGTCATCTGCAATAACAAAAGCGTCATGCGATTCGTTCATTCCAGAAGATCTTCGGTGATGGACATTTGGGTTCCTGCGCTTATTGGCCTGCTCGCCAACCAAGCGACCGGCATACGCTTGAAACTTTGCCCTTTCGCGAGACACGGCTCCGCTTGAAAAACATATCGTTGGAGTGCCACTCCGATCCTACGGCAGCATCTCTTTGATTACCATCTCGATGAACCCCGTTGAAAACTCCCGATTCATTGCGAAATAACCACTCACCCGGCGATCTCCGGAAGGCATACCAAAAAAGCAATCCTGTGTTTTGTTCCTATTCCCATAACCAATGATCGTTTGGAATTCGGTGGAATGCTATGACCGCCAACAATTCAGCTGTCAAAAAGATTCCTGCTGTGCATGCCCAAACTATCCAATTCAAGTATCTCTCAAATATTTTCGCTTCATTTCTCACTCCTCAGGTTGAGGAGAGCCCAAGGTCCGCCGCGTCATAGCTGTAGACATCGCAGTTCCACTCGAAGGTTGTGCCGTGAGCCGTCTTCCCGCAGCGGCAAACCGGTAGCTGATGCTTCCCTGGGGGAGTGGTTTCGCTCGTGATCCTATCCAGGCCATCATAGCCATGCGAGATCGCACCGGCAACGGAATCCGTCGCGGATATCAGTGGCCGTCCAAAAACGGCAGGCGACGGAACGTCCGAGCCTGCCATGCCATACAAACAGATTATGCCGCGTCACTCAGGCTGCCGGCTGTTGCTGGGTCATGCAATGCATGGCGCCGAGCCCCCAGATAAAGTCGCCGCTATGGATGCCGACGATTTTATGGCGCGGGAACAAATCAGCAAGCGTATTCAGGGCCACACGATCTTTCGCATCGTTGAAGGTCGGAATCAGGACCAGGCCATTTGCGATATAAAAATTCGCATAGCTGGCCGGCAGACGCTGTCCGTCAAAGACAACGGGCGAGGGCAGCGGCAGCTCGACAATCCGATACGGCCTGCCGGCCGCCGTGCGCGCGACGCGCAGGCGCCCCAGATTTTCTTCGAGCGGTTCGTGATTTTCATCCGCGCGGTTCTGCTCGACAGCGGCTACGATCGTGTCCACCGAGACAAAGCGGGCGACGTCGTCCACGTGGCCGTGGGTGTCGTCGCCGGCAATGCCGCGGTTCAACCACAGCACCTGTTCGACACCAAGATAATCTCGGAAACATTGCTCCAGTTGCTCGCGCGAAACTCCCGGATTGCGCTGCTGGACTTCACTGAGCAGGCATTCTTCTGTGGTCAGCAGCGCGCCTGCGCCGTTCACATCGATGCTGCCGCCTTCGAGCACGACCCGGTGCGGCCGCCCATCAGGGAGTGTGATCTCAGGCGTCCATGTTGGTAGTGACAGCATGTCGGCCACCCGCGCAGGGATCTGGTCGTCGTTCTGCCAGTTCTCATATTTTGCCCAGGCGTTGAATTTCCAATCTGTCACCGCAAGCGACGGCGCCGCGCTGTTTCCCGCTGCTGCGGTCAGAAATATCGGACCCGAATCTCGCAACCACACGCGGTCCGTGGGCCAGTGGTGAAAATGAACGCGCGCCAGGTTGGCTCTGCAGCGGTGAAGGAGATTGCGCGCGCGCTTCTCGGCGGCGGCATCATGCACCAGAATGTGAACATCTTCAACACAAGCGAGATGGCGCACGATATCGCCATAAACCCAGGGAATCGGCTGGAATTTACCCGGCCAGTCTTCGGAATTATGCGGCCACGCGATCCACGTAGCGGCATGAGGCTACCACTCAGCGGGCATATGCAGGCCCAGCGACGCGCGGAGGCGCTGTAACTAGTATCGACGGGATCACCCATGCGGAGTTTTATTCATCCAGAAAGCGCCGCGTGATCGGCTGATAAGCGTCGATGCGGCGGTCGCGCAGAAACGGCCAGTTACGGCGCGTGTCTTCAATCAGCTTCAAATCGATTTCGCCGATGAGAATGTCTTCCCGATCATGCGCTGCCTGCAGCAGGACGCGGCCAAACGGATCGGCAAGAAATGAGCCGCCCCAGAATTCCAATCCAGGCCCTTCGACGCGATTGCCGCGGATATCGCCCTGCTCGTGACCCACACGATTCACTGCGGCCACATAAACGCCATTGGCGATGGCGTGACTGCGCTGGATGGTCTGCCATGCCGAGTATTGTGCTTCGCCATACTCCGCCTTCTCCGCCGGGTGCCAGCCGATCGCGGTCGGATAGAACAGTACATCCGCACCCTTCAACGCGGTGATCCGCGCGCCCTCCGGATACCACTGGTCCCAGCAGACCAGCACTCCGGCATTTCCAGCATGCAGCGGGAAATTGCGGAAACCGAGATCGCCCGGCGTGAAATAAAACTTCTCGTAATAGAGCGGATCGTCCGGGATATGCATTTTTCGATAAATCCCGGCCAGCGAACCATCGTCTTCCAGCACAGCGGCGCTGTTGTGATAAATCCCGGCTGTACGCCGCTCAAACAGTGACGCAATGACCGCCACTTTTTCCTCTCGCGCGATGCGTGCCAGTCTCTCCGTCGAAGGTCCCGGAATCGGCTCGGCGAGATCGAAGAGAGCGTGGTCTTCTCGCTGACAGAAGTATTGCGCCCGAAAAAGCTCTGGCAGGCAGACGATCTGCGCCCCACTGCGCGCGGCGTCACGCACACGGTCCGCTGCCTTCTCGAGATTCGCGTCGGGATCGGCGCAGCACGACATCTGCACCAGCGCAACACGGAATTTGCTTTTAGCGTTAGCCATGGAGGTCCAGAGCGGTGCGCAGATCTCTTAGAGTGCGCGAGGAGAGTAGCTTACTCGAATATCAAAATCGCCGCCGCGATCGTGGTCGTCCACAGGCCGCGTTTATCGCCCACCGCGGACTGGGTCACATTCGCAGTGCGCACGATCTTGTTCGAGATGCGATATGTTTCCTTTTTCTCGTCCCAGCTCTTGTCGGGATCGAACTCAACGTTCAGCGTGGTGGCCAGCATTTCCGCCGCGAGTTCCTCGGCGTAATCGCCGGCCTGATCTTCGGTTTCGCCAAAGCTGTGGTGCTCGCTCAGGTATCCGTACATATTGCGGTCCGACGGAATCGCCACGCCGATGCTCGACGCAATCAGGCGATGCGGTTCGCGCGAGGTGTTTTCGGCGACGACGGCGAAAACCACTTCGCCCGGATGAAGATATTTCAATCCCTCTTTACGCGGGATCAATTTTGCCTGTGGAGGAAAGATCGACGAGACCCGCACCAGGTTCTGCGCAGCGATTCCGGCATCTCGAAGTGCCAGCTCGAATGACGTGAGACGTTCCTTATGCTTCCCGACGCCCTTGGTAAAAAAGAGACGCCTGGGGACCATGCTTTTGCCCAATTTGTGTTCCTCCGGTTGATTGAATGGCGCGTTGCCACCCGCTTCAAAATATCACAGATCGGACTGCCCTCCGATATCCGCCCCGGAAGCTTTCATCCACTGTTCACAGAATGCAACGACGTAGGCCCGTGAACAACTAAATTACCGCGAAATCAACATCCACGCATTCTGCAATGATGCTGCGGAAGGAAATAAATCGGGTGCCCCGGATCGCGCTTCTGAGACCGGGATTCTGTTTATGAAGTGAACTGATCTACGAACCCGCAGCAGGCAGTTCCGGGGTTGCCGATAATAATGCCCGCGTGTATGCCGACTGGGGATGCTCGCAAATCTGCTGCCAGCCGCCTTGTTCCACGACCCGGCCCTGACTCATCACCAGAATCTGATCCGCCATATACCGCGCCAGCGGCATGGAGTGGGTGATGAACAAATAGGTCAGATGCTGGTCACGTTGCAGGTCGCGCAGCAACTGCATGATCTGCGCGGAAACGCTGACATCGAGTGCCGAGGTTGGTTCGTCCAGCACCACCAGCTCCGGCCGCAAAATCAGAGCGCGCGCCAGATTGATTCGCTGCCGCTGCCCGCCGGAAAATTCATGCGGATAACGGGGTAGCGCCGACGCATCCAGGCCCACGGTGCGGAGCGCTTCGAGAATTCTTAGCCGCCGGGATTCGCGTCCCGACGAGCTGCTTGAAGATGAGCGGTCGCGATAAATCATCAGCGGCTCGTCGACAATTTCTTCGATGCGCATCCGCGGATTCAGCGCTGCGTAAGGATCCTGAAAAACAATCTGCATCCGCCGTCGTAAACGCCGCAGCTCGCCACTGGAGGCTGCGAGGAGATCATGACTGTCGAGGTGAATAGTGCCGGAGTCCGGTTCGACCAAACGTAAAAGCAGTCTTGCAATGGTGCTCTTGCCAGAGCCGGATTCGCCGACGACACCAAGCGTCTGCCCTCGTTCAATACGAAAGCTGACGTCATCTACGACGCGCTTAGGCCCGCCACCGCCGCGGGCGGGATAACTCTTGACCAGATTTTGAACTTCGACCAGGACCATGGAGCGGTTTCCCTGATGCTACAGCATTTTTTCGGGACGATGCAGAGAGAACGCGCGGTCGGACGGGTTTGAGTGTAAACATTCGAAAAGTTGAAGGATTGTGCGGAAAAGTTGAAGGATTGTGCAGAATAGTTGAAGGATTATGTTTGATAGTTGAAGGATTGTGCAGGCCGCTAGAGCCTCAAAATCTTGCCTAAGTCAAACAAAATAAGGCAGTAATGCTCAGACGTTCCACTTTCGTGCTTCTAAAAGTGGAAGTTTTCGATTGTGCCTACGCGCGCCGGCCCTCGGCTGGGCTCGCTGCTAGCCGGATGATGCGCTCCGGCCTACACCATTTCCGAAAATGCCATAGACGCGGGCTCTTATTCCTGTCTCTTCTTCCATTGTAGGGACTGGCGGAAGGAACTGCGCCATGGGCGGGGTGGCGTCCATTTACAATCCCCACTCAAGCCAACGGAAGGCTTGAATGGGGCACCCGGCGATGTAGAAGAAGGCGTGATAAGTGGAGAGCAGATGCTCATGGCGAACCAGCAAGCGGCGGAACTGGGAAACTCGTCCGGCAAAAAGCGCCACGCCGGTCCGGTTTGCAGAATCCACAGAATGCCCTCGAAACGGCCCCGGTTCTCGGCCGGAGGCCGCCCCCGCTTATCACGCCGTTGCTTCGGCTTGGGCAACAACGGCTCGATCAGTTTCCACTGCTCGTCGCTTAACAACTTGTGCCGCTTCTTCATGGCAGAAGTTCGACACTCCGTCTGCCTCACGCATAAGTACCTGACTTGAGGCCGAACCACTTTTCGAAACACGCTCTAATTAATTAATGGCATTCATATCCAAACTCTGTTTCATTTTTTATCTCAAGACGACATATGAACTCTTGCGGATTTTGCAGGCACAGACACCTTCACCTTTTTGTTCTTAATTGGAATCATTTTAGAATCATTATAAATATCTAGCAACCGATTCTGTTGAAAGCTATCTGGCAATACAATTTCTAAAGTTCTATCCGCTGTGCTATCGTTCAAAACGATAAGTCCATTTTCATATATTCTAAAGGAAAGTCCATCTTCTTCCTTTAAAGAACTTAAAACTTTCCCCAAATGCACTTGGTAGAGCATTTCTGCTCCTGTTCCTTTTAAAGTAGCCCACCATATAAACCCAACTAATCTGGCCGCAGAAAAAGCCCAAAAAGCATCGTCCTTGGCTTCTGTGCGGGTTGGATTAATCGTGGATAATGCAGTAATCCTCCGTCCGGATTTGGTGTACCATTCATTTTGTACTGCTCTTTCCTTAATTTTCTCCCAGCTATCTTCTGGTCGTCTTCCTTTCCATGCCCAGCTATAAATAAACGATTCCCACATGCAGCAATCTCCATTCTTCTGGAATTCCGTACCAATACCTGAATTCAGTAAGACAATTTTATCGTTGCCATAGCTTTTAACTAATGTGTAAACCGATTCGAGAAAACGATCAAAAGCATAATCATTAGTGTTTTCAGGATAAATATGTTCGTGAACATATGGAGCAAACTCTGGATCTCTTTGTGTAAAATTAGGTGCAAAGCACTCTTGTCTGCGCCCTACATTATCAATAAAAAGGCCATCTGCTCCCCAATCCATTATTTTCTTTATATATGTTAAGGAAAGTTTGCAGTAGGTAGGATTATTAGCACAAATCAAAAACCTGTTGAATCTATCGGTTCCATCCATTGGCAGATGAACCCATTTACCATCCTCACTTCTAAGAAGTACTTCAGGATGTTGAAATGGAAAAATATCCTGATCTGCATAAGAAGTATGAATGTCTGTGAAATGCACATAGGGTATTACGCGAAATCCTTGTTGATGTGCTTGCTTAAAAGCAACTTCGCTAACAGGGACATGTGATATAAGAGGAACTCCCTTAATACTCGTACCATCAAATGTGCCATTTTTTACAATCAGTACTTGTTCCTGGACTTTTTTTAATCCATTGGCAGATGCTAATCTTACTATTTTTTCAACCCATACATCCTTAAAATCAATATCGTAGTCCTTCCATATATTATTTTTAATATCAGGTTGATCAACAGTTGTATACCATGACGCGGCTGTAATCATATCAGCATTCTGCAACCATTCAGGCGCAGATTCAAGTGTGTCTTCTGGTATTACTAACTTCTGTTTACCCGTTGTTTCTCCCGGTGATTGATTATGTCTATCTTTATATGTCGCAGCATAACCAGGTATAAGACTTGAACCTAATAAGCTAATTCCTGACAATCCAGTTAATGTTAGAAGATTCCTACGATCTTTATTCATAATTGATAATTTCCTTTATATGACAGTTTTATACCTATAACCCCCAGACAGGCGGTGTTAAGGATTTAGGACTTTTATTTTTTTGATAGAAGTCCATATTACATGGCAGAAAGTGAACGTCGTTCTCATTTGTTTTTATATATCCCTTGATTTGTTTCTCGTGCAGTGCTTCCTAGTCCCGGCAGAAAAACCAGAGGGCGCCCGACACCGCCCCAATCGAGAACTTCCAATCTGACGCCCTTCTCGACGGTGATTGCACGGTGTGGGGAGATGCGTCGGCTGTTACCGGCGATTCCTTTTGGGGTTGTGGTTGGGCGTGGAGCGCGCTTCCGGATAGTACGGCCAACGCGGCGATACACAGCGCCATGGTTTTCATCGATGCCGATCATAGCAGACGACAAAAGCAAAAGCCCCGCATTGCTGCGGGGCTTTTGTTCTTGCTTTTGCGAAGGCGCCGTTCGCTAGACGCGGAGTTTAGTACATGCCGTCCATGCCGCCGCCGTGTCCGCCACCCTGGGGAGCTTCTTTCTTCTCCGGGATGTCGGCGACCATGGCTTCGGTCGTCAGCATCAGGCCGGCGATCGAAGCAGCATTCTGGAGCGCGGTACGAGCCACTTTGGTTGGATCGATGACGCCGGCTTTGACCAGGTCCTCGAACTTGTTGGTGGCGGCGTTATAGCCATAGTGGTCATCTTTGCTTTCGAGGATCTTGCCGACAACCACAGCACCTTCCTCGCCCGCATTGCCGACGATCTGGCGCAGCGGCTCTTCGATGGCGCGGCGAACGATCTGAGCGCCGATCTTTTCGTCGCCTTCAAGGGTCTTGATCAGCTCGTCAACTTCCTTCGTGCTGCGAACGAAAGCCACTCCGCCGCCCGGAACAATGCCTTCCTCGACCGCGGCGCGAGTTGCGTGCATCGCATCTTCGACGCGTGCCTTCTTTTCCTTCATTTCGGTTTCGGTAGCTGCACCGACCTTGATGACGGCGACGCCGCCGACCAGCTTGGCCAACCGCTCCTGCAGCTTCTCGCGGTCGTAGTCGCTGGTGGTCTTGTCGATCTGGTTGCGGATTTCGCGAACGCGGCCCTGGATGTCTTCCGCCTTGCCCGCTCCGTCGACGATAGTCGTGTTGTCCTTGTCGATGGTGACGCGCTTGGCGCGACCCAGATCTTCGAGCTTCACGCTTTCCAGCTTGATGCCGAGTTCTTCGGTAATCGCGCGTCCGCCGGTCAGCTTGGCAATGTCTTCAAGCATCGCTTTGCGGCGATCGCCGAAACCAGGAGCCTTGACCGCGGCCACATTCAACGTGCCACGCAGCTTGTTGACGACCAGAGTCGCCAGCGCCTCACCATCGACATCTTCAGCAACGATGACGAGCGGCTTGGCATTGCGGGCTACCTGTTCCAGCAGGGGAAGCAGGTCTTTCATGGTGCTGATCTTCTTTTCGTGGATCAGGATGTACGGATCGTCGAGCGCGACTTCCATGCGGTCCGGATCTGTGACGAAATAGGGGCTGAGATAGCCGCGGTCGAACTGCATTCCGTCCACGGTCTCGAGGTGCGTCTGCATCGTCTTCGATTCTTCAACGGTGATGACGCCGTCTTTGCCGACCTTCTCCATCGCCTGCGCGATGATTTCGCCGATTTCATGGTCGCCATTGGCGGAGATTGTTCCTACCTGAGCGATCATCTCGCCGGAGACCGGCTTGGAGAACTTGCCGAGCGCGCCCTCGTGCTCAAACACACCGTCCTTGTCGCGCTTGCCAACGATCTTCTCAACGGCCTTGTCGATGCCGCGCTTCAGCGCCATCGGGTTCGCACCGGCGGCAACCGTCTTCACGCCTTCGCGATAGATGGACTGGGCCAGCACGGTCGCGGTTGTGGTGCCGTCGCCGGCAACGTCGGAGGTCTTCGAAGCGACTTCCTTCACCATCTGCGCGCCCATGTTTTCCAGCGGATCGCGCAGTTCGATTTCCTTGGCCACGGTCACGCCATCCTTGGTGATGGTCGGGGAACCGAATTTCTTTTCGATGACAACGTTACGGCCCTTGGGACCGAGAGTCACTTTCACGGCATCCGCCAGCGTGTTCACGCCGCGCAGAATCGACTGCCGCGAATCTTCACCATGCAAAATTTGCTTTGCCATAATTCCTGTTTCTCCTATAACTGATCGAATGTCGATTGTCTTGCGCGTCTGTAGTCTTCAAAATCGCGCAGAAAAAATGCGAGACCGGAAAGTCTCGCTTACTTTTTGTGCAGAATTCCGAGAATTTCTTCTTCCCGCATAATCAGGAAGTCTTCGCCATCAATCTTGATCTCAGTGCCCGAATACTTCCCGAACAGGACATGATCGCCGGCTTTGACGTCGAGCGGAAATACCTTGCCCTCATCGTTCGACTTGCCCTTGCCGACGGCGATGATTTCGCCTTCCTGCGGCTTTTCCTTGGCGGAGTCGGGGATAATGATGCCGCCGCGGATGGTCTCACCCTCTTCGATGCGGCGAACGACGACACGATCGTGCAGCGGCGTCAGGGACGAAGCTGCAGCAGCTTTTGCAGTTGCCATAATTGCGTTTCTCCTTATAGATTTGCGGTTGCGTTTCAAACTTGGGATATATCGGGAGGCGAATCGTTCCGGATGAAAGGATTAGCAGTCTCCGCCTACGACTGCTAGGTTATGCTGTCAGCGGTCGCGATGTCAAGGATTTGGGTGAGATATTAGTATCGAAGACTAAGATTTTCTTCGATTTCTTCGCTAAGGAGAACAGCTTGACCGTACAAACGCCGCCTATCCTTCCCAGGAATGATCTGAATACTGCGCTTTCCGCGTCATTTCGCGTTTGTAATCAACACACCGTAAGTGGCGATAATTTTCTATTGGTCTGTTAATTCAATCCTTGAGGACATGTACCAATTACTCCGAATAACCCGCCAAACTCTCTTCCAAATCCGTGTGGGAACAGCCAAATGGAGAGGCACTGCGGCTCTCGGCGGGTGGCCCGTTCAAATCGATTTTAACGTTTCCAACTGTAGCGCACAGACCTCGTCCACCCATTAAGGGCCCGACGCCCCCTTCCAAGCTTCTGGGCTTGGGATCGGCGCTGAGAGAGAAGCCGTTTCTCACCTTGGCCAGCTTCTCCCTCGAACGGCCCTCATCTTCTGCTCCCTCCCACCGGGAAAGACAAGCTATTGAGCGAGTACGGTGCCTCCGTTCCGTATCAACGAAGCACTCTTCTGCCGCATTTCCGCAGCCGGCGCGAAATATAGGCGACGTTTTGATCCAGTGAACGGCACGACCTTAGGCTGCGTTTTTCCATCGGACATGACAGTGCGCAAACGGTTCACCGCGGCGGAGCGAATCTGAGAAACTCTCGATTCGACCAAACCCAGTACCGCGCCGATCTCCTTTTGCGTCATTTCCTCGACATAGTAGAGGACGAGCACGCGGGCGTCTCTTTCCGGCAAATCCGCTATGGCTGCGCTCAATTGCGCCGACATTTCGTTCTTCATACAGCGGTACAGTGGGTCCTCTTCTGGAGCTGTTGGTACATAAGCAAGCTCCTCTTCGCTAGAATCCTCGTTGCGCGTCTCATGCAGGCTGCCGATTTCCAGACTTTTCAGCTCACCCAGCAGCTCCTGATACTGACCGAGTTCCATGCCCAGATCGGCGGCAACCTCGCTCTCGGAGGGCCGGCGATTCAACTGGTGTGTGAGTTTCTGGGTTGCTTCCTCGATGCTCCTGCCCTTGCGGCGCAATTCCCGCGAACCCCAATCCAACGTTCTCAGACTGTCGAGAATTGCTCCTCGTACGCGAAATTGCGCATAACTGCGAAACTGAACATTCTTGCCACTGTCGAACTTATTGAAAGCGTCGATCAACCCGACGATTCCCGCGCTGACCAGATCCTCCAGCTCAACATGCTGAGGCAGCCGCTCATGAATGCGTCGCGCAACAAAACGGACCAGGGGTAAATGGTCCATCAATACCTGCTCGCGATCAACTGCCCCATTGGTCTGTTCGGCGCTTACCAACGCGGGCATGATCGGAGCTGTGGGTTGTTCCTGTGGGTATGGTGTCGTCCAGGCAAAGGGCGGCATCATGTTCGCAAAAAAATCAGTCGAGATACTGCAAGCGGGGGAGGCTGCCATATCATCTCTTTTCTTTCGCCGCTGGTGGAAAGCGGCGGATGTTTGTTGTTGGTAGGCATACCTTCGCACGTCGGCAAAGAAGAAATCAACGAAAAAAAAGCGAAAGTGTGACCCTCCAGGACCATTTTGGTACGACCCAAACCCAGGTCCATTTTGGGAATTTGCCTTTCGCATCCCTTCCGGGTGGAAAGTTCCCTCCACAAAAAAACTGATTGTAGATTCGCTTTCCATTCGCTAAACTATGCCCATGGCAATTACAAGACGGCAAAAAGAGGTGCTCGACTTCATCCAGAATTTCGTGGAACGTTGCGGTTACTCTCCTTCGTTCGAGGAGATAGCCCACGGCCTGGGGCTGACCTCACTGGCCACGGTGCATAAGCACATCTCGAACCTGGAGCGGAAGGGGCTGCTGCAGCGCGCGCACAATCGCAGCCGGTCCATCGATCTGCTGCCCGAGCGAAAAAAGTCGGCGATTCCGGACATTCCCATGCTCGGCCGCATTGCCGCAGGCCTGCCCGTGGAGGCGATTGAGACTCAGGAAAGTTTGTCGCTGAACGATATGGTGGACAACAAAGCTGTTTTCGCGCTGGAAGTGCGCGGAGAATCCATGCGCGACGACCACATCATGCACGGAGATTACGTGCTGATCGAGAGGGCGCAAACCGCACGTCAAGGAGAGATTGTCGTGGCGCTTGTCGATGGCACCGAAACTACGCTCAAGCGGTACTACCTGGAAGGCCCCGTTGTTCGCCTGCAGCCGGCGAACACCGAGATGGAGCCGATCTATGTCCCGGCCGCACGTGTTGCCATTCAAGGACGGGTGCTGGCAATTGTGCGGAAATTCTCCTAGGCTGCTAAGGTTGCAATCTGGGCCGGTCGTCGTTCTCAGTAGGCGACGTCTCTGGCGGCGAAGCAGCACCGATTCGGCGTAGTGTCGGCCCGCTGGAATTCTCCCCGTTTTTTACCGGCCGTCGATTCTCCATTCGAGTCAGGCGTTCCTGGATGGCATGAAATTCGGACGTATCGACGACATACTCTGACCGGAGCGGCAGGATCGTGGCAATCTCGCGCTGGGTTCGCGCGACCCGTGCGGGCGTTTGCGGATGCGTGGAAAACGCTTTCGAGATGAGCTTCGGTTTAGTCTTCTGCAAAGCCTCAACCTTCTGAAAAAAAGCAATCAGCTGCTGCGGGTCGTACCCGGCTTTATATAGGTATTGCACCCCGAGCCAATCGGCCTGCTCTTCGAAGTCCCGCTGATATTGCAGAAAAGTAAGCGGAACCGCAAATGAGGAAGCCTCATAGATTCCGTAACCAGCCACGCTGTAGCCGGTCATCATGACCAGCGGAACCATGCCCATGTCGGCATAATGCATCCGAGTCATTTCCCGCGCTTGATGATGGGCGGCCACGTGGGCGATCTCATGCGCCATCACCCCGGCAAGCTCCGCTTCATTGTCGGCTGCAAGAATCAATCCGGAATTGACAAAGAAATATCCGCCGGGCAGCGCAAAGGCGTTGATCTCGTCCGTGTCGATGACCTTAATGGTGAACGGAACTTTGGCGTCGGAATTCTTTACGATGTTCTGGCCGATCCGGTTGACGTATTCGTCGACGACAGGATCGTGAATGATCTTTGAGGATTTCAGAACCTGCTGGGCAATCTGGTTGCCCCAGCCAATCTCGGTGCTGGTCGAGTACCAGTTTCCTAGTCCACGGCCGCCGATCTTGCGATTCCCGACGGCATTCACGTCGTCGATGCTGCCCCTCTTCACGTCGGGCATAGTTTGATCCGCGTCGTTGCAGGACGATGCGGCGGGTTTGCAATTGTTTTTCTGGTCTTTGGCGAAAGCTGCCGGTGCGCCGACGATTCCGCAGAGGAGCAGAAGTCCCAGCGATGCTCTACCCAGCTGTCGTCCTGAGCGGAACGAAGTGAAGCGAAGGATCTTGCGGTATTCGGAGCAACCACAAGGTCCTTCGCTTCGCTCAGGATGACAAATCATGGACGTATACGGATTTCAAACCACCTAGTCGTAGTATTCCAGTCCCAGGTGGGTGATGAGATCTTCTCCGGCGATATAGCGCAGCGTATTTTTCAGCTTCATCGACTGGATAAACAGATCGTGCTCCGGGTAGAGACCTTCGGGAGTCATCGGCGATTTGAAAAAAAAGCTCAGCCACTCCTGGATGCCGATGCCGCGCAACTCTTCGGTACGTTTCGCCAGGTCCATCAGCAGCACCAGGTCAAGCGCAATCGGAGCTGCGAGGATGGAGTCGCGGCAGAGGAAATCGACCTTGATCTGCATCGGATAGCCAAGCCAGCCGAAGATGTCGATGTTGTCCCAACCCTCTTTATTATCACCGCGAGGAGGATAATAGTTGATGCGAACCTTGTGGTATATGTCGCCGTATAGCTCGGGGTACAGCTCCGGTTGAAGGATAAAGTCGAGGACGCCCAGCTTGGACTCTTCCTTGGTCTTGAATGATTCCGGATCGTCGAGGACCTCGCCGTCGCGGTTTCCGAGAATATTGGTCGAGTACCAGCCGCTGACACCCAGCATGCGCGCCTTGAAAGCGGGCGCGAGGACGGTCTTGATCAGGGTCTGACCGGTTTTGAAATCCTTGCCGCAGATGGGAGCGTTGTTTTTCTTCGATAGCTCCTGCATCACCGGCAGGTCGACGGTTAAATTCGGCGCGCCGTTGGCAAATGGGAGTCCTTCGGACAGCGCGGCATAGGCGTAAATCTGCGAGGGCGCGATGCCGGGGTCGTTCGCCTCAAGTCCCTTCTCGAAAGCGGCGAGCGATTGATGAACTGCGGACGGTTCCAGAAAAATCTCCGTCGAGCCGCACCAGATCATCACCTGGCGGTCGGTCTTCTTTTTGAACTCGCGAATGTCCGCGCGCAACTGCTCGGCGAGATCGCGCTTGTTCTTGCCCTTTTTAACGTTGGTTCCCTGCAGGCGCTTCACGTAAAACTGATCGAACACCGCTGGCATGGGCTGGATCGATTCGAGATATGGCCGGATCGACTGCAGCAAATCTTTGTCGAGGACCTTCGCGTTACTGGCAGCCTCATACATATTGCCGGGAAAGATGTCCCAGCCGGTGAAGACGATATCGTTCAAATCGGCGAGCGGGACGAAATCCCTCATCAGCGGCGTGCGGCCCTCGGTGCGCTTGCCCAGGCGGACGGTACCCATTTGCGTGACGGAACCGATGGGCTTGGCGAGTCCTTTACGGACCGCCTCGACGCCGGCGATGAGGGTGGTTGCGACCGCGCCGAGCCCGACAACCATAATGCCCAGTTTGCCCGATGCGGGCTGAATTTTCGCTACTCCAGCAGAGCTTTTCTCGCTGGTTTCCTGATTTGCCATGCGTTCGTCGGCCATCCTTCAGAAGTGAATTTTTGTGTTGAGAAGAAGACACTTCAGTCTATCAGCGCGGATAGCTTCCGGAACGGAGTACGACATCCTATCCGCGCAGTTTCGAATGGCTACTCTGCTCGACTCCAAAATTCAAGGCCGGTGAGGTGGACCGATCACAGGGGTATCTACCGGCGCAGCAAGCCCAACGAATACCACCATGGCATGGCCACCCGGATTGGTTTGAATTGCTAATGTCAGCCAGTTGTTCGCAAGCCACACGTTCCCTGACGGATCGATGGCCACGCCGGTATTCCTCGTGAGAGCATCGCTGCCGTACCCTGTTCTGGGCGAGATCGGATCGCCGGTTTTATATCCTTCAGGACAATTTGCAGTCCTGGCGCCGCAGAATTCCGACAGCCGGCGCCCGGCAAAGTTCGCCACCCAGATATTGTCGTCGCCATCGACGGCGATGCCCCAGGGCGCTGTCAGACCACCTCCGGTAAAGGGCCTTGCGCTTGCGCCGCCGCCAGACCGATCGATCTCTGTGATCGTGGGCCTGGTTGTCGGGGGGAACAGGCCACCCTGATCGGTGCACGGCAGTTGAACCACTCCGGAGTTAGCCACCCAGACGTTCCCCAGGCTATCGGCCGCGACTCCCAGGGGCGCTACACCCACTTTGATTGCCGATCCGATCACTTTGCCCTGCGGATTAAGCCCAACAACACTGTTAGTTGCCGCTGCTGGTAATCCACGCGTTTCCCACACCGTCTATCGCCAGACCAAACGGTCTCAGGAGTCCGAGATCATGGAAATTTCTGGCGAGGTCCGGATTGCCACCGGGAAATTGAGTGACACTATCGTTGCCGCAGTTCGCAATCCAGATGTTGCCCTGCTGGTCCGATGCTGTTCCTTGCGGCTTACTGATATTCCCCTGGGTAAATCCGCTGGGAGGAGAAAGCGCTGTCCCATTCGAACTGAATTTCGAAACATTGGTCTGCGGAGGATTCGGATTGCAGGATACTCCGTTATCCATTCCCTCAAATCCGAAATTGCCAACCCAAAGATTCCCTGTCGGATCCAGCGTAATGCCGAATCCGGCGCCGTAAAGACCGCCTCCGGTGTAGGGCGCGCCTGGAGCATCGAGGCCGCTGGGCGTCAGCTTGAGTATCTGCCGCCCTCCAACCGCGCAGGTAAATGGGCTCTTGCTGTATTCGTAATTGTTGGTAATCCACACGTTCCCATCCTTATCGATGGACATGTTTCCCGGCCCGTCAAACTCATGCCCGTTCCCTTGGTAGGCGATCGCTAGTGTCCAGGCGTCGGGCGGTAGCAACAGAGTTGGACTATAGGGCGTTCGCAATCTGGACAACAGAAACAGAGGGAGGGGAGAGCGGCCTGGATTGTGGGCGATATTGACAGCCGCCTGCAACGTGTCCTGCGGTTCAGCCCCGCCGCGCGGGGTCGCCAAAGCAAATAACGATCTGCAAGGCACCCACGTAACGGCATCGACGCAGGACGCCAGCAGGTTGGCCAGCGAGTTGAATTCCCTCATCGTCGAGGTACGCAACCCGTTGGGAGCTGTCCCGAGGACCGCTCCGACTTCGCCTGTCGTTGGGTCTACAAGGTTCATCATCGTCGCTACTGCGTTCTGTAGCCCGGGCGATTTGCCCGCTATGCTCGATCCGGAAATAAATTGTGCCATTGCATAGGCAGTCGCAACCGTGGTGCGTTCATTCACCACGACTCCAGCTGCGATTGGTTTTGACCCCAAAACAGTGGCCAATCGAATAGCAGCGCTCGGGGGATTAGCTCCGCGAATACTTGAAGCTGGGATTCCACCATCCGCGATGATGTAGAGAACTGTCTTGTCTTCCGACGGCCTAGTGAAAGCGATCGAAAAGGAGCCCTTTGCATCCGTCTGCGTGCTTCCCAGAATTACGGGATCTGCACCTTGAGTGCTGCCCGCGCTGTAGAGAGTTACGGACGAGAATCGGATCGGCGTGCGGCCAGTTCGAACCACACCTGATTGTTCCGCGGCATAACTCAGAAGAGAGCCGGCAAATAACATCAGCGTTAAGACGAGGAGAGATTTCTTCCAGAAGGCGTGTTGCGGCATCGGTGACCTCGCAGAGTCGCGGCTAAGCTGAGGCTCAGCCACACTGAAATATGAAAAAGGGGCTGCGGGGTCGAACCGCCAATTTCAAGACAAATAATGCACGCGTCACCGGCAGGCAGTCAACTTCTAATTGTCAGGTGCGCGAATTGTGCGAAGATTTGCCACGGCGAAGGACCGCAGGGGAGGGCTGCATTAACTACTTGGGTTACGCTATGAAATACGCCGGGAAAGTTCAATTACGGTGAAACCTGCGGCAATGGCTGCTTCACTCAATCTCTTGTCGCAACAGATAATTGTTCTGTCGGCCGGGCGCTCGCGACACCAGGTCAGCGCAGCTGCCAGTTGGAAGCTATCTGCCGCTCGCAAAGAATATTGATCCAACAGTGTGCCCGCCAGTGTTCGCAAAGAATCGTCGGGAAGAATTTCTCTCCAGCCCTCGCTCAAAATGCCGAGTCGAGTCAACGCTCCATCCTTGGCGGAAGCGTCGATGGCTCGTTCCCGATGCAATCGGCAAATTGCGCTATGGATCTCAACGACACTCCCCCACCACACGACCGGCGCAAATCGCCGAAGCTGCAAGCGTACTTGATTGGTGGTTGATTCCTCGATGCATAGCGGCACAAGCGCGCTCGAGTCCCCAAAATGCCGTTGACTTACTCACCGACCTTCGTCCCTGTCCTTCAGGACCGCTCCCACTGCGGCGCTCGATCGTACGCGGCCGGTCGGAATCTTCCACAACGCCGCTGTATCGAGTGGGCCTTTGGGCAAGCGCATCTTGCCTGCCGCGACCAGCAATAGTTCGTCGTCGCTCGCATCTTTGGCGGAGAACGGAATCAGCCTGGCGACTGGCAAATTCCGATCTCGAATCACGATCTCTTCGCCGTTCCGAGCAAAGGTGAGATAGGCGCTCAGACGATTTTTCAGCTCCGCTACATTTACGCTTTTCATCGCAACTACCTCATGGCCATTATAGCCATGAATCAGCGAGGAGTCACTCTATCTGCTTCATACCAGCCTCATAGCATCCGGATCCCAGTGGATTACTTTGCCGTGCTCATAGCTTAGGTTGCTGAGCAGCGCGGCTCCGGCGGCTCGATAGCCGAAAACGGCATCTTCTACGATCGGTTTGCGGCGGCTGACGGCGTCCCTTTGCAGAAGGCGAGCATCGCGGTGACAACTGTTTTGATAAAAATTCGGCGCGGTTCTTGACCTGAATATAAGACCGATTTAGTCTCCTTTATATCGGACCAATTAAGTCGTAGATTGACGCCTCGCCGTTGAAATCAAGGAAATTTGTTGTTTTGGAGGTTTTGGAGGTGTTTCTCGCACGCTGTCGCAGTTCGGTGGAGCAACGCTTCCTCCGTTTCGCAATCTTTTTTCTTCTGATTGGATTTCTGTTCGCGGGGCTTCGAAGGGCCGAGGCGCAACAGGAGCCTCCCTATTTTGTGACCTACTCTTCTGTGCTGGAAGAGCCGGGCAATCTGGAAATTGAAAACCAGAACATTGCCGCCGCACCGAAGAACGCAAACGCATTTTTCGCGCCGACGGTGGAATTTGAATACGGCGTCACCGCCTGGTGGACGGCTGAAGCCTATCTGCAAGGACAGGCGACCCAGAACGATTCCGCTATATTTACCGGCTTTCGTTTCGAAAATCGCTTCCGTCCGTTGCCCCGCGAGTACTGGATCAACCCTGTGATCTATGTCGAATATGAAGACGTAAACGCAGCGGACAAGAGCTTTCTCGAAATCACCGGCAATACGAGCATTACCACGCTACAGGTTCCGAATGCGGTGTTGCGGAAGGAGGTCGAGCGCTCGATTGAGGGCAAGCTCATCCTGTCCAGCAATGTGAAGGGCTGGAACATCTCGGAAAACATGATCTCTGAGAAAGCGGTGAACGAAAACGAGCCGTGGGAGTTTGGTTACGCGTTAGCGGCGGCGCGGCCGCTGGCATTGGTGGGGGGCAGCAGGCCTTGCATTTTCTGCCGGCAAAATATCGCCGCCGGCGCGGAGCTTTTTGGCGGCCTCGGGACGCGCTACAACTTCGGCCTGAAACAGACGCAACAGTATGCGGGACCGACCGTGGCGCTGAATACCCCAGGGGGACTGACGCTCAAGTTCTCTCCCGAGTTTGGGCTGAATGACAATTCCGCCGGCGTTTTGTGGCGCTTTGGCGCCTCATATGAGATTCAGCAGTTTCGCGATTGGTTTCGGAGGAAGAAATGAAGGGATGGATATTGGTTCTGGCGGCGTTGATCGCAAGTTCGATGTTGTGTTTTGCGAAGGCCGATGGCTCATGGCTGAAGAAGGTACCGCAGGCCGATCGTAACCGTGTGAATCCTTTCGCCGGAAATCGTGACGCGGCAGCGGCTGGAGCGAACCTCTTCCACAACAACTGCGCCAAGTGCCACGGTGACAATGCCGAAGGCAAAGGTTCGCGGCCGAGCCTGAGAAGCGAACGGGTAACGAATGCAAGCGACGGCGAGCTTGCCTGGCTGCTGAAGAACGGAAATGTGTTTAAAGGAATGCCGAGATGGGGCGGACTTCCCGAACAGGAACGCTGGCAGGTCATTGCTTATATCAGAAGTCTGAATGAAACCCCGTCCGCAGAGGGACAGCCGTGACACCCGTGCGCAGAATGTTTTGCTGCTTGCTTGTATTTGCCGCCGTTGGATTGGTTTTCTCGTTGACGATTGCAGGCTGCGGGTCGGGACAGGCTCCCGCGGCACGGACCGAATCGGACGCCACTCCGCCAGCGGATTCGATTGGCGAGACTCTTTTTCTCGACACGCGGTTTGGTGAGTTTTTTGCCGCGAACATGACCGGAGTGAACACTCCTCTTAGGACTGGTGATCCTGTCGTGGCAGAAGTGCAGACGGTGAATGGTCCGCTCCCTGGACCGTTTGCCGGGCAGGCGATCAATTGCCGGTCGTGCCATTTCGTAACGGAATTTCAAGGCATCAGCGGTGGCGGGAATCGAACCTACTCCGACTTCACCACCCGCAGCCCAATCCCACGACCGCAGCCAAACGGATTCGATCATACGCCGCGAAATGCCATGCAGATGGTGGGCACTTTTATCAGCCGTTCAGGCCCGATATTTCTGCATTCCGACGGGGAGTTTGCTTCCGGAGAAGACCTGGTGATTGGAACGCTGACCGGACGCAACTTCGGATGGACGCCCTCGCAATACAACCAGGCGATCGCACATATTGCCAAAGTAATTCGCGAGGATGATGGCAGCAGCCGTTGGCCGCCGACCGGCTCAATGGGTTGAGCTATGCCGTCCTGTTCAAGGGGACAGATCCTGGAATTCCGAGCGATCTGCTGCTGCCCGCATCGCAACGGCTCGATGTAACGCAGGCAACGGATATACAGGTCGTCAACGAAGTGGCTCTGTGCATTACCACCTACATGCAGGACCTGCTCTTTCAGCGGGATTCTTACGGGCGCTATATCGGCTCGCCCTACGACAATTTTCTGAGGGTGAATCATCTGCCGGCAGCTCCTTTAGCGGGACAGACGAAGGCGGCTTACAACCAGGAACTCTACAAGCAAATCCTGGCGCTTAAGAATCCGATTTACATTACGCCGAAGGATGGCTCGTTCAAGTATCACTCTCAGCCGTATCAATTCGGTGCGCTGGAATTGCAGGGACTGAAAATCTTTCTCGCATCCGCGAGCGCTGGCGCTGACAATGCGCACGCGGGCAACTGCGCTGCATGCCATCAGGCGCCGGATTTCTCCGACTTTCTGTTTCACAACACGGGAGTTTCCCAGCAGGAATATGACGTCGCAAACGGAAGCGGCGCGTTTATGAATCTGGTTGTTCCCACCAATGCGCAGCGCCTGGCAAATTTCGATGCATACATGCCGGCTTCTCCGAGCCATCCAAATGCATCGGAATCATTCCGTCATGCAGCCGTTCCGGGTCATCCGGAGTATGCGGACCTTGGGCTTTGGAACGTGTACCTCAATCCAGATATGCCAAATCCGCAGGCCAATCTAAAGAGCTTTGTGTGTGCGGCAGGCAAAGACTGCACAGTGGATGAGGGCCTGGCATCGACGATCGCTCAATTTAAAACGCCGGTGCTGCGGGATCTGGAGGATTCCGCGCCGTACTTTCACAATGGCAGCGCGACGACATTCGACGATGTCGTGAACCACTACATTCTGATGTCGAACCTGGCGCACTCGGGAGAAATGCGGAATCCTCCGCCGGAGTTTGCGAACATGTCCATCAGTCAGGATGATCTGCAGGCACTGGTGGCGTTTCTTCAGTCGCTCACGGAGGATTACGATGACGCTTAAGAATGTGGCGGCAAATCCCTATTCTCTCCTGAGGTCTGTTCCTTTTTTTTCAAACCAGCCTCATGGCGTCGGGATCCCAGTGGATTACCTTTCCTTGCTGATAGCTCAGGTTGCTTAGCAGGGCGGCTCCGGCGGCGCGGTAGCCGAAGACGGCATCTTCTACCACCGGCTTTCGCGTACGCACGGCGTTGAAAAAGTTTTTGCAGTGGTCGTAGGTGTCGTCGTATCCGGCTGGGGCCTGGTATTTTTCGTAACCGAGCGGCGGCTCTCCTGTGGGATGAGTGGGTGGATACTTCTGCCGATATTGCTCGAGGATTTGCTGCTGCATGGCGACAGTAAACGTCCCAATCATGTAACCGGGCTCCTTTTCGCGCGGCGTACGGCTGACACTGACGCTGTCGCCGGCAATTTCCATCTTGCCTTCCGATCCGGTAAAGATCAGACCTTCGCTCTCCTGACCTCCGTCAACGAAGTTGACGCGAAGGGCAAGGTTGAATTCCTGGGGATAGTCGAACATGCCAATCATCACGTCGGGCACGTTGCGGCCGTCCTTCCAGAAGCGCAGGCCGCCCGTCGCCATGGCGCGGGTTGGGCCATTGGCTCCGGTGATGAAGTGAGTTCCGCTGAAAAGATGGACGAAGAGATCGCCGGCGACGCCGCTGCCGTACGCCTTCCACTTGCGCCACTGAAAAAATTGTTCGGCGATTGAAGGGAATTTTGGGCGCGGTGCCGAGAAAGCGTGGCCAGTCGCAGGTTTCAGGGGAAGCATCGAGGGGCACGGTATAGTCCCATGCTCCCATGGCGGAATTGCGGTCCCAGTGCGCCTCGACCATGTTCAGCTTGCCGATGGCTCCGGAGGCGAGCAGCTCTTTTGCCTTGGCATAGACGATCGAGCTGACGCGCTGGCTGCCGATCTGGATGATGCGGTTGGTGGCGCGCGCCGTCTCGATCATCTCCGGACCGTCGGAATAGAGATGGATCATGGGCTTCTCGCAGTAGACGTCCTTGCCGGCCTTCATGGCATCGATGGAAACCTGCTTGTGCCAGTGGTCGGGCGTGCCGATGATGACGGCGTCGATATCCTTGCGCGCCAGAATCTCGCCGTAATCGCGCGTGGTGAAAACATCGTTGCCCCATAGCTCCTTGCTATGGTCGAGGCGGCCGTTATAGCAATCGGCCACGGCAACGAGCTTTACGCCGGGAACCTGTACCGCCGCTTTCGTGTCCTGCTGGCCGCGGCCGCCGGCGCCGATCAGAGCAATCTGAATATGATCGTTCGCCGAGACTGGCGGCGCGGGTTCGGTCTGTGGCGCGGCGAGCGCATGCAGGTTGGAGCCGAGCAGTGTCTGGGCAGTGGCTGCGCCGGCGGCTTTGATGAAATTTCTGCGATTCAATTCGAACACTGTGGCTCCTCAGGTGGGTTGGTCAACTGCATCATGGATATGGTACGGCACTGGAGCGGCTTGCCGAGCGCGGCGTGTCGCGGCATTTTGCAATCGGCGAGCAGATTTCGCGTAGAAAAACGGGACCTCTTAAATTTGCATCTCTCTACAAAGTAAACTTTAGATAAGCAATTTTTATAAAGGATGATTTTCTCTTGATCAAGACTGAAAGTAAGCAGAGCCGTAAGGATTCTATCCCAGCCAAGCTGGCGGGCAGAAGCCGTGTTGTGATTGAAGCCGTACATCCGGAGATTGACGGCGGCGAATTCGCGATTCAGCGCGTAGTGGGGGAGACGGTCGAGGTAGAAGCGGATATTTTTGCCGATGGGCATGATGTGATTGGTACGCAACTGCTGTATCGCGGCCCCGGGGATCGCACCTGGCGCGCGGTTCCGATGACGCCCGCCGAGCCGATCGGAATGGACCGCTGGCGCGGCGAGTTTACGGTTACGGAACTCGGCGAATACAGGTACACGCTCGAAGGTTGGATCGACCCTTTCACCACCTGGCGCGACGCGATGAAGAAGCGCCTGGATGCCGGGCAGGAGGTGCATGTCGAGCTGCAAGCCGGCGGCATCCTGGTAGACGCGGCGGCGAAGCGGGCCAAGGGGCAAGATGCCAGGCGGCTGAAAGAATTTGTCACGCGGCTGAACGCGGCGACTGCCGGCGGCGACAATGCGGATGCCTCCGCGGCGGCGCTCGATGATTCTCTCGAAGCTCTGATGCTGAAGTATCAGGAGCACGCCTACTGCACGCGCTATGCAAAAGAGCTGCCGGTCACTGTGAACCGCGAGCGCGCGACGTTTTCCGCCTGGTATGAGATTTTTCCGCGCTCCTGTTCGCCGCAGGATGGGCAGCATGGGACCTTCAAAGACGTGGAAGGTTGGCTGCCGTATATCGTCTCGATGAATTTCGATGTGCTGTATTTTCCGCCGATTCATCCTATCGGCCATTCGTTCCGCAAGGGCAAGAACAACGCGGAAAAGGCCGAGCCGGACGATGTGGGTAGCCCGTGGGCGATCGGTTCGGAGGAGGGCGGCCACACCGCCATTCATTCGCAACTGGGAACGCTGGAGGACTTCAAGGCGCTGATGGCCAAGGCGAAAGAGCATGGCCTGGAAATAGCGCTGGATCTCGCCTACCAATGTTCGCCGGACCATCCCTGGGTTCGCGAGCACCCCAGTTTTTTCCGCAGACGGCCGGACGGAACGATTCAGTATGCGGAAAATCCGCCGAAGAAATATCAGGATATTTATCCGCTCGACTTTGAAACCGACGACTGGCGCGAGCTTTGGATGGAGCTGAAAGGCGTCATCGATTATTGGATTGATCAAGGCGTGCTCATCTTCCGCGTCGACAACCCGCATACCAAGTCATTTCCTTTCTGGAAGTGGGCCATCGCCGAGATCCGGGCCGCACATCCGGATGTGATCTTTCTGGCCGAGGCGTTTACGCGGCCGAAGGTGATGTACCGGCTGGCGAAGCTGGGCTTTACTCAGTCCTACACGTACTTCACATGGCGCAATACCAAGGAAGAGCTGACGGAGTATCTGGAAGAGTTGACGCAGACCGACGTGGCGGAATATTTCCGGCCGAATTTCTGGCCGAACACTCCGGACATTCTGCACGCACGAACTGCAGAATGGCGGCCGCCCCGCATTCATGAGCCGTTTTGTCCTGGCCGCCACGCTCTCTTCAAATTACGGAATCTATGGGCCGGCGTTTGAGCTATGCGAAAACAGGGCGGTTAAGCCGGGCAGCGAGGAGTATCTCAACTCGGAGAAATATCAACTGCGCCATTGGAATATTGACGAGCCGCAAAACCTGCAGACGCTGATTGCACGGGTGAATGAAATTCGACGGACGCACGAGGCGCTGCACAGCAATCAAGGTCTGCGGTTCCATCCGACCGATCAGCCCTTCCTGATCTGCTACAGCAAGACGAATAGAGAGAAAAGCGATGTGATTCTGGTTGCGGTGAACCTGCATCATGAACAAACGCAAATAGGCTGGGTTGATCTTGACCTCGCTGTGCTGGGACTTGAGTCCGATCAGCCGTTTGAAGTTCATGACCTGTTAACCGATCAGCGTTACACCTGGAAGGGCGCACGAAACTACATTCAGCTGGAGGCGGGCCGGGCGCACATATTCCACATGAAAAATACCGGTCGGCCATCTTCGCGCCCGCTTCCGGCGTAAGCTGAAAGGAGCTATTTCGACAGAATGACTTAAGGAAAGCTTTGATCAGTGCGATGACAGGTCCCTCAGCGGTTAAAGCCGCCTTTCATTTGCAGCGTTACCGGACGGGCTAAAGCCCGTCCCCTTCAAAACTGAATTCAGTCAGATCTCTTAAACAAAATCGCAGGAGTAACGCTTTGAAGCAAGCGGGCAGCGCCTCAGACCCCCTCTGGTATAAAGACGCCATCATTTATGAGCTGCACGTCAAGGCGTTCGCGGACGCAAACAATGACGGCATCGGAGACTTCCAGGGTCTGCTGGCAAAGCTGGATTATCTGCAGGAACTGGGCATCACCTGCATCTGGCTGCTGCCGTTTTTCGCTTCGCCCCTGCGCGACGATGGCTACGATATTTCGGACTACATGATGGTTCATCCCAGCTATGGAACGCTGGAGGATTTTCAGACATTTCTTCATGCTGCGCATGACCGCAACCTGCAGGTCATGATCGAGCTGGTGGTCAACCATACCTCCGACCAGCACGCCTGGTTTCAACGGGCGCGGCTGGCACCGCCTGGTTCGCCGGAGCGGGATTATTACGTGTGGAGCGACACCGACGAAAAATATAAAGAAGCCCGCATCATTTTTACCGATACGGAAAAATCCAACTGGACCTGGGACCCGGTGGCCAAGGCTTATTACTGGCACCGCTTTTTCTCGCACCAGCCGGACCTGAATTACGACAATCCGCTCGTGATCGAAGAGGTCCTGCGGGTAATGCGCTTCTGGCTCGACATGGGAGTCGATGGCGCTGCGGATGGACGCAATTCCCTATCTGGTGGAGCGCGACGGCACCAACTGCGAGAACCTGCCGGAAACCCACGCGGTGATGAAGAAGATTCGCGCCGAGATCGACGCGCATTATGAAAACCGCGTAATTCTTGCCGAAGCCAACCAGTGGCCGGCGGATGTGCGTCCCTACTTCGCCGATGGCGACGAGTGCCACATGGCATTCCACTTCCCTCTGATGCCGCGCATGTACATGGCGCTGCGCCAGGAAGATCGGCTGCCGATTACAGAAATCATGGGCCAGACGCCGCCGATTCCCGACAATTGCCAATGGGGACTGTTCCTGCGCAATCACGATGAGCTGACGCTCGAAATGGTGAGCGACGACGAGCGCGATTACATGTACCTGGCTTACAGCGCCGACCCGCGGATGCGAATCAACATCGGCATCCGGCGGCGGCTGGCGCCGCTGCTCGATAACAACCGGCGCCGCATCGAGCTGCTGAACAGCATCCTGTTTTCTTTTCCCGGAACGCCCATCCTTTACTACGGCGATGAGATTGGCATGGGTGACAACATCTACCTTGGCGACCGCAATGGCGTTCGCACGCCGATGCAATGGACCGGAGACCGCAATGCCGGTTTTTCGCGCGCGGTGCCGGCCAAGCTGTACAGTCCGGTGGTCATGGACCCGGTCTGGGGATATGAAGCGGTCAACGTGGAAGCGCAGCAGGGCGATTCGTCCTCGCTGCTGAACTGGATGCGCAACCTGATCGCGCTGCGCAAGCTGTTTCGCGTGTTCGGCCGCGGCTCGCTCGAATTTCTCCATCCATCGAACCGCAAAGTGCTGGCATACATTCGCAGGTCGGAGGATGAAGTCGTGCTTTGCGTCGCTAATCTCTCCCGGTTTGCGCAGCCTGCGCAGCTTGATCTGAGCGAGTTCGACGGCATGGTTCCCTGTCGAGATGCTGGGCTATGTCGAGTTCCCTGCCGATCAGCCGCCAGCCTTATGCCGTTACGCTGGCGCCCTACGGATTCTTGTGGCTGGAGCTGCATCCGGCGCCCGATGCCGCGACCGTGCAATCTGACGATTCGGCGCTGCTGATCGCGAGAGCCGTCGGAGTGGAAGACGTTGTTTGAAGACGGCAATCGTCGCAAGCTGGAAGACTCCATTCTTCCCGGCTACATTCCCCGGCAACGCTGGTTCGGCAACAAGTCCACTCCATCCGCAGCACAACGATTGTGGATTGGGGCAAGCTGGACGGCAGCAGCGCCATCTTCTGCCTGGTGCAGGTGGAATATGAAACCGGAAAAGCGGACCGCTACTTTGTGCCGATGGCACTGGCTTTCGGCGGCGCCGCCAGCACGCTGCGCGACACCGCGGCGGCATCGATTCTATCCGCGGTGTTGTCGCCCAGCGGCGAAGGTGTTCTATATGACGCGACCTACGACACAGCGTTCCTGCCAGGAATTGCTGAGCGTGATTCGAGAACTCCACCGCGTCCGCGCTGCGGCATGGCACGGTGAAGGGAGCTTCCAGCAGCGCGCTTGCCGGTTTGCTTGCGGAAACTACCGGGCCGGCGGATAAGGCCCTCGCTCCGCATCGCAGCTCCGCGGAGCAGAGCAATACGTCCGTGCTGTTTGGCGACCGACTGATCCTGAAGCTGTTTCGCCATCCCGAGCCAGGGCTGAATCCCGACTGCGAAATCGGCCGCTTTCTGACCGAAGAGGCACATTTCGCCAACGTCGCGCCTTTCGGCGGCTCTATCGAATACATCGAAGGAGGCGGAGGTTCCAACCACACTGGCCATGCTGCAGGGTCTGGTCGCCAACCAGGGCGATGGCTGGAAATGGATGCTGGAAGAACTGGAGCGCTACTACGAAAGCAATGCGCAGGAGACGGTGCCGGCGGAAGAGTTGAGCCGGCCCGTCGAAGATGCGGGCCCGATGGCGGTGGCGCAAGCTTCGGCCTTCGCATGCGACCGCGCCGGCGTGGCTCTCAATGCGGCAGCCGTGCTGGGAAAAAGGACGGCGGAGATGCATCTTGCGCTTGGCATCCTCGAAAACAAACGAGGCATTTTCTCCCGAGCCAATTTCCGCCGAGTATCTGGATGCGACTGCAGGCCTCCATCAACGCCGCAGGCGGCGCGCGGCTATGAACTGCTGAAGAAGACCATGTCGGGGCTGGCGGACGATACCGTCGAACTGGCGGCATTTCTGCTAAGCCGCCGCACCCGCACGCTCGATGGACTTGGGTTTCCGAGCTGAACAATGTCGATGGCCAGCGCATTCGCATTCATGGCGACTATCATCTTGGCCAGGTGCTGCGCGTGAAAACGGACTTCGTGATTCTCGACTTTGAGGGCGAGCCGGCGCGTCCGCTCGAAGTGCGCCGCGCCAAACATTCCCCACTGAAAGATGTAGCGGGAATGCTGCGCTCCTTCAATTACGCCGCCTGGGCGGCGCTGATGAAATATTCTTCACGCAGACCGGAAGATCAGTCGCGCCTGGGGCCCTGGGCAAGGCTGTGGGACCAGTCGGTTTCGGCGGAATTTCTGCATGCGTACGGCGCCACCGTAAGCGGCAGCGGCCTGCTTCCGTCGAGCCCTTCTGCGGTTCGAGCGCTGCTCGATCTATATTTACTGGAGAAGGCGTTTTACGAGCTTATTTACGAGCTGAACAGCCGGCCCGATTGGGTCAAAATACCGCTGATGGGGATCGCGTCCCTGTTGCAGCAGGAAGTTTGATTCGAAAACCACTGCTCCTCCCGGGCTGACGAAAAGGCACTATGGCTGAACTGGAAATGCTGCAGGAATCGAAGCGGGAAGGCACGGAAGTCAGCCAGACCGATCTTTTGATTGCCCTTCCCGCTCCTCTCGGGCAGCGAACTTTTATCTTCGATCGTTGCGAAACTCTCGCAGGCATGCGGTCAGCTTTCAACGCTGCTGCCATGCAACGTTGGCGATCCCGGGCGAGGCTGCCGCGTGTCGAGCCGGAGCCCGCAATTGCCGTCCAGTCCGGATGCGCGCCCATGCGCTGCGCGTGGTCAACTATCCGCCGCCTCCGGCGGAGCCGGGCGCGATTCCCTGGCTTGCAAATACCGCAGGCTACCGCACCATTTCGGCGCTGGCCGCTTGGTCTTGGCGCGCGCGCATGCACCGTGCTCGGCGCCGACATCGGATACGACTGCGAATCCTTCACCGCCGAGACGCTCACGCTGCTGTTGGATCCGGCGATTGAAGGAAGCTTCGATCTGGTGATGCCGCTCTACACCAACGAGGCATTCGATGATCTGGTGAATAAGAGCATTCTGTACCCGCTGACCCGCACGCTTTACGGGCATCGCGTTCATAATCCTCTCGGCAACGAGTTTCAGATGTCATCGAAACTGTTCCCGGCAGTTTCCCGAGATGCCCAGAGAGATTCGGCGCGTCAGCAGGGTCGTCTGCCCTGGCTGGCAACGATCGCCGCCAGCCAGGGATTGAAAATCTGCCAGGTCCGTCTTGGTACCCGCCGTCCGTCGAGCGCGGACGGCATTGACCTGAGCGATGCGCTGGCCCAGCTGGTCGGCCCGCTTTTCGTGGATATGGAAGAAAATGCCGCGTTCTGGCAACGCATCCGCGGCTCCCACGAGAGTTCCAACCTTTGGAAATACCGAAGTGTCCGCGGATACCTCCAACGCGGTTGACGTTCGGCGGATGATGGACGCATTCCAATTGGGCGTGAGCAATCTGCGGGAGATATGGTCGCTGATTTTGCCTCCGGTCACATTGCTGGAGCTGAAAAAGCTCTCTCGATCTGCCGCCGACGATTTCCATATGGAGGATTCGCTCTGGGCGCGCATCATTTATGACTTCGCGCTGGCGCACAGGTTGCGGAATATCCGCCGCGCCCATCTTTTCGGCGCTCTCACGCCGCTGTATCTGGGCTGGGTGGCGTCGTATGCGGTGGCAATCAACAGGACCGGCATCGCCAGCAGCCGAGGAACGAGTGGAACAACTGGCACGCGCATACGAAGCGGAGAAACCCTATCTCGTATCCCGCTGGCGCTGGCCGGATCGTTTCCATCCTTAACAGGTGTAGAACAGGAGTACGTCATGTGGACACAGGTACATCAGGCGCTGCAGGAATCTCTCCACCGGGCCGTGTTCAAGGTGGCCACGCTTTTGCCTGGCGTGCTGGCGCTGATCGTGGCGCTGATCGTTTCTATCTTCATCGGATGGTTGCTGGCGCTGCATCGTCCGCCGCATTCTGCTGGCCATCGAGTTCGATCGCCGCGTGGCAAGATGGGGAATCGCCGATGTCTCCGGAATGGTCCTCCTCCAATACTCCCATCTTCGTGGTAACCCGCATCGTGTTCTGGGCGTCCATCGTGGTCGGCCTTTTTGTCGGAATCGCCGCCTTCGACGCGGCCTCCGCGTTCCGGTTCTCGGCCTACATTCTCGGCTACCTTTCGAAGATCATCGCCGCCGCCGTGGTGCTGCTGGTCGGCATCATCATCGCGCGCTTTCTTTCACGAAGCGTTCTCATCAACGGCGTCAATATGAACCTGCAATATGCGCGCCTGCTCAGTCTTGGCGTCAAATGGCTGGTGCTGGTGTTTACCGCGGCCATGGTGCTCGACCACCTGGGGATCGCCCGCAGCATCGTCGATATTCGGCTTCGGCATTCTGTTCGGCGGGATCGTGCTGGCGCTGACGCTGGCTGTCGGCCTGGGCTCGCGCGATCTGGTCAGCCGATCGCTCGAACGGGAGCGGGAGAAGACCGCCCCGGATGAGGACATTGTCCGGCATTACTGACCGCGCATCCAATCCATGCATCAGCCTGGATATGCGTTTCCTACAATTCCGCAGCGTGCCGGTTATTTCCGTATGAAAGCGCATGAAATTCATAGACATCGTATTTGGTCGTCCGCTGGCCAACTGGGAAGACACCTCGGAAAAAATAGGCGCACTCAAAGGAGTACCGGTATTCGGACTGGATGCCTTGGCCTCCGCGGCATACGGCCCGGAGGCCGCGCTGACGCTGCTGATTCCGCTCGGGTTGGCTGGCCTTCACTACATCCTGCCGATCAGTTTCGTCATTATCGTGCTGCTCGGAATCGTATTTTTTTCCTACCGGCAGACAATTGCCGCATATCCCGAAGGAGGCGGCTCCTACACGGTTGCGCACCAGAACCTGGGAATGTTCCCGGGCCTGCTCGCCGGAGCGGCGCTGCTGATCGATTACACTCTGGATGCTGCGGTAGGCATTTCCGCGGGAATTGCGGCGCTGACCTCCGCCTTCCCTTCTCTGCATCCGCATACGCTGGGCTCTGCCTGCTCGCACTGCTCATCCTGACCGCCGCGAATTTGCGTGGCGTACGCGAGAATGGCGGGATCTTTCTTGTGCCGACGTATTTGTTCCTCCTCTGCATGATGATCGTTCTGGCGATCGGCATTGCGAAAGACAATCGCCAGCGGCGGACATCCTCATCCCGTGATCGCGCCACCCGTATCGCACGCCACGATAGCCGCCGTAAGCGCGTGGCTGCTCATCCGGTCATTCGCCGGAGGATGCACCGCCCTGACTGGCGTGGAAGCAGTCAGCAATGGAGTACAGACATTTCGAGACGACCGGGTAAAGAATGCCCGGCGCACCCTTGCCATCATCATCGCCGCGCTTGGCGCTTATGCTGGCCGGCATTGCCTACCTGGTGAAGACTTACGGCATTATGGCGACAGATCCGGCAGGACAGAATTATCAAAGCATTCTCTCCATGCTGCTCTCCGCCGATTACCGGTCGCGGATGGTTTTACTATGTAGCGATCGTCTCCATCCTGCTGGTGCTGACCTTTTCCGCGAACACCGCATTCGCAGATTTCCCGCGCGTCTGCCACTTCATTGCCGAAGACGGTTACCTGCCTACTTCGTTCACGAACCGCGGACGCCGTCTGGTTTATAGCGAAGCAATCATAGTTCTGGCGATCATCACAGCGGCTGTGTTGATTGCATTCGGAGGAATCACGGACCGCCTGATTCCACTTTTCGCGGTGGGAGCATTTCTGGCTTTCACCATGTCGCAGGCCGGGATGGTGGCGCACTGGCGGCGGGAACGCGGCAGAGGCTCGCGCGGGAGCATGTGGATCAATGCGGTGGGCGCGGTCGCGACAGGAGCGACGGTCATCATCGTGATCGTGGCAAAGTTCAAAGAAGGCGCATGGATCACGGTGATCGCGATCCCATCCCTGTTGGCTCTCATGTACGGAATCCATCGCCACTACCGGAGGGTCCGTCAGGAGATCAACACTAGAACTCCACTGGAAACAACAAAAGAGCCAGACCCGCTGATCGTAATTGCAATGTCAGGATGGACCAGGGTCGGGAAACAGGCGCTGCAATTTGCGATGACACTCTCGCAGGACATTAAGGTCGTCGAGGCCATTGAGGAGAGCAAGCCGGACGATCTTCGCGAACATTGGAGTGAATATGTCGAAAAGCCAACTGCGGCTGCCGGGATTCCCGCTCCCGAACTGGTGACGCTCAAGTCGCCGTACAGGTTCGTTATTACGCCGGTCGTCAACTACGTCCTTCAACTGGCCAAAGACAATCCTCATCGGCGCGTTGTGATCATCGTTCCCGAGTTGATGGAGAAACGCTGGTACTATTATTTTCTGCACACCCAGCGCGCCACGCTGCTGAAGACCCGGTTGCTGATGGAAAATAACGACCGGATATCGGTTTTGAATATTCCCTGGCATCTGAAAAACTGCTCACTGAACGGACTTCAACGTTCGAGTGTGCCAGAACGGCTGCAGACCGGGTTCGGCGGAATTGCAAATCGTGAAGCTCGTTTTTATTCAGTGCATATTAACATGACTAGCATCTATTATAATTTAATTGCGATTTGCTGTATCATTCTACAGTATGTGCCTAGTTCGGCGAGTGCTCTATTCGAGGGAGAGTTTTTGCCGGGCTGCTGTTTATCCATCGCTGTTTGCCTGCTTCTGCAGCCCGCACCGCCGTTGGCCGGCCGGTGACAAAAGGCACGTTCCAGATCCAGCGGCATCGATGGCGGCGGCATTTTTCGCAAACTTGCATGCGACCCGCGAATCGATCCACTGGGACCTGCTGCCGTCGACTATCTCTGTGGCCGGCGCCGCAGACGCGCGGGGCGGATCAGAAGCTTGCGCTCGCGCAGAAACCCAGCCGCCCGAGTGAAGACCAGCTCACATTTTTCCCGCATCCGGATAATACCCGGTATTGGATCAGCGGGCAGGCAAACAGCGATCTACCAGATGCACGGCAATTTCCATTCGCCATATCAGGGAGTCGAACAGCTTCACTGCGCCGTTTCGAGTACAAGGCATCTGTAGTCGGCACGCTGATGCTGGGCTATCAGCTCAACCCGAATCCGCGCTACGAAACGGAAGTTATTTACGACGAGGAGAGTGCGGGTGGGCGCGGTCTGAGCCAGGCACTCGGCCTGGCCGGGTTTACCAATCTCGACGTGGTGCGAAATCCGAATCTTGGTCCGACACCATATACGGCGCGGGTCGAAATCCATCAGACGATCGGATTCACGAACGAAACAGTTCCGCAAGACCGCGGCCCGCTGGCGCTCGCGACCAGCGTTCCTGTCCGCAGGCTTGAACTTCGCGCCGGCAAATTTACCCTGCCCGACATGCTGGATGTAAATGCGGTTTTGAGCGACAGCCATCAGCAGTTCATGAACTGGACCATCGACAACAATGGCGCCTGGGACTACGCCGCCGACACGCGCGGTTACACCTACGGCGCCGACATCGAATATCAGGACCGCAGTTGGGGCTGTGCGTTATGTGATGGCGTTGATGCCCACCGTGGCCAACGGAATCACACTCGATTGGGCCTTGCGGCGGGCGCGCGGCGCAGAATGCGGAGCTTGAGATTCGCAAAGGTCTGCTGCCCCGCCGGGATGGCGCGATCCGTCTGCTGGTCTACGGCAATAACGCGCACATGGGCGACTATCGCGAAGCCGTCAATCATTACCTGGAAGGCCTGACACCCACGCCGGAGATCACATCCGTCGAACATTTCGGCGCGTCTGAAGTATGGCGTCGATCTCAACCTGGAGCAGAACGTCACCCGCAATTTCCGCATCGGCGGACGCTTCGGCTGGAACGAAGGCCAGCACGAATCCTTCGCCTACACGGAAGATGACCAGACATTTACTCTCGGCGGAGATTACGCCGGGTCGGCATGGCGGCGCAAACTGGATAAGATCGGCGTCGCGTTTGTCACGAACGCAATCAAGAAAGATCACCAGAATTATTTGAAGCTGGGCGGCCTTGGATTTCTGCTCGGAGATGGCCGGCTGAACTACGCCCGCGAGGACATCGTGGAAGCGTATTACAACGCACACGCCTGGCGAGGCGCTTTACTTTGCCGTTGGCGATACTTTCATCGAACATCCCGGCTATAACCAGGACCGCGGGCCGGTTAACGTCGAAAGCGTGCGCCTGCACCTGGAGTTTTGAGGGAGCTTCGCCAGGCGGTTTTCCCATAGCCGCCTATACAGCGCCAACTGTCGACAATCTATTTTTAGCTCAGAGCTACTTTCAAATTCGCTGCCTTCTGTAGCTGTGGATTTCGATAATTTCCAAAAGAGCCCAATCCAAATTTGCTGCACCGCCGTATCCATGTGGGAGGACTATGGCCTGCTCCCATTCAGACCTGTGATTCCTTCTCGCTCTTGCAGAATTAAAGTAGAGCGTTCTAAAGCAAATTGACAATCAGAGTAGTTGGATGGAATTGTAGTCATTCTGAACGAGGCGTAGCGAAATGAAGAATTCAGAGGATGTTCGCTAAGACTGCGCTGCCATTGCCCTCTGGATCTTCGCTGCGCTCAGAACGACCTCAATTTTTTGAGCTGCAGTATCTATGAATCCAGTTCTTACCACTGAAGCTCGAATCACTTATGCTGGGCAGCCTTCGGCGCTTCCGGCAGCGTATAGATGACTTCCCCAGGGCGGGTATAGTGCATCTGCTCCCGCGCTTCGTACTCGATGGTGTCGCGGTCACTTTGCAGACGCTGGTCATGGAGCGCGAGTGCGTTCGTTTTCCTTCTGCAAACTTAAAATCTGCTGATGAAGCTGCTGCGCCTGGCGCTGCTTTTGCTGGTACGCGACGATGCCATCATGGCCGAAGATCGCATAAACGCCCAGCGAGAGCGATAAGATCACGAGAACGACCGTAGCCGCTTTGCGCCGCATTCCAACGGCACGCGCCAGCAGCCGCTCTGACCATCTGCCTGATGACTCGGTCGGCTCGGGTTCGAAGATCTCCCGGAATCAGCTGGCGCTGCAATTTCCTTTGCGATTCCGCTTTCATGCTTTCATCCCCGTGGCCTTTCCCGTAGCTCCTTACCTTCATGGGATTCTTCCGTGACCCAGTGCTCCGCCGCCTCGGTAAGCCGCGCCGAATCTTCCTTCGAGCGAGCTTCCGTATACGCCCGCACGACCGGCTCCGTGCCCGACAGCCGATAGCAAACCCAGGATCCGTCATCGAAGATAAGCTTCAATCCGTCGGTCCGCACAATATTCTGCAACCTTGCGGCCGGCCAGCTCCTTCGGATCAGACTTCAACTTCTCAGTGAATTTGTCTTTCGCCTCCGCCGTCAAGTGGAAATTTTCGCGAACCGGATAATAGGAACCCACTTTGGCAAAAAGCTCCTGCAACTGCTCACCCAGACTTTTGCCGCGCACCGCGACCATTTCCGCCACCAGCAGTCCGGCAAGAATGCCGTCCTTCTCCGGGACATGGCCGCGAATCGTCAGGCCAGCGCTCTCTTCGCCGCCGATGGCGATTTTGTCCTGATTGATCAGTTCGCCGATGTACTTGAATCCCACCGGCGTTTCATACAGTTGGACTTTATGATGTTCGGCCAGCGCATTGATCAGGTTGGTAGTGGCGACGCTTTTGGCCACGCCATTGCGCCAGCCGCGCGATTCCACCAGATAATCAAACAACAGCGCGATGATGTAGTTGGGCTGGATGAACGTTTCGTCGCGATCGACGATGCCGAAGCGGTCCGCGTCGCCGTCGGTGGCAATGCCAAGCGCGGCATTCGTTTCCCGCATCTTCGCCTTGCAGGCGCCCAGCAAAGCGTCGTCCGGCTCCGGCGCATGGCCGCCGAAAAGCACGTCGCGATAGTCATGCACGCTGACGGCGGAGACGCCATGCTCATTCAGCAGCGGTTGCGCGTATCCGCGGCCCGCGCCCCAAAAGGGATCGACCACAATCCGCAGCTGCGCTTTCGCAATCGCCTTCAGGTCGATCAATTCGGCCAGCCGCTTCAAATAATCCGGCTTCACGTCAACGTTGTCGAACTTCACTTCCTCCGCGGCCCGACTCGCGGGACCGAATCACCCAGAGCGACGATTTCCGCTTCAATCTGCTTGGTGACTTCCGGCAGCGCGGGCGCGCCGTCGGGCGTGGAAAATTTAATCCCGTTATATTCCGGCGGGTTGTGCGATGCGGTAAAGTTGATGGCTCCGCTGGTTTTGCGCTGGCGCACAGCGTAAGCGATCGCCGGTGTCGGCGCGGGTTCCGGGATCACCTCGGGAAGGATGCCGTGCTCCGCCAGCAGCCGCGCTGCTTCCTCGACGAAGATTTCTCCCATAAATCGCGGATCGCGCCCTACCAGGATGCGATGCTTTCCCGGTTGTTTGGCCACGTAGCGGGCAATCCCGGTAACAGCGCGGCGAATGTTCGGCAGGGTGAATTCGTCTGCGACAATCGCACGCCAGCCGGAGGTTCCGAACTGAATTTTGGTCGGCATCGTTCTCTCAGATTTCCTGAAAATCAGAATACCGGATATTGGATGCATCGCCCCACCCGCAATTATCGAATTAGAGAAAGGCGGATAATTCTTCTATGACCGAAGCGCGGATCGTGTTGACGACGATGGATGATCTCGACCGGGCAGAGCAACTGGCCCGCAGATTGGTGGAATCGCGTCTGGCCGCCTGCGTGAATCTTATCGAGCGTGTGCGTTCCGTGTACCGGTGGCAAGGGAGAAGTGGAAACTGCCGAGGAGGTTCTGCTCATCATCAAAACTTCAGCGGAACGCATCCCGGAGCTGAAGGAAACAATCCAGCAGCTCCATCCCTATGAGGTTCCGGAATTTGTCGTTCTTCCGGTGACGGACGGCAGCGATCCCGTACCTTAACTGGCTACTCGCGGCCAGCCGGAACGACCCAAAATAGCACATTAAGTACCGATTGTTGGCCTTCTGACTCCCTCTTTCCACGAATTTGGCAAAATTTTTTATTCCAAAACGGGACAATTTTGCTATGATGCTCCACTTTAGCCTTTCATTTCCCCCCTGTAAGGTGATTGCGATGCAGATCGTTTACGTATCGCTATGGTTGCTATTTTCGTGCTGTGTCTTGCCCTGCTCTCAACAGCGCGCCGAATCTTACATTCAACCCCGCTAACAAGCGGACAGCTTTCCATCTCCCGGGCGTACGATCTGGATAGTCCAGAGATCGAGGCCTTGCCCAAGTTCGGCTCGGCGGAAATGTCAACGCCCGTCATCCAGGCTGCGTATGCCGATCCGGATTTTTCTGTAGCCGAGCCGGTCATGGCCGCAGCAGTCATCACGCCGGTCACTCCACAGATCGCCGCGGCGAGAACGATGGATGCGAAGCCGCTGTTTGCGACTCCGTTACCGCCCCTCACCCAGTCCCGTGTCCCAGCGCCCAAAAAAACCGCCAACCTGTTGCCGGTCAAGAAGGCGCTCCGCATGCGGAAGCCTTCGCGCCGCGCGTACAACTATGCTGTTCGAGTGCCTGCTGCTCGGCGTGTCGGCCGCGGTGCTGATCAAGACACAGCGCGGAGTGCTGCGGTACCGCGGGTCACATCCTCGCATAGCGTAGCCACCTTCTTGCTGAAAGACTCGTCTGCGACGCGTCTTTCAGCGGGGATTCGCCGCGCCGTATGTATTCTCGTCTACTGACTGCTTTACTCTAGGGTTGGGAGAAGATGAATGGCGGCGACGAAAACTCAAGCGGTCACAGGCACGCACGCGGCAGTACGGGAAATCAGCATCGCGCATAGTCCGGACTCGGACGATGCGTTCATGTTCTATGGGCTGGCCATGGACAAGGTAAAGGTCCCCGGCTACAGCTTTACCCATACGCTGACCGACATCGAAACGCTGAACCAGAAAGCTATGCGCGAGGCCTTCTACGACGTGACCGCGATCTCCTTCCACGCGTATCCCTATGTCCAGGACAATTACGCTCTGATGCCCTGCGGCGGCAGCGTGGGCGAAGGCTATGGGCCGATGATCGTCTCCCGGCGCGCCTATTCTATGAACGAAATTCGCCGCGTGCGAATCGCCATCCCCGGTCAGCTGACCACAGCGAACCTGGTATTGCAGATGGCGCTTCCCGGGGTCGCGACGGAGATTGTTCCCTTCGACCAGATCATTCCACAGGTGCTGGCGGGCAAGTACGACGCGGGCCTGATCATCCATGAAGGCCAGTTGACGTATCTCCGCGACGGCCTGACCTGCGTGCTTGATATGGGAACATGGTGGCGCGAACAGACGGGTCTGCCCCTGCCCCTGGGCGGCAACGCGATTCGCCGCAGCCTGGGCACTCCGGTCCACCGGATGATGAACCAGGCGCTGCGCGACAGTGTTGGCTATGCACTCGAGCATCGCGAGGAAGCGCTCGCCCACGCCATGCAATATGCGCGCGATCTGGACACCCCTTCTGCAAATCGCTTTGTCGGAATGTATGTAAATGAGCGCACACTCGATTATGGCGAGGATGGCAAGCAGGCCATCCGCCGTCTGCTGGCCATGGGACATGAGCGCGGCATTATTCCCCATCCTGTTCGCGTGGATTTCGCGGAATAAACTTTAGTCACTGAAAATTCGGCAATTACAAAACTCTTACAGTCGCCATTCACACCCGCTGCTAGCCTTGATATAGCAAATCATTCTGCTGACTCTTTCCTTCGAGGTATTTTGTGACCCCCGTATCCTGCGAAGCTGTCGAGACGGACCAGATCGCGACTCCAGGCAGCACTATTTCAACGTTGGAGACCGCCGAGGCGCCCTTTATCGGAGCTCCCGTCGCTGTTCCTCTATACATGCCGACCGCAGCCACAACGGTCAAGTCATCTCTTCCCGTGCTGGGACGCGCTACGCAGGATAATGGCATCACCTGGACGACGGCCATCTTTCTGGCCATCTTCCATATCGGCGCCATCGCCGCGCTGTTTTTCTTCAGCTGGAGCGCGCTGGCTGTCTTCGTCGTAACCTATTTCCTCGCGATCAACGTCGGCATCGGCATGTGCTATCACCGGCTGCTGACGCATCGCGGCTACAAAGTTCCCAAGTGGCTGGAATATGCCACGGCAATCTGCGCAACACTGGCGCTTGAGGGCGGTCCGATGTTCTGGGTGGCCACGCACCGCGTCCATCACCAGCACAGCGATCAGACGGCGACCCGCACACTCCCACCGAGGGTACATGGTGGGCGCACGCCGGCTGGATATTGAAGGGCAAGGCGCTGCACACCGAAACCGCAATGCTGGCCCGTTACGCACCTGATCTTGCAAAAGATCGCTTCTATGTTTTGTTAAGCAAATACCACTGGGTCCCGCTGACCGTGCTGGGTTTCGTCCTGCTGGCAATCGGCGGATGGCCATGGGTCCTGTGGGGAGTCTTTCTGCGCGTTACCATTGGTCTCCACGCCACATGGCTGGTGAACTCGGCGACGCACAAGTGGGGTTCGCGCCGCTTCAAGACCCGCGATGATTCCCGCAACAGCTGGTGGGTTGCGCTGCTGACCGGCGGCGAAGGATGGCATAACAACCATCATGCGCATCCAGTCTCGGCACGGCACGGCTTGGCATGGTACGAATTCGATGTCAACTACTACGGCATCTGGCTGCTCGAAAAACTCGGCCTCGCTCGCCAGGTAAAAGTCGCGAAATTCGATCCGAACGATCCCCGGCCTGCTGGCGCATATTCGGCGTAGCTGACGAATAGTCCCTCTCCTGCCCGAAAGCCTGACGGCTATACTTCCGTCAGGCTTTTTCATTTGCCTTTAGCCTTCTACAACCATGCAAATCACTCGCCGACGCGGAACGATCGCCTTCTTTATCACGCTGGGTGCCTGCCTGGTGGCGCTCGCGATTGCGCTCAACGTCCGCTGGGTCATGCTCAACTGGCATGCAATCGTTCCTCTGGTTCTGGGGGTTTTCTTCTTCGGAATTTTGATTGCCGGCGTGGTCCTGAACACTATTTTTCTTAGTGAGAGAGATTCGCCGCAATGAGCGGCACGACAGCTTTCTCAACGCCGTCACGCATGAATTGAAGACGCCGATAGCCTCCATCCGCTTGTATCTGGAAACGCTGCAGCGCCGCGAGCTCAGCGAGGAAAAGCGGCAGGAATTTTATCGAATCATGATCGACGACAGCGAGCGCCTGCTGGCGACTGTGGAGCAGGTTTTGAAAGCTGGCGAGGTCGGAATGCGCGGCCCGGACGACATCAGCATTCGCGTCGACATCAAAAACTATGGTGGGGGAATGCGCCGCCACGGTGACGCTGCGCAATCATCTGCCGCCGGGGACCATCGTCCTTTCCGATGAAACAGGCAATCTATCGACGGTGGTGCTGGGCAATCCTGAGGACCTTCGCGCCGCAATCATGAACGTTCTGGATAACGCAGTCAAGTATTCGCCGAAAGATCCGAAAATCCGAGTACAAATCGGTGTGGAGCACGATGCCTGGGTGGTCATTCGCGTGTCGGACAATGGAATTGGAATTTCGAACGTTCACCTGAAGCGAATCTTCAAGCGATTTTATCGCGCTCCCAGCATGGCGGTGCTGCGCTCGAAAGGCACAGGCCTGGGACTTTTTCTGGTGCGCACCATTGCCCGCCAGCACGGCGGGGATGCCACCGCCAGCAGCGAAGGCGAAGGCCGCGGCGCCACCATCACGCTGCAGCTGCCGCGCATGCTGCATCCGTAAACGGGAGAATCCGCAATGAACGGAACACAAAGGCGAAGATGCGGGCGGAGAACGGCAATAATGTTTTCGAGAAACAGAGCCGCATTCTGATCGTCGAAGACGAAGTCGCATCTGGCGCAGGGATTGCTCTTCAACCTTCAGGCCGAAGGTCACGAAGCGATCGTCGCCGGAGATGGAGAATCGGCGCTCGAGTGGCTGATCGAAAAACGCGAAGCCTTCGATGCGGTGATTCTCGACGTCATGCTGCCGGGGATGGATGGATTCGCCGTGGTCCGCGCCATGCGGGCTGCCGAAAACTACACGCCCGTGCTGATGCTGACTGCTCGCGGACGTCCGGAAGATGTGCTCGAAGGTTTCGCGGCTGGTACGGACGATTATCTGACAAAGCCGTTCGAACTCTCCATCCTTCTGGCCCGGTTGAAGGGGTTGCTGCGCCGCATGCAGTGGCTTCGTCCGCAGCCTGCCGAACCGGAAACCGGATCGCAGGATGTATACACTTTTTCCGGCAGAACCATCGATTTCTCCCTGCTGGAACTGCGCACTGCGGAAAAGCATGTCCGCTTGACGCTGATGGAAGCGGAACTGCTGCGCCATCTGGTTCGCAATCCCGGCCGCGCGATTTCGCGCAGCGAGATTCTGGAGCAGGTCTGGCATTTGCACGAGGACACGGACACCCGCGCTATTGACAATTTCATCGTCCGCCTGCGCCGTTATCTTGAAGACGATCCCGCACATCCGGTCTATCTGCAGACGGTGCGCGGGGTCGGGTATCGTTTCGTTCCTGGCGCAGAGATATAGTGCGCATCTATGCTCACCGAGTCAAAGCCAAAGGACAGCTTAAAGGCATCGGCTACCGCTTCGTCCCCGACGCCGAAGCATAACCCAGCCGGCTACTGGTTGGAATACCAGTAATACTGCTCGCCGGCGGCAAGTTGGCGGGTGACGAACGGCCATTCCCATGAAAGACGATTTGGTTCCAGGGTCGCTCCGTTCCGAAGATCCATCGCCTGAGCAGGGCGGCTGGGATTGTATTGCGCGTCCCTGGTCCATATTGCCGGATCAGCGGTACAGCCATTGCCATTCAGCGCAACCAGGTTGGCGAAGCCCCGGCTCGCGGGAGCGTCGGGCGCAACCGCCTGGGTCTGCTTTGTCAACCAGGCGTTTGGGCTCGGTCCGGTCCATCCCTTGATGAGCGCTTTTGCCTCCGCGGGTGTGGGAGATCGCCAGTGTGGAATCTGGTTCCAATAAGCGTCGAAGATCCTATAGGTAGTAGCGCCTTTCGGCACCAGGCTGGGGGTCTGATGTTTCGGCATACATCCGGGTAAGGTCGTCAACTCCGGGTACGCCGTCAGCCACATCATGCGGTTATTGGTCTCGATTACGGTACCGGCCCGCAGAGCGGGAAACATGAGCTTGCCCTCGGCCTCGAGCGTGTTTTGAAAGATGCCCTGTGTGGGGGGTTTCTTTTCAGGATCGCCGAGGTAACCGATCAGATCGGCTCTCCCTCCCGGGTTCTTCTGCGCGCCGATCAGATGCAGCCGCTCAATATGCAGGTTTGCCGCCTGCGTTTGCGCGGACGTCCAATAGTCGAACATGCTCTGCATCTTGGTCGAATCTGCTGGACGGAAAAAAGGCAACGACTCGCCCAATGACTGGCTGTACAGGTGGATCATGCCCTTGAATCCGATCGCTTTCTTGTCCAGCAGATAAATAGCAAGAGTACCGAACGCATCGTCGATCCGCACGTCGTTCAACTGGGTTTTGATCGTTTCCTTCTGCTCCTTGCAGTATTCGTCGAAAGTGTGAGTGCGGTCAGCGGAAGCTTCCTCGACCAGCGGTGGACATCCCTGGGCAAAATAGCTCAGGTTCCGCTCGACAGCATTTACATTGCTTGCCAATGCCAACGCGGGCACCACAATCTGCTGGTATTGGGTTTCCGTGAGCTTCGCGCGCACCTCTGCTGTGAGCGCATCCAGTTGTCTGCTCAGATTGTCCACGCTGCTCTGCAAGTCGGCCAGGCTCTTCTGTAGCTGTTCGATTTGTTCAGGAGTTGCTCCGGGAGTCACCAGCCCCGCTTGCGCCATCACCCAGCCGAAGCCCTCTCCGGCGGCGAAGTGGAACACGGCCGATGCAAGATGTTTTCCAATGAATTTTGCAATGGGAACGATGGGAACGGCGGTGGGCGCGGTGGCGAATGAATGTGTGCGAAAAGGCGGAGTCAGCATCTCTCTTACGAGAAAATTCAGGAACGGCTCCATCCCGCCCTTCCGTCGCGCCTGAGTCACGAATGCCGATTCCAAAAAATATGGAGACTGGTAATGCTGCCCCTGGCGCAACGCACTTCCAAGGTCGGCGTTCTGCGGCAGAACCAGATAGCGCCGGACCAGGGCCCGCGCCTGATGAATGCTCAGTCGCGGTTCGCGTCCCAGCAATTGGCTGACCAGCGTGGTGGCAGGGTCTACGTACACGACGCCATACACCGGATCGAAGTCCCGCACATCGGCGCTGAGAGTGAACCGGCCCAAGAGATCCCAGTACGGGGTCCTGCTGCGCGCTTCCATCGAAGGTGACGGTGACGCGAAAATCCTTTGGCAGCTCGTGGACCCTGGCGGGGAAGACACCCTGGTCGTTTGTAGCATCGTCTTGTTCAAAGAGGCGATTGCCCGAGATGTCGTACACGGCAACGTCGGCCCCGGCGAGCGGGACGTTCAGGAATGCGCTGACGCGAACCCACGCGCATTCTCTGTTGCCCGACCCGGAGGTTTGTGCCGAGACAGCGACGGTTCCCACGGACACCGCTAAAACAATTGCAACAATCGCGCAGACGTTCCGAGTTCGCATAGTGCTCTCCTCTTCGCTCGTCATCGTAAATGGAGACTGTCGGGCGGCCGATCATCTAGCTAAATGCAAGGGGAGTGCTCGTGGACGAGCTTCGACCACGAAAACAAAGAAATATTCAACGATAACGAGTCTTGTCAAGCGATATCGTAGAAACGCAGTCGCAGGTAACGGGTCAGGCAAACCTCAGTAACCTGGTCGTGGCCCTTTGCCTGTTACCAGATGCGTACGCGATTTTCCGGTGTGAGATAAAGCGTTTGCCCCGGCTTCACGTCGAACGCCTTGTACCATGCATCGATGTTGCGCACAGTATCGGCGCGATACTGTGCCGGAGCGTGCGGATCGGTCAGCACCTGCTGGCGGAGTGCGGCTGGCCGTACTTTCTCGCCCCAGTTCTGGCCAAACGCAATGAAGAACTGCTGGTCTCCGGAGAAACCATCTTTCACGGGCGCCGCCTTGCCCTTCAGAGAAGCACGGTAACCGTCATAGGCGGCAGAGATGCCGGCGACGTCGGCAATGTCTTCCCCGAGAGTCTGCTTACCATTTACGTGGACATCCGGAAAGGGCATATAGGTGTCATATTGCGCCGCGAGCTTCGCGGTCGCCGCGTCAAAATGGCCCAGGTCCGCCGGCGTCCACCAGTTGCGCAGATGTCCTTTTGCATCGAAGGTGCTGCCTTCCGTGTCGAATGTGTGGCTGATCTCATGGCCGATAATAGAGCCAATGGCGCCGTAGTTGGACGCTGCCGGTGCCTTTGGATCAAAAAAGGGCGGCTGCAGAATCGCGGCCGGAAAATTCAGCGCGTTTTGTAGCGGCAGATTGACGGCGTTAACGGTCTGCGGATCCATCGACCACTCCTTGCGATCAACATCGCCGCCCAAACGGGCAAGCTGCCGACGATACTCAAACAATCTGCCGCGCCATACGTTGCCGAAAAGATCATCGGGTTTTACTTCGTAATTGGAATAGTTCTTCCACGTTTCCGGATAACCCACCCCTACATAAAGTGTGGTGAGCTTGGCCTCAGCTTCGGCCTTGGTGCTTGGGGCCATCCAGGAAAGGCCCTGAATGCGCACTTGAAATGCGGCAATGATATTCGCCACCATCGTTTGCGCCTCGGCCTTGGCCTGCGGCGGGAAATAGCGTTGCGCATAGATCTGGCCTACCGCATCGGCCAGCAGGCTGTTGACCAAAGCTACACCGCGCTGCCAGCGCGGCCGCTGCTGCGGTACGCCAGAGAGTGTTTTGCCGAAGAATGCGAAGTTCTCATCCGCAACCGCTTTGGGCAAGGTGCCGGCATATTCCTCGATCAGGTGAAAAGCCATCCAGTCTTTCCAGGTGTCAAGCGACGCCGAGGCCACCAGCGCCGACTCTCCAGTAAACGCGGCCGGTTGCCAGACATCGAAGCTGGTCTGCTGTGCGAGACCCGCACCCTGAAAGTATTCATCCCAGTCCAGGCCCGGAGCTTTGGCAGCAAAATCGGAGCGCTTCCAGAGATTATTGGCTTTGTGGATGTTCTCGTTGTCCGCCAGGCTGATGTGCTTCTCTGCAATATCATGCTCAAGCGCGACGATGCGGGTCGCCCGCGCATCCGCGTCTGTCAGTCCGGCCAGCTTCAGCATGGAGGACACATAGGTCAGGTATTCCGCGCGAATTTTTTTCATCTGCGCATTGTCGTCCAGATAATACTGGCGGTTCGGCAGAGCCAGTCCGCCCTGCAGCAGGTAGGCGGTGTAATGCTCGGAATCGCTGAAGCCGGGCGCGACCCATAATCCAAAAAGATTCGCAGTGTGGAAATTCGTATCGTTCAGCGCATCTACATCCGCGCGCAGTGTCTCCCCCAGGGCGCGGGCGAGCTCGCGCTTGTTCTGGATCGCGGCAATGGCCTCGAGATGCGGCCGCAGCGGCGTCAATCCACGCGACTCGATCGCCGCCTCATCCATATACGATTTATAAAGATCCGCGATTTTTCGCTGGTTCGATCCGGCGGGTGCGTTCGATTTGGCGGCGTCCTCGATCAGGGCTGCGGTACGCTTGTTGCTCAAATCCAGCAGGGCCGTGAAAACGCCCACCGAAGCGCGGTCTGGCGGAATGACCGTCCGCTTGATCCAATTTCCATTTGCGTAGAGATAAAAATCATTTCCCGGAGCGACAGAGCGGTCCATGTTGGCCACCACAATGCCGTGGGTCTCGGGCCGCGGCGCATCCTGTGCGCCGGCCGCAACGAACGCAAATCCGATGCAGACTATTATCGGTGCAAAAAGAAAATTGGAGAGTTTACGCATTAATCTCATGGATCGAACACTCCGAATTCGCTGCAGGGACAACGCAACAGAGTAGCACGGTGGCAGGGTTGGATCTCCTAGTGGCGCTGGGGCTCGATTTGCTCGCCCGGCCCGCACTGCGTCGCGACTGTCAGGCTACACTGAGGATCGAAGCCGGTTCACTGAACCGGAATCGATAAAGCGATTGACACAAACTGTGCGAATCTTTACACGCTACATTCTCGGTGAAGTTCTCTCACACACCCTGCTCGGGATTGTCCTGTTCACCTTTGTCCTGTTTATGCCCAATCTGGTGCAGATACTGGAACTGGTGGTACAGAATGGAGCTTCACCGCTCAGCGTCGCGCAGTTGATTGCATTTACCCTGCCGAATGCCTTCACGGTGACGATCCCCATGGCGGTGCTCGTCGGAATTCTTCTTGGGCTCGGCCGGCTGGCCGCGGACAGCGAAGTGACAGCGATGCGGGCCTGTGGCTTCGGCGTGTTTCAGTTCGTCCGCATCGTAGCTATCGTCGGCATTGTCGCGTGGGGACTGGGACTTTTCAATTCGCTGTATGTGGCGCCGAAAGCCACGACGGCCATGTTGCGCGTGGAGAATACATTGCGCGATTCGCAGGCCACGTTTCAGGTCCAGCCCCGCGTGTTTTATGAGGATTTTCATAATTACGTTCTGTATGTTCAGGACGTCCGCAGCGGCCGTCATGCATCCGTGTGGTCAAATGTCTTTTTGGCGGACGTGACCAATCCCCGCTCGCCTGTCATTACACTCGCCGAGCGGGCTATCGTGGTGGGCGCGGGCCACCACGATCTTCGCATGCGTCTGCGCAATGGCGAGCAGCACGAGATGCCGCCGAACAACCCCGGCTCTTACAGCATCTCCACCTTTGCCCAGACGGATCTTCCCATCCAGATCAACAGCGCGGGGCAGGACACGGTGCGCATCGGTCACAGTGATGTACCGATTCTTGCAATGTCGAACCGCGAGTTGCTGCAGCACTCACATAAGCCCGGCGGCCAGTGGTATCAGATCGAAATGCAGAAGCGCTTCGCCTATCCCACAGCCTGCCTGGTATTGATGCTGGTCGGCGTCCCGCTCGGCTTATCTTCCCGCCGCGGGGGCAAGAGCACCGGCTTCGTGCTCACCATTTTTCTCGTTTTCATCTACTATTTTTTATCCTCGACCGGCATGACCCTGGCCAAGCAGGGGAAGATCCCAGTCTTTCTAGGCGTATGGGGCGCGAATGTGCTGTTCGCGATCGCCGGCCTCCTATTGTTGTGGCAGATGGCCCGCGGTGCGGTGCGTTTTCCTGCTCTGCCGGTTCCTGAAAAATTGCGGCGGCGGTTCGGCCGCAAGGCAAATCCGGCAATGGAACCGGTTTTCGCTTCCCTGCCGCGGCGCAAGCTTTACGAAGGGTTTCCGCTGATCCTCGACGACTACGTGCTGCGCTCATTTCTCGGCAGCTTCTTTTTAGTCGAGGTCGGCTTCGTTCTGCTGTCTCTGATTTTTTCTCTGTTTGAATTGCTGGGCGACATCGTCCATAACCGCGCAGGTTTGGCGGTGGTTGGCGATTATCTGCTGAACCTGACGCCGAGCATGATCTACAACATCACTCCGCTGAGCGTATTGATCGCCGTTCTGGTTACCATCAGCGTTCTGAACCGGTCCAGTGAATTGACGGCGATGAAAGCTACCGGCATCAGCGTCTATCGAGTCATCGTTCCCATCCTTTTGATTGCGTGTGCATTGGCGGTGATGATGTTTTCCTTCGAACAGCTTTACCTGCCTGCGGCCAACCGAAAGCAGGAGTCGCTGCGCAGCGAGATCAAAGGCAAGCCCCCGCGCACCTTTCTGCGGCCCGACCATGAATGGGTCTTCGGGGAGAGCAAGCCCGCAGAACCAGCGCGTATCTTCTATTATGAGTTCTTCGATTCGGCGGGCAATCGCTTCGCCAACCTCACGGCGTTGGAGTTCCAGCCGAACAGTTTCGTGATTGCGCGCCGCATCTTTGCGGCGGACGTCTCCTGGGACCCACAGCAGCGCGAATGGGTCTTCAATAAAGGCTGGGTGCGCACCTTTCAGAACGGCACGATTTCTTCCTACAAGACTTTTGTCTCGCAGGTTTTCCCGGAGATCACCGAACCACCCGGATATTTCAAGAAAGAAGATCTGCAATCTTCGGAGATGACGTTCCCGGAGCTCGCCCACTATATCCGCGACCTTGGCCAGAGCGGCTTTGACACCATTCCATTGCGCGTGCAGTTGAACAAGAAAATCGCCTATCCCGCTGGTCACGCTGGTGATGGCGATCCTCGCGGTTCCCTTTGCGCTGTCCATGGGGCGGCGAGGCTCGCTGACCGGGATTGCGATTGCCATCGGCGTCGCGATCGCCTACTGGGTGGCGGCAGGACTGTTTGAAGCCATGGGGAACGTAAATACCCTGCCGGCGGCGCTGGCCGCGTGGTCCCCGGATTTGCTCTTCGGACTCATTGGCGGATATCTGCTGCTGCGCACGCCAACATAGGCATTCCGCGCCGAGTAAATTCCCGTAGCTGCTTGGTTAGAATGGAGGAGAGGCTCCCTCCGGCTATGCTTGAAAATTTGCGTCCCCTGTTTCCCTATATGCGGCGCTACCGCCGTGGATTCATCGCGGGGATATTTCTTTGCGATATGCAGCAACGCCATCTGGGTGATGTTCCCGGAGGTGATCCAACTCGCCATCGACGATATGACGCGGCACCTGAGCTACCGCGGCATCTTCTTCTATGCCGGCCTGCTGGTTGCCGTCGCGCTTTCAAAGGGCGTGTTTCTCTTTCTCACTCGCTGGGTTCTGATCGGTATCTCGCGCGACATCGAATACGACATCCGCAACGATCTGTTCCGTGTTCTGGAGCGGCAATCACCGTCTTATTTTCAGGAGAACCGCACCGGGGACATCATGGCCCGTGCGACGAACGACCTGAGTGCGGTCCGCAATTTGCTTGGACCAGCCATCATGTACAGCTTGAATACTTTGCTGTTTACGCTTGGTGCGCTTGTATTTATGGTCCGCATCAGCCCCTGGCTCACGTTGCTGGCTTTCGTCCCTCTCCCTGCGGCCAGCATTCTGGTGCAATACTTTGGACGCCGCATTCATGACCGCTTCGAGCGCATTCAGGCAATGTACTCCGACATCTCGGCGCAAGTGCAGGAGAATGTTTCCGGTGCCCGCCTGGTCCGTGCCTTCGCGCAGGAGGAGGCCGAAGTCCGCCACTTCGAGCGCGCGAATACGGAGTACATCCGGCGCGCGCTGCTCTTAGTCCGTTTAATGGGCATGCTGTGGCCCACTCTTGAATTCATGCTCGGAACTTCCCTCGTTGTCGTGCTGCTGGTCGGCGGGCATGAGGTTATCTCCCACAGAATTTCCGTGGGCGCATTTGTCGCCTTCACGACCTACATGACCATGCTGACCTGGCCGGTGATCGCTCTCGGCTATGTGGTGAATCTGGTCCAGCGCGGTACTGCCTCCGTGCGAAGAATTCACGATATTCTGATCGCCGAGCCGGCAATTTCCGATGCCACGCTGCCGGCGGATCAGCCGCCGCCACGAGAAATTCGCGGCGAAATAGAATTTCGCAATCTGACCTTCGCCTATAGTCCGACCACCCCGCCCGTGCTGCACAATATCAATCTGCGCGTTCCCGAGGGCAGCAGCCTGGCCATCGTCGGACCGACCGGCGCCGGCAAAACTACGCTTGTCAGTTTGATTCCACGGCTGTTCGAGGCGCAACGTGGAACGCTGCTGGTGGATGGACGTTCCGTCATGGATTATCCTCTGGAGACGCTGCGTCACGCTGTCGGCTTTGTGCCGCAGGAGACATTTCTCTTCAGCGATTCGATTCGAGAAAACGTAGCGTTTGGCGCGCCGGATGCTTCCGACGAAGCCATTCTGGAAGCGGCGCGCGCCGCCCACATCCGCGATGAGATTCTGGAATTCCCGAAGGGCTTCAGCACACTGGTCGGCGAACGCGGGGTCACGCTCTCCGGCGGTCAAAAGCAGCGCACCGCGATCGCACGTGCAATCGTGCGCGATCCGCGCATCCTGATTTTGGACGATGCATTATCCAGCGTCGATACTTACACGGAAGAGCGCATTCTGAATGAACTGGCGGAAGTGATGCGTGGCCGCACAACGATTTTTATTTCGCATCGCGTTTCGACGGTGCGGAATGCGGATCAGATCGCCGTGCTGGTCAATGGCACAATCGTTGAGCTGGGCACGCACGATGAACTGGTCGCCCGCAATGGCTATTACACCCAGCTGCACGAAAAGCAGATGCTCGAAGAAGAATTGGCGGTCGTCGGTTAGACCGTATCCGAGGAGGGGCAGATCCCTCCTCTAGCCCTTCGACTACGCTCAGGGTCCGGTCGGGATGCCGATTTTATACAGTTCCCATCGCCTTGACGATGACGCGTTTCGGCCGCTGTCCATCGAACTCCGCATAAAATACGCGTTGCCATGTGCCCAGGTCGAGCTTGCCCGCAGTGATCGGCAGCGTGGTTTCATGGTGCAGCAACAGCGATTTTAGATGGGCGTCCCCGTTGTCTTCTCCGGTCTGGTGGTGCCTGTAATTTGGCCGCGCGGGAGCCAGCTTCTCCAGCCATTCCATGATGTCTTCGATCAGGCCTTTCTCAAGATCGTTGACGTAAACAGCGGCCGTTATGTGCATAGGAGAAACAAAACAGAGCCCGTCCCGTACACCGCTGCGCTGGACAATTTCTTCCACCTGCGGCGTAATGTGCACAATTTCCCGCCGCTGCTTCGTTTTCATCTGCAGGTATTCCGTATGGACCTTCATGGCACATAAGATACGTACTGGCGGCTGAATGCTGCCTCGCTCAGACTATGCGCCAAACTCAATCTGCACGCAGCCAGGAAATGAATCAAGAACCGCATGACCGCCTGCGCGCGATGTATGCCGCTCTGCTCGATGCTTATGGAACACGCCAGTGGTGGCCGGCCGATACTCCATTTGAAGTAATTCTGGGAGCGTACCTGACGCAGGCAACGGCATGGCGCAGTGTCGAGCGGTCCATCGCGAATTTGCGCAACGCCGGTCTGTTAAGCATTGAAGGCATCCGCAACATTTCCGAAGAAGAGCTGCGGGAACTCATCCGGCCTTCGGGATTTGTGCTGCGCAAAGCCACGTCGATCAAGGCGTTCGTGTGCTTCCTCGATGAAAAATACGGCGGCTCTCTCAACCGGATGGCGGCCGATTCGACCGAAACACTCCGGCCCCAGCTGCTGGCGCTGCCGGGTGTCGGCCCGGAAACCGCCGATGCCATTCTGCTTTATGCGCTCGGCCATCCCGTATTTGTCGTCGATGAATATATGCGGAGAGTTGTCACGCGCCATGAACTGGTGGCCGCGAATGCCCGCTATACAGAACTCCAACTGCTCGGAGATCAGGCGGTTGCGAGCGGAACCGCGGAGGAAACCGCACGCCACGCCAATGAACTGCACGCGCTGATCGTCGAGGTCGGCAAACGGCATTGTGGAACCACCCCGCGCTGCGATGGCTGTCCGCTTGCACCATTTTTGCCCGATCGCCAATAGGAACCTGAGAATGCCGCTGACCCTCTACGTAGCCACGACGAATCCCGGAAAACTGCGGGATTTTGAGCAGTGCTGCCGGCGATGTGCGCTTTCTACTATTGCCGGAACTGAAAGAAATTCCGGCCCCGCCCGAAGACGCCCCCACGTTTGAAGAAAATGCCCGCGCAAAAGCAATCGAATACAGTCGGCACGCGCGCTGGCCGAGATTGTGATCGCCGATGACTCCGGACTTGAAGTGGATGCGCTGGATGGCGCTCCCGGCGTGCGGTCCGCACGTTTTGCCGCGGACGCCGGGTTTCACCCGCAATCGCTCCGCGGCGCATCGGCCGATGAGTGCAACAACCTTCTGCTGATGGAAAAATTGCGCGGCGTTCCACAAAACATGCGTGGCGCGCGTTACCGCTGCGTTCTTGCGGCCGCGCGCGATGGAGAATGCATTCATCTCGCGCATGGCACAGTGGAAGGAATCATTCTAGAGGCGCCGCGCGGGACCGGCGGATTCGGCTACGATCCCCTGTTCTACTTGCCGGAATTGGGCCGGACTATGGCGGAGATCAGCCTGGAAGAAAAAAATCAACTCAGCCATCGCGGCCATGCGGTGCGAGCATTGCTGCGGCAGCTCCGCGCCTGAACATTGGTATCAGCTCAGTGTTGGATCGAACTCCGCCTCGTCGCCCCAGTCGATTGCAGGTGTGATGCCAGTTCCCTTCAGCTGGCCACGCGATCTCCAACTGGCGCCCAGATAGTCGTTGTTCATCGCGGCGATGACGTCCAGCCGAATTTCTTTGGGACATACGCCCGTGCACTCGCCAATGCTGGTGCAGTTGCCGAAACCTTCGAGGTTCATCTGCGTGACCATGTGCAGAGCGCGCCGGTCGCGTTCCGGCTTGCCCTGCGGAAGCGTCCCGAGATGAGCGATCTTCGCCCCGGTAAACAACGCCGCGGATGCATTCGGGCACGCGGCTACGCAGGCTCCGCAGCCGATGCAGGCGGCGGCATCCATGGCATGGTCCGCTTGTTCCTTGCTGACCAGGATGGCATTGCCATCGGGGGCGTTGCCGGTCGAAACAGAGATGTATCCGCCGGCCTGGATAATGTGATCGAAGGCGCGGCGATTGACAATCAGATCCTTGATCAGTGGGAACGCTTTGGCGCGCCATGGTTCGATGACCAGCAGGTCGCCGTCTTTAAAATGCCGCATCGTCAACTGGCAAACCGTGGTGGCGCGTTCCGGACCGTGGGCTACGCCGTTGATCATAAATCCGCATGAGCCACAGATACCTTCGCGGCAATCGTGATCGAACGCAACCGGCTCTTGGCCGCGCTCGATCAGCGTCTCGTTCAGCACATCCAGACATTCCAGCATCGACATTTCCGGGTCCACGTTGTCCATCGCATACGTGACGAACGCGCCCTTCTCATTGCGATGTTTCTGACGCCAGATTTTCAGCGTGAGTTTCATTACTTGTAGCTCCTCTGGCTCGGATGAACGTAGTTGAATTCCAGCGGCTCTTTGAACAGTTCCGGAGGATTGTCGGCCCCGCGATACTCCCACGCGGCAACGTAGGAATAATGCTCGTCATCGCGCTGCGCCTCGCCGTCCGGCGTCTGGTATTCCTCGCGGAAGTGGCCGCCGCAGGATTCGTTGCGCTCGCGGGCATCGATGCACATCAGCTCCGCCAGTTCGAAAAAGTCGGCGACGCGGCCTGCCTTTTCCAGGCTCTGATTCAGATCGTTTCCGCTTCCGGGAACGGTGACATTACGCCAGAATTCCTCGCGCAGCGCGCGGATTTTTCCGATCGCGATCTCCAGACCCTCGGCCGTACGCGCCATGCCGCAGTAGTCCCACACGATTTTTCCCAGCTCACGGTGGAAAGAATCGACAGTGCGTTTGCCCTTAATCGACAGCAGCTTATTGGTCGTCTCCTCGACAGAGTGGACAACGCTTTTCACGTCGGGATGCGTTCCATCAACCTTCGGAAATTTATTCGTCGCGAGATAATTGCCCACCGTATACGGAATGATGAAATATCCGTCAGAAAGCCCCTGCATTAACGCGCTTGCCCCCAGGCGGTTCGCGCCGTGATCGGAAAAATTCGCTTCGCCCAGCACGAACAGGCCAGGAATGGTGCTCTGTAACTGGTAGTCCACCCATAGGCCGCCCATGGTGTAGTGAATGGCGGGATAAATCCGCATGGGCACCTTGTACGGATTTTCATCCGTGATGCGCTGATACATGTCGAATAGGTTGCCGTAGCGTTCACGGATCGTGTTCTCGCCCAGTCGTGCGATGGCATCGGAAAAATCCAGGTAAACGCCGAGACCGCCAGGGCCGACACCGCGGCCTTCATCGCACACCTGCTTGGCGTTGCGGGAGGCCACATCGCGCGGCACCAGGTTGCCGAAGCTGGGATAGCGCCGCTCCAGATAGTAATCGCGATCTTCCTCCGGAATCTCATTCGGCGGCCGCTTGTCGCCCTTCATCTTCGGCACCCAGATGCGACCGTCATTCCGCAGCGACTCGCTCATCAGCGTCAGCTTCGATTGATAATCGCCCGAAACCGGGATGCAGGTGGGGTGAATCTGCGTAAAGCAGGGATTGGCAAACAGCGCTCCACGCTTGTACGCGCGCCAGATGGCGGTGACATTCGAGCCCTTGGCGTTCGTCGACAGATAGTAAACATTTCCATAACCGCCGCTGGCGAGAATCACCGCGTCGGCAATATGCACATTCATTTTGCCGGTGACCAGGTTGCGGGTGACGATGCCGCGCGCTTGTCCATCGACCACGATCAGGTCGAGCATTTCCGTGCGGGGGATCATGGTGACGGTGCGGGCATGCACCTGCCGCTCCAGCGCCTGGTACGCGCCTAGCAGAAGCTGCTGGCCGGTCTGCCCGCGCGCGTAGAAGGTGCGTGAAACCTGTGCCCCGCCGAAGGAGCGGTTATCAAGCGTGCCGCCATATTCGCGGGCAAACGGAACGCCCTGAGCCACGCACTGATCGATGATGTCCACGCTGATCTGCGCCAGCCGGTACACGTTGCCTTCGCGGGCGCGAAAATCGCCGCCTTTCACGGTGTCGTAAAAGAGGCGGTAGATGCTGTCGCCATCGTTGGGATAATTTTTGGCGGCGTTGATGCCGCCCTGCGCGGCGATGGAATGCGCGCGGCGCGGAGAATCCTGAAAGCAGAAGCATTTCACTTTATAGCCGAGTTCGCCCAGCGAAGCCGCCGCGGATGCACCCGCCAATCCTGAGCCGACAACGATAAGAGAATGCTTGCGCTTATTGGCGGGATTCACCAGCTTCATGTCGAAGCGGGCCTTGTCCCATGCCTGTTCAATCGGGCCTTGCGGAATTCTTGCGTCGAGTTTCATCTTATTTTACGAGCCCCAGCAGAATGCTGATCGGGATGGAAATGTATCCCAGAACAATAATCGTCGCGACAGCAAGAGCTGTCCTCTTCAGAGTCGGCAGATGTTCCGGGTGGGCCATGCCGACGGACTGAAACATGCTCCAGAGGCCATGGCGCAGGTGAAATCCCAGCAGAATGATGGCGAAGATATACCAGGCCGCAACCCACCACACTTGAAAGCCCGCAATCAAATTCTGGTAGACATCGCCCGAAATGAATGTCGCTTGCGGATGGATATACCCGGCGGTGAACTGCAGCAGGTGGAAGATGATGAAGGCCAGGACAATGGGGCCGCTCCAATACATGGTGCGGGAGGCGTATGAGGAATTGATGGCTTCTCTGCGCGAGTAGCCGACCGGCCGCGCTCGCTTGTTGCGTAGCGCCAATTGCACCGTCGCGATGATGTGGAGCACCACCGAGAGGATCAGGATGCCGCGGATGATCCAGAGCAGGCCAACGTCGAAATGCAGGAACTGAGCGTAGGCGTTGATTGCGGCGCGACCGCCAAACACCAGCAGGTTTCCCAGCAGATGGCCGATGATAAATAGAAACATGATGGCGCCCGTGACCGCCATGACCACCTTTTTGCCGTTCGTGGTCTGCCAGAAATCCAGCGCCCGGCTGTGCGGCGGGCGAACCGCAGTTGTGCTCATCGATTGTTTCCAGCCTTATCGAGGTCGACCATCTGTTTTTTCATCTTGCCCAGACTGCCGTTTGTAGAGGTGTTTGCCCTCTGGCTCGCCGGCCGATTGGATGCCTGAAGGCAGGAAGGCACCAGCCCGCTCGGAAATTATCGAACGGTAAGTGCCGTACGGAGACGATGGAGAGCAACATTTATTATTCGTCGCTAACGGATGTGAGTCAAGGACACCGGCGAATCGGGAGAGGCGCAGTTTTGATTGGGAAGAATGGAGCCTAAAGGTATCGCAGCGTAATGGGAGAATGTGTATCCCGCCACCATGCGGATTGGATACGACTCGGAACGTCTCAGAGATACGAGCAAAGTTTAGAAACTCGTCAGCACCTGAAACCGGCTAACGAAGCCCGTCCAGGTGCTGAGAGGTGTTGGAACACGACTCCGCTATACGGGGCCAATGTTCTTGAATTCATCGTTACCCAGTTCGTCTCTGTTTTCCCGCTCCCCGGCGCGTTTCGCAGCCTTCATTGCTTCCTGCTCAAGATGATGACGGCGCCGAAGCGCTTCCTCGTCGCTACTCCTGGTGTCGTTCTGTTTTACTGGAGTGTCTTTGTTCAGATCGCTCAGATCGGTCAGTTCGTCTGGATTGGCCATTCGATTCACCTCTCGGGTAAGAGATGGCCGCTCGCAGCAGACGGTTGTCTGATGGGACAGAGACCCGCCAGATCTTTCGCATGCCGCGTTCTCCGCGAAATTCTATTCACACCGCGTGAAGGCCAAGGTGGCCGCCGTAGTGCTCTGATCCGGATTCAGCACGATCGATCTTCCCTGCGCTGTCGCGGTTACGCTGATACTGTTCGACCCGCAACTTGCGATACCCCCTGAACCGGGTATCTGCGCGACGGATTGCGCTGTATAGCCGATCGCAGAGTCTTGCTGGGTGAACTTCGCGGTCTCTTCCGAGCACGCCACAACATTTGGAGCGATCGAGGGAAGCTGCATGGCGAATGCAGCGCAGTCCACGCCGGAAGGACAGCTGGATCTGCCCTCGGTCAGCATCGCCTCATTATAAGAACTCTGCGAGGGCAAAGTGGGAATCGTAATCGTCGGGCCGTTTTCGCCAAGCTGCTGCAACGCTACCGGCTGCACAGCCACCGAAGTACCCGCAGAAGGCCGGCCGCTGTTCTGCGCCGTTATCATTCCTTTTAAAATTCCCTGCGCGGACCCGGGCACCAGCGGAATTTGTCCAGCCAGTTGACCCGCCTGGATTCCTGTTTCGATACCCGCCGAATAGGACATGTTCGCCCCATCTACGCCGAGAGCAACTAAATCATAGGTCCCCTGCGGAACTGGACATAACACGAACGAGCCATTACTACTGGCTGCCGTGCGCATCAGGATGTGATCGATCCCGGTTTTGAGATCTTTTTGTTCGAGAGCTACGACGACTTGTCCGCCTTCGAGCGGCTGTCCGGTGGCGGAGCTGACGACTGTTCCGCTAATGGTTCCCCCCGTCGATGGAATCGCGCCGACATGCATCACCGGATTGAATTCATAATCCCCATTTGAAGTAAGCAGAATCGACGAGCAGGCATCGAAGTCGACATCGATGTTCGATTGATCATTGGCATTGATCGTGACGCTTCCATTGGCGATCTGGCTGGGAGAGAGTTCGATTCCATCGGCTGATGCCGGCGCCAGCTGCAGATCATGCAGGCTGTTATCGCTCAACACCAGGCAATTCGAGTATGAGGCTCCGCAACCATTGTTCTGAACCTTGGATGCGGCTGAATCGGGCGCCAGGAAAATACGCACCTGCTGATAATTCCCCGCCAACACCTGCTGGGCGATACTCAGGGAACCAAGAAAGCATTTACTATTCGCCTGGCCCAGGAGATCGAACTGCTGCGGCGCCGACGATAAACCGGGAGTTAAATCCACGAAGCTTGGGTCGTTCGCCGTCGCGTCCGGGTTCGTGCTGGCTTTGACATCGGCGATGGTTATATAGACATGAGAGAACGTCCCGTTCGGAGCTTTGCAAGCCTGCGGATCGCTGATCATAACGGACAGCATAGCGTTTTGCACGGTCGGAGGGGTTACCGGAGGAGTTACCGGAGTGATTACTGGGGCAATGATCGGAGTGGTTTGATTTCCTCCGTTAAAAGCACCGTTTCCGCTACATCCGAACGTAAAAAGGCAAAGCGTCAGTACTACCACGCACGCAGGGGGGAGCAGCGAGGGGCGCATGTTATCTCCGTATGTAAATCAGTACTTAAAGCGAAGCTGGGTTTGTGCCGGTATCTTTGCACGCCGGGTGCCAACACGTACTCCAGAGTTGCAAATTATCCCGAAAAGTGGATGTGCTCCGTAAACTATGCTGTCTGTTCGGAATCGCGCAGAATCGCTATTACCGAACTCGTTACTTGCGATAGTTACTTATCCCATTTTGAGAAACAAGGGTCTTGCAGATTGAGCCCGCCGGCCGGTACTTTTTACACTCTCTGCTTTTCTCGAGGGCATATCACATAGCTCCGGCGCTTGGCAGCGGGTGTCTGTCCGTAGCTTGGGCAGACCTGTACCGGCCTGTCGAAAGGGGGAATCTACCCGTTACAATACGAAGTAATGTTTCGTTCAACTCGCCGTATCGCGTTCATGTTTTCCGTGTGCCTGCTCAGCCTTTCGATGTCTGCGCAGCAGACAACACCCTCAGCACCGAGCGGCGCACCCGGTTCAAGTGCCGCCCCTGGCCAGCAGTCACCAGCAGCGTCGTCGCCCGCGCCTGAGGTTCAAAATGGTGCTGCGCAAAATCAGGCCCTCCCCGAAGACCCTGGAACGACGGCTCACGTTGAAGCGCCGCTAGCGCCAGAGGGCCCGACGGCCGTGTTCGATACTTCCATGGGCCGCATGGTCTGTGGTCTCTATTCCAAAGAGGCGCCCGAGACGGTAGCGAATTTTGTAGGGTTGGCGACCGGCAGCAAGGAATGGACTGATCCGGCTACGCACCGCAAGATGCAGGGGAAGCCTCTCTACAATGGCACCACCTTTCATCGCGTGATTCCGGATTTCATGATCCAGGGCGGCGATCCGCTGGGGACAGGAACCGGCGACCCGGGTTACTACGTCAATGACGAGTTCGCACCGAATCTGAATTTTGATGTCGCCGGGCGGCTGGCCATGGCCAACTCCGGCCCCAACACCAATGGCTCGCAATTCTTCATCACCGTAGCCCCGCAACCCTCTCTCGACCAGCACTATTCGATCTTCGGTCAGTGTGATCCCGCAAGCGTGCTCGTCGCCGAAGCGATCACTCAAGTGCCGCGGGACAGCCGGGACAAGCCGCTCGATCCGGTCTATCTGAACAAAGTGACCATCGTGCAGCCAGGCCAGCCACTGCCTCCGCCCCCACCGCCGTCTGCTCCACAACCCAGTTCGACCACGACAACGCACCCGTAGGCGAATCAAACATCTTTAGCAATTCAAATCGAGGAGTCCCAGATCATGAGCCAGGCACCCGGAACTTACGCGGTTTTCCATACATCAGAGGGCAAAATCGTTTGCCGTCTCTTTGAAAAAGAAGCGCCGAAAACAGTCGCGAACTTCGTCGAGCTTGCCGAAGGAAAGCGCGAGTGGACCCACCCGCTGAACAATCAGAAATCGAAGAACAGACTCTATGATGGCACCGTCCTGCACCGCGTCATTCCGAAATTCATGATTCAGGGCGGGGATCCGGCTGGTACCGGGTTTGGTGGCCCCGGCTACAAGTTTGAAGATGAAACCAAAGGCTCGCCGCATAGCTTCGATAAAACCGGCAAACTGGCAATGGCAAACTCCGGCCCCAATACCAACGGGTCGCAATTCTTTATCACCGTCGCTCCAACTCCGTGGCTTACTGGCAATCATACGATCTTCGGTGAAGTGGTCGAGGGGCAGGACATCGCGGATAAAATTTCAGAATTGGATCGGGACCGCACCGACAAGCCACGCAAACCGGTCGTCATTGAGAAGGTTGAGATCGAACGGGTCGCCTGATTGAAAGGGCGCGTGTGCTCGGCGGAAAGCTTTCGATGACTCTGGAATCCCATCCCGTGTCCTGCATCTTTTTTTCTTCCCGGAATCTTAAGGAAGCAGGATGGAGGATTTATGAAGCAGGACGCGAAGGTTGCGCTCATCACAGGCGCTAATAAAGGCATAGGGCTTGAAACTGCGCGCCAGCTTGGGAAGCTGGGGATCACGGTCATTGTGGGTGCGCGCGATTCCGCCAAGGCCGAGCGGGCCGCGAACGAACTGCGGGCAGAAGGCATCGATGTGTACCCGCTCAAGCTGGACGTAACCAACTCGCAGGATCGAGATGGCGCTGTGAAATTTATCGGCGAACATTTTGGCAAGCTCGACATCTTAATCAACAATGCAGGCATCGCGTCGGAAGGGTGGGGCAGCAATCACACCAGTTCGACAACGCTCAACCTGTTGAAACAGACCTTTGAGACGAACCTGTTTGCTCCTGTTGCGCTAACGCAGCAACTATTACCTTTGCTGCGCAAAAGTCCCGCGGCGCGCATTGTCAACTTGTCCAGCATTATGGGTTCGTTGACCCTGCATAGCGATCCGAAGTCCCCCATTTACAACAACAAACCGTTCGCGTACGACGCTTCCAAGTCCGCGCTGAATGCCTTCACCATCCACCTTGCCCACGAGCTGCGTGACACCGGCATCAAGGTCAACTCCGCGCATCCCGGCTGGGTAAAGACGGAACTGGGAACCGATGCGGCTCCCATGGGGGTTGTCGAAGGCGCGAAAACGTCCGTAGCTTTAGCGACTTTACCGGAGGAGGGACCTACCGGCGCCTACATCCATTTGGGTAAGACGCTGCCCTGGTAATCCGTTTTTGAAATATCGGATTCAACAAAACAGGCCCTTCTGAGAAAGGGCTTGTTTGGTGTAGCGCAACGAGAGCGGCTCTCTTTTAGCTAAAAAATAGCAGTTGTCATTCTTCGCGGAGTTTTCCCTGAGCAAAGTCGAAGGGCTCAGAACGCTGGGCATTTTGAGACCAACCACGTCTGGCCGAGAACTGTTCTGGTGGGCTGCAAATAGGGTTCTGCGATACAGGTTGCTAAAATCAAAACATACCGATGAAGTGCCCCTATTGTGGATTTACGCAAGATCGTGTTGTCGATTCGCGTGAAAGTAAAGAAGCGGACTCGATTCGCCGCCGCCGTGAATGCGAGCGTTGCGAAAAGCGCTTCACAACGTATGAGCGCCTGGACGAAATTCCATACATGGTTGTGAAAAAAGACGGCCGCCGCGAAAAATTCGAGCGGCAGAAGGTGCTGAGCGGACTGCTGCGCGCGTGCGAAAAGCGCCCTGTTCCGGCGGGCCAGCTGGAATCAATCGTGAATCAAGTGGAAAATTTTGTAGTGGATTCCACGGAGCGCGAACGCAGCTCTGCCGAAGTGGGCGAGTTGATTATGCGCGAGTTGAAAAAACTCGACACCGTCGCCTACATCCGCTTCGCCTCCGTGCATCGCGACTTTAAGGATGTGAACGAATTCAAGTCCGAACTGGAATCCCTGTAGTCGAGATAGTTTGTCATCCTGAGCGCGGCGAAGAATCTGCGTTTCGCTAAAACCACCCGAGGAACAGCATCGCATGAATGCACACGCAGCTCGCGAACACACCATCACTCTGATTCCCGGGGATGGAATCGGCCCGGAAATCACCCGAGTCGTGGTGAGGATTCTCGAAGCCACGGGCGTAAAGTTCCACTGGGAAGAACATCTGGCGGGTGCGGAAGCCTTCGAGCGGTACAAGGAATATATTCCGAAGGAGTTGTATCTATCGATCGACCGGAATCGGGTTGCGTTGAAAGGCCCGGTGACGACGCCGATCGGCGGCGGCTTCGCCTCCATTAACGTAATTCTGCGCAAGCATTTCGAACTGTACGCCAATTACCGTCCCATCAAAAATCTTCCCGGCCTCGCCACCCATTACCCCGGGATCGATCTCATCATCATCCGGGAGAATACGGAAGGTGAATATGTCGGCATTGAACATGAAGTTGTGCCGGGGGTAGTGGAGTCGATCAAGATCATCACGAAAAAGGCCTCCACCCGGATCGCGGAGTTTGCCTTCGCACATGCCCGCGAACAGGACCGCAAGAAGATCCATGCCATTCACAAGGCCAATATCATGAAAATGTCCGATGGACTGTTTCTACAATGCGCGCGCAATGTCGCCAAGAAATATCCGGACATCATTTACGGCGAGCACCTGGTGGACAACACCTGCATGCAACTGGTGACGAATCCTTATCAATACGACATGCTGCTGCTGGAAAATCTTTACGGCGATATCATCAGCGACCTCTGCGCAGCCTTCGTAGGCGGATTGGGCCTCGTTCCCGGAGCGAATATCGGCAAGGAGTGCGCCATCTTTGAAGCTGTCCATGGTTCGGCGCCCGACATTGCCGGTAAAAATATCGCCAATCCAACGGCGTTGCTGCAATCCGGCGTGCTGATGCTGCGGCACATTGAAGAAACAGATGCCGCCGACCGCCTGCAGCGTGCGATCGAACAGGTGTACGAGTCCAAACAATCCCTTACCCGCGATGTCGGCGGTACCGCCGGGACCAAGGAATTCGCCGATGCTGTAGTTGCGGCACTGGCCAGTTAGAGCGAATCTCCCCTCGGCAAGAGATGCGGCACGGCGAAAGGTGCTGCTATAACTGAAACAATCAGTCTTCAAGCAGAGCGCAATTCAGATACCATGCAGACCAAACACAGTGTAGGCATTCTGGGAGCGACCGGGATGGTCGGCCAGCGTTTCATCCAACTCCTGGAGAACCATCCGTGGTTCGAGATTACGTGGCTCGCGGCGAGCGATCGCTCCAGCGGCAAGCCTTACGGCGAAGCCGTGCGCTGGAAACTTGACACACCAGTTCCGGCGGCAATCGCTTCCCTTCCCGTCTCCCCGGCCTCGCCGGAAAATGCACCGAAGATTATTTTCGCTGCGCTCGACAGCGATATCGCGCGCGATCTGGAGCCGAAGTTTGCCGCCGCCGGATGCGCCGTAATTTCCAACTCGAGCGCCTTCCGCATGCAGGCCGATGTCCCGCTGGTGATTCCCGAAGTCAACGCGGATCATCTCGCGCTCGTGGCACAGCAGAACTGGAATGATTCAGCCAGGAATAAACGCGGTTATATCGTCACCAACCCTAATTGCTCCGCGATTGGCCTGGTGCTCGCGTTGAAGCCGCTGGTGGAGCGCTTCGGTCTTCGGTCTGTATTTGTCAGCACCATGCAGGCGGTTAGTGGCGCGGGATACCCTGGCGTTCCATCGCTCGATATTCTCGGCAACGTGGTTCCTTTCATTCGAAACGAGGAAGAAAAGCTTGTCGAGGAAACGGTCCGGCTTTTGGGCAAGTATGAGAACGACAAAGTCTCTCCGCACCGGGCCCGGGTTACCGCGCACTGCAACCGCGTCGCCGTGGAAGATGGCCACACCGAAAGCGTCAGCATCGAGCTTGAAACCAAACCCAAAGCGGAAGAGATTCTTGCGGCGTGGCGCGACTTCCAGCCGTTGCGGGGAAACAATCTTCCAACCGCGCCAGAACAGCCTGTTGAATATCAATTCTGCCGAAGATCGCCCGCAGCCACGGCTCGACCGCATGCGCGGCCGGGGCATGACCGCGTCTGTCGGCCGGCTGCGCCCCTGCACTCTGCTGGACTGGAAATTTACCGTGCTGTCGCACAACACCATTCGCGGAGCCGCAGGCGCGGCCCTCCTCAACGCGGAGCTTCTCGCATCGCAGGGCAAACTGTTGCCCCAGGGCAGCGCCGAATGAACAAGTCGATGAACATTGTCGTGATGAAGTTTGGCGGCACCTCGGTCGAAAGCCCGGCTGCGATTGGCCGGACGGCGGAGATTGTGGAGGGCCGCCGCGCACGCGGCCAGATGCCCGTCGTCGTCGTCAGCGCCATGGCGAAAGTCACGGATCAATTGCTAGCCGCGGCTTCCGCAGCCGAGCGTGGAGATCGCGCCGGCGCGCTCGCCATCAGCTCGCGCCTGCGCAACCGCCATCGTGATGCCGCCGCCGCGCTGCTAACAGGACCGGCCATCGCAGACATTCACGGATGGCTGGACGAACAATTCCAAGGGCTCGATGACCTGCTGCGTGGACTGGCCGCCGTGCAGGAACTCACGCCCCGCACCACCGACCTGGTTGCGTCCTACGGCGAGCGGCTCTCCAGCCGCCTGATCGCCGAATTTTACGGCCAGTGCGGTCTGAATGGTGTCCACGTCGACGCCCGCACGTGCATTGTGACCGACGCGCAGCATGGCAAGGCGATGCCGCTGGAAGAAAAGATCGAACACGAACTGCACAAGTCTGTTCTGCCGCTGCTCGAACAGGGCCGCGTGCCGGTGCTTGGCGGCTTTATCGGAGCGACCGAGAACGGCGTCACCACAACCCTGGGCCGCGGCGGCTCCGACTATACAGGCGCGCTGGTTGGCCGCGGGCTGAGCGCACAGGCCATCGAAATCTGGACCGATGTCAATGGCATTATGACAACCGATCCGCGCGTGTGCCCGGAGGCCCTGCGGGTAAAAAGCATCAGCTTTGAAGAGGCTGCGGAGCTGGCCTATTTCGGCGCCAAGGTGCTTCATCCGGCGACCATTCTCCCCGCCGTGCAGAAGAATATTCCGGTCTGGGTGCTGAACTCGAAAGATCCGTCGAATCATGGCACTCAGATCACGGCCATGGCCGCCCACTCGCGGACGCCGTTTAAATCGATCGCCATTAAGCGGAAGCTCACCATCATCGATGTGGTCGCCAGCCGCATGTTGATGACGCACGGCTATCTGAAAGCGATCTTCGATGTCTTCGATCGGCACAAGTGTGTCGTTGATATGGTCTCAACCTCCGAGGTGAGCGTTTCATTGACGGTCGACTCGAATGAACGCCTGCCTGCGCTTGCCGCCGATCTAAGCCAGCTCGCCGACGTGAAATACGAAGCCAGCAAAGCGCTGATCTGCATGGTGGGTGAAAATATTCGCGGCCAGCATGGTATTGCGGCCCAGGTCTTTACTGCCATCCGGCATGTGAATGTGCGGATGATCTCCCAGGGCGCTTCCGAAATCAACATGAGTTTCATGGTCGAAGAAGAGGACGTCGAAGAAGCAGTGCGTGCGCTGCATCGGCATTTTTTCCAGGATCCCGACCCGGAGATATTCGACGTAGTTCCGCGGGAATCTTTCGCCGGGGAAGCCGCAGCGGTTGCTGCCAAGGAGGGCTAGCGTATGCGGATGCTGATCTTAGGCCGGGGAAAAACCGGGCGCGTCGTGGCGGATATCGCGCGCGAGCGCGGCCACAGCGTTCAGGTGCTGGATGAAAAAGAGAATCAGGAAGCAGGTTCCCTGACTCCGCCGAGTCTCGCGTCGTTTGAAGTCATCATTGACTTCACCACTCCGGAAGCTGTGGTTCCTAATCTGCGCGCGTGCCTTGCCACGGGCGCGAAAGTAGTCGTCGGCACGACCGGCTGGTACTCGCATCTCGAACAGATGCGCGGGCTGGCGGAGCGCAAAAATGCCGGGTTGCTGTATTCCGCAAATTTTTCCTTCGGAGTGCAGCTGCTGTACAAAGTCGCGAAACTGCTCGGCGAACAGGCCGCCGGCTTTCAATTCAAGATCGACGAAACTCACCACATCTCGAAACTGGACTCGCCTTCCGGGACGGCACTGACTCTTCAGAAAATCCTGTCCTCTACCGCGCATGGCGCATCGGCAACCATTGAAGCGCATCGGGAAGCCGACGCCATCGGCACTCATCGCCTTGAAGTCAGCACCAACGATGAGCGCATTGTCGTCGAGCATCAGTCGCTTTCCCGCCGGAGCTTCGCTTATGGCGCGGTGCGCGGCGCGGAATGGCTTGCCGGCCGCACCGGATGCTACGACTTCCAGGACGTGTTCCCCGAAATCCTCGCATAACCACCGCATCGCATGAGTCGGTACCGCGTTATTCACAGGGTCCGTCATTAACGATTTATCTCCGTCCGGGTTCGTTGTAGACTGCGGATATATGGAGCTTTCTGGATGCGGTACCGCGCTCGTAACGCCTTTTCTCAGTGATGGCAGCGTGGACGAGCAGGGCCTTCGAAGCCTCGTCCGCTGGCAGGTTGAAAACGGCATTCGTTTCCTGATCCCCACCGGATCGACCGGAGAGGCCTGCGCGCTGCTGGAAGAAGAATGGCTGCGCGTTGTGCGGATCGTCATCGAGGCCGCCGATGGACGCGCGCCGGTTTTCGTCGGCTGCAGCCACAACACCACCCGGCAGGCCGTGGACCGGGTCAAGAAGCTGCAGGCCATCCCCGGTGTGGGCGGCGTGCTGACCGCGAATCCGTATTACACCAAGCCGACGCAGGAAGGCCAGTATCAGCACTTTCGCGCCATTGCGGAAAACACGCACCTGCAGGTGCTGCTCTACAACATTCCCAGCCGGACCGGAATCAATCTGCTGCCGGAAACAACCGCGCGGCTGGCCGAGATTCCCAACATCATCGGCATCAAGGAGTCCTGCGGAAACCTGCAGCAGATCACCGAAGTCATCCACGCCGTCCCCCGCCGCTTCCGCGTGTTCGCCGGAGACGACAATCTGGCGCTTGCCGATCATTTCCGTCGGCGGCGCCGGGCTGGTTTCGGTTGCGGCCAATGCTATCCCTGCGGAAATGGTGCGGATCACCATGGCGGCCCTTGAAAATGACTGGCCACGGGCACGGCAGCTCTATCGCAAGTATTACCCTCTCATTCTGGCCAATTTCTCTGAGCCGAATCCTCAGCCGATCAAGTGCGTGCTGGCCATGATGGGCCGCATCCAGGAGGTCTATCGGCTGCCCCTGATGCCGGTAGAATCCGCGACCCGCGCAAAGCTGGAACGTCTGGCTGACGAGCTTGGATTGGCGGAACACGTTGCCGCCGGCAATCTGCGTGCGGTTTGATCGTCTGGATCATTGCCCCGTCATTCTGAACGAAGTAAATAAGTCAGATAGTGCTGATCAGCGACTCTCGATGGAATTAAGTTTGTCATTCTGAGCACAGCGAAGAATCCAGACGATCTCCGCACATCAACATCCCACAATCACAGGACAGAAACTCTAAGTGCCCGAAACCTCGCTCGAATCTCGCATTGAATCCGCATTCCAGTCCGGCGCGCAGGCCGTCGACTCCCCGGATGCACTGCAGGCGTTTTTAGAGTTGCGAGAAGCCTTGACACGCGGCGAAATTCGCGCCGCCGAGCCCGATGCGGCCGCCCCCAATGGATGGCGCGTCAATGCCTGGGTCAAACGCGGCATTCTGCTCGGCTTCCGTATCGGACACCTCGAGGACACAGGCGGGGACCTGTCCTTCGTCGACAAACATACGTATCCGGCGCGGCGGTTCACTGCCGCCGAAAAGGTGCGCGTCGTGCCCGGCGGCTCCTCGGTGCGCAGCGGTGCATATCTCGCGCCCGGCGTGGTCTGCATGCCCCCGATGTACGTCAACGTCGGCGCCTACGTTGACGAAGGCACCATGATCGACTCGCACGCGCTGGTTGGTTCCTGCGCACAGATCGGCCGCAACGTCCATATCAGCGCCGCGGCCCAGATCGGCGGCGTGCTGGAGCCGGTGAATGCCAGCCCGGTCATTCTGGAAGATGAGGTGCTGGTCGGTGGCAATTGCGGCGTGTACGAAGGAACTCTGGTACGCCGGCGCGCCGTGCTGGCCGCCGGGGTCATCCTGACGCGGGCGACACCGGTCTACGACATTGTCCGCGGAGAAATTCTTCGCGCCGAAGACGACGCTCCCCTGGTCATTCCCGAAAACGCCGTCGTGGTAGCCGGTGCGCGATCCATCTCCCGTGGCAAGGCTGCGGAGTGGGGACTTTCCCTCTACACGCCGGTCATCGTCAAGTATCGCGACGAGAAAACGGAACTTTCCCTGGAATTGGAAGACCTGCTGAGATAGAAAAGCTTGATTGAACGGGAAATCCAATCACCGTGGAGCAGCGGGCGGTGATAGCTGCCCGGCACCAGACGGAATCCGATAGCAATCCGATTCCATGTGTTGATCGTCGTAATCGCTAGTGTGAGGTTGACGATTTCCGCCTCATTGAAATGCCCGCTCAGTTCCCGATACACCGCTTCCGGGGCATGCCCCTGCTGGATATTCGTGAGAGCTTCCGTCCAAGCCAGCGCGGCTCTTTCTTGATCTGAAAAAAATGGAGTCTCCCTCCATGCATCGAGCGAATAGATTCGCTGCTCGCTTTCGCCTTTGGCCCGGGCGTCTTTTGTATGCATGTCGATGCAGAACGCGCATCCATTCATTTGCGAGGCGCGGATCTTGACCAGCTCCAGCAGCTTCTCATTCAGTCCGCTCTTGCGCACAATGCCTTCCAACTGCGCCATCGCCTTGTATGCTTCCGGCGAAGCCTTCGTGTAGTCCAGACGAGGTTCCATCGTTGCATTCTCCTTTTTCAATCTTTCGATTCTTTATCCATCCACGCGGATACATTTTTGAACTTTGCTGGTTTTGCCGGGCCGGCAAACTGAAATCCCGCTTCATAACGTGCTAGCATCGTCTTTCCTATGGTTGACGGCAAGTTACAGATCATCCCCCTCGGCGGCCTCGGCGAATTCGGCAAAAATTGTCTTGCAATTCGCTGGCAAGACGATATTTTCGTCATCGACGCCGGCCTCATGTTTCCCGATGAAGAACTCCTCGGCGTCGATGTCGTTGTTCCCGACATCACCTACCTGATCGAAAACCGCAAGCTGGTGCGCGCTATCGTGCTGACGCATGCGCATGAGGACCACATCGGCGGACTGCCGTGGATCCTTTCCGAACTCAACGTGCCCGTGTATGGCACCGAGTTCACCCTCGCCTATGTCGAAGGCAAGCTCGAAGAGCATGGTCTGCTCGACGACGCGGACATGATCGAAATGATTCCCGGAGAGCCGTTCTCGCTCGGCATCTTCAACATCACTCCGATCCGCGTCACCCATAGTCTGGTGGACTGCGTAGCGCTCGCCATCGATACCCCCGCCGGAGTTGTCATTCATTCCGGCGATTTCAAGATTGATCTGACACCGCCCGATGGACGGCCCTTCGATCTTCACACCTTTGCCCAGTACGGAAAAAAAGGCGTGCTGGCGCTGCTGCAGGACTCGACGAATGTCGATCGTCGCGGCCATACCCCTAGCGAGCGAGCGGTGAGGCCGGCGCTTGATGAAGTTTTCGCGCGAACAAAACAGCGTCTCTTCTTCAGCTGCTTTTCTTCCTCGATCCATCGCCTGCGAATCGCGAGTGATCTGGCCACCGCACATGGCCGCAAAATCGCCCTCCTCGGCCGCTCAATGCAGAATTCCTTCGAGATCGCGCAGGATTTCAATTATCTCGACGTTCCCGACAATCAGCTGATCGCGCCCGGCCAGGTCAAAGATTACCCGCGGGAAAAAGTATGCGTGTTCATCAGCGGTACGCAGGGCGAACCCATGTCGGCGCTGACGCGCGCCGCGGTCGATAACCATCGCCAGATCAAAATCGATTCAGGCGACACGGTGGTGCTGAGTTCCCGCGTCATCCCTGGAAATGAAAAAAGCATTTTTCGCATGATCGACCATCTTTATCGGCGTGATGCTCATGTGATCTACGACGACGGCACCGCGGGGCTGATCCACGTCAGCGGCCACGCCAGCCAGGATGAACTCCGCCTGCTGTTGCATCTGCTGAGGCCGAAATTCTTCGTCCCGCTCCATGGCGACTACCGGCATCTCAAACTGCACGCGGAACTGGCAACTGAGTTGGGAGTGGTGGAAAAAGTTCATCTCCTCGAAAACGGGGATGTGTTGGAACTCACCCGCGACTCCGCCCGCAAGAGCGGCAAGGTGGCCGCCGGACGCGTCTGCATCGATGCCGGTTCCACCGTCGGCGTGGTCGAAGACGTCGTGATGCGCGATCGCCGCCACTTGAGCGAGGGCGGCATTGTGCTGCCGATCCTGGCCATCAACCAGACCACAGGCCGGGTCGAAAGCATCCCGGAAATCGTCACCCGCGGATTTGCAGCTGGCGAAGAATCGCTGATTGAGCAGGCCCGGCAGGTGGTCGGATCTACGCTGGAAAGTTCCAGCGCCGAAGAAAAGGCCGACTACGGCGTCATCAAGGAAAAAATTCGTCAGGACTTAAAGCGTTACATTCAGAAAAACACCAGCCGCCGCCCGCTGATTATGCCTGTGATCCTCGAGATATGATCCAACTTTCCTCGGGAAAAAAACGACGTTCGTCATCCTGAGCGCAGCCGGGGTCCCCGGCGACAGGTCTTCGTCGCTGGGGTGGGAGCGAAGGATCCATGCATTTCTTCCGCGCAACGACACAACATCTGCCACGCTCCGCAGGCTGGCCCCGGGTGCTGCAAGATTTTTTCTTGTGGCTTGTAGGCGTTTTCTTTGTAGCTATTTTAGTTCTGGTTCTCTTCTGGCCATGGACGAAGGCCTATCTGCAAGCCGCTGCGGTCCTGAACCAACTGAATGGCCACTCAGTCCCCGCGCTGCTAAAACCGGTCGCAGCCATGCCGCTGACCACGCGAAATCTCACTATCCCCTCGTCTGCTGGTGCCCTCTCCGCCCGGTTATATGCTCCCGCGAATCGATTCAATGCCCCTGGACTCGTGCTGGTTCCGGGCATCCATTACCTGGGCATCGATGAGCCGCGCCTGACGGCCTTCGCTCGCTCGCTTGCATCCTGCGGATTGCACGTGCTGACACCGGAGTTGCCAGACAGCCGCGATTATCGCATCGTCCCCGGCGATGTTCAGGCGATCGGGGATTCTGTGCAATGGCTGCGGAGCGTCACGGGTCATCGCGTCGCTCTGATGGGGTTAAGCTTTTCCGGCGGGCTGACGCTGATGGCCTCCGCCGACCCGCACTACTCGAACGATGTGTCGCTGGTCTTTGCCGTGGGTGCGCACGACGATCTCTATCGCGTGGCAATGTTCTATGTCACCGGAGCCGACCCGCTGCCGGACGGAAACGTCGAGCGGGAAACTCCAAACAACTACGGGCCGTGGATCCTCGAATACGAGCATCTGGAAGACTTCGTGCCTCCAGCGGATATGGAAGCCATTCGCGCCGCCTTTCGCGCTCGCTTGTATAACAACGCAGAACTCGAGAGACAACTGACCGCCAAACTCACTCCCGCTCAGAAGGCCGAGTATGCGCGGATTCTCGACATCGCCCACCAGGCATGGCCCCTTTCCGATTCGAACAAAAAGCATGCCGCGGAAATGGCCGCGGTTTCGCCGCACGGGCATCTTGCCGGATTACATGCGCCCGTATACCTGCTGCATGGGCGGGGAGATAATCTGATTCCGTTCGCCGAAGCCGAGTGGCTGGCGAAGGACCTGCCGCGCGGAACATTAAAGGAACTGCTGGTAAGCCCGCTCATCGGCCACGTAACCACGGACAATCGGAAAGCAGGATTGTGGGAGCAATGGCGATTGCTTCACATTCTGGCGCAGGTCATCGAGCGCGCAGAGCATCCATAACTCACGGAGTTGGTTCAAAAGTCTGGAGAATATGCTGGCGAAAAATCAAAACGTGGACCGGGCGCGGATGGAACGCACCCTGGTCACACTCGACGAAATACGACAGGCGCAACATCGTATCCGCGGTGTAGCGCGGCGCACTCCGATGATTGAAGCGGATTTCCCTGGCCGCGGCTGCATTTTTCTGAAAGCCGAATCGATGCAGCCGATCGGCAGCTTCAAACTGCGCGGCGCGTACAACAAGGCAGCGTCCCTGCCGCCGGATGCGCTCGGCCGCGGACTCATCACCTACTCAAGCGGCAATCACGCCCAGGGTGTTGCTTACGCAGCCCGTGTGCTGGGCACGCAATCCGTTATCGTGATGCCCTCGAATGCTCCCGCCATCAAACGGAAAGCGACAGAAGCACTGGGTGCAAAGATCGACACTGTAGGCCCCTCCAGCGCGGAACGCAAGGCCAGAGCAGAAGAACTGGCCAGTCTCCACGGGTACACGATCATTCCTCCCTACGACGATCCCGCCATCATTGCCGGGCAAGGCACCTGCGGCCTGGAGATTCTCGAAGATTTGCCCAACGTCGATTTCGTCCTGGCCCCGGTGGGCGGCGGCGGACTACTTAGCGGGATTGCGGCGGCGATCAAGTTGCAACGGCCCGCAACCCAGGTCTGGGGCGTGGAGCCGGAGTTGGCCGCCGATGCGACGGAAAGCATCGCCAGCGGAAAGATCGTTTCCTATACGGCGGAGCAGTCCAGCCGCACGCTCGCCGACGGGCTGCGTACCCAGCACGTCGGAGACCTGAACTTTGCCCATCTGCGCGCTTTTGCAGATGGCATGATCACGGTCACAGAGGTCGAAATCACTGCCGCGATGCGAGCCGCTCTGCTCGACGCGAAACTGGTCGCGGAGCCCAGCGGAGCAGTCGCGCTGGCCGCGGCGCTCTACCACTCCGCGGAGCTGGGAGCTGCGGGAAAATCCATCTGCGCGGTGGTAAGCGGTGGGAACGTTCAGCCTGATATTTTGGCAAATATCCTGAGTACCACTTGAAATTGGGAGCACCCAATCGTGCAGCAGAGTCATCTGAGACACCGTTCGGCTCTGTTGATGTCCACGAGAAAATAGCACAAAAGTTCAATACGCTCAAAAGCGGCAATATTCGAAATAAATTTCTCAGGATTTTCTCACCTATCGTGAAGCTTTTCAGGAGGGTAGCGCGTCTTAAACATAGAACGCATAAATCCCTTCTTCCAAGGAAAAATTGTCAGTGCGCTATAGATTATTCCGGTTCTTTCTGTTGCTCATTCTGCCTCTTTTCTTCGTGACGAACTTATTGGCGCAAACTCCGACCGCCGGTCTGCATGGACAGGTAGCCGATCCGTCCGGTGCGATCATCCCCGGTGCATCCATCGTGCTCTCCGGAAACGGGAAAACCCTGAGCGCGACCAGCGGAGGGACGGGCAATTACAGCTTCAGTTCGCTGCCGCCCGGAAATTACACCATCACCACGACTATTGAGGGATTTACGCCCTATCAGCTACAGGACCTGTCGATCGCACCCGGACAGAACAAGCTGCTGAACATTTCCCTGTCCCTTGCTGTGCAAGAGCAGCAGGTTCAGGTCAACGCGGAAAGCAATACCATCGACACCAGCCCGGATACCAATGCCAACTCCGTCGTGATCAAGGGCAAGGACCTCGATGCACTCTCCGATGACCCCGATGAATTGTCCAGCGAATTGCAGGCGCTGGCGGGTCCGGCGGCTGGTCCCAATGGCGGCCAGGTTTACATCGACGGCTTTACCGGAGGACAGATTCCACCAAAGTCTTCCATCCGAGAAATCCGCATCAACGTAAATCCGTTTTCCGCCGAATTCGATCGGCTCGGTTACGGACGAATTGAGATCCTGACCAAGGCGGGAACGGGCAAGATGCATGGCCACATTTTTTCCCGCGGGAACTATTCGGCATTCAACGCTGAGAACCCGATCCTGAATTCGAACCTCCGTCCAGGCCAGGTCCCAATCACGGAGCCGAGCTACTACTCCTATTTTGTGTACGGCAACATCGGGGGCCCGATGAATGCCCATTCTTCGTATTTTGTAGACGCCTTCAATCGCAATAATGAGAATGTGAGCATCGTCGACGCCATCGACCCGGCGAGCGTCACCCCGGCTAACCCGAACGGTACTCCGCTGAATGAACCCTTCAGCCACCCGAGCTCCCGGTTTGATTTCAGCCCGCGGTTCGATTTTCAACTCGGCAATTCGAACAGCCTGTCCGCCCGATATTCCCTTTATAGGGAAGCCTTCACAAACAGCGGTATTGGACAGCTTTCGTTGCCCGAACAAGGCTACGATGCTTCCTCTAATGAGAATCTAATACAAGTAAGCGACGACATTGTTCTGAGCAAGAACTTCGTCGACAGTCTGCGTTTTCGATTCCGCCGCACTCGCGACAGTCAGACCCCTCATTTCACCTCGCCGACCGTAAGCGTTCAGGGTTCATTCACAGCCGGCGGCAGCTCTGATGGAACTTCTCAGGACCACGGGGAAAACTACGAATTCCAGGACTACTTCACAGGAGCCAAAGGCAATCATGCGCTCAACTTCGGAGCCAGGCTGCGCGCCTATCATGATGTGAATTTACCAACGCAGGCACCAACGGCGCATATACATTCCAGTCTCTCCCGGAGTTACCTGGCCCGCACCCCGCAGAAGTATCAGGTGACAGTCGTTTATAACAACCAGTACACGGCGCGCGCGACTCCAGTTGACGCGGCGCTGTTCTATCAGGACGACTGGAAGGTGAATCAGAAGTTCACCTTCAGCTACGGCCTGCGCTGGGAAACGCAGAACGAGATCAGCGATAAGAGCGACTGGGCGCCGCGGTTGTATCTCGCCTATGCACTTGGCCATGGGAAAGGCGCGCCCAAGAATGTGCTGCGCGCGGGCTACGGATGGTTTTACGAACGATTCACGGTGCCGAACGGTTCCGGAGGCACTCCCTACATCATCAATACCATCCACCACAATCTGCCCACAACTCCGGGCACTCCTTCAAACCAGCAGATCTATATCGTCACCAATCCTCCTTATACCGAAACCAGCCCCGGCAACGCTGTCAAGCCGCCAAATCCGACCACGGGAGCAACCGGCCCTGCAGCCGCGTATTACACGATTGCCCCCAGTTTCCACGGGGCCCTGGATATGCAAGGGGCTGTCGGACTCGACCACCAGGTGTCCAAAAATATAACCAGCAATGTCACCTATCTATACAGCCGCGGCATCCACCAGTTTCTATCGAGTAACATCACGGCGCCGTTTTTCAACGGGGCGGCGAACACCTATCCTACGACGCCGCTGCTGGCCCCCAATCGCAACATCTATCAGTATCAGTCGGGCGCCGTGTACCGCGAAGACCAGATCATCGGGACTATCAACGCCCGCCTGAAGCGCGTGAGCGTGTTCAGCTTCTATACCTACAGCAATGCCAAGGGAGATTCAGACAACGTCAGCAGCTTCCCCATGAATTCTCACGATGCAGGTCAGGATTACGGCCGCACCGGATTCGACATTCATCACCGTTTCCTGATTCTGGGCGATTACCTCGCGCCCTATCAAATTTCCGTTGCTCCATTCTTCGTCTTTAACTCGGGAACGCCCTACAACATTACGACCGGCAGCGATTTGACCGGCAACAACCAGTTCAACGCGCGACCTACGTTTGCCAATCCCGCCGGCGGCTGTGCCGCACCGCTGGTGCATTTCGGAAACGATTGCCTCAATCCGAATCCGGTCGGCACGAATGAACAGATCATTCCCCACAATTTCGGAACTGGGCCTTCCAATTACAGCCTCAATCTGCGCATCAGCAAGATCATTGGCTTTGGGCCTCGGGTCAAAGGCGGTGCCGGGGGTGGAGGCTTCCACGGTCATGGCCACGGTCTTGGTGGCCGCGGCTTGAGCGGCAACCAGGGAGGCCCCGCTCGCCTGGATGCCACCACGCCCCATAAATACGGGCTGACGCTGACCGCCTATGCTTCGAATCTGCTGAACCACGAGAACCTGGATCCGCCCAATGGAACCTTAAGTTCTCCGTTCTTTGGAAAATCGCAATCGTTGGCTGGAGGATTCTTCTCTCCTTCAACCTCCGGCAACAGGAGCATCTTCCTCCAGAGCTCCTTCAATTTCTAGGGAAGCTCCGATGGCGTCGCCCGGTTTTTCAGCGGACGGGCGTCAGCTCGTCCGTAGATGCCTGACAAGCTCAATTCGGCTATCAGCAGTGCGGATCGCATTGTTATTCTCCGGCCTTTCTCGGAACGGATCGCGGATGCTTCTCCTACCTCCCGATCACTTTCCCGCTTTACCAGACAGCCTGGGAAATACCCTGTGTATCTCCGGCGCTATCCCACGGAACCGATCTCGCTCGATTTGCGTGTTGCATAGTTAGTCAACTTACCTGTTACCTAGCACTAGAGCAAGGCAGTGACAAGATAGTCCAAATTGGGCTTCGCTTAATAATTCCTGAAGAAGATTGTGGACTTTTCCCAAAACAGCGTTACTCTGTCATTGGAAATCCTGCAAAACTGATTTATGGCAATGTCTTGGTTCGAAGCTCTGTGACCTTTCACAAGGCTACGCAGAGGCAGCAGGTCAATAGGCCGTAGCGAAGTTCTCGCATTTGCTGCCGATACAGAAAACAGAGCGATTTGAAGAAACTTCTTCTGCTAACAGTTGTTATTCCTAGAGAAGAACAGCTGCAAACTGAGGAAATGGATTCTTGTGTGAAGCACTCCCCCTATGAAAAAAATAATTCTTGCGGATAATCAATCCATCTTTCGGGCCGGGGTTGCGAAAACTCTTGCCCTTCAGGAAGACATTCGAATTGTGGCCCAGTGTACCGATACTGAACGCCTGTCGCAGGCGACGCGCACCTTCCGCTCCTCCATCATTCTCTTCGCTTCTTCCCTGCAGCCGGATATGCCGGACCTGATCCAGTCCGCAAAGGAAGCTGGCAGCAAACTGGTCGTCATCGCCGAAAATTCAGAATCCCTGCACACCTACGCCAGCCATGGATTTGAGGGCGTTGTTTTCCGGGATGTCTCTGGCAACGAGCTTGTCTCCTGCGTACACAGCGTCGGTGCCGGGCAGGTCCATCTTCAGCAGAAAACCGGCCGCTCGCTCACCGAGGAATCCGATGCCGTCGGCGCGCGAGTCCGCGACCGGCTGACCCCGAAAGAAATCAAAATCGTTGCGCTGATCGTCCAGGGATACAAGAACAAGGAGATCGCCACCCACTTGGGCACGACCGAACAGGTGATCAAAAATTATCTAAGGAATGTCTACGACAAAACCGGCGTTTCCGACCGGCTGGAACTGGCTCTTTTCACCATTCATCACCGCACGCTGGCCGAGGCCGCAGCTCAGGCCGGTGGACAGATGGAACTGCGGAACGCGCGCGCATAGAGCGAAAACACACGGTAGGTGTATCCAGCGGGTCATGCTGAACGAGTTTCACGCGGCGTTTACCTTGAGAAAAGCCGCTCTAGCATGATCCTGTCAACCGGGTAAATTCAACAGCCATGAAAAAGCGCTAGAACGTCTGCCTCTACGCTCGTGATTGCGATGGTCCAGCTAAACTTTACTATCGTGACGCTGCGGCATCGGGAGCGGAATGCAACAACGCGCCCACAATCGCCACCAGCTCGGTCGCGTCCACCGGCTTTTCCAGATAGATATCCGCCTGCGGCTCGGCCGCGCGAAAGGCATCCGTGCAATATCCGGAGACCACGACCACCGGAACCTGCGCCCCGGTCTTTGCCGCCAGAAGAATCTGACGCCCGCTTTCCTCGCCCAGCTTCCAATCCGTAACCACCGCATCGAACCGCTCATGCGCCAGCAGCGAGATCGCATCGTTGGCGGTGCAGCAGGTCATCACCGAGTGGCCGGCACGCTCCAGAATTGTCTGCTTCAGCGCGACCGCTGCGGGTTCGTCATCCACGCATAGAATTTTAGCCACAACCAATCCTCTTTCTTCCCTGAACCGGGAGGAACAACATTGGTAAAGTTGGCGTTTGAACAGCTCCAGCCTCCGCCAGTCGATACAGGACAGCTTAGATCAATTTCTCTGTGACGGATTTAGCCTGCGTGAATAAGTAAAGATAATCCGCGCCACCGGCCTTCGAATCCGTTCCCGACATATTAAATCCGCCGAACGGATGCGCTCCGACCATGCCCCCGGTACACTTGCGATTGAAATACAGATTGCCTACGTGGAAATCCCGCCGCGCCCTGTCCAGCTTGTCGCGTGCGGAAGAATAAATTGAGCCGGTCAGGCCGTACTCGGTATTGTTCGCGATCTCGAGCGCATGCTTCAGCCCGCGGGAGCGAATGACGCCCAGCACCGGCCCGAAAATCTCTTCCTGTGCCAGCCGATCGTTGGGCGCGATATCCGAAAAAATGGTCGGCGCAACAAAATAGCCTCCCTCCGGATTTTCGACCGCGCCTCCGCCGGCGACCAGACGGCCTTCCTGCTTGCCGATTTCGATGTAGCGCAGGATCGATTCGTAAGCAGCCTTGTTGATGACCGGACCAATGTAGGCATTCGCCGCCGCATCGCCCACCTGCAACTGCCGGGCACGCTCGCGAAGCCGGTCAACGAAGATATCGTATATCTGCTCATCGACAATGGCGCGCGAGCAGGCCGAGCATTTCTGTCCGCTATAGCCGAAAGCCGACTGGATCACGCCGGTCACTGCCGCGTCCATGTCGCAGTCCGATTCGACAATGATGGAATCCTTGCCGCCCATTTCGAGAATCGTCCGCTTGATCCATATCTGGCCCGGCTGGGTTTGCGCCGCGCGGGCATGGATGTCCAGCCCCACGTCCTTCGACCCGGTGAACGCGATGAAGCGCGTCTTCGGATGCTCGACAATGGCGTTTCCAAAAGTCGCGCCCGAGCCGGGACAGAAATTCACCACTCCCGGCGGCAGGCCAGCCTCTTCCAGCAGGCTGAAAAAGCGTGCGGCCACGGTCGGCGCATCGCTCGATGGCTTCAGAATGACGGTGTTGCCGGTGACCACCGCAGCCACCGTCATGCCGGCCATAATCGCCAAAGAAAAATTCCACGGCGGAATCACCGCGCCCACGCCCAGCGGGATATAGTGCAGCTCATTGCGCTCGCCGGGATACTGGATCGGCGTCGTCGCGGTGGCAAGGCGCAGCGCCTCGCGCGCATAGAAGTTGAGGAAGTCGATGGTCTCGCCAACTTCGGCATCCGCTTCGGCCCAATTCTTGCCGACCTCGTACGCCAGCCACGCGCAGAAATCAAACTGGCGCTGCCGGACCAGATCGGCCGCGTTCAGAAGCAGCGACGCGCGCTCTTCCACGGGAGTGATGCGCCAGCTTTCATAAGCGTCGAGTGCAGCCTGCATGGCGAGCTCGGCATGCTCGGCCCCGCCTTTTGATGCACTCCGATCACCTGCGCAGGCCGCGCCGGATTCAGAGAGCGAATCTTCTCCTGGGTGCGGATGCGCCTGCCGCCGATGACAATGTCATACTCCTGCCCAAGCTGGTCGGCAACGCGGGTCAGAGCGTCCCGCATGGCGCGGACATTGTCTTCGCGATTGAAGTCCAGAAACGGCTCGTTGCGGAACTCGCCCGTGGGGGTACGGAGAGAGATAGCGGTGGATAGTTCCATGGTAGCCATACTGCTCTAGTGTAAAGCAGGCGCAATCTTCCTGCGGTACACCGCCAAACCGGTGTCGAGAGCGTCCAGACACTTTTCGATCGTACGAACTTCAAACAACTGAAACGCAATCCATTCTGCACGATCGAACGTTTAGTTCCCCACAGTCGCCCCTTCGTGCTCGCCGACAATCTCGCGGTGCGCACCTGTTTCTCCCATGCAAAAGGGCGCCCGTCAATCGCACGCTTGATGGTCTTCAGCAACACCAGCGAAAAGACCTGCCGATAGGTGAACCGCTGGATCCAGATATGGAACAGCAGCCAGCCATCGCCTTTGTTGCTGGGGTGGCGCGGCTCCAGCAGAAAGGCGAGCGAAGACGCCAGAAAATCGACCACCAGGAACACCAAAAAATAAACGATTAGTTTCTCGAAACTCGCCGTGCTGGCCGCCTCCGGATGGAAGTGCCGATCGACCGCATAATGCACGGCACCGGCAATAAAAATGAGATCGATAAACGGAGAGAACAAGGGCAGAATGATCTGGAAAGCGATCATGTTCGGCAATGCGAACAGGCTCATCGCCCGATGGCGCAGGAATGCTCCGCGATGTTTGACTACCGCCTGCAAAATTCCGAAAGACCAGCGGAAACGCTGGCGCATCAGCCCACGCATATTATCCGGCGCCTCGGTGAACGCAAACGCGCGGTCCTCATATACGACTTTCAGCCCCTGCTGCAGCAGGCTCATGGTCAGGTCGGCATCTTCGGCGACCGTGTTCACGTGGTAACCCTCCGCCGCCTTGACCGCAGCAGTGCGCCAAGCACCGATCGCCCCCGGAACGACGGTGACCACATCGAACAGATCTAGCGCGCGGCGATCGAAGTTCTGGCTGGTGATGTATTCGAGGGCTTGCCAACGCGTCCATAGGTTGATGCGGTTGCCAACCTTAGCGTTCCCGGCAACCGCCCCCACCGCCGGATCGGCCATACGCGCGATCAGCTTTGTGATCGCATCCGGCGCGATCACCGTGTCGGCATCAATGCCGATATAAATCTCCTCGTGCACATGTTGCAGCCCAAAATTCAACGCCTCCGGCTTTTCCTCCATTGGGTTTGGTCAACACCGTCAGCCGCCCGGAGACCAGCGCCTCCGGCACTGCGGCCTGCGCAGCCTCAAGCGTGCCATCAGTCGAGCCATCGTCGATCACAATCACGCGCAGCTGCTTGTAATTCGAGCCGACAACAGACCGGATGGTTCTCGCGATCACCTTCTCCTCGTTGAATGCGGGGATCAGTACGGCCACCTGCGGGCGGTAATTCTCCGCCCCGGGGTACAGCTTGCGTTTGCGCAGCCGATCGACGACCGCGAACAATCCGACGATGAGCAATCGACCCGTCATGAGCACATCGCCGACAAAAAAGATCATGACCACGGTGTGCTGGAAGAATGAGATCAGCCAGAACGCAATAGCATCGATACGCGCCTGCCAGCGCTGCTCCGGCGGAATCGGCGGCATTACCTGTGCACGGGTTTTGCCGATCAGCGCCGAGACAGGAACAATCTTGTAGGCTTTCGATCGCAGTGTATCGATCAACAGCGGAAGCGCAGCAACCGTTACCGACCGGTCGCCGCCGCCATCGTGCAACAGGATGATGCTGCCGCGAAATTGCGGCTTGCTCTTCATCGCCTCCAACTGATTCAGAACGGTTTGAACGATCTGCTGCGGAGTTTTGCGCGGGTGTTCGTTCCAATCGTTCGTGTCGATTTTGTCACCCACGATGATGTAGCCCATCTGCTCGACATGATCCACCGGCGCAGCCTGCTCGTTGGTATCCGGCTCCTGATCGATCGAATACGGCGGACGGAAGTAGAGCGGCTGCACGCCCAGCTCCGCGGCAAATAGCCGCTCTGTGCCATTCATCTCCAGGTTCAGCTGATGAGTCGAAATCTGACTGATATCGGGATGGCTGAAGGTGTGATTGGCTATCTCATGGCCTTCTCGGTAATAACGTTTGAGCAATCCGACATGGTCCATCGCTTCGCCTCCGATCACCATGAAGGTGGCGTGGACATGCTCGCGTTTCAGAATATCCAGAATTTTCGGCGTCCAAGTCGGATCCGGGCCGTCGTCAAACGTGAGAGCGAGCTCATTGGGGTGATAACCATACTGCTGCAACGTGTAAGACTGCGGAAAGGCCTGGATATGCTGGGCAATGGCGAGGTTCGAGTCGGAATCGATATCGATTTTTCGTTTGCCATCCTGCGGCCTGCCGATCACCTTCAGAACGTCGCCTTCACCTTCCGTGTTCACGTTCGAGCCTGGCGGAATGGTAGCCAGCAGTTGCGCGGCGTTGGTGCGCAGCGGTTTCTCCCAGATGTTCCATAACGTCGGATCCTCGCTGCCCAACCTCCACAGCGCAAATGTCTGGATTCCCAGCTCCCGCGCAGCCCGCATTTCGTTCAGTGCCGTAACCGCGTCGAGATACCACACCTCGTGACGCGTATGCGCATCCTCATCGTCATACGCAAAGTGCATATTCAAAGAATCTGTTTCCAGCACCGGCGCGGCTTCGGAGTCCGACGCCGCCTGCCACGCATCCTGTACCTCAAAATCATCCGTGTTCAAAACCTTACCGGGGATCAACTTGTGACCCTTTCGGCTGGGCAGCGACAGCGTCCAATCGTAGCCATAGTTCCCGATGCCGCAGATCAACTTGCTTCTCGGAATTACTTTCAGAGCCTGCCGAAGATTACGGACGAACCACTCCTGACCGGCAACCGGCCCCGGACGGCTAGAGGTTTCATGCTGGTCATAATCCATCAGAACGATTCCGTCCGTATGGGCGGCATAAAACTTGAAATCCCAATCGTCGTCATTCACCGGAACATTGATGTAGAGACGAAGACCCCTCGACTTCAGCTTTGGGTAGAGTTCCGAAACCAGCTTGTGGTACGCCGGTTGCGCATTGCTCGGTATCGCTTCAAAGTCAAGTGACAGGCCGTGATACCGCGGATTGGCAGCGAGCAGTGCGAGCGCCTGCCGTTCAAACGTCGCCCGCGCCGTGGGGTTAAGCAGGAACTTCGCCACCACATCGGAGCGGAAATCGCCCTTTAGCTGGTCAAAATTGTTGACCATCGGAAAGACTTCGGTATCGACATGCGCCTCCGTGATAGCGCGCATCACATCGCCATCCTGGTCGATATTATGAACGCCGCCTGCGTCCACCGCCATGTAAGCGTGATTGTCGAGCCTGAAGGCGGTCAATTTTCCGTCCGGCGTAATCACATGCAGCCAGTCGGTGAACAGCAGATCGATATTGTGGATGTGGTGCTGCAGCGATGTGTAACTGGCCGGGTCGTATTCCACGTAATAAGCTGCGCGCAACCCCTCGCCGGAATTGAATGGGATATCCGACGGACGCCGATGGCGCCTGCGTCGCAATGCGCGCTGTCCCAACTTCGTTTTCGCGGAGTTTGCTGAATTCCGCAGCGGCTTATAGTTACGCTTTTGGACGGGCAGCAGCAGCTCTGGAAGTTGTGCACGGCGCAGCACATTGATTCCCAGGGCAATCAGCACAATGGTCGACAAAGCCGCGGCGATGTCGAAGATGCGCCGCAGCCGCTTCCATCTCTTGCGCCCCGGATCGTAGAAAATTGGCTTTGTCATTCAGTGGGATGTCTGTGCTCTATCGTAGATCCCGGACGCGTATTCTCTCCAATTATCGGAAAACGTCCGGCAAGCTTGTATGATCCATAAACAATGCTTGAACTGCTGCGCCACTCTACCCGGAATGTTGTAATCGCGCTTGTGGCCGGGCTGCTGCTGCGGCTCTGGTTCATTCATTATTATCCGGTTATCGACGGCGACACGCTTGTCTACGCAGAAATTGCGCGCAACTGGTTTGGGCACGGAATTTATGGACTCAATGGCAGCAATGGCGCGTATCCTACCCTGATTCGGCTTCCTGGCTACCCGTTATTTTTAGGTATCTGCTTCTTTTTTTTCGGCGTTGATCACTACACCGGAATTCTTTGCCTGCAAGTGGTGATCGATTTATGCACCTGCCTGCTGGTCGCGGGTTTTGCCGCGCGTCTCATATCGCGCCGGGCGGGCGTAGCCACGCTCTATCTTGCAGCATTATGTCCCTTTACAGCCAATTACGTAGCTTCGCCACTTACAGAAACGCCAACACTGTTCTGCATTGCGTTGGGTCTCTACGCGCTGGCACGTTATCTCGAACGGTCGCGATTTGGTGGCTGGCTCTGCGTGCTCGCCTTTAGCATTAGCTACACTGCCCTGCTGCGGCCGGACGGAGCTCTGCTGGGCCTCGTGCTTGTGCCTGCGATGTTCTGGTATGGACGCAAACACATCTCCGCGCAACAGAGCGCGACCCAGGCCACTGCTTGTACCCTCCTTGCGCTCATCCCCTTCATTTCATGGACAGTCCGCAATGAACGTACGCTGCACGCATTCCAGCCCTTGGCGCCCCGCTATGCGAATGATCCTGCGGAACATCCCCCACGCGGCTGGATCCGCTGGGTACAAACCTGGGCTGGCGATTATGCCTCGACCGCAGAAATCTATTGGAACGTGGAGGGCTCTCCAATCGACATGCAATTGCTTCCCTCGCGTAGCTTCGATACACCTGCGGAAAAAACAGAAACAGCAAGCCTCATAGCTAGATATAACCACGATCAAATCATGACACCCGCGCTGAATGCAGCCTTTGGCAAACTGGCGCAACAGCGAATTCGCCGGCATCCTTTTCGCTTTTATGTGGTGATGCCATTCATGCGGCTTGAAGACATGTGGCTGCGGCCTCGAACCGAACAGCTGGATATTGAACTGCGCTGGTGGCAATATCAGCATCATCCTGCGGAAACCATCTTTTCCTGGGGCTACGCGGCGCTGAATCTCGCGTACCTGCTGCTCGCCGCCTGGGGCCTGAGCAAGCGTGTGCCCTACACCGGAGTCATGGTAGCTTACATCGTGCTTCGCTGCCTGCTGCTGCTGACGCTTGAAACCCCAGAATCGCGCTATACGCTCGAATGCTTTCCCATAATCTTCATCCTCGCCGGAGCCGCGATTGCTGGACGGGCTCGTCGCTCCCCAGTAAATACAGTGGAGATTCGTCACCCTGACAAATACAAAAACCACCTGTCATTCTGAGCGCAGCCGGGGTCCCCGGCGATAGATCTTCGTCGCTGGGGTGGGAGCGAAGAATCCAGAGGGTAAACGCTGGGCGACACAGGCTGCAAATTCCGGGATATCTGCGATTACATTATTTCTGAATCACCTGCGTTTTCGCATCCGTCTTGATCTTGAACACCGAGGCTGGAATCTTTTTGTTGTATTCAATGTTCCGGTAATAGGCCGTCCGCTTGTCGCCGGAAGGCTCAAAAAAAATCTGCTTCAGCGAAATCGCTCGCGTCGGGTCCACCCAGATCGTTACGTGAGAAAAATTGTTGCGCACGCCTTCCGACTTACTTACCAAATCCAGCTTCGCCGTCTGCACGCCATCAATGGCTTCCATGCCTTGATACGTAATGTTCCAGCTCTTCTTCAGATCACTGCCGCTACCGCCGAAACCAAGCGTCAGATAACTCTCATATTGCCCCTGTTTGTTTCCCGCATGGAAAACAGTCATCTGATCGATCTGCGGCTGATAGAACTGCAGCACGCCGCCGCTATAGACAAGATTTTTTTTCGCCGACTGGCCATCCGCTTTTTCGATATCCGCCGCCATGCGGGTTTCCCCGCCGGTGCGCTCAAAATAAATCGTGCCGGTTTGCGTGTCCGTGCTGCTGACTACAAGCTCAAACTGATCCCACTGGAAATCCGCTTTCGCGGAGTGAAACTTCGCCGAGGCCGCGTCCATCTGTGCCAGAACTTTGTCCAGGTTGGCATTCGAGGAAGACTGCGCCCGCGCCATTACTGGCCAAACCACTATCCCTAGAACAAGAACAACCGCCCCGAATCCCTTGCACCTCAAACTTTTCATCATTCGCCTCATTTATCTGTGCGCCCATACGCGATACGCAACGATCTTCTTGCCATCGGCAGCTCTTACCGGCTCATACCTGTCGATGGTCACATATCCGGAGATCGGAACAATGACTGTCCGCAGTTCCAGCTTCACATCGTGATCGTGAAAAGCCGCCAGAGTCGCCGCGTCAATCTGATACATCAGCTCATTGTGTCCATCATTTTTCACCACTACCTGGCTGGGCGGCAGCATTCGCTCGACCGGCTTGTCATGGTAGTTGATGACGAGAGGTGAGAGAAAAATGAACAACAGGATCAGTGTCACCATCACGTCATAGTGCATGCTGCCGCGCTGATAGGTCCAGAACACGTAATTGCGGAGCACTCGCTTCATCTGCGTATCACCGTCTCTCCACCCATATACGGCACCAACACCTTGGGGATTTGGATGCTGCCATCCGCCTGCTGGTAATTCTCCACCACCGCCAGCCATGTCCGGCCTACGGCAAGGCCGCTGCCGTTTAAGGTATGAACGAACTCCGTCTTTTTCTGCCCTTGCGGCCGGTACCGTATATTGGCGCGCCGCGCCTGAAACGCCTCAAAGTTCGAACACGAAGAAATCTCCCGATAGGTTCCCTGCCCTGGCAGCCAGACCTCCAGATCGTAGGTTTTGGCCGCCGAAAATCCCAAGTCGCCAGCGCACAGGTTCATCACTCGATACGGCAATTCCAGGGCCTGCAGAACCGCCTCGGCGTGAGCGGTCAGCGCCTCATGCTCTGCATACGACTGCTCCGGCACCACGAACTTCACTAGCTCCACTTTTTGGAATTGATGCTGCCGGATCAGCCCGCGAACATCTTTGCCATGCGAGCCTGCCTCGGCCCGAAAACAGGGCGTGTAGGCAGTCAAAGAAATCGGCAAGTGCTTCCCATCGAGAATCTCATCGCGATATAAATTCGTCAGCGGCACTTCCGCCGTCGGGATGAGCCAGTGATCGCCGCCCTCGCAATGGAACAGGTCTTCCTCAAATTTCGGCAACTGACCGGTGCCGAACAGCGATGCTTCGTTGACCATGTACGGCGGCAGAACTTCCCTGTATCCATGCTGGCCGGTGTGCATATCGAGCATGAAATTCGCCAGCGCCCGCTCCATCCGCGCGCCTGCGTCCCAATACACCGCGAACCGTGCCCCGGAAATTTTCGCCGCGCGTTCAAAATCGAGGATGCCCAACTGCTCGCCCAGTTCCCAGTGCGGCTTCGCCGAAAAATCAAATGAACGCGGCGTGCCCCAGCGGCGAACTTCAACATTGTCTTCTGCGGAAGTTCCGTCAGGAACGCTGTCGGCGGGCAGATTGGGCGTTTGCTGCAGGACTGCCTGCATCTCGAACTCGGCTGCCTCAGCCTCACCATTGCAGCGCTCGATGGCGTCTTTCATGGACCGCGTTCGATCCATCAAATCCGCAGCGTCTTGGCCGCTGCGTTTACGCTCAGCAATTTGGGCGGAAATCTGATTCCGCTCAGCTTTCAACTTTTCGGAACCGGTGATAGCCGCCCGCCGCTTCCGGTCAAGCTTCTCGAATCCAGCCAACACTCCGGCAGCTTCCGGACCCCGGCGCGCAAGCCTTTCCTTCACCTGCGCCAGGTTCGCGCGCACAAATCCCAAATCAAGCATAAGTGTCTATTTTACAGGGGAGAAAAACCAGGGGTGCCCGGGTGCGGGTGCCCAGGTCTCGATTCTGAGACCTGGGATTTTCAATCAACTCGAGAGTCTCAACTGCCGCCACGGGTTCTCGTTGTAAGCCTTGCGCAGAATCGAATCCGGCAGGTCCCTCCTACATCTCCCTGGGCGGCTTCGGTGCCGGCGCGTGTCGCCTGATCTACCGGCCCATCGATTTAAAGTTTACCGTGCGACTTTCGACAGTCTCATTCGCGGACTTTTCATCGGCATCCTGCGGATGGTGCTGCTGCAGAACTCCATGAAGAACGTAATAGCCATCCTCGTCGCGCTCGTTGGCTTTGCCGCGCAGAATGGTTCCGCGAAACGAATACCAGACCCCATGCAGCACGCGGGTCTGAAATTCGATCTGGCTGCCAGCCACCAACGCCTTATCGAAGAAAAACGTCAGGGGTGTATTGGCGTCGGTTTCGGCATCTCCCAGCCGCGATATATACCCGCTCAATCCAACCCGGCCGTTCCGATTGTTGCGCTCGATATCGATCTCGATCGACTCGTTATCGTGATCGAAGTGATAGGCGCCGGAGACATCATCGGGCAGCGCGGAGGATTGTTCGCCGGCAAGGTTTTCGCCCGACTCATTCTCTGCGACATTTCCATCGGAACGACGGTGCAGGATAGGTTTCGGGGTCTGCTGCGCCCAAACCGCTACCCCGGCTATCGGCAGCAGCATCAGAACGGAAAGAACTTTGAGCAATCGATTGCATCGCATCGCCGTTCTCCTTCCAAAGCGGTTCTCGTTTCAGATGTAGTCGCACGCCAAAATGCCGCCTTCTATATTTCGAAGGCCTTCGTGCTAAGCCAGCGGAAACGCCTGCGTGAGTGAGCTCTAGACAAAATCGCTTCCCGTTCCCGGCAGCAGTTTTCCCTGGCGAATCTGCCTCGGCCTGGCAAGCACATCCAGGCGCATCAGAATCTTTCTGGCGAGTCCCGTCAAGGGAATTTCATGCAACCGCCGGTCAGCCACCCAGTCCTCCTCATCCAGAACAGAAGATAATTCTGGATCGAGAGAAGTTTTTTCTTCAACCTCAAATACGGTGACATAGTAATTCGTGTTCGTAATGGAATGGCGAATGCGAAGCACAGGCTCACTTTCCAATTCGCCGCCGCCGGGCAGAACCGGAAGTTCCCACATTCCGGGCATTTGCGAGGCGCTGGCCGGCCGCTTCCGCAGCAACACAGCAACGTTGTTTAGGCCTGATTCAAGAGGCTTCCGAATCAGCGCATAATTCACTTTCCGGCTCATCATTTGCTTCCGCGGCCGCGCAATATGTTCCCCTCGGGTGCGGCAAAAACTCTGCACCGGGCATACCGCGCACAGGGGGACCTGCGGAAGGCAAACGGTCGCGCCAAGCTCCATCATTGCCTGGTTAAACGCTCCCGGCGCCGCCGGTTCAAGCAACCGTCCGGCTGCATCCTTTAGGCTTGTAATCGACTGTCGGCTGCCGGCTTCTTTTATTCCCAGAAGCCGTATCACCACCCGCTCCACGTTGCCGTCAACAACCGCGATCGGCTCTCCATAGGCAATGCTGGCGATCGCCGCCGCCGTGTAATCTCCCACCCCCGGCAAGCGCCGCAATTCCGCCGATAGCCTCGGCAGAGACCCGGCGTGCTCATCCACCAGTAATTGCGCCGCGCTGTGCAGCAGCCGGGCACGCTTGTAATAACCCAGCCCACTCCACAAAGTGAGCACTTCTTCTTCCCGGCCCAGCGCCAGTGATACCAGGGAAGGAAATCGCGTCACAAACTGCGTATACCTGTCGATGACTGTCGCCACCCGGGTTTGCTGCAGCATCACCTCTGAAACCCAGATGCGATACGGATCGCGCGTGCGGCGCCACGGCAGGTCTCGCGCATTCTGGCGAAACCACGCGAGCAGTTGCTGACGAAAAAGCTTTATCTCGTTGGGTGCCCAGGTGGCGTTATGCATCACCCTGAGTGTAGCCGCTAGAACAGTTCCACGGTAGGTGTACTCGGCGGATGGAATTTTCGCGCAGCTTTCCGTTAAGAAAAGCTGCATTTCGCGGTTCTGGGCCAGGAGATAGTAACCGTGGAACTGCTCTAAATAGGTCAAATAAAAAGCCGCCCCGCACGGGGACGGCTTCTTATTGTGAGTAGGTGCTCCAACTGGGCAAAATTGAGGTAAAGGCCTACCTCAGTCTCTTGCCTGTTTTCATCAGTCGCCCATGACGGGTTCTTCAGCCTTCTCCGCCTTGACTTCCGTGCTCTTCGGCACAGAGGCAATCAGAGAATCGATGCCGACAAAGTTGTTTTCCTTTGGTTTTTCGCCGAGGATATGCTCGCGATACAGACGGGCCATTTTCGCAGCTTCAGCATCCTGTTTGATTTTGCTGTCGCGCGCGCGAATCTTCTCCTCGCGCGAATTCTTGGCGATTCCAAGTTTATCCAGCGTGTCGTTGGCTGCCGCATGCACGTGCTCGTCGTTCAGCACCAGGGTATTCTGCGAATCGGCCATACCCACCTTGCGGCCACCGGCGAAGATTTCATGCCGGCCATGCTCGTCATACCATTTCGTCAGCGTTGCCGTCATGTGCATCTTTTCGATGATGTTCCGCCAGCCCACGCCGGTGTTGTAGGCGCAGAAGCTAATTTCGCCTTCCTGCGTTGCGTACGGGATAATGCACTGCTCGGTGCGGCGGAAATCGTAATTAAACAGATCTTGGAACCACATGCCCGCGATGAAAAGGAAGTTCCAGCGGTCGGCGCGGCGCTTCTTGATGTCTTCCATGGTGCGGTCACCGGTGACCTTGCCATAATCGTGCCCGGTCGCGCCGAAGCACTTGTCAAACTTCTGCAGCAAATCGGTCAAGCGAAAGTGCGTAGGCGCCTTCGCCGGATCGTAGTTGCGCAGTAATGCCAGCGAGACGCCCAGGATCGAAAGAAACTTCCCTCGCGCCGCATCGTTGATCTTCGCCACATCTTTTGCCAGCCGGTCGGCATTCAAAAATGCGGTAACCGGAACAGCTTCCTTGGTTTCTTTGTCGATCATCAGCGCCATGCCGATACCGCAATTTGGGTGGCATCCGCAGGAGAGCTGGCCCCAGTCCTTGTCGGGCCCGTGAACCAGGTCCGCCCAGTCCGAAAACGTGCTCATAAAGCTGATCGGGAACCAGTCCCGCGTCGGCTCGCCAAGGCCGGTCTGCGACTTCACATCGTGCGCGAGGTGCGACAGCGTGTACCGCTGCGCCGTCCGGCGCTCGTCGCTGATATCCTCGTCGCGCCCAGTGAACGACACCGGCTGGAAGCTGAGGAAATTGATCGTCTTCGGATTATTCAGTGCGAATTCGATGATGCGCCCCACCTGCTCATTGTTGATCCCGTTGATAATCGTCGTCACTGGAACAATGTCCACACCGGCTTCATGCAGGTTGAGGATGGCTTGCAGCTTCACATCGAACAGGTTGCCAACTTTACGATGGGAGTTGGCGGCATTGCCGATTCCGTCAAACTGCAGATACGCATACCGCAGGCCGGCTTCAGCAGCGGCTTTGGAAAACTCCTTACTCTTGGCAAACTCAATACCATTGGTCGCCGCCTGCACGGAGTTGTAGCCCACCTTGCGCGCGTACGCAACCGCATCCAGGAAGTAGGGGGACAAGGTCGGCTCGCCGCCGGAAAACTGTACGGACATCTGGCGGCGCGGCTTGATCGAGATGGCATTATCCAGCATGGTCTTGATTTCATCCCATGTCAGTTCATGCACAAATCCAACCTGGTTGGCGTCCATAAAACATGGATCGCACATCATATTGCAGCGGTTGGTTAAATCAATCGTCAGCACGGATCCGCGGCCATGGGTAATCGTCGACGTGCCGTGGTCATGCAGTTTCTCATCATTGTGGGCGCGAATGTCGCGGCCCGGGAAAACCTCTTCCAGATGGCGGAAAAATTCCGTGTCGATAGCCATCACATCTTCGAAGTGGCCATGCTCCGGACAGTCCTTCACCATCAGAATGCGTCCATCGCGCTCGATAATCTGCGCTTTGATTTCGCCAATCTTTTCATTCAAGAGAACTTCATGGGGCAGTTTGCCATCCAGAATCTGCTGGCGGATGGCAGGCACACATTTCGGGCAAAGCGAGTCTGTGCTTCGCGGCCAGCCCAGCGGCGGCTTCTCTTTTTGATACGACTTCAGCAGGGGCTTATCGGACCATTTGGGAGTGAACGACGCGTTGGGATGAATGCTGTTGAACTTTTCAAAAACCGTCCAGGCGCCTTTCGAAGCCAACGTAACGGACTTTTCTAAGAATTTGGTGGCTTTTGGCATTGACGTCTCTCCTGATGTTCGTGATTGGCGGAACCGCCCCAGCTCTGACGAATCCATTCCATAACCAGCGCCTTCGACCTTAACCATTGTAACCTGAAATCTTACAAAGCGCCTCATTTCTGTAAGATGCAGTCACACCGGGTTTTGGTTCACTGCGGCGCAGCATACGGAATGTTCTACCTTCCCAAAGGTACGCACCCACGGAACATAGCGGAATTGCCTTGCATTGAATGGCGAAATTTAGGGGTTCGACGGCGATTGGTTGCACTGTGAACGGAGCACCAAAATTACTGCAATAATTAGTCGAATCCGGCGCCGCCCTCCTCTTTTGAGACCGTATTCAAAATGCGCTGGAAGATCACCACTCGCAGGTTGATGCGGCTGGCTAGATCGGGAACGAACTCTTCGATCAGGTTGCCGGATGGACTGATGGCAAATGCCACCGCCAGCCGCTGTGCGGTAGCCCCGAATCCCTGCCTTCCCGGACCCGGCACAAACGTGTTGCTCACTGCCGCCGTCGCGATGCCGCCAACAATGTTGGCATAGTTGAACATTGGCTGCCCGGTGTAACTCTTCGTCCAGACCACCTGCGCAATGGCGTGTAGAATTCTGTGCTTCACCGGCATGAATGGTTCCCGATGATAGTGCGGGTCCTGATGCATCAAGGAAGGAATCAGAAAAGTACCAAAAAATTCACCCGTCATGTCCTCGGTCAAGCTCACCCCGGCATATTTGGCGAACCCATCGAAGCCGGGCCCGTACACGGTATGAGAGTCCGATGCGATGCCGATGGCGGCATCCACCGCGATGGTTCCCAGGTTGAACGGATCGATAACGTGCATGACAGCCGAATGCAGGTTGTCGCGGGCCGTCAGCGGAACTGCATCGGGACTCTTCAGATACAGAACAAATGGCGATGGCGCCGTTCCGCAGCACATCACTGCCTCCGCCAGTGAGCAGGTGTCGGTCGGACAAGCCCGCTGCAGGTCGGGCGCGGTGCCAGGCACCGGATGCGCTCCGGCGAGGCTCGAAGAATATCCTGAAGCGCGAGACCGCCTCCGCGGGCTGTAGAGCGATTGCTGCGGGTCGGAAGGATTTACCTCGAAAGCAAGCGGACGCGGTCTCCAGTTTGGGGCGGAAGCAGAATCGGAATCATCATCTTCCCGGATTTCTCTCAGGCTGAGACTGAATGCTGGTATATGTCCGGCGGCCACCTGGACGGCTGTTCCTCCGCTCACATCGCGCCCCGTCTGCCAGGACTGCGTCTGTGCCGCGCCCTCACCGCGGATGGCGCATCGGGTAGCTGCGCCGCAAGCGCGAACGGCGTCATCAACATCAGCACCGCGAAAACGGCAGCCGGAAATTTCTTCACCAGCTGCCGTGCATCAACAAATTCCCGTCCGGCATGCAAGCAGGATGGTGGGCGTGATCCGCGAGTTGCCAATGCTGTCCGTGACATTCCGGTCCGTAATTTTTTCGAATCAGGCGGGCTGGTTTGCGGCAAAGGGCTGGCGGCCTCGCCTTTTTGCGCCACAAGCAATGCAACTGCTCACAGGATACTTGTCTTACATACGTAGACCATATCTATAAGAAAAAGGTTTCATTGTCGAATGTACGATTTATTTACAGCTGAATCATAGATGTCCCAGGTGCGCAAGCACCGGGCTTTACCTGGTCATTTTCACTCTCGAACAGGCTCAGGGTGGCTCGGATTCACCCGGGGTCGCCGGTGACAGGTCTTTAGTCCCGGCTAACCTCATTGGGCACATCTGCATTGATGAAACACTCGTTAGCAGGAACTGGGACCAGTAACTAACTCTGCACCCCGCCCGCAACCCGGAGCCATCCGCCGCGATTCAATTTCAAATAGAGACACAAGATGAAAGATCGACAGAAGCGCGCGCCCAAATCCAGCTTCAGGTTGTCCGGCCTTCTGGTGCTTTGCCTGCTCGCGGCCGGCTGCAGGCATCGTCATGTTTACACCGAGCCGCCTCCACCGCCGCCGGAAATCGAAGAACCCGTTCCGCCGCCTCCCTCCGCCAGCCACGCGGAAAACTACCCCGGCAAAATTTTTTCGAGCGAGATCGGAATCGCCAGCTGGTATGGCGCTCCGTACCACAACGCTCGCGGAGCCAATGGCCAGATCTACGACCAGAACGCCATGACCGCCGCCCATCGCACGCTTCCGCTTGGTACCGTCGTGCGCGTCACAAATCTGGAGACGCGCCAGTCCGTAGTCGTCACCATTACGGATCGCGGTCCCTTCGTTCCCGGCCGCATGCTCGACCTGTCGCGTGCCGCCGCTCTCAAAGCAGGAGTCTGGCGCCCGGGAACCGCACGGGTCCGCATCGATGTCCTGCGCACCCCGCCCTCCGCTTGGCACGAGGGCCGCTGGTGCGTGCAGATCGGCGCCTTCCACCACTCCCGAACCGCCGACAAACTTCGCGATCGTCTGCAACGTCAATATCCCGGTGCCAGTGTCATCGACTTCAAAGGAGTCACCGGCTACTGGGTCCGCATTCGTCCCTTCGGAGCATCCCATCGCGCCGCCGAGGAGATCGCCAGACTTGTCCATCCCGATGAGGGCGACCCATACGTCGTCCGCCTAAATTAATGCGGCGGTGGCCCATTCAAGCCCACCCTGAGCGAGTGAAAGCGAGTCGAACGGGTTGGCTTGAGGTGGGAAGGTCCTGTAAAATGTTGGCTTGGAGGTGAGGGGAAGTGGAGGAACCGCGAGCAAAAATCCTGCAGAAAAGCCAGAGGGCGAATCCTCTCGCGAGAACTCGCCCCCGGCAATCCGAATTTTCGAAGATCCGGTTTCGGTGACCGGATCACAACCTTACCGTCCCGGAACCGCTGGAGAATCCGCGAGCAGAACTCACACATTCCCTGCCATTCCGTTTCTGCATGTCGTAAGAGCTTTCTCTCTGCCTGCCATCTTCAGTCGCCTGAAGTGAGTCTCGTTTCCGATCCTCCGGCTGGCTTCGATTCCACTCTCTTCTCTGAAAGATTTCTCTTTCGTTGTCACCGAGTATTGCACGAGAACTTCTCGATTTTCCGGAATTATTTCGGTGGAAATTCCGTACTTTCTGTGGAAAAGAGCCGTCGTTCCTGCCACCGGAAAAGCGGGTGCCCCAGAGCCTGCCCAATCTCCGCTTTACGAGATTCGACGCGATTGGGTTTATTCTCTTGAAGTCATGCGCAAACACATTTTGATGTCCCTCGCCCTGGCGGTTTTGATTTCCACGACCGCTCTCGTCTTTGCCCAGCAGTCGTCTGCTCCGAAACCGGAGGAGACGGAAGTGTGGACGCCGGTGCCGAAGATTGTTACGCCGGGCGTCACCGACGCAGCGCCTCCCTCCGACGCGATCGTGCTCTTCGATGGCACGAACCTTAACCAATGGGTTTCAGCCCAGGACAAGTCCCCAGCGAAATGGACGGTCGGTGACGGCATACTGACGGTGAGCAAGGCTGCCGGGAATATCCAAACCAAACGCGCCTTCCGGGATTACCAGCTGCATATCGAATGGAGAATTCCGAAGAACATTTCCGGCAGTGGCCAGGCACGCGGGAATAGTGGAGTGTTTCTTGCGTCTACCGGGCCAGAGGATGCGGGATACGAGTTGCAGGTCCTCGATTCGTACAACAATAAGACCTATGTCAATGGGCAGGCGGGCAGCATTTACAAGCAAAGTGCTCCGTTGGTGAATGCCAACCGCAAGCCCGGGGAGTGGCAGACCTATGACGTGGTATGGACCGCCCCGGTGTTCCACGCCGATGGATCGCTGCAATCCCCAGCCTATGTGACGGTGTTCTTTAACGGTGTGCTGGTGCAGAATCATTTCCAGCTGAAGGGCGAGACTCTGTACATAGGCAAGCCTTTTTATAAGAGGTACGACCGGGCACCGATCAAGCTGCAGGCGCACGGCGATCCCAGCCAGCCGATCAGCTTCCGGAATATCTGGGTTCGGGAACTGAATTAGCAGGAAGCAGACGCGCAGATTAGCTGGGGGAGGTGTGCCGCAGCCCTATTTCCATTCCCACACCTTCGAAACCGTGTTGCCGGAGCTATCCACATCGTATTCAAACGCTCCGCACGCATTGTTCAGCCGCGCCAGCTTCGCCGATGTTGTCTTAAAGAACAGCATCCCCCGGTAGCTGATCGCGCCATCAGCCCCAAACTTGCCAACGCCCGTTCCCTTCCAGGTAATCCCCTCGCCATCCTGCGTCATCGAGATGCCCTGGCCCTCGCCGGAAATCGAACCATCCGCCGCAATTACCGAGATATAAGTGCCCAGCCCCGTCGTCGCAACACCCAGCATCTGGCCGCTGTCTTCAAACGATACTTCTACCGTAGGTGGTTCCGTGGAAACTACCCGTCTCACCAGTCGTTTCCCTTTCGTCTCGCCGATCTTTTCTCCAATCATGCATTGTCCTCTTTCGCCGAGCCTCAACGTGCGGGCCTCAGGCTGGCCAATTGTACGCTTCGGCCTCTCCTGTGCAATTCGCCCCTGCCGGCACATCCGCACACCCCTGTTCCCCTACCGCATCGCGCCAGCGCGGCCGATGCCTTTGCCCGGGCACGCAGCGAATGATAGAACCGTTGGTAGACAAGGAGAGCCGATGGTACAGGTGGATCGAAGAGCATTTTTACAGGGCGCGGCGGCCGCGGCGCTTACGGCAACCATCCCGGAGGCAGGAGCCATGACTCTGCCTGCCACATCGAATCGGAAGACGATCGGAATCCAGGTCGGCGCTGTTTCTTTTGTCGATGAGGGAACCGAGCAAGTCCTGGATGTATTTCAGCAGGATGCTCTGATCAATACGCTTTTCCTTGCGACCTTCACCTATGGACGCGGTATCGCAGGCCGCCAGGTTCCGGGCCAGCCTTTGCCGGATCATGGCAAGCAGGAATACGACACCAAAACTTTTTCCGGCGGAAATTACGCCACCATCCATCCCGAGTTCTACAAAAATACGGTCTTCAAGGGGACGCGCGCCACCGATCTTGGCAACTATGACGTGCTCGAAGCAGTTCTGCCGTCGGCCAGAAAACGTGGCATCCAGACCATCTGCTGGTTTGAAGATGCCTTCCGCGGAAATCTTCCCAACATCGACCAGCTCCAGGAAATCGACCTATCCGGCAAGCACGCCGATACCCTCTGCTTTAACAATCCGAACTACCGCAATTTTCTCCTGGGCATCGTCGAGGATTGGTCGCGATCCTATGACATCGATGGCATTATGTGGTGTTCGGAGCGCCAGGGCGCTTTCTCCAACGCTCTCGGCGCGGAGCAAGAAGGCCGGGACATCAATCCGTATGAGGTCACCTGTTTTTGCCAGTTCTGCCAGGAGAAGGCGAAACAGCGCGGCATCAATCCGCAGCGCGCACGCCAGGGATTTCTCGAGCTCGCCAAATTTGTCCAGGCCGGCCGCCAAGGTCATCGTCCCGTCGATGGTTACTACGTCGAGCTTTGGCGCCTGATGTTGCGCTACCCGGAACTGCTCGCCTGGGAGATGCTGTGGACCGACAGTCTTCGCGAAACCTACGCAGCCATCTACCACCATGTCAAACAAGTCAAGCCATCGCTCGGCGTGGGATGGCATATCTCATCCACGAACTCCTTCAATCCGATCTATCGCGCGGAACAAGATCTGGCTGCGATTGCGCCCGTCTCCGACTTCCTGAAAATTGTCATGTACAACAATTGCGCCGGCGAACGCATGGCCGGCTACATCGACAGCGTTCACCAGACGCTTTACGGAGATGTGCCGCCGCAGGAACTTCTGGAGTTCCATTACCGCGTGCTGAATTATCAGGAAAAAAGCCTGGCTGAAATTCCCTTTACCGGCTTCTCTGCGGATTATGTATTCCGCGAAACCCAGCGCTCCCGCGCCGGTCTTGCAGGCACAAAGACCCTGCTATGGTCCGGCATCGACATCGATATTCCCACCGCAGCCGAACCATAGTAAGTGCACGCCTGCCGGTGTCCGCGATGCCGTGCTGGCCGCATTCCATGGCAAAGCCGATGGCGTCATCCTCTCCCGCAAATATTCTGAGATGAAGCTTGCCGATCTAAAGGGCGCGCACGCCGCCCTCCAACAACTCGATCTGACCTGATCCCTGCCCGAGTCTTCAGACGAGTCGAACGGGGACCTGCGGCTCCTCAGGCTGATGACAAACTCGGCTTTGGGTAGACCCCCGGCTTCAGCCGGGGGATAAGTCATTGAAAATTTCGGAGCGCTTTAGCGCCTGGGGTTGGCAATGACAAGTTTGTCAACAATCTGAGCGACCTGCGGTTCCTTTGGCTGGGTGCGGCAACGACAAAAAAGCCAGAGGGCGAATCCTCTCGCGAGAACTCGCCCCCGGCAATCCGAATTTTCGAAGATCCGGTTTCGGTGACCGGATCACAACCTTACCGTCCCGGAACCGCTGGAGAATCCGCGAGCAGAACTCACACATTCCCTGCCATTCCGTTCCTGCATGTCGTAAAGAGCTTTCTCTCTGCCAATCATCTTCAGTCGCCTGAAGCGAGTCTCGTTTCCGAGCCTCCAGCTAGCCTAGATTCCACTCTCTTCTCTGAAAGATTTCTCTTTCGTTGTCACCGAGTATTGCACGGGAAACTCGCAGGTTTTACGGATTAATTTCGGTGGAAATCACGTACTTTCTGTGGGAAAAAACAGCGCAATCCTACACACGCTACACACCTCATCCCCGCCGCGCTCTTTCCGGCCGGGAAGCGAAGAAGATCTCAGCGGCCCTTATTGCCGCTATCGTTTCGAGCTACGGCCGCGAGACCACATACGCTACAATTCTGAGGCATTGATCGGGGGCCGAACGGTGAGGAACGCGAAAGCAGGAATAAGATCGCGGCGCGATCGCATCGGTCCCGCCGCATTCATCTTTCTAATACTTGTCGGTCTGCTCGCCTCAGCAGTACCGGCTTTCAGTCAAGCCACCAATCCCGGCCAGAGGGTGTCCCCCGCCCAGGCTACGACGGACTGGGTGACCGCATTGCCGCGGCAGCCGATCCACGTGGCCGCGTGGCCGGGGAACAAGAAGGTCGCCGTCTGCTTCGTGCTCTACGTGGAAGTGTGGGGCTACGCCCAGGGGCCGAACTTCCGCACCGATATGAAAGGCCGCGATCCCGATCTTGTCGATGAGGCATTCCGGCAATACGCCATCGACTGGGGCATACCGCGCGTCGGCCGCTTGTTCCATGATGAAGGCGTGCCGCTGAGCATCGCATTGAATGCGCAGTTCCCCGTAGAGCGTCCGCAGGTGTGGAAGCAGTTCCGCTCGCTCGTGCCGGCTGCGCCCATCATCGCCCACGGCATCAACAACTCCAACCAGCTCCTCCCGCTGGGGCGTGGGCTTGACGCGCAGGAGGCGTATATCCGCCGCACGATCGACATGATCGAGAAAGAAACCGGCGTGCGCTCCACCGGCTGGTCGAGCCCCAGCGTCTATCCCAACGGCGACACCTTCACCGCCACCGCCGCTGAGGGCATCACCTATTCACTCGACGCAATGGATAGCGATATCCTCTCCCGCCTCACCACAAAATCGGGGCCGCTGCTGCTGATTCCCTACCCGCCGGTGACGGTGGACATGGGCCAATACCTGTCGCGCGCCAAGGAGCCTGGCGATCTCGAGCATCTGTGGATCGACTACGTCACCGAGCTGGCCCGCGAGGCCGCTGCCGACCCCAACCGCGAGGCAACCGTCGTCGCCATCGGCATCCATCCCTTCGTCGTCGGCACACCATCCGGTGCCGCGGCTCTGCGCCGGGTGCTGGAGAACCTGAAGCAGCAGAAGCTGGTCTGGTTGACCGACGTGCAGGCAGTTGTGAAGGCTGCAAGCGAGACGCACTAAACCCAAAATCACCATTTCATAAATCGACGCGTTTCCCGGGAGTAATACGAGAGGCGAAGCTCGATGAGTGCATTGCCTGCCATCTTCAGTTGCCTGAAGTGAGTGTCGTTTCCGATCCTCCGGCTGGCTTCGATTCCACTCTCTTCTCTGAAAGATTTCTCTTTCGTTGTCACTGAGTATTGCACGAGAACTTCTCGTTTTTCGGGATTATTTCGGTGGAAATTTCGTACTTTCTGTGCAAAAGAGCCGCCGTTCGTGCCACCGGAAAAGCGGGGCCCCAGAACCTGCCCAATCTCCGCTTTACCAGATTCGACGCGATTGGGTTTATTCTCTTGAAGTCATGCGCAAACACAGTTCATGTCCCTCGCCCTGGCGGTTTTGATTTCCACGACCGCTCTCGTCTTGCCCAGCAATCGTCTGCTCCGAAACCGGAGGAGACGGAAATGTGGACGCCGGTGCCGAGGATTGTTACACCGGGCGTCACCGACGCAGCGCCTCCCTCCGACGCGATCGTGCTCTTCGATGGCACGAACCTTAACCAATGGGTTTCAGCCCAGGACAAGTCCCCAGCGAAATGGACGGTTGGTGACGGCATATTAACGGTGAGCAAGGCTGCCGGGAATATCCAAACCAAACGCGCCTTCCGGGATTACCAGCTGCATATCGAATGGAGAATTCCGAAGAACATTTCCGGCAGTGGCCAGGCACGCGGGAATAGTGGAGTGTTTCTTGCGTCTACCGGCCAGAGGATGCGGGATACGAGTTGCAGGTCCTCGATTCGTACAACAATAAGACCTATGTCAATGGGCAGGCGGCCAGCATTTACAAACAAAGTCCTCCGTTGGTGAATGCCAACCGCAAGCCCGGGGAGTGGCAGACCTATGACGTGGTCTGGACCGCCCCGGTGTTCCACGGCGATGGATCGCTGCAATCCCCAGCCTATGTGACGGTGTTCTTTAATGGGGTGCTGGTGCAGAATCATTTCCAGCTGAAGGGCGAGACTCTGTACATAGGCAAGCCTTTTTATAAGAGGTACGACCGGGCGCCGATCAAGCTGCAGGCGCACGGCGATCCCAGCCAGCCGATCAGCTTCCGGAATATCTGGGTTCGGAACTGAATTAGCAGGAAGCAGACGCGCAGATTAGCTGGGGGAGGTGTGCCGCAGCCCTATTTCCATTCCCACAGCTTCGAAACCGTGTTGCCGGAGCTATCCACATCGTATTCAAACGCTCCGCACGCATTGTTCAGCCGCGCCAGCTTCGACGATGTTGTCTTAAAGAACAGCATCCCCCGGTAGCTGATCGCGCCATCAGCCCCAAACTTGCCAACGCCCGTTCCCTTCCAGGTAATCCCCTCGCCATCCTGCGTCATCGAGATGCCCTGGCCCTCGCCGGAAATCGAACCATCCGCCGCAATTACCGAGATATAACTGCCCATCCCCGTCGTCGCAACACCCAGCATCTGGCCGCTGTCTTCAAACGATACTTCTACCGTAGGTGGTTCCGTGGAAACTACCCGTCTCACTAGTCGTTTCCCTTTCGTCTCGCCGATCTTTTCTCCAATCATGCATTGTCCTCTTTCGCCGAGCCTCAACGTGCGGGCCTCAGGCTGGCCAATTGTACGCTTGGCCTCTCCTGTGCAATTCGCCCCTGCCGACACATCCGCACACCCCTGTTCCCTAACCGCATCACATCAGCGCGGCCCGTGTCTTTGCCCAAACCGGCGGCGATGATAGAACCATTGATGACAAGGAGAGCCGATGATACAGGTGGATCGAAGAGCATTTTTACAGGGCGCGGCGGCCGCGGCGCTTACGGCAACCATTCCGGAGGCAGGAGCCATGACTCTGCCTGCCACATCGAATCGGAAGACGATTGGGATTCAGGTCGGCGCTGTTTCTTTTGTCGATGAGGGAACCGAGCAAGTCCTCGACGAATTTCAGCAGGATGCTCTGATCAATACGCTTTTCCTTGCGACCTTCACCTATGGACGCGGTATCGCAGGCCGCCAGGTTCCGGGCCAGCCTCTGCCCGACCATGGCAAGCAGGAGTACGACACCAACACCTTTTCCGGCGGAAATTACGCCACCATCCATCCCGAGTACTACAAAAATACCGTCTTCAAGGGGACGCGCGCCACCGATCTTGGCAACTATGACGTGCTCGAAGCAGTTCTGCCGTCCGCCCGCAAACGCGGCATCCAGACAATCTGCTGGTTTGAGGATTCCTTCCGCGGAAATCTTCCCAACATCGACCAGCTCCAGGAAATCGATCTATCCGGCAAGCACGCCGATACCCTCTGCTTCAACAATCCGAACTACCGCAATTTTCTTCTGGGCATCGTCGAAGATTGGTCGCGATCCTATGACATCGATGGCATCATGTGGTGTTCGGAACGCCAGGGCGCTTTCTCCAACGCTCTCGGCGCGGAGCAAGAAGGCCGCGACATCAATCCGTACGAGGTCACCTGTTTTTGCCAGTTCTGCCAGGAGAAGGCGAAACAGCGCGGCATCAATCCGCAACGCGCACGCCAGGGATTTCTCGAGCTCGCCAAATTTGTCCAGGCCGGCCGCCAAGGTCATCGTCCCGTCGATGGCTACTACGTCGAGCTTTGGCGCCTCATGTTGCGCTACCCGGAACTGCTCGCCTGGGAGATGCTGTGGACCGACAGCCTTCGCGAAACCTACGCAGCCATCTACCACCATGTCAAACAAGTCAAGCCATCGCTCGGCGTGGGATGGCATATCTCATCCACGAACTCCTTCAATCCGATCTATCGCGCGGAACAAGACCTCGCTGCCATCGCGCCCGTCTCCGACTTCCTGAAAATCGTCATGTACAACAATTGCGCCGGCGAACGCATGGCCGGCTACATCGACAGCGTTCACCAGACGCTTTACGGAGATGTGCCGCCGCAGGAACTTCTGGAGTTCCATTACCGCGTGCTGAATTATCAGGAAAAAAGCCTGGCTGAAATTCCCTTTACCGGCTTCTCTGCGGATTATGTATTCCGCGAAACCCAGCGCTCCCGCGCCGGTCTTGCAGGCACAAAGACCCTGCTATGGTCCGGCATCGACATCGATATTCCCACCGCGCCGAACCATAGTAAGTGCACGCCTGCCGGTGTCCGCGATGCCGTCCTGGCCGCATTCCATGGCAAAGCCGATGGCGTCATCCTCTCCCGCAAATATTCTGAGATGAAGCTTGCCGATCTAAAGGGCGCGCACGCCGCCCTCCAACAACTCGATCTGACCTGATCCCTGCCCGAGTCTTCAGACGAGTCGAACGGGGACCTGCGGCTCCTCAGGCTGATGACAAACTCGGCTTTGCGTAGACCCCCGGCTTCAGCCGGGGGATAAGTCATTCTTGGCTTTGGGTAGACCCCGGCTTCAGCCGCGGGGATAAGTCATTCTTGGCTTTGGGTAGACCCCGGCTTCAGCCCGGGGATAAGTCATTCTGGTTGGTAGACCCCGGCTTCAGCCGGGGGATAAGTCATTGAAAATTTCGGAGCGCTTTAGCGCCTGGGGTTGGCAATGACAAGCTTGTCAACAATCTGAGCGACCTGCGGTTCCTTTGGCTGGGTGCGGCAACGACAAAAAAACCAGAGGGCGAATCCTCTCGCGAGAACTCGCCCCCGGCAATCCGAATTTTCGAAGATCCGGTTTCGGTGACCGGATCACAACCTTACCGTCCCGGAACCGCTGGAGAATCCGCGAGCAGAACTCACACATTCCCTGCCATTCCGTTTCTGCATGTCGTAAAGAGCTTTCTCTCTGCCAATCATCTTCAGTCGCCTGAAGCGAGTCTCGTTTCCGAGCCTCCAGCTAGCCTAGATTCCACTCTCTTCTCTGAAAGATTTCTCTTTCGTTGTCACCGAGTATTGCATGGGAAGCTCGAGCTTTAACGGATTAATTTGGTGGAAATCACGTACTTTCTGTGGGAAAAAACAGCGCAATCCTACACGCTGCACACCTCATCCCCGCCGCGCTCTTTCCGGCCGGGAAGCGAAGAAGATCTCAGCGGCCCTTATTGCCGCTATCGGTTCGAGCTACGGCCGCGAGACCGCATACGCTACAATTCTGAGGCATTGATCGGGGGCCGAACTGTGAGGAACGCGAAAGCAGGAATCAGATCGCGGCGCGATCGCATCGGTCCCGCCGCATTCATCTTTCTAATACTTGTCGGTCTGCTCGCCTCAGCAGTACCGGCTTTCAGTCAAGCCACCAATCCCAGCCAGAGGGTGTCCCCCGCCCAGGCTACGACGGACTGGGTGACCGCATTGCCGCGGCAGCCGATCCACGTGGCCGCGTGGCCGGGGAACAAAAAGGTCGCCGTCTGCTTCGTGCTCTACGTGGAAGTGTGGGGCTACGCCCAGGGGCCGAACTTCCGCACCGATATGAAAGGCCGCGATCCCGATCTTGTCGATGAGGCATTCCGGCAATACGCCATCGACTGGGGCATACCGCGCGTCGGCCGCTTGTTCCATGATGAAGGCGTGCCGCTGAGCATCGCATTGAATGCGCAGTTCCCCGTAGAGCGTCCGCAGGTGTGGAAGCAGTTCCGCTCGCTCGTGCCGGCTGCGCCCATCATCGCCCACGGCATCAACAACTCCAACCAGCTCCTCCCGCTGGGGCGTGGGCTTGACGCGCAGGAGGAGTATATCCGCCGCACGATCGACATGATCGACAAAGAAACCGGCGTGCGCTCCACCGGCTGGTCGAGCCCCAGCGTCTATCCCAACGGCGACACCTTCACCGCCACCGCCGCTGAGGGCATCACCTATTCACTCGACGCAATGGATAGCGACATCCTCTCCCGCCTCACCACAAAATCGGGGCCGCTGCTGCTGATTCCCTACCCGCCGGTGACGGTGGACATGGGCCAATACCTGTCGCGCGCCAAGGAGCCTGGCGATCTCGAGCATCTGTGGATCGACTACGTCACCGAGCTGGCCCGCGAGGCCGCTGCCGACCCCAACCGCGAGGCGACCGTCGTCGCCATCGGCATCCATCCCTTCGTCGTCGGCACACCATCCGGTGCCGCCGCCCTGCGCCGGGTGCTGGAGAACCTGAAGCAGCAGAAGCTGGTCTGGTTAACCGACGTGCAGGCAGTTGTGAAGGCTGCAAGCGAGACGCACTAAACCCAAAATCACCATTTCATAAATCGACGCGTTTCCGGGAGTAATACGAGAGGCGAAGCTCGATGAGTGCATTGCCCAGATGGCAACAGTTGAAACGCTTGGCCCGGGATGGCTGCCCGGTCCGCGTCAGCAGCCTCTCGTCAGATCAGAACTCGGTATAATTCCCTACCATGACGACCCAAACTGTGAATTCGACGCTTTACCAGCGCTTGGGTGGCTATGATGTGATTGCCGCCGTCGTCGATGACTTGTTTCAGATGTTGATGAGTGACTCTCGGTTAAGTCGCTTCGCAATGGGCCGTAGCGTTGATTCGCATCAACGTGCGCGGCAGCTCCTCGTGGACCAGATCTGCCACTTGGCGGGCGGACCATGTTTTTACATCGGGCGCGACATGAAGACCTCTCATATGGGGCTCGGCATCTCTGAAGCCGAGTGGGAGATCAATCTCGAATACACGCGTCAGGCGCTGCGAAAGCAGAGCGTCAGCGAGCGCGAAACCGACGAGTTTATTGCCCTGTTCGAACGATATAGGACGGATATCATCGAACCAGCACCGGGCAACCGGTAAAAACAGCGTCGTAGCTGGAATTTCCAGGGCATGTCTCCTCACCAGCTTACGTTTCACGCCTACCTCAACGAGCACGAAATCGCCGAGTGCACTCACGGACGCC
>CAWGME010000023.1:0-57351 GCA_963823595.1 uncultured Acidobacteriota bacterium
GCCCTTGCACAACGTTGATCTTTTCCTTGGGGTTGGGCCGGGCGAGTTCCGGACATTGTTCCTGGTGCGCGGAGATGATCATGCTTCAGGGCTTCCCGGGTTGCAGCGATTTCGTCAGTATGGGTGCCCCACGTCTCACTTGCGAGAGAGTCACTGGCTGGACCGCTCCTGGCCAGCGAACAACCCTTCCTGCTCGGTCAGGTCGGCCTTGCGCCGGGTGCTGGGATGAATGACGGCGACAATTTCGAGCGACTGCAATGCCGTGCGGGGTACAAAAATCCGTTGCGTGTTGGAGCGCATGTCGGGCGGCGCGAACTGGATTCCTTCCGGCTCCAGCAGGGAAGCGTCGTTGCTGGCGAGGCCTTCCAGTTCTTCGCCATCGCGCAGGCGCAGGCGAAGCCACAGGCCCGGCGTGCGCGGGCGGGAAGTAAAATTGCGGCGGATCAGCCGTTCCGGATCGTCGCCGGTCAGGAATTCGCGCACGAAGCACACCATTTTAATTTCCTGCAGGGCGATGGTCATCACTTTGCCGGTCATATCGAGCAGTTCCAGCCGGCCATCGTGGGCAAATCCGACCGGATCGACATAGCCGGACTGCCAGTCGCGGCTGAACTTGCGCACAATCACTTTTTTCCGGCTTGATCCCGATCCTGGCAATGGTTCGCTCCTGGTTATGTCAAAAGACTCAAGTCAGTCCTCCGCGGTGGACGAACCTGGGCACCCTGCCTCGACTGCCGATAACTGCAAAATTGGCGCTGCGAACATCAGACAGGATTGTCGCATGAAGCGCGACCGGCGCAGCGGGAATTGTGCAAGTGGAATGGATTATCACATTTCAATGTGATAATATAGGGCTTTGTGTGCGCGGCAACGCCACCTATATCTAATTGAAAAGACTGAGCTTAGCGGCGCATCGACACGGCTGCTGGCAGAGGCGCAAACAGGGCATGCCCGATTATATCCAACTGCTCGAATCCAAGCTTTCTCCCAACCAGAAACAGGCATTGAACGCCATGACCGACGTGGCCCGGGCGCGGAGCATTACTGTATTTCTTACCGGCGGAGCGGTTCGCGATATCGTCAGCGGCGCTTCGGTCCGCGACCTCGACATGACGGTCCAGGCGAATCCGCTGAAGTTCAAAAAGGATCTGGAAAAGGCCGGATTCGCCATCACCGGCGAGCATGAGCCTTCGCAAACCGTTTATCTGAGATACGGCAATCAGGCGCGGCTGGAAATTTCCGCCGCCCGCACGGAAAACTTCCCCAAGCCGGCGCGGCCGGAATATCACCCGGCGGGAATTCTGGATGACCTGCGCCGCCGCGACTTTACCGCCAATGCCATGGCGCTTTCGCTGAATGAAGGCTCCTGGGGACTGCTGCTCGATCCGTTGAACGGGACCGCCGATATTTACGCGCGGCAGCTTCGGCTGGTCAGCAACTACGGATTTCTTGAAGATCCGATCCGCATGGTGCGCGCCGTTCGTCTGCTGTCCCGCACCGGGTGGGAGATGGAGGAACGCACGAAGGCGCGCTACGACAATGCCAAGGCCGAAGGTGTGATCAGCGCCATCACCGCCGTGCAGCGCGGGATATGAACTGGAAGAGATTGCTTACGAAGAAGATCCCTTGCAGGCGATGAAGGCGCTGGAAGTCCGAAGGATGGATGGGTCAGCTATCGTCCACCTGGAGCAGCCGTTCCGCCGATGCGCAGGGAATCGAGCGACTGCATGAGCGGCTGGTGCAACTGTTGATGGCCGGGCTGCACCCGGACCCATCGGCTGCGCAGTTTCGTTTGCTGACGGCAAAACTTTCCCCGGCTCAAATGACAGCGCTGAAGCAGCTTTTTGTGCGGACCGATCTGGTGGAACAGGCGGAAGCGCTCGATCGAGGATGCCAAGAAAGTTTTGCAGCAGATGACGGCGAAGGATGCCGCCAAGCCTTCGCAGCTTTGGCGACTGCTTCATAGTGTGAACCCGGAAGCGGTTCTATGGCTTTTCTTTACGGCAAAGGCGCGACGATCCAGAACCGGTTCGACAATTTTTTCAGCAAATGGCCGGAAGCTCGCCAGAAGATACCGAACGCAATTCTGCAGGAGATGCGGATCCTGCCCGATGTTTCGGGCTACGAGGAACTGCTCGACAAGCTGACATTCGCGTTTATGGATGCGGAATTGCCAAATGAAGAGGCGGTCCGTCGATTTGCTGCGCCGTACTCCCCGCCCGCTCCACCCCCGCCGGTCATCGTTCGCCGCAGTCGGACGGTAAAGAAAGTGGTCGAGCCGAAGGGATCGAAGAAGGGAAAGAAGGCGGCCAAGAAGGCCGCGGAGGAACTGGCGGGCGTCGCTGCATCAGGTGAGCCGGATACGACGGTTTCCGCAGCGCTTCCGGAAATGGGGGCTGCTCCGGCGAAGACAGCCGCGAAAGGAGCTGCAATCCCGCGGGAGACCGCAATTGTGACGAAGAAAGCGGAGAGCGCAGCGAAACCGGCGAAAACGGAAAGAGCACAAGCGGCGAAGCCGGCTGCTGGTAAGGCGACGGCTGACAGGTCAAGGAAATCCAAGCAGCCGCAGGCTACGGCAGCCAAACCCAAGGCTTCGAAGTCCGCGAAGGTGAGCGGAAAACCTGCGGCGAAAGTGAGCGGTCCCACGCACAGGGCAAGCCTCGCAGCAAGATCGAGTCGCAAGGCAGTCCCGGCACATCGCGCGCCGAAAAAATCTGCAAAATCTGCGGTAAACGCGTCTGCGAAGCCCTCAGTGAAGGGTGCTTCAGCCAGTAAAACCGTTTCGAAGAAATCTGTGGTTAGAACGGCTAAAAAGACGGGAAATGGGAAATCCGCGAAAGCCGCAGCGCCCAAGGGCCACGCGGCTCAAAAATCCGCGACAAAGACGGCGGCGAAGCCGAAGCGGCAGTGAAGAAGAAGCAAATCAAATAACATTCGACGCTCAGCTGACCTGAATTAGTGGGCGGACAAACTAATCTCCGCCGCTATCGGCAATGACAGCCATAACTTCCGGCGGCAGAATTCCAAGTTCTCGATAGATGGGACGGATGTGCAGCCGAATATTCGGCAACTGGGTCGCGAACCATCCCGCGGCGGCGATGCAGCAGCTGCCGGTGATGATCAGAGTCACGGGGGCGCTTACCAGATGCGCCAGCCCGCCGGCCAGCAGACTGCCAAAGGGCGCCATGCCGACAAATGCCATCGTGTAGTAGCTCATGACGCGTCCGCGCTTGTCCTCCGGGACGACGGTCTGAATTATGGTGTTGCTGGCCGCCATCTGCTGCATCATTCCAAAGCCGGTGACGACCATCAACGCGAGCGAGAGCCACTCGATGCGGGACAAGCCAAACGCGATGAGGCCCGCGCCGAAGATGGCGGAGGAGACGGCGATCAAGCGGCCGAGGCCGAGCACGGATTTTCGAACAGCTAATTGAATCGCTCCGGCCAGTGCTCCGGCGCCGAGCGCGCCCATAAGGAAGCCGAGGGTATGCGCGCCGCCGTGCAGAATTCTCGCCGCGAACACCGGCATCAAAACGGTGAACGGCATGCCCATGAGGCTGATGATGGCAAAGAGCAGCAGAATGGTGCGGACCGGCGCAAACTTCGATACATAATCCCAGCCTTCTTTCAGCTGTTGCGTCATGGCAACGATTGCAGGTTTCGGTGCTGCGGATGGCAGGAGTCGCATCATGAGCAGTGAGGCGATGACGGCAATGTAGCTGACGCCATCGATCAGGAAGCAGTATCCTTCGCCGAAGCCAGCAATTATGATTCCAGCGAGCGATGGTCCGACGAGCCGCGCCATATTCACCATGGAAGAATTCAGCGCGATCGCGTTGCCCAGGTCCTCGCGGCCTTCCACCATTTGCACCATGAAGGCCTGGCGTCCGGGCATATCGAAGGCATTGATTAGGCCCTGGAAAACACTGAGGCCGAGGATTTCCGCAATGGTGATGCGGTGGGTGAGCGTGAGGGCGGCTAGCGCGAGCGACTGCAGCATAGCCAGCGCCTGCGTGACCAGCAGAACGTTTCGCCGATCCAGCCGGTCGACCCAGACTCCGGCGAAGGGTGCGAGCAGGAAAGTGGGAATCTGCCCTGCGAATCCGACGATGCCCAGCAACCAGGCCGAGCCGGTCAACTCGTAAACCAGCCACGCCGTGGCAATCCGCGTCATCCACGTGCCGATGAGCGAGATGGTTTGGCCGCCGAAGAACAGGCGGAAGTTCCGATGACGCAGAGCGCGCCAGGCGAGCGAAATGCCGCCCTTCGGTTGCGGGTTGCTGCTGTCAGGGCTTTCGATGGTTGCCGTAATTTCGTCGGAATGTTCTATGTCGGGCACGTGGGTTGGCGTGCGGGCGTCATGCGAGCCCACTTCATTTAGATGGCATTGCCTTTCCGAATGATGCAGAGGTGGATTGCTACGAATCCCACATTCTTAAAAGGGAGACGTCGTGCATCCCGGATAAGTTCCGTCCCTGATTTCCTCAAGCAATTTTCAGAGCGTGTTGGCGAGGCGGTCTCTATTCCAAGATGCCGACTAAAATGGGAAGAAGACCATGGCTGAATTTACTCATCTGCACCTGCATACGGACTATTCGCTGCTGGACGGAGCATGCGACGTGGAGAAACTGCTGAAGCATGTCAAGGGCATCGGCCAGAAAGCCGTTGCCATGACGGACCACGGCAACATCTACGGAGCGGTGCAGTTTTTTGATGCGGCGAAGAAGTACGATATCAATCCCATTCTCGGCTGCGAACTTTACATCTGCCAGAAAGATGACCACCGCGCGGACCCGCAGGGCGATGTCTATCACCACCTGCTGGTGATCGCCGAAAACGATGAGGGATATCGGAACCTGGTGCGGCTCACCTCAGAGGCTTCGCTGCACGGCTTCTATCGCAAGCCGCGGGTCAGCAAGAAGTTTCTGGCTGAACACTCTAAGGGATTGATTGGATTCTCCGGATGCCTGGCCGGCGAACTTTGCGACAACCTGATGAAGGGCAACTACGATACTGCGCGTTCGACCGCCAAGCAGTACGAGGATATCTTCGGTCGCGGAAACTTCTTCCTGGAGATTCAGGACCAAGGTCTGGAACTGGAGAAAAAGATTCACGCCGATCTGTTTCGCCTGGAAAAGGATCTTGACGTTCCGCTGATTGCGACGAATGACAGCCATTACATCGGCCATGATGATCATCACGCGCACGATGTCCTGCTTTGTGTGCAGACCGGCAGCACGATTCACGACGAGAAACGCTTCCGGTTCGATGGCAATCAGTTCTATGTGAAGTCTGCGGAGGAGATGCTGAGTGTCTTTTCGCAGACGCCTGAAGTGGTGTCGCGGACGATGCAGTTTGCCGAACGGTGCCATGTGAAGATCGGCAAAGTGGAGAATTCGTTTCCGCAATTCGATGTGCCGCCGGGCTTCACTATCGACAGCTACTTTGAAAAGATCTGCCGCGAGGGCTTTTGCCATCGGCTGGAGACCTCGATCCAGCACCTGCGGGATTCTGGATATTTGCGGCACACGACAGAGGAATATGAGCAGCGGCTGCAGCGGGAGATAGACTGCATCCAAAAGATGAAGTATTCGGGATATTTCCTTATTGTGTGGGACTTTATTCGTTACGCGAGAGAACAGGATATTCCCGTGGGACCGGGCCGCGGATCGGCTGCCGGATCCCTGGTGTCCTACGTGATGGGGATCACGGACGTTGATCCGCTGCAGGGCGATCTGCTATTCGAACGCTTTCTGAACCCTGAGCGGGTGTCGATGCCGGATATCGATATCGACTTCTGCATGAACCGTCGCGGCGAGGTGATCGAGTATGTTACGCGCAAGTACGGGCGCGAACAAGTGGCGCAGATCATTACGTTTAATACGATGGCAGCGAAGGCGGCGATCAAAGATGTGGGCCGCGCGCTGGCGATGCCGTACGGCGAGGTCGATAAGATTGCAAAGTTGATTCCCGCCACGATCGGTATGACGATCGATGACGCGTTAAAAGAATCACAGCCGCTGCAGCAGGTGTATGAGAACGATCCGCAGATTCGCGAGTTGATTGATATTGCAAGAAAGCTGGAAGGGCTGGCGCGGGGTGCGGGCGTGCACGCGGCCGGAGTGGTGATTGCGCCGGAGCCGCTCACCAACCTGGTGCCGCTGAGCCGCAACAAGAACGACGAAATTGTCACCGCGTACGACATGAAGGCGATCGATAAGATCGGTCTGCTTAAAATGGATTTCCTCGGGCTGACGACGCTGACGGTGATCCATGAAGCGCTGCGGCTGATCCGCGTAAATCTCGGTGTCGAGCTTGATATGGATACCATCCCGCTCGATGACAAGCAGACATACGAGCAGGTGTTTCATCGCGCGCTTACTTCCGGCGTGTTCCAGTTTGAGTCGAGCGGAATGCGAGATGTGCTACGGCGCTATAAGCCGGATACGGTCGCCGACTTGACGGCTCTGAATGCGCTATATCGTCCGGGGCCGATCCAAGGCGGAATGATCGACAATTTCATCGATTACAAATGGGGCCGCAAACCGGTGGTGTATATGCTACCGGAGCTTGAAGGACTGTTGAAGGAAACGCTGGGTGTCATTTTGTACCAGGAACAGGTGATGCAGATCGCCAACATGCTGGCCGGATTTTCATTGGCCGAAGCCGATTTGCTGCGCCGGGCCATGGGAAAGAAGAATCCGGAGGAGATGGCGAAACAGCGCAACCGGTTCGTGGAGGGCGCGGTCGCAAAAAAATATCCGCGGAAGATCATCGAAGAGATCTTCGATCTGATGGAGCGGTTTGCCGGATACGGGTTTAACAAATCGCACTCGGCGGCGTACGCGCTGCTTGCGTATCACACCGCATATCTGAAGACGCATTACGCCAAGGAATTCATGGCGGCGCTGCTGACCTCCGAAGTGAGCAAGCCGGACAACGTGGTGAAGTACATCAAGGAATGCCGCGAGATGGGGATCGCGGTCGAGCCGCCCGACGTGCGCTTGAGTGGCGCGGATTTTACACCGTCGGGCGAGGCGATTCGGTTCGGCCTAGCCGGAGTGAAAAATGTCGGCCAGAATGCGATTGAGTCCATCCTGCAGGCCCGGGAGGCTGCGGAAAAGGAAGGAGCCGGATTCACCTCCTTTTGGAATTTCTGCGAGCGCATCGATCTTCGAGTGATGAACAAGCGAGTGCTTGAATCGTTGATCAAGAGCGGAGCACTCGACTGCTTCGGGGCGCGCGCTGCGTTGATGGCGGCAATTGATAAAGCCATCGAGCGCGCACAGAAAGCGCAGCGGGATTCCGCCGCCGGGCAGCATGGCTTGTTCGGTGTCTTCAATGACACGCCCGCGCCTGGGAGTGTGCAGGACGAACCGCTGCCCAAGGTCGCGGACTGGGATGAAGTGGAGCGGCTGCAGCACGAAAAAGATGTTCTCGGTTTTTACATCTCCGGTCATCCGCTGGGGAAATATGCCGAGAAGCTGCGCAATCTGACCGGCGTGGTTGACGCGCAAACCGCTCTTGAAATGACACCGGCCATAAGCACAGGCCGGCGCGATCAGCAGAGTGAGAATGAGATTTCAATTGCGGGGATCATCACGGGGCTGCGCGTGGCGAAGTCGCGCAAGGGCGACCTATATGCGCAGGCTGGGTTAGAAGATTTGACGGGCAGGATCGACCTGATCTGTTTTCCGGAGGCATACAAGAAACTCGCGGAGAAGTTGAAAATCGATGTGCCGGTGCTGGTTCGCGGCGTGCTACGCGGGGAGGAAGATGGCGCGCCCAAGCTCGCGGTTTCGAACATTACGGCTCTCGAGGATGTGAAAGTGAAGCTGCCCGCGAGCATGCGCATTCGTATCCCGCTCGATCGGGCGACCGAAAGCGCATTGGCGCAATTGCATGCTGTGATCCTGGGAGCCCCGGGTACGGGGAAGATCATGCTTGATTTTGAGCAGGCGGATGAATTTCTGGTGGTGCTGGAACCGGAAGGACTTGGGGTCGCGGCGGACAAGGGATTTGTGGAACGGGTGGAAGAACTGGTTGGAATTGGGGCGGTGAGAATTATCAATTGACTTGACGTGGCTGACTTGAATTCCAGCAGAGCCTAGGCGGGATCATCGATTTGTTCCATACTAACCGTCCTGTACGTGGCGAGTATGGGGCACCCATGGTCATCGACGTTCAATAAATAAAGAACTTTGGATGCTGGTGTTCCGACTGCGAAACTAGCCGGGATAGCTTCCCGCGATGTAGCCCTCCAGTTCCTGAATGGTCTTTGCCTGGCCGGAGATAACCCACTTCACCAGGTCTCCGATCGAGATTACTCCCATTACGGCGTCATCCTGCATTATTGGGAGATGGCGAAAATGGTGTTCGGTCATCATCGCCATGCATTCGTCCACTGTGTGGCGCGGAGTTACGAAAATGACCGGGCTGGTCATGATTTCGCGGACTGGGGTTTCTCTGGAAGAATGACCGGCGAGGGCTATTTTTCTGGCGTAGTCACGCTCCGACAAAATGCCGACCAGTTTATGGTTGGAGATGACCAGTAAGGCACCTACATTGTGCTCGGCCATCTTCTTGATCGCCTCGTAGACCGTTTGCTCGGGCGCAATCGACAGGATTCTGTTTTTGTCTTTGACGTTCAGCAGCAACCCAATTGTGTCGTCTAATTTCATCAGATCCCCCTCCTGCCTACGGCAGTGATCTGTCCGCGCCAGTCTGTACCGGATCCCTTTATCGCGCCGGAAGGTCGGCTTCCGATTCGACACTAGCCACTATATGCCTTCGGATGGGGCGAAAACAGGTCGGATGGGAAAACCAATCAGGAATGCGGCCCAGACTAGCGGCACAGTACGCCGCGAATATGGGGCACCTGGCAAACCCCGGATTCCTCGACTCCGCTCCGCTCGGAATGACAATTTGGGAGCTCGTCCGCACCTATCGATCGGAACCTGGTTATGCGCGGCCGGAGAACTCTCCGGTTTCGGTTGTCACTTTTACTTTTTCTCCTTCTTTGATGAAGGGAGGGACGCGGATTTCGAGGCCGGTTTCTAGCTTGGCTGTCTTGGTTCCGCTACCGCTTGAGGAGTCACCGCGCGCTGCTGGTTCCGTGTAGGCTACGGTCAGGTCGACAAACATTGGTAGCTGCAAACCGATGGGATTGCCGTTGTACTTTAGCAGCTGGATTAACGTTCCTTCGACGAGCAGGTCCAAGGCATTTCCCATTATTCCCTTGTCGAGGGTGAGGGTCTCGTAGCTTTCCTGATCGAGGAAATAAGAACCTTCGCTGTCGCTGTATAGATAGGAGGCCGGGACTAATTGGATGTCCGGCTCTTTGAACTTGTCATTTGCCTTGAAGGTCTTTTCAAAGACAGCGCCGGTGAGAAGGTTCCGCATTTTCAGGTGTACCAGAGTCTGGCCGCCGCGGGCGGTGGGTTTGGTGATGTCTGAGTCCAGACAGGCATAGGGAGCGTTTTCAAACTCAAATAAAACTTTTCGCTTGATGTTAATCGCGTCGATTAATACGGCCATGAAATCCTCAATGTTTCGATTCAGTATCAGGTGCGGGATCATCGATTCATCCCACGTCCCAGAGGCGAGACGTGGGCCATCCGGCTGATTCTAAGCCGGTTCGATTACTGTGACCCGCCTTCATCGCGAAGCAAATGGTGTTCGCGGAGCACTCTTTGCAGCTCCTCGTGCGGCAGCGCGGGAATCACGATGTAGTCTCCGCCGGTCATCGTTGTGGCGGCGATCATGGCATTGTCTACCGATTCCTCGGTGGCCTGGACAGTGGCAAGGAACAGAGGATCGAGCGAAGAACTGATCAGACGTTCCACATGGCTTACAGCGGATTGTTCGGGATCGGTGCTGTTCCCCTCGTCAGCGCCTTTATTTGCGGTGGAGAAAGCGAGAAACAGGTCGCCGGATGAGTTGTTAAAGAGTGACCCGGCACGACCTAAGCCCAGCGGAACGCGTCGCGCCAATCGCTTCAACTGATCGGGAGTCAATGGAGCATTGGTGGCAGCAATAACGATGATCGATCCTTGCGCTCCAATTCTCGGATCGTGCGCGTCCGCGTCCTGATCGGCAGTTGCCTTGTCGCACGGCTGCAGATTGCGTCGCTTCAGCAATTCGGGAATCGGATCGAGCTGCTTTGCCACGCATAGAGGCGGCGCTTTCATTTCACGCCCGACTGGAATTCCCGCGATCCGCAATTGGTCACGCTTGCCATAGTTGCATTGCACGAAAACCCCAACGATATACCGATGCCCGTCAATCTGGACCACGCGGGAGGAGGTGCCTGAGCCGCCCTTAAACAGATTGCAGATCATACCGGTGCCACCGCCGACATTGCCCTCCAGGATCGGACCAGAGTGGGCGGAGTTCAGGGCGTCGAAGGCATCCTCTCTGGTTACATGCTGTCCCTTGATGTCATTCAGATATGCGTCCGCAGTTTCCGCAACGACGGGATACCAGAACATACCGGGACGTTTGTGGGCTGTCATCCAGGCCACAGCCGCGTCGCGCACGACGCCCACGCTCAAGGTATTGGTGATCAGGATGGGCGTTTCCAGGACGCCGCTCTCCTCTATCCAATGCGTGCCCGTCATGTCGCCGTTTCCATTTCCAGCAAAAAAGCCGGCGAAAACGCTCGACCCGTCCTGTTTGCCTCGCGGAAGGATGGCAGTGACTCCTGTTCGCACCGGGCCTTTGCCGATGGTAGTTCGGCCTTCTCCTGAGATGAGGGTTTTGTAGCCCACCTCCACGCCGGGCACATCGGTGATGGCGTCGTATTTGCCGGGATCTCCGTCAAATGGAACACCCAGGTCGCGAGCGCGCAGCGGTTGCTGACCAGTGGAATGTGGAGTTTGAGCGAACAACGCCCCAGGAGGAAACACGCAGAGGAGAAGCGCAAGCAATATGAGCGGCCTCAGCGGACGGACCACCCGATGGCAAAGAACCGATTGAAAGACGCTGGGCATTGTGGTTGACCCTAACGACAGCAGAATTCTATTGATTTCCAGCCAAGCCGAGTAGCAAAAACTATTTGTCAGAAATAAGAGCTGCGGCGTGCCGGCTCAACGACAGCAAGGTTATTGTGTTTGCAGGATGTAATGACCCGGTTGACTCAGCGTGACGGAATTGCGTGTGCCGTCGGCAGTGGGATGGGTATTCATTTCTGCTTTTCCGTTGACGAGCACCTGACCGTTTCCGTGGCTGACAGGAACCAGCACTTCGGCCTCTACTCCAGGTGGAACGTCGACGGTGGTTTCAAGGCCATTCTTCTGTTCAAGCGCGACTTTGAGTAGGCCGTGCGGAGTTGGCTCCGCGCCTTTTGCCCATTGCAAGCCGGCGAGGTCGGGCCGGATCGTGACTTTGGCGAATCCGGCGGCGGTCGGCTGAATGCCAAGGACCTGTTCCATCATCCACGCAGTTGGCCCGCTCGACCATCCATGGGCGAGGCTGACGTAATATCCAGTACCATCATCGGCCTGCAAGGATGCATGGAAGTCTCGCTTCGGCCAACTGGGATAGTATGCCTCCCAGAAACTGGTCGCGCCTTCGTCGATCATGCCGCCCCAGTATTTGCGAATCCAGTCCAGTGCCTGTTGGCTATGGCCGGTCTGGGCCATGGCCGAGATGATGTAGTAGTTGTAATACGGGCTCATGAAGAGCGCTGTATATTTTGTGGTCGCGACGGTCGAAAGCACATGGTTCCAGATGGGAGCATACTGCGATGGGTCCGCTACGCCGGAGTAAACTGCGATGGCGTTCGTTTGCCAACGGTCGCCGAACGTGTTGGTAGAAGGATCGAGGAGATACTTCTGAGAAGCATCCTTCAATAACTGGGCCCGCTGTTCGAAATGCTCCGCGTTGGAGGTGTCGCCGAGATCGCGTAAGAGTGACGCTCCGTCGCGGTAGGCAAGGTAATACTCAAACTGCGTAGCTCGACGCGCTTCGGGAGTGTCGCCATTCAGCTCCGGCGACCAATCGACGAATCCCCAGGTGTGGGTGGTATCGGCAAAGAGGTTTTTAGAGTCGATTTCCGTGTCCATGTAGTTCAAAAGCTGCACCAGACGTTCGTGCAGGCCCTTCAGATATTCTGTGGAGCCGGTGTGCAGGTAATATTGCGTCACTTCGCTGATCCACCAGGCGGAATAACCGGCGATGCCGTTTACATGGGTTTTGACGGGGGGCTTGCCGACCAGGTTTGTCATCGTTTCCTGCATCAGGAATTGGTCGTCGAAGACATCATCGATGACGCGACCGCTGACGTCCAGATCGCCGGCCCAGCGCATACGGTCGCGCTTGGGCGCGTCCCAGATATCGTCCTGCATGCAGAGGTGAGAAGTGTACGCACCGATCTCCCAAATTTTGTTCAGGAGCGGATCGGAGGATTCAAAGGAGCCGCGATATTGGACGGGATAATAGATGGCATCGAGCGCGATCGAACGGAAGCGGAGAGTCGGGCCGCCGCCAATAAAGCGCACCTTGGCGTAGCGAAAGGAAGATTTCGGGCCATACGCGGTGGCGCGCGGCGGTATAGTCAGCGGGTCGACTCCGAGGTACGGCTCCTTCAGCGTCTCTTCTTTCGACTCGCCGTACTGAATCGTCAGCTGAACGGGGATTTCGGAGTTCGAGACCAGCTTGAGGCGGCCGTTGATTTCCTTGCCAAAGTCGAGGAGAATGCTTGGCGCTTCGGTCTCCGGCACGGTCGCGGAGGCGAGCTGAACAATAAAATCCTTGCCGGAATCGGACGGCGATGATTGCGTGAGCGCATCCGTGAGCGCATCAAGGTTGCTGTAGATCCCGCGCCCGCTGTAGACCTGCTGCACGCTCTTCGCAGGCAGCACGGTATGGGCGAGAAATTTGGAAGCGCCAATGTATCCCGGCCAGCGGTAGAGACCAGCGTCCTCATTCGCCTGAAAGAATTCGAGCGAGCTTTCAATCGGGCCAAAGGTGCGGACGGGCCTCCACGAACTGTCATCGAATTGCGCCGTCTGCCAACCGGAGCCGGGTTGCTGGGCGGATTTCCAGTTGCCGTCGCTCACCAGGAGAGCGGGCGCATCAATTCCTTTGGAGCGCGGCATAATCTTTGCGACGAAATATGTCTCAGCTTCGCCGAGATCCGGCGACGATGATAGCTTGAGGGCTACGGAATTCTTTCCTGTCTGCAGCAGGTTGTGGATGTCCGTCGAAAAAACTGTCATTCTGAGCGGCGAGGCAGGATTCTTCTCATCTTTGTCCGCGAGCTTACCGTTGATATAAACCTCCAGCTTCTCCGGACCCGCGATATACAGAGTCGCTTGCTGGGGAACCGATTCGACTTGAAAGGAGGCGCGGAAGTACTGAGGGCTCGGCTGACTCGACTCCGGCTTTGCGCCGGGCTCGCCGGCGGGATGGGACTCGGCACTCCAGATGTACTGCTCGGGCAAAGCGGTATGTCCCTGGTCGATCGGCCGAGGAGAAGCGATGTTCCTGGTGGGATCAAGCTGTCCTGGTGGGAAATTCGTCTGAGCGACCAGCGCTGCGGGAAAACAGAGTAGCGAGATCAGGTAAAGAGCCGGCCGAAGTTGGAATTTCATGTGTTCCTCAGATGAATCTGATATGACTCGCCGAGTATATTTCACACGACAAACACTTTCAATCCATAACTAAAGGTGGAACAGGCGTGAACACGCGGGCCGAATCGGAATCTTGCGGTGATGTTTTCTCGGACTCAGAGTGCCCGGGATCGGATCATAACAAATGCAGCCGACGATTACCTGCGGGTATCGGGGGAGTTGCCGATTAAGGTGCCTGTCCAGTCGATTTTGCCTTCTTGATATGTTTTTCGCATTGCGTTGGCTATCGATAAAGCATCGACGAATTTCTGCTTTGCTGTAGAACGCAGCTGTTTCACTAGAGGGCATTGGGTTCCGTGCCTCAGCTCTCCGGCTGCGATGGTTGCCAACTCATTCCAGTCATGCCATTCGCCGATCGCATCTTTCACCTCTCCCAGAGTGCGGACGAATTTATCGTCATCCCCTTCACGCAGTCGAAGGATGTATCGCAACTCTTTCACCTGGAGCCGGAATGGATGCAGGTTGGACGCATTGAGCCGCGGCCAGTCTGTTAGCTCGGTCCAGACTTCAAGCGCGGCTGCTATGGCGGTTGCGGGCCAGTCCGGATTTGCTGCTCCGGGTTTTTTCGGGCCGGCAGATTGCTTTTCAATCAATGCGCAACACTGTTTCAGACGAGCGCGCGCATTCTTCTGGTGCGCGGAAAAGATACTGCGAAGCTTGCGAATCGATTTGACGCGTTCCGACCCAAGATACTCGATCAGTTCGATAAGGCATTCCTTTTCCTCATCCTTTGCGATGGTAGTCACGAGCCCGAGAAATACGTCGATGTCTCGTGCCTTACCGGCTTTTTTTCGGATCGGAGTGATGGCGCGGAGAACGCGTTTGCCTTCTTTCCGGTTTTCCAGCATCAACGTATGAACCACCGCCTCCAGACGGCGGCTGCGCGTGCGAAGGTCGTGGACTTGTTTCGGCGAGGGCTGGCGCGGCATCGACCGCAGCGATTTGCGGAGACTACGAACAGATTTCTTCGCTTTATCGGGATCGAAGGCCATGTTGGTGGGATGACAGCGAGACTGGTACAGGTTGGGCACCGAGTAAGCCGGGCTGCCCGATCAGGGGCATGATTGAGGATCGGCGGGCGACTGAGGAATTGAACTATGGTTGCTGATTGCCGATTGTAAGTAGTCCGTCCCTATGATGGCTTTATAGTTATAGCTTTGAATTGTTGGCTGCACGGATGCTGGCCTGAACCTTCGATGGTGCATCCAAACTTACTAGCAGAGCACCGGGGGAATGCCCGGCGTGTGCCCGGACAAATCCAGTTCGTTCAAACCAGGAGAGTCGTGAATGCCGGCATTATCCGAGGAAAGATGGACTGAATCTTCGGTAAAGAAAAAAATCGCAGAGCTTGCGCCCTGGTTCCACAACATGGAGCTGATGGGTGTACCGACAGCGCCTGACCATTTTTTAGGCGATTACCCACGTCTGAAATGGAGCAGATTCCGGGGCGTAATTCCCGAGGATTTGCGCGGCATGACGGTACTCGACATCGGGTGCAATGCCGGATTTTACTCCATGGAGATGAAATCCCGCGGAGCGGAGCGGGTCCTTGGAATCGACTGGGATGAGGATTATTTGAACCAGGCGAGGTTTGCCGCGGATGTCCGTGGTATAGACGTTGAATTTCGTAAGCTGTCGGTGTGGGATGTCGCCCGCTTAAATGAGAAGTTCGATCTCGTCATCTTTATGGGAGTTCTCTACCATCTGCGTCATCCTTTGCTGGCGCTCGATCTTATCCACGAGCATGTGGCGAAGGATCGGCTGCTGTTCCAATCGATGCAGCGAGGGAGCAGGGATGTCCTACCGGTTTCCAGCAACTACGATTTCGGGGAAACGGATGTTTTCGACGAGCCCGCCTATCCAAAACTTCACTTCGTGGAGCACTCGTATTGCGGCGATCCGACGAATTGGTGGCTGCCAAACCGGGCTTGCGTGGAGGCGATGCTGCGGAGCTCTGGCTTTCGGATCGAGGCCCACCCGGAGGAAGAGGTTTATCTTTGCCGGTGGCAGGAGCTGCCCGCCAATGCCGATGGCTTTCAGGCGGTTTATCCGGCTCGATCTCCGGCGTCGTAATCCTTCTTGCATGAACCGTCAAAATCGAGAAACCGAATGCCATTGAGTGTCGCCGAGTGGGACAGGTTCGATAGCTATCTATTCGACATCGATGGAACGTTGCTCGAATGCCGGGACGCGGTCCATTATTTCGCCTTTATTGAATGCCTTAGAAATATTTCCGGAAAGGAACTTACGCTGGAAGGCGTGCCGGTGCATGGAAGCACGGACCCGAAGATCTTAGCCGACGCCTTGCAATTAGCAGGTGTGCCGGAAGAATCGTGGCGTCCGCTGATTGGGGCAGGGCTGAAAGGAATGGCGCAACAGGTCGGCAAAAATCGCGCTCAGATTAAGGCCCACGTGTTGCCAGGCGTGCAGCATGTTCTGGAACATGTGCGGCGCCGTGGGGCAGTTTTGGGGGTTGCGACCGGGAATCTCGAAGCGATCGCGTGGTTGAAGCTGGAAGCCTGCGGACTGTGCGAGTACTTCTCGTTCGGCGGATTCAGCGATGATTGCGAGCGCCGCGTCGAGACGTTTCGCCTCGCATCCGCAAGAGCAAAAGAGATTGCGGGGAAAGATGCGAGCGTCTGCGTTGTCGGAGATACGCCGGCGGACATTCTGGCCGCCCGCGAGAACGGTCTGGACGTAATCGCTGTTGCCACGGGAATTTTTTCATACGAGGAGCTGCTCTCTCACAATCCCGATCTGTGCGTTCGTTCTTTGAAAGAGCTACTTGGCGAGTTCGACTAGCCCGGCTTTTATTGACCGCGGGGACTCAGCCGTCGAGCAGAGTTCAATTGCCCGTTCAAGTTCCTCGGCGCGGTGGTTGGCGGTATGCTCTTTCAAAACACGTGCCTGCGCTGCTTCGCCGATTGCAGAAATTTCTTTCTCTGACGAATTTCGCAGAATATCGACCACCGCCTGAGGTGTTTCCGGCAGCAGAATCTCTTTGCCGGGAGTAAAAAATGAATCGAGTCCCTGCCATTGGTCAGAAATGATTGCAGCGCCACAGGCAGCAGCCTCAAATAGTCGGACGGAAGGCGAATAGCCGACTTCGACCATCTCCCGGCGCGTCAAGTTCAGAGTGAAGCGGGATGACGAATAGAACCTGGGATGCTCGGGTGGAGAAACGTGGGTCAGGCGCATCACGTTGGCTGGCCACTGCAGCTCCGGCGGATATTGCGAGCCGGCGACAACGAAGCGATCCTTCGACAGCGCCCGAGCCGGTTCGCATAGATAGTTTTCCAGCTTCGCTTGCCGATCCTCGGAGTAGGTACCGAGATAACTGAGAGCGCAGGTGTGGTTTCCTTTCGCGTCATAGCGAAAATGACGGTCGGGATCCACTGAGCAGTAGAAGGGAATCGCCCGCTTTGCTCCGAATCTTGTCTGAAGTTCTTCGAGCAGTGGGCCGCCGGTAAAGCTAAGGTACACATCAAAAGCGGGAATCTGACGCGCCGCAAGGTATTCTGCCGTGCTGTGTGTACGAAGCGCCGCCAGCGTGATCGGGGTATCGATGTCGTAGAACATGATTGGGCAGCGAGCCTTTTCGGCGAGCAGATCGGCGGCCGCGATACCGTCGGGGAAGTACGAGCCAAGAATCACAAGATCGGCATCTCGTATCTGGTGAAGCATTCCTGGAACAGCTTCCTCCCACTCGTCGTAAAAGGATGCCTCGCAAAAATCCGGTTGCGGTAGATCTCGATTGCTGCGATACCATTCGACATCTTTTTCCAGAAAGAAAATGCGATGGCCACGCGCAGCCAGGGCCCGGCACAGCGATCGATACGTAGTCGCATGACCATTTCCCCAGGACGAAGTGATGGTGAGACCGAGTATGACGATCTTCATGGCAGGGCACCCGCAGCGGTTTCGAGCAGAGAGTGGCCGATGAAGCGATCGAACTCGATCGCCCGCTGGCGATAGGTGTGGTCCGCCAACGCGCGAGCGCGAAATGCGGACCCTATTTGCCGGGCGGAGATATCGTTGTAATTCCGCAGCGCTTTGACGATATCGCCGGCGGAGTGGATGACAAGCAATTCTTTACCGGGAACAAAAAAATGTTCGATACCGGGCCACGCATCGCATAACAGGCAGGCGCCACTTCCAGCCGCTTCAAACACGCGCGTTGGCGGGGAAAAACCGACCGCGGCCATGGAGTCGCGATTGATATTGAGTACCATGCGTGCGGAACAGTTGATCACGTTGTGAAGGCCCGAGGGAACGTGACCGATCCAGCGCACGTTCGGCGGCAATCCTTTATCTCCCCAGCCCTCGCCGCCCAGGATGAACTGCATGTCTGGAGCGAGCATGGCGGCACGCAGAAATAACTCTTCCACACGGCGCTCGCGGTCGGGAAGGCGGTTGCCGACGAATGCCAGATCGCACTTCCATTCACTCTCCGGCGGGACGGGAAAATGGGTATCTGGATCAAGCGCGTTATAAATGGGGACGCAGGCGGCTGCGCCGAAGCTTTTATACTGCTCGATTACGGGTGTTCCTCCGCCGTACGTGAAAACGGCGTCATAGCGCGCGATGAGGTTGCGAAAGGGATCGCCGGAATTGTGCGAAATCCGGGAGAGGGTTGCCGGCGCGTCGACATCCCAAAACGCGATTTCATTTCCCGCGCGGCGGCACTCGAGTACTCGCGCCTCCAATTCCTTGTCTCTGATTCCAATCCCGCTGTGCTTGATCACCAGATCCGCCTGAGCGGCTTGCATCAGCAGCGGTTCTAAATCAGCGTCCGGAGCATAGATGATCGAATGGACATAGGAGTAATCTCCCGGATCGAGGTGCTGCTGGCGGCCAAATGCATCAGGTTCCGCGAAGGTGATGCGGTGACCGAGCCGATGCAGCTCCTTGTAAATTCCGCGGTAATAGGTGGCGGCGCCATTCCAGTAGGAAGAAAGAATACTGGAGCCAAAAACAAAAATATTCAAGCCAGAACCTCCTCGCAGATTTCGGTCAACTGTTCCGCGCGATGCGCGCAGGTATGCCGTTGCAGGATACATTCAAGTCCAGCCTGCGCCAATTGCTCGCGGGCGCTGCTGTCGGCGAGCAATTCAGAAATCATGGCGGCCATTTCTTTCCCATTACGGGCCATCATGAATGTATGTGGATCAAATAATTTCTCCGTGTCCTGCCACGGGGAGCAGACGAGTGGAATGCCGCAAGCAAGCGCTTCAAAAACCCGGATGGTAGGAATTCCTGCGAGCGCTTCCGCGTACTGCTGGCGAGGGATGTGGAGCGTGAGCATGGAGTGGGCATAGACACAGGCGGCCGACAGATTGGGCAAATATCCTTTGTACGCGATTCCAGCAGAGGCCAGGTCCCGCTGCGCCTGCTCCGGATAACGAACTCCATAGACTTCGAAGTTTGGAAGATGCAGGGCGCGGGCCGGCTCGATCAGATATTCGTGCAGCTCGCGTGTCCGCTCTTCATCGCCCCAGTTGCCGATCCACACGCAGTCCGTTGTTTTCGCACGGTGGAGAGGGTGGAATCGTGAAATATCAGCGGCTTCATGCAAGGTCCACGCGCGCGACATGCCGAGGCGATCACGATAGATGCGGCGCAGAGCTTCGCCAAACGCCAGAATGCCATCAAACCTGCGAATTTGCAGCCGCTCAATCTCCTGCGGAGAAGAAGAGGCGCGATGGTGGGTATCGAGAAACAGCGCTTTGAAACCGAGTGCATCCCGCAGTTCGAGTACGGCGGCTACCACCTGGGGCTCGCACCATTCATGAACGATCACTATGTCGGCGTGCAGCAATTCGTCAGCGAGCTGCTTGACCATTTCTTGATCCGGCGCATAGAGTCGCACATCGAGTTCCGGATAGGAGATGGCGAACTGCTCGAGCGAGGCTGCACCTTTTTGTTCCGTCAGCAGGTTTTCGTATGACCAGCCATTTTGCGGTTCATAGGTGCGGACATCGTGGCCGAGTGAAACCAGACCCCGCGCCAGTCCGCGAAGAAAGTGTGCATTGCCATTGTTCCAGTCGGAACGCAGCGAATGCACGAACATGCAGATGGAGTAGTTAGGCATGAGCGGTTGAACAAACGGATTGCAACACATTGTTGTACAGGTTGAGATACGCGGAGATCATGGAGGATGCGTTGAACTGCGCATGCGCACGTCGATTCGCTTTCTCAGCCATTTGAGCAAGAAGAACAGGATCGCCTGCGAGGGTACAAAGGCACGCGGCTAGCGAGGTGGGGTCATTGCGTTCGGTAGTACATGGCATTGTCGCCCCAGACCTCGCGCAGGGATGGAATGTCGTTCGCGACGAGGGCGCACCCGGCAAAAGCCGCTTCCAGAGGAGCAAGCCCAAATGGTTCATAACACGAGGTAGCAATATAAATCGCGCTGCCCGCGAGCAGGGTCCGGGTTTCACTCTCGGTAAGCGCGCCGAGAAAATGGAGATTGCTGTTGGGTTGAGCGGTGAAGGCCGCGGATGTGGATCCCTCTGGTGGGCGAGTGTCGCCCGCAATCAGGATGGGCATGGGTGAGCGCACCTGTTCCAGAATCCTGATGTTTTTTCCTTCGTCCCACACCCTCCCAAGGCTCACCGCCTGCAATCGTTTCGGCTGATCGAATTGGAATGGTCCAGGCGAGCAGCCATTCGAAATGACACGCGAGCACGCCGGTTTTCCGTAGATATTCTCGATCTCATTCAGCATCCATCGGGTAGGAGCGACTACGACGGTTGCGCCGTGAACGCCCTCCCGCACAGCGCTGGTGTAGCGCCGGAGCCAATTTATATCGGGTGGAGGGACGCCGTGGACGGCACGCCACCAGCTTTGGACATCGCTGTGGGCGACTAGTATGCACGGAATTGAGAGGTCAAGAGAGGCAAAGCAGAATTGATTTGCGTGGAGCAGATCCGGCTTGTAGTCATCGACCAAACGCTCTACGTAACGGCGGCTTGCTTCAACATCCTGCCCGGCGTCCTCCATCCATTCCAGCCGATAGCTCGTGGGTACAAGAACAAAAGTTTCAGGGAAACGAGCTGCGATGGATTGGGTCCAGTCCGCTTGCTCGGAGTTCAGCGGGCGACCAAGCGTGACCAGCATTACGGAAATATCTTTCGCGAGCAGACCGGAAACCAGTTCGCGTGTATAGCTCCACACACCGCCAACCGTATCCGTCGTGATCAGTACACGCATTCCAGGCCCTCTAACGGCACCGGATGCTGCTCCTGAATATCGCTGTAACCGCGTTCATTGAACAATCCAAGATAATGACGATGGGCGCGTTCCCAGGCTTCATCATCGGGCGGAAGGCCAAAGGTCTCGACATAAAGCGGGCTGCCCGGGAAGGGGAACATGGGAACGGGTTCGCTGACCCATACGCCCGCCTGCTTCAGGTCGGCCTGCCACGCGGCTACGTCGGCAGGATCGTCGTGCAGTGTTTCGATAAGATTCGCCTGCACCCAGGGGATATTTCTGCGCGCGTACTTCAGCAGCTCCGTAATGCGTTCGGTAGAGAGGCGGCAGTTCTTATTCAGCTCATCCCTGCCGGTTTCGGTGATGGACTCGATTCCACACTCGAAAGAAATACAGTGGGCGCGCCCTAGAAGATTCAGACTTTCCTTGTCCCATAAATCGATGCGGGTCTGAAAGCCAATCGAGAGAGGGAGGCGCGAAATTTCTTCGAGCAGCCGGCGCACGTTTTTTCCTACGCCGAAAATTTCATCGATGAAATAGACGTAGGTGACTCCCCGCGCGAGCAGCGCATGAATTTCCGCCAGAACACTTTCTACATCCCGTTCGCGAAATTTGTTGCGAAATAAAGTTTTATTGCAGAAAGTACAGGACCATGGACAGCCGCGAGCAAATTCCACCTCAGCTCCAAGGCCGGGAATTTCCGTGAAAACGTGGTGCTTGTGCGTATGCCGTTCGACGGGATAGCCGGAGAAATCGAGGGTGCCGAGCTGCTTCATATCGGTTGAAGCCAGTGAAGTGCTGAGATGGACCTGACCGTCTTCGCGCCAGCAGCAGCCGGCGATTAAGTTGCCATGGCTCGGTGGCAAGCTGGCCAAGCGTCTGATCGGGTTCGCCGCGCAAGGCGATGTCGCAACCGGTTTTTTGTAACGTGGCCTTCGGGGTCGCCGAAGCATGAGGTCCGATCAGGACAGTTTTCGATGGACGCTTCAACGCTGCAAGCCATTCGCGCGGGACGCGCAGTTCCGGAGGAGGGCAGCGCCAGAAGAGATAAGAAGGCGCACTGGGAATCACCAGGAAATCTTCCTGGAAGGGAATCAGCCGGTCACGGACTTCGGATGGATTCAGTCCTTCCATCTGCGCATCGACCAGCAGCACTTCATGACCCTGCTGACGCAGAAAGTTTTGCGCGGACAGTAGCTCCAATGGAAGATGCGGATCGCGGCAACCGAAGTAGGTCGAGCCCTCGAACGTCCAGTTCGGATTGACAAGAGCATATTTCATGCAAGTCTTTCCTGCACGGAAAGTCCAATGGCATGGCAGAAGCTTCGGCGGAGAGTGCTCCGCCACGGAGGAATTTGCCGGTTTTCTTTCCAGAACGCGTGGATATCGGAAAGAGTTGTTGCAAGACTACGATGCGGCTGCCAGCCGGTGTGTTCGGTCAATTTGCTGAAGTCAGTGATGTAGATGGGCTGATCTCCGGGACGAACTTTGTCATGGCTCCACAAGATCGGACGGCCGAGTTCGGTACGGATGTTTTCGAGCACTTCGACAACAGATACGGAACGATCCATGCCACCGCCGACGTTATAAATCTGACCGGCTGTCTTCTTCCGATTTTGACGGACGGCTTCGAAGGCCTCGACCAGGTCCGCAACATGCAGTACGTCGCGAACCTGCCGTCCGTCGCCATAGACGGTAATGGGCTGCTGGTTCAGAGCGGAGTAGAGAAAATGCGCGACCCAGCCCTGGTCTTCATTGCCAAATTGACGCGGTCCGGCGATGCAGGACATGCGGAATACGACTGTCGGCAAATTGTAGATTCTGGCATAGTCGCGGACATATTGATCCGCTGATCCCTTGGAGCAGCCGTACGGCGAATAGAAGTTCAGCGGCGTGCTTTCGTCCACGCCAGGTATAGTGTGCATCGTGGAAGCAGTAGCGGTTTCCCTCGGCGCGGATGCGTATCTGATCGAGTGATCCGTATACCTTGTTCGTGGACGTGAAGAGCATGAAAGGCTGCCGTCCGCTGGCGCGGGCGGCTTCGAGCACGTTAAGAGTGCCTTTGATATTGATGTCGCAGTCGCCGACGGGATCGGACAGCGAAGTTGTGACCGCAACCTGGGCGGCGAAATGATAGATCTCGGTTGCTTCCTGCGCGGCACGTTTCACAGCCAGCGGATCGCGGACATCGCCATCCGTGATTCGCAATCGATTGCTGCGCCCGCAATGGAAGTCAACCAATCGATATTGTGCTCGACGCCTGCCCGAGAGAAGTTATCAAGGATGTGAACGTGCGCCTTTGTATTGCGAAGCAAATGGGCGGCAAAGTTCGACCCGACAAATCCGGCCCCACCTGTAATAAGAACATTCGGGATTGAATCAGTGTCCATTTGGAATCATCCTCGATTACGCTCGTGCGCTAAGTCCGTATGCGTCCAACTCCCCCACCGCAATCTCCGCCCGGTCTTCCGCCTGCTGCGAACCTAGCCAGGTTGCGAGCTCGGCGAATCCCTCTTCATAGCTGACCTGCGGTCGATAACCAAGAAGCTGCCGTGCTTTTGTTAAATCCGCATAGCAGTGGCGAATATCTCCAGCCCGGCTTCTGCCAGTGATTACTGGCGCGATATTTACCTCTAGACAGTCGGCCAGTATTTCCGCGACGCGGCGAATCGTGATGGGAGTGCCGCTGCCGATATTAAAAATCTGCCCGTCTGCCTCCGGCTTCTCCAGCGCCAGCAAATTCGCTCGCACTATGTCGTGCACACTGACGAAATCGCGTCGCTGCTCACCATCTTCAAACACAAGCGGCGCCTGATTGTTCAGCAGGCGCGAGGCGAAGATCGCAGCTACTCCTGTGTATGGATTCGAGAGCGCTTGACGCGGTCCATAGATGTTGAAAAAGCGCAGCGCCACGACCGGTATGTTGTATGTGCGGCCATAGAGAAGGCACAGTTCTTCCTGATCGCGCTTCGATAACGCGTAGACGCTGGTAACTTCCGAGGGCTTGGTTTCCGGCGTCGGTTGCGGTTCCAGCATCCCGTTGCACTCCGGGCAGGATAGATCCCAGATGCCAGACCGCAAGCTGTTCCATGGTTCGCAGCGATGGCGATGTTATTCCACAACGACTGCAGGAATACAGGCCTTCTCCATAGATCGACATGGAAGAAGCAACGACCAGTTTCCGCGGCTTTGCCTTGGATTCCAGCAGCGCCTGCAACAGTTCCGCTGTCCCTAACGTATTGATATCCATGTAGCGGTTAATCTCATACATGGATTGGCCCACTCCGACAGCGGCCGCGAAGTGATAGATCACGTCGACGTCACGCAGCGCATTCGATAATGCTTGCCGGTCTCTTACATCTCCGCGGATGAACTCGACATCGCGGGACAGATACTGGGGAATTTGTCCCTGATGTACCTGGTCTGTTAGATTGTCGAGGCATCGTACTGCGTAGCCATTGCGAAGTAGTCCATCCGCCAGATGGGAGCCGACGAATCCAGCGCCTCCGGTAATCAGGGCACGCTTAGTCATGAACCGCCACCTCTTCCGTGCAGTCGATCTGTGATGGCCCGGAACGTTGCAGAACTGGTTGCAGACGCTCCCGCGTAGCGATTAACTGCCCACCGGGCGAAGTCCGTAAAATCTTCAGGGTTTTTGGGCGGGCTGGCATAATGCGGCTCCAGCCCCAGGTGCTCGGGAGTAAAGCATAGCGTCAAAGTAGTCTGAAATGGTTCCAGCATCTGCATCTGATGATCAAACCAATGTTCGTGCACCGGGACGGAAAGAATCAGCCCAACTGATTCCGGTACGCAGATATCGCACATTCAGGTCCTGCAGCCAACGCACTCCATCGCTCAGCCGGTGATCTTCGAAATGAAACCACTGACAGATGCCCAAGCCCGGGGTTCTGGAGAAATGTTCTGACGGCCTTCTTCGGCGTGCCATCGGCTTTCACTAAGCCCATGTAGTAATGGCGATAATACGAGCTACCTTCCGCTTCCTTGTGCCGCGTGGTAGCGGGCCAGGTGGGCGGCAAATCGAAAAGACTGTACCAGTGCGCCCGCGGCGTACGACCGGCTAAAAGTTGCTGAGTGCGCTCCAATCCAAAGACCTGAATTTCTTCCGCTCCAAAGGAGGAAGCTCCTACCTCGCTGACCCAGACCGGCTTACCGGCCACGTCTTCCGCTTCGGAGATGCGATCTGGCCACTCATCAATGCACCAATGGTTCCAGTCCAGCGGAAAACCATGAACGGCGACGGCATCGACACTATCAACGACCCCCAGCTTCGACATAAGCCTGAGGAAATCGACATCGCCGGACGAAACTCCGCCCAGGATGATCGGCAGCTCGGAATTGCAAGCGCGAATAGCTTTGGCCGCGCCAATCGTCATGCGTGCGAATATTTCCCAACCCGGATCAAGGTGGAAATTCCAGTGAGAAAGATTATTGGGCTCATTCCACAGCATTATCGCTTCAACCATGTCGCACCCGTTTGTCTTTCCGGAATAGCTTCTGTCCGACCTGGGAAAGCGTCAATTGAATTACTCCCATTCACTGTTTCGCTGCCAAATATTGAGCAAAATCAAAGCCGCTTTGAGATTTCTCGGTCTCAAGACTCAATACAACCATGCTTCTTTCGGCGTAAAAAGTTAGCGACAAGCTGTTGCCATTCATACGGTTAGAGCCATGTCTCAGGAAAAAGGTTTACTGCAATCGGATGATCCGTCGAAAAGATCGCGCAGTTTGTGCAGCTTCGGCGATAATTGACTGCAGACGTTGTGTGATGACCCGCGACCCAGCGGCAACCCCCTGCCAGCAGCGTGGCATCTAGGTTTGTACGTAGAACTAGAATCGCGGTAAGCGCAGGCATTTGCAGGACTTGATCGCGATTCGGAAACGCGCGGCGAAGCAGGATTGGCCTCGACAGCCGGCAAGTTTGGCTGGCATTTTTGATGAAGTGCGGTTCAGCAGAATCATCCAGGGGCATTAAATTTTCCGAACGGGTATTCAGAATGCACAATAATGGACACCGGCATAAATCAGAAGGGTTGATTGAGGGACGTGGCGTTAGGATTGCAGTCATCGGATCGGGATATGTAGGGCTGGTGGTCGCAGCATGTTTTGCAGAGATCGGCCATACCGTGACGTGCGTGGACAGTGATAAAGAAAAGATTGCAGCCCTCGCCAGCGGCCGCATTCCTATCCATGAGGAAATGCTTCCGGAATTGCTGGCCAGGCATCGCCATGTTCGCCTGACTTTTTCTTCTTCGATGAAGGAAGCTGTGAAAACAGCAGAGGTTGTCTTCATCGCCGTCGGCACGCCTGCCATGGTTAACGGTGAAGCAGACCTTTCCTACGTCGAGCAAGTGGCGGCAGAAATCGCGCAATATATAGACGACTACAAGGTAATCGTTGAAAAAAGCACTGTGCCGGTTACCACAAGCGATTCAATCGTCCAGATGATGCTAAGCAGCGGGCTGAGTCGAGATAGCTTCGATGTGGTCTCGAACCCTGAGTTTCTTCGTGAAGGAACGGCAGTGGTCGATTTTCTGCACGCCGACAGGATTATCGTCGGGACGGAAAGCGATCGCGCCTACGACATTCTTGCCCGTATTTACCTGCCGCTGACTTCCGGAATCTACTTTGAATCTTCGGCGAGCATTCCCGGTACGCGGAACTCCAGCTGCCCTGTGCCGTTGTTGAGAACAAGTGCCAGAAGCGCCGAGCTCATCAAGCATGCTTCCAATGCATTTCTTGGCCATGAAGATAAGTTTTATCAACTCTGTGTCGAACATGTGTGAAGCGGTCGATGCCAATATTACAGAGGTGGCCAAGGGAATAGGAATGGATCAGCGTATCGGCGACAAATTTCTTGCCGCCGGCATTGGGTACGGAGGATCCTGCTTCCACAAAGACATGAAGGCATTTCGCGCGATCGGCAGCAAAACCGGGGTAGACCTGGGATTGTTAGAAGAAGTGGAGCGGATCAATGAAGCGCAGCGACTTATCTTCCTTAAGAAGGTCCGGTCGGCTGTCAATGGTTTCCATGGAAAGCGCTTAGCTGTTCTCGGTCTCTCGTTCAAGGGAGGTACGGACGATATTCGAGAATCTCCCGCCATTTATCTCGTCCGCGCTTTTCTTGAGGAAGGATGTGCCGTTACCGCATACGATCCCGTCGCCGGAAGCAATGCAAAGAACGCGTTGCCTGCCGAGAATTTCTCCCTGGTTGACGATCCATATCAAGCCCTGGATGCAGCAGACGGGCTGGTGATTCTGACGGATTGGCCGGAGTTTCTCCAGCTCGATCTGGCGGAGGTGAAGCAGAGGCTGAAGAGTCCAGTGGTAGCGGATGGAAGAAATATGTTCCATCCGGGCGAGATGGAAGCACTGGGATTCCGGTACATCAGCATTGGCCGCTCCCATCCGCATGAGACTACCGGCCGGAATGCGCCGCTCATCAGAAAACACGGAAAGCGCGCCCTGGTAACCGGAGCGGCAGGTTTTCTCGGTTCACATATGGTCGATGCTCTTCTTGCGGAGGGGAATTCGGTTGTCGGGGTCGATAATTTATTGACAGGACGCAGGAATAATCTGGAGCATCTGACGAGAGAATCCAAATTCGAGTTCGTTGAGCATGACATCACAAAGCCGTTTGATCTTGGTCATTTCGATATGGTTTTCAACATGGCCAGCCCAGCAAGCCCTATCGACTATACCGTCCATGGAGTCGAGACATTATTAGTAGGTTCGCTTGGAACTCAGAAATACTCTGGATGCTGCCAAAAAATATAACGCGAAGTTTCTTCATTGCTCCACATCGGAATGCTATGGCGATCCGCTGATACATCCGCAGCCGGAAAGCTATTGGGGTCACGTAAACCCGATCGGACCGCGTTCTGTCTACGATGAGGCCAAGCGTTTCTCTGAAGCGTTGATCATGGCCTATCACCGCTATTATTCCGTGGACACGCGTCTGGTACGTATTTTCAATACCTACGGACCACGGCTTCAATTGAACGATGGCCGCGTGATATCGAATTTTCTGCGGCAGGCGTTGCGTGGAGAGGACCTGACCGTCTATGGAGATGGGACCCAGACCAGGAGTTTCTGCTATATCTCCGACCAGATCGACGGCTTATTGCGGCTGATGCGTTCCGGGGAGAACTATCCCGTGAACATCGGGAATCCGGAAGAGTTTACGATCCTGGAATGTGCCCAGCAGGTGCTCGCAACTACAGGCTCGAAGAGCAAGATCATATTTGAACCGCTTCCGCAGGACGACCCGAAACAGCGATGCCCGGATATAACCAAGGCCAGGACTCTTCTAGGGTGGGAGCCTAAAGTGAAGCTGTCGGAAGGATTGCGGTTGTCGATCCCGTGGTTCAAGGAGAATATCGAGCTCGATGCCGTGATCTGCAGAGGGAAATATCCTGCGTATCAGAGAGAAGCAACGGGGACGCTGGCACAGACTGTAGCTTCGTGATCGCAACCATTCGTTAATTGTCGAAGTCGAAGCGGGCCAGGAAATCGGGTACTATAGTTCGCAAGGTGAAACACGCTGCAATCTACGTTGCAGCGTGTTTTGTCTGTTTGCGCCTCCAGGCTTAGACCGGCATTCGTCCGCCCGTTGCCCCGTAGATTTCTCCGGACACATACGTCGCATCTTTTGAAGCAAGAAACACAAACAGACGCGCAATTTCGATTGGCTGGGCTGGCCGTTCAAACAAAGTGTTTTTGCCGAAATCTTTCACTTTCTCTTCTTCCATGGTTGCGGGGATCAGCGGAGTCCAGACTGGCCCTGGTGCAACACCGTTCACTCGCACACCTTTTTTCGCGGCGAGTTTGGAAAGGTTCTTTGTTAAATTTACCAACGCAGCTTTGGTGGCAGCATAGGCAAGCAATCCCGGTTCCGGAGTGTAGGCCTCAATCGAGCAGGTATTGATAATACATGCTCCCGGCTTAAGAACGGGGAGCGCCGCCTGGCTCAGGAAAAATGTCCCGAACACGTTTGTCCTGAAGGTGTTGTCCAACTCCTCGGGCGAAACTTCAGCAATATCTTTCCGCACCATTTGGAATGCGGCATTATTGACCACAATGTCTATCCGCCGAAACTCCTTTTGCGCGGCATCGATCAGCCGTTTGCTGGTTTCAGGATCGCCGATGTCCCCTGGAACATTGACGAGTTTCCGTCCAGCCGCCTCGACCTGCTTGGCCGTCTCCGCCGCATCGCCCTCCTCTTCGGGAAGATAATTAAGGACAATGTTTGCGCCCTCTTTCGCGAACGCAATTGCCACCGCTCTTCCGATACCGCTATCTCCGCCAGTGATGATGGCCACCTGACCATCGAGCCGGCCATGCCCTTCATAAGAAGATTCGCCGTGGTCTGCGGGAGGGTCCAGCTTTTTATCTGTCCCCGGATAGGAGATCTTTTGTTGAGCAAAGGGAGGTTTGGGACCAGCTTCGCGCGGATCGGGATTGCCTTGATGTTGTGCCATGATCGCTCCAAAATAGCTTCGGCCGATTGCCGTTATCGAGTGAGATGAATCGAAGCGGCGACTGGTGGCCGGATAGCGAGCGAAATAAACGTTCGTAGTTTTATGGAACGCAACGTCCCGCAGATATGTTCGGATTATGGATGAGTGTTCAATGATTACGCCAGAATTGGCCTGGGCAAATCGAGCAGGCGAGTTTACATTCCCTGACCGCGCATGCGGGTGAGCGCATACTCCACCCTCGGAATCATGTCCTTGTAATCGCCTGGGCGAGCTTTCGCAAGAAAAGCCTTGAACGCGGTCTGAGCACAGGGGAAATCGTCCGTTTGTGTACACAATATGCCGAGGTTTAACTGCGCTTCGACATAATCCGGATCCAGGTGAACGGCGCGTTCGAAATTCTTTCGCGCTTCTGGAAGATTATGCTGCCGCATCGCGATAACTCCGAGTCCGTTGTAGGCAGGTACGTATTCCTGAATGGTGAGCACCCAGCGGAAGGCGCGTTCTGCATCTGCCAAACGGCCCATCTGTGTATACGCCGTTGCCAGATTCGCCTCGCCCTGAATATCGAGTGGATTGGCTTGTGTCGCCTGCTGGAAGTATTTGACTGCTTCCTGTAGATGACCCGTCCGCAGGTATAGTTCGCCGAGCCGGGATAATGTAATTCCACCTTGTATGCCATGCGTGCAGGCCGGTTAGATAAGTTTGAATGGCTTGATCATACTTGCCGGCCGCCTCATATTGACTGCCCAGATCGTCATATAAAGAGGGATTCGTTGGGTCCAGGGCCAGGGCCTGATTTAGCAGAGCGATTCGGCGTGAAGACGGCAACTTAACCGAATCCTGATCGGTTGCCATATGGATCAACTTTAGGATTTCGACGCGATCTTTGGGATCGGCACCTTTGCCGTTCAGTTCGACATTGTTCGTGGAAGACCCGCCCACGTATCCGAGAGATCTCAGTTGTTCTGTCGTCCGCTCGTCCATCTGATTGGCGGCGACCACCTCTGAGTCACGACTCCCGAGATGGCTTGCGATCTTCAGCTGCTGCTCCAGTTCGCGATATTTTTTGGGATGAGCGGCAATCACGTTGTTCAGCTCGCCGGGATCCTGATCCAGATCGTAGAGCTCAGGCCTGGGGGCGCGAACATACATCCAATCGGCGGTGTGGATTCCGCGAAGCTCCGACCATCCAAGGTTGATCTTCGGGTAAAGAGTTTCCTCGTAAGAGTAGGTGCTGGGTACTTGTTTCCCCGATAGCGCGGGAACCATGCTGGTGCCTTGCGCGGCGGAGGAAGCTTTTCCTCCGAGCAAGTCCAGAATTGTAGGAAGCACGTCGATTTCTCTGGCCTGCTGCTGGATACGAACGCCGGCCGGAATGCCCGGGCCAACCATAATCCATGGAATTCGCACGGTTGAGTCATAGAGAAAAACTCCATGCTCATATTCACCGTGATCTCCCAGGCTTTCGCCATGATCCGCGAGCAGCACGATCAAGGTTTTGCCGGCCGGAGATTTCTTCCTGACAGCATCGAGGAAGCGGCCGAGCTGCTGGTCGTCATAAGCTATCTCGGCGTCGTACAAATCATTTGGATACTGCTTGCGAAACTGCTCCGGCGGATGATACGGCTGATGGGCATCGTAGAAATGTACCCACACGAAAAACGGTCGCGTGGATTGCGCATTCAGCCACGCCAGAGCGTGATCTACGGTGAGCGCTGCGCGTCGCACCGCGACCGGCTGGCCATTGTCTTTGCCCGTCTCCGGCATCTGATCGTCATAAACGGAAAAGCCCTGACTGAAGCCAAAGAGCTTCTCCAGAACAGAGGAACTGACAAATGCCGCCGTGTTCCAGCCGTGCTTTTGCAGAATCGTGGCCAGAGTCACAGATGAGGGCTGCAGCGCGAATCCACCGGTGTTGCGGACACCATTCACATTCGGATTCGTTCCCGTGAAAATGCTGGCGTGGGAAGGTTGGGTGAGCGGAGTCTGTGCTACAGCTTTTTCAAAAAGAACGCCTTGTTGAGCAAGAGCGTCAATGTTGGGCGTCTGAATCTTCTTGTTGCCGTAGCAGTGCAGGTGGTCCGCTCTTACTGTATCCAGCGTAATAACCACCACGTTGATCGGTTTCAAAGTGGCTTCGGACAGCGCGTTATTTTTCGGGGTCGATTTGCAGGAAGCGAGACCCAGCAGAGCAAGAGTGCAGAAGCCTGCTATGGACGCTCGCCTCAGGGCAGATTGGAAAGAGTTTCCGGAATAATCGACGAATGGGGATTTACGCATCAAAGATTTCTGCAGCAGCGAAGTGAAATGACTGCTTAAATGATTACGCCAAAATGTTTGCGAAGTGCAAACATCGTGGTCCAGCTTACGATGACGAACCAGACGATCCAGGGCATGCCGATGCCAAAGATATCGGCGTTCGCATCGGGATATTGAATACTGATCGAGCGAACCGGGCCATTTGCCGGTAAGCTCGGTTGAGCTGGATAGCGGAGCCAATTCAGCAGGGAAGTGCCGCGCTTTTCGGCAAGATAATGCAATCCAGAGCCCGCCTGCACATTTTTCTGGGCCGAGGCGAGTGCACCGTCGCTTCCAGGCACGGAAATAGTCAGGCTGTTACGTCCGGAACGAAGGGCGCGTACTCGCCACAAAACGCGGTGTTCATCGGGAAGCCGTACTGCCGGAGTCTCGACGGCCATTCCGTCGCTTTTGAGTACCGGTGTGGTGGCGCTCAGATTGACCGCATCGGCCATTCGCGCGGTGACGATGGTGGATTCTCCAATATGGAGCGCCCGATGGCCATAGACAACATCCATCTGGAACAGAAGAATCAGCATTGGGAGCAGAACAATAGCGGCTGGACGCAGCATTAATCCCAAATAGCGCGCGTTCCATAGCAGGAGCTGCCCTTGCGCGCGAAAGACGAGCCGAGGCTCGTCTCCGAACAAGCGGAGTGCATACAGAGCGGCGCGAATTTTTCTTTTAGCCAGCGACAGCTTCGCCTTATCGGAAAATCGTGCGAAGACCGGGAGAATCGCAAGGCCAGCGAGAAAGGCAATCACCGTCAAGCTGATCGAGTAAGCAGCAGCGGACATTATTCGAGATATCCAAGGCCCTTGAGCTTCAGCACAATCTCCTCGTCGGATTGCGCTTCATCGAGCTTCGAAATTTCTCTGTCGAGCACGTGTTCGATAAACTCCTGCGGAGAGCTATAGCCGGCTGCATCCGACACTCTCTTTACCTTGGCCCACAAATCTTTGTTCAGCTTGACGGATGTTCCTGACATGGTTCTTCCCCTACCTATAGAAATGGACTGTATCTCAGAATATAGAACGTCCACCCATGCCTCTGCCCGGTGAAATGCCGAACTGATGCAGCACGGTCACGGTGACATCGGCCAGCCAGGGATTGCTGATTTTACTTTTCCGGTTGCTCAGAAAAACTCCCGGGACGAGTGCCGCTGCAATGCAGTGGTCCGCGCGCCATTCGTCGTCATTATCCGCAATCAGCGTGGGCGGGACCTCGCCAAGAGCCGTTTCCCATGAAGATCGGTAGCCTCGTTCCCAGCCGACAACCATGTCTGGAGCGAGGTGCGCTTGTGACCCGTGATAGACCTGGTCGGTTCGGGCGACCTGGAACACAACCCGGTTGCCGTTTTTCGGATCGCGCAGCGTTTCGAGTCGTTCTATGATCTGGTCTGCAACCTCGTCGCGCATCGCCGGAGGAATAATGCCATGGCGTTCTCGGCCGGCGAGATTCAGATAGAGGGAATTTAGTCCCAACGCGTATGCCTTCGTGTGCGCCCAGTCCACATGGGCGAGCATGCCGGGCGCGCCTAGATTCGCGGGGCTGTCGAGAGCGAGGAAGCCATTCTGATACAGCCACGTGTTCAGATTGACGGCGCGATCGAAATCATTGAAGCCGTGGTCCGACAGCACGATCAAAGTGGCGTCGGGAGCGGTGCGCATGAGATACCCGACTTCTGCATCGAGCTGCTGATAAGTTTTGAGCAGATCTGCGTCGTACTTTCCCCACAGCATGTGTGAGTTCGTATCCACGGTGCTGAAGTGGAGAAAGAGAATGCCGCGATGGAAACGGCCCAACTCGTAGTTCATCATGCGAAATTCGTCGTTGCTGACGAAGCTGGCCTGCTGTTCATATTCCGCGCGAGTCAGGACATGTGCGCGATAGGCGGCGGTGTCCTCGGCGATGCCTTGTGTGTAATAAGGACCGATGGCGCGCGCGAGATCGCGGCTGAAGGATGAAGGCGTCGAGATCGGCAGCTCCGGCGAGCTGGGGTCAATGTTCACCGGAGAAATGTAAATCTGGCATTCCGGGTTCAGCTTTTTTGCGTAGACACGGAACATGCCGGCAGCAGTTTTCACACCGGGAATGATGGGAAACTGTACGTGAATCCACTTGGACCATTCACCCTGGCGGAGAATGAAGCTCTGGCCTTGCACCTCAAACAGTGCTACAGGATTATCCGGATCGCGGCGCATGAGGATGGTCACGTCAGAGCGGGCCTGATCTTTCCGCAGCGTGTTCTGCGGACCTCCGAGCACGAGAGATGCCTGATCATTCTGGACATAGATGGGCACAATGACGCCGCCGGCAACTTCATGCGCGGTCGCCTGGGGATCGTCCGTGAAGAAAGTGAAGGTACCATAAGTGCCGCGCATATCCGGCGTACCCATGCCGGCCAGGGTCAGGCTCTTTGAAGGAACCGGAGGAAAATTGTTCGGCATTCGAAGAATAATCGACGGTATGCCGGCTTTATCCAGTAATTGCCAGAATGTTTCGCCGTGCAGGAAGCGGCGCTCATGCCCTCTTGAAAGGGGAAGCACATACGGTCCAACAGCAACGGTATGGCTTGGCGGGTCCACGTCGGCCATGGAAGAAAGCAGCGTCATTTTCTTGGGATCGCGAAGAATAAAGTCGAAAATGCCAGTGCCGCCGGGATCGAGTCCAGTGCTGACCGTCGACCATGCAGTGGGGCTTTGCGGAGGGATTGTCGTTGCGAGACGCTCGAAGCTGCCGAGCTGGCGAAGGCGATTCAAATTCGGCAGGTCACTCCAATGGCGTTCGAGGAATACCGGATCCATCGCGTCTACCCCGAGCACGATGACCCGTTTGCCGTCGACTGGCTTATGCCCGGAGCAGCCGGTCAGCAGCTGACAAATGGTAAGGATGAAAATGGCGCTTTTGGCGATGTATCCCTTCATGCCAGCAACGATTTTCCTTCGACCCAGGAAGGGACTTCGATGCCGAACAGTTGGAGAGCTGTCGGAGCGAGATCTTCAATCCCAGGGTCGGCTGCGTGGACTGCCCGATTTGAAAACAGAACGCCTGGAACAAGTACGGGATCGACACAATGGTCACCACTCCACGCTTTCTGGTTGTCCTCCAGAACATGCTCGGTAATCTTTCCGACCGCGCTCTCCCAGGCCACTCGATACCCTTCGTTATAGCCGACGATGATATCTGGCGCGGCATTGAGGTAGGGTCCACGATAAAGGTCCGAGGTTGCGTATACGGTGCGGATTGGTATTTCGCCGTTTGCTTCTCGAAGCTCGCCAAGCCTGGAGATGATTTCTCGCCGAAGCTGTTCCGCCTCCGGCCCCGGTTCGACGGTGCCCTGCGCTTCGCGGCCACGAACATTCAAATACATGCCGCTGAGGCCCAGAGCATAAGCGCGGGTAGCGGTCCAGTCGACACCTTCGAAAAACGATCCGCCGATGGGTGCGTCTGCCTTTAGCTTGAGGTAGCCATTCTGATGCAGCCAGGAATTGAGATTCACTCCGCGGCGAAAGGAGGTAAAACCGTGATCGGAGAGCACGTAAAGCGCCGTATCTTTATCGATGAACGGCAGCGTTTCTCCAACGAGTGAGTCCATTCGCTGGTACATCTCTTCGATGACTTTCGTATGCGTGCCGGAGGTGCCCATATTGCGGTAAAACATGTGCTGCACGCGGTCGCTGGTGTCGAAGACGCAGGCGACAACGCCGCGGCGCGTACTCCTCAGCGCACTCAGAAACATCCCCCGGCGCTCTTCGAAAATGCTGTATGCCTGGTCGAGAAAAGCGGTCTCGTCGATCACGCCTTCATTGAGCGCCCAGGTATCTTCCGCCATTCCGCAGGTGGCATAAGGCCCGAGCAGATTCGCCAGATACTTTGCGTAATAGGAAGGATGGCTGATCGGGAGCGCCGGCCGCTCGGGATCAATGTGAATCGGCGACATGTACAGGCTGCATTCGCTGTCATACTCCGTCAGCATGAAGCGCACGATTCCGGTCGCCTTGGCGCCGATCACAGTTCGAAATGAGAGCCTAAGCCATTCGGTGTATTCGCCGGGCTGGAGCTTGCAGGTGTGCTCCTGCAGAACCAGCGCGAGCGTGTTTTCTTTTCGGACAAGCCGGAAGGGAATCCGCAGGACAGGTTCACCTTCAAGAAAGCTATCCTGCGGGCCTTCGATGACTCCTTCAAACCCGTTTTTTATTTTTTGCAAAGGATAGCGGCTGCCGTTCTCGTAGGTGGTCTTTTCTATTCGCGTTGTGAACTGGGAGAAGCTGCCCTGTGTTCCTTTCAGATCCGGGGTACACATTGCAGATAGCATTTTGCCGTCGAATTTTTCCGGAGGAAAAGTGATGGGGATTCGCAGCACCGTGCATCCGATTCCGTGCTCCCCAAGAGTCTTCCAGAACGGTTTGCTCTTTCTTAAAAGCTTAACGCCGGCGCTCGATCTGGGAATACGCAGACGGCCGATGTGGAGAAGGCGGCGCGGCTTATCGACGCGCGCGGAGGATAGTTGGGGAAGATAAGATTTCAGGCTGCGATCGAGAAAATCGAAAATGTTATGTTTGGCCGGGTTGACGCCGGTGGCGAACGTTGACCACGCGACCGGGGAAAGCGCCGGATAAGTCGTCCGGAGCCGGTGATAGCTGCCCGATTCGGCGAGCTTCTTCAGATTCGGCATTTTTCCTTCGGCAATAAAGCGCTCGGTCAGGCGCGGATCGAGACCGTCGAGCCCCAGGAAAATCACCTTCTTCACGCGCGCATCGCGGAATCCTTTGTGGCGGCGCAGCGTCCGCCATGCCATGCGGAATGGCCAGCTTAAGAAAGAGAGCACGCTGGCAAAAAAACCTACGATCAGGGTTAGGAACGAGCTGATGAATGCGAAGCCGGAACCGGGGCCGATGTAGGCCAGCTGGACCGAATGGTGACCGTGCCGGGAGAAAAACCCGCACAGTGCAATGACTGCAAGAGTCAAGAGCAACGTCTCGCGCGGAATACTTCGGAATCGGGCGCGGAGAACGATTCACCGCAGTTTTCCTTCTACAAATGGAACTTCCAGCACCTTCGGATGCTGAATCGGTCCGTGGCCAAAGTAGCCGTCTTCGCCGAATAATTCACCGTGATCGGCGGTGATGGTGATGTAGGTGTTTTTCGGAACCAGGTCGAATAGCTCCTCGACCACAACGTCCAGGTATTTCACGGCGGCAATCTGACGCTGGCGCAATTCATCCATCTTTTTCTGATTAAAGAAACGCTCCTTCTGGAGCTTTCCGCCGACAACGCGATCGTCCAGGTGCTTGAACACGCCGTGCACGCCATGGATGCGCGGCCATTCATCCGGCGACTCGCCAGGCAACGCGTAAGGGTAGTGCGTTTCGCCGACGTTCAACATCCAGAACGATGAGCGTTCCTCAGAGAAGTGCATTTCGCGCACCATAGCTCGCATGTCATTGTGCTTGTCCATCAGCCGGAAGCTGTCGAAACCAAGATTGATCGGCGTCTTTGGATTCAGGACTGGCAGAGAAACGCGAGCATGGGTCGCATAGCCAAGAGTATTTTTCAGAAATGGCGGCAGATAAAGCTGGGGGACCAGCGAAGCGAATTCGATGTTGCTGCATCCGAGGCGCTCATTAAAGCGGAGGAACTCCTTTTTGTAATACTCCGACGCATAGATATTCCTGGGGCTGGTGTGGGGCATCAAGCCCATCAACAGATTGAAATGCGAGGGCGCGGTCCAGGACGCGTACGACCACCTGCGCTCGACTTTGCCGAGCTTTCGCATCGTGCGGGGCCGGGCGCGTACAAAGGAGTCATAGCGGCAGCTGTCGAAGACGATGAGCACATAATTGTTGTGCTCTGGACTGCTGCTGCCACGGCCTTTTTTCATTGGAATCTACCAGTGGTTCAAACATCGGAGAGTGCTTGCGCTGGATGGAAAGGTGACTCGCTACAAACCGCCATTGCTCCAGAAGTTTTGGTCATCCGATCGACACGCGAGAAGGCGAAGAATTCAATCTCTAGACCTGAACCCCGAGGTGGTACGTCGCCATTTGATGCATGTTGCTGACTGGAGGATATTTCACCCGTTCGATGCGGCATTGTCAAATAGGCGTCGATTCGCGCAATCGAGTTAGAAGGTGTTATCCATCACAGTGGTACAGTAGCAGTGAAATAGCAGCGAGATGCATTGAGTGGACACCCCGGAAATTCAGTCTGACATCTCTTCTTTGGCCCGCAAGCCTGGGGCGAAAGGCCTAACCGTCTGGTTTACGGGCCTAAGCGGAGCGGGCAAAACGACGATCTGCAGGAATGTGCAGACGGAATTGCTGGCCGCGGGAATGCCGGTAGAAGTGCTCGACGGTGACGCTATTCGGAATAATCTGAGCAGCGATCTTGGATTTTCAGAGGAGGACCGGAAAGAAAATATAAAAAGAATCGCCTACGTCGCACAGCTGCTCACGCGCAATGGCGTCGTAGTTCTAGTTGCGGCAATCTCTCCCTATCGTAGCAGCCGGGAAGAAGCGCGAACGGCGATCGGTAACTTCCTGGAGATATACGTAAACGCGCCCTTAGAGGTTTGCGAGGCGCGCGATCCCAAAGGTCTGTACCGGCGGGCTCGGTCCGGCGAGCTAAAGCGTTTTACAGGGATCGACCAGCCTTATGAAGAGCCTTTATCGCCCGACGTGGAATGTCACACAGATATTGAGAGCGCGATCGAAAGTTCAGGGAAGGTCATCGATTCGGTTTTTAGCTTTTTGCTGCCGGGCCGGTTTCCTGTTCCGTCGCTGTGAGGGGCTCCGGAAGCCGAGCTCCTATCGACAACGCTGCTCTTTCACGATCTCTAGCTGATCGCCGACAAACAGCGCACAACCCCGGATATGTCCAGCGGGCAATTCGATAATCGCGCGGGTCTTCCAGCTCACGTCACTGGTCCTCCAGGGCTTTAGGTTGTGCCATAGAGCGCGGACGCGAAGCTCGCGATCGAGCGCTATGACATCGATCGGGAATCGCATCCCGAAAGTATCCACGCCGGACGATGGTTGAATCAGCATCCCGCAGCCGTCATCGAGCCGGGTGTGTCTCAAAAGGCCGACGAGGCGCGTGACAAATGTATCGGCGACCGCGATTTTCCTTCCGACAACGGTGGCCCTGGTCTGGTTTACGACAGTTACCAGTTTCATACAGTGAAATTCCTCTCGGATTTTGACGTCAGGGAGCCGTGTTCCAGTGCGGGGAACAGGTGCGCCGAGAACGATAAGGAACAGAACGCCAGCTATCACGCGGACGAGCATAGCGGGGGTCTATCTTTACTGTCGTTCCACTAAGTATCGATGGCCTTGCTACTGTCTTTTCAATGCTGGATAGTTCTCTGTTATCATCCAGCGGATTTGATTCTGTGCAGCCGTGCTTGCGAGAAGAGCGGCTGCACAGAATCCTAGCGAAGCGACGGAAGAGTTAGGCGGATTTCTTGTTGCGGCGCAGAATCAAGAGGCCCAGAACGGCAACAAAAAGGACCCCGGCGACGATACGTACCAATAAGGATGTGTCCATCTGCATTCTCCTTTCTGTCAATATCGGAAGTTTCCGCGAAAACATTAGGCGATTTGTATGTTGCCGCGAAAAGTTTTCCGCTAGCTTAATGGCTTAATCCGCTCAGTCCGCGTGCGATGCTGAGGACGGCCGGCGCCAGTAGCACGATGAACATGCTGGGAAAAATAAAAAGAACCAGTGGGAAAATCATTTTGACGGTCGTCTTTGCCGCCATCTCTTCCGCGCGCAGCCGCCGTTTCTGGCGGATGCCGTCGGCGAAGGTACTCAATGCCCGGGCGATCGGCGTCCCGAATTTTTCCGTTTGCACCAGCATGCTGGTGAAAGCGGCGATATCGGGAACCTTGGTCCGGTCCGCCATGCTCTGCCAGGCTTCCATCCTGGGCTTTCCGGCCCGTTGCTCGCGGTTGATCTGCATAAATTCCTGATTGATCTCCGGGTGGCTGATGCTCAACTCCTGACCCACTCGCAACATGGCCTGGTCCAGTCCCAGGCCGGCATCCACGCAGATTACGAGAAGGTCCACTGCATCCGGAATGCTTCGCCGGATTCGCTCCCGCCGCGCCTTGATCGCGCGCTCCAGGCAGAAATCCGGTATCAGGTACGCCGCGCCCGCCAGGACTGTTATCCAGAAGAACGTATTCGAAGGGATAAAGCTTCCTACAACAATGGCGAGTACGGGTCCCAGCATTCGCACGGCGAAATAAAGTTCGATTTTGCCGCTCCCCTTGGGCCCCGTACTAAGGAATCGTTGCCGGAGGCGCTCGTCCTCGGCCAGGCCGATCCTGGTGCGAAGGCCACGGATGGTGCGCTCGAAGATCTCCGCGGCGCGTTTTTTCCTGGCTGTGCGGGGATCTACATACAACGCGCCGGCGGTCACTTGACGGATACGTTTGCTGGTCCGCGAGCGCTCTCTGGAGGTGGCGGAAAACAACAGCGCTGCTCCGCAGAACAGCGTGCTGCCAAATGCGAGATAAAAGAAGAGAGTCACGGTTACACCTGTATATCGACAATCTTGCGAATGATGAAGGTGCCCTACGGTAATAAGTCCAACACCGAGATACAAAAGGTGCTGCCCAATTGGGTCGTGCAAAAGAACATGCGAATAATCGGGGTTGACCAGAGTCATCAGAAACAGCAGGATGACTGGAAGCAGGCTGAGGATCCAGCCTGTCAGCCGCCCCTGCGCGGTGCGAACTCGGACCTCGCCTTCAATCCGGACCCGCTCCCGAATTACTTCGGTGGTGCGGTCGAGGATTTCGGTCAGGTTGCCTCCCGTTTCCTTCTGAACCAGGATCGCCGTCACCACAAAACGCAGATCGTTCGAGGGGATGCGGCCGGCCATCTGCAGCAGGGCATCCCGCAAGGGAAGCCCGAAGTTCTGCTGGCGGAAAACGGCATCGAACTCCGCGCCGGACCGCCTCCCCGGCCTGCTCGGAAAGCACTTCGATAGCGGAACTGACCGAATGCCCGGCGCGCAAGCGCCCGTGCCATCAGATCGATGGCGTCCGGGAGAGCATTATTGAAGGAGTGCAGCCGGGTGGCGCGCCTGCGTTTTAGAAACAGGTAGGGAGCGCACAGCCCGACCACGCCAAGGACTGCCTGTACGACCAGCAATGGAAAAATGAAATGACCGGCGATAAACGCCAAGCCGCTCGCGCTCGCGCTATAGACGGCGAAAGATCCTGCCGTCCAGTTGCTGCCGGCCTGCATCGAAAGTGTCTCCAGAGTTCTCGAGAACCGATAGCGATGAAGGAACTCGTCCAGCCAGTGGAACCTGCCGGGAACATCCACTTTCAAAATCCGCTCTGCATCCTGCTGACGGGTTTTATCCTCGTGACTTGCCTGTTGAATATCGCCGACGCGCTTCTGGACAGCTCTTTCCCACTGCGTCTGGCGCGTAAAGAACGCGACCATCGCGAAGCTGGCCAGCAGCGTTCCGAGAAATGCGAGGACAAGAAGCATCAGGCCTCCATCGAATGTTCGAGCAGATTCAGCGGCAAGGTAATGCCGCAGGCTTTCAGCTTTTCGGCAAATTTTGGAACGATTCCGGTGGCGAAGAATCTTCCTTTCACCTTTCCATTGCTGGCGAGTCCCTGTTTCTCAAATAAGAAAGATATCCTGCATGCTGACCACTTCTCCGCTGGTTCCGGTGATCTCGCTAACATGGGTGATGCGCCGGCTTCCATCGCTCATGCGAGATACCTGCACGATCAGATGGACGGCAGCGGCGATCTGCTGCCGGATGGCCTTCTCCGGCAGCGCAATATTTCCCATCATGGCCATGGTCTCGATTCGGGAGATTGCCTCGCGCGGATTGTTGGCGTGGATGGTGGTGATGGATCCATCGTGGCCTGTGTTCATGGCCTGCAGCATGTCGAGCGCCTCTTCTCCGCGTACCTCACCGAGGACAATGCGGTCGGGCCGCATTCGGAGGGCGTTGATGACCAGTTCGCGCTGCCGTACCGCGCCGCGGCCTTCTACATTGGGCGGCCTGCACTCCAGGCGCACCACATGCTCCTGCTTGAGCTGCAGTTCGGCGGAATCTTCAATGGTGACGACGCGTTCACGCTCGGAGATAAAGCTGGAAAGCACATTCAACAGGGTGGTTTTGCCGGCGCCGGTGCCTCCGGAAACGACAATGTTCATGCGGGCCCGCACCGCGCCTTTCAGGGCGTCCATCATCGGGGGGGTCAGCGCGCGATTCCGCAGCAGGTCATCGGCTACCAGAGGAGTGCTGCCGAAACGACGAATCGACAGGATGGGGCCATCGACGGCCAGCGGGGGAATGATGATGTTTACGCGGGAGCCATCCTTCAGGCGCGCATCCACCATGGGAGAAGATTCATCGATGCGCCGTCCTACCGCGGAAACGATCTTGTCGATGATGTGCATCAAATGCGCGTCGTCCTTGAAAACAATTTTCGTCTTCTCCAGCATGCCGCGCCGCTCGACGTAGACGGTGTTATAGGTATTCACCAGGATGTCGCTGACAGTCGGATCCTGGAGAAGAGGCTCCAGCGGTCCCAGCCCGAACACTTCGTCCATCACTTCCCGGGCCACGCGTTCCCGCTCCGCCGCGCTGAGGGGAACGCTTTGCTCGCCGACCAGATGCTGGATCTGGGTAAGAAACTGCTGCCTGGCAGCGCGATTTTCCTGGATGAACGCAAGTTTTTCCAGGTCCATCCGTTTGATCAGTTTCTGATGAACAGCGGATTTGATCTCCTGCTGCGCTTTGAGCGAGACGGACTGCGGCAAGGGCGTTGGAAGAGCGCTTCGGTCCGGCGTGGTCATCGGAACTACGGCATCCGCCATGGTTGCACCTTCAAGTGGATTGGAAAGCTTCAATGTCATTTCCAAAATGCGAAACTCCTTCGTTTGGGGGCTTCCGCTTCCGGGTTGGCATGCACCAGCCTCCTGGCCCATTTACTGATCTGCGCGGTGAATTCCGATCGCCGCTGCGGCGGGATCGGCTCTCCCGCATTGATGGCGCGGATCAGCTCGGCATAGTTATTGGGAATGCTGACGGAAACAGGGAAGCGGACCGCGCTTTCCACCTGCTCTTTGCTGACAGCATCGTGCGAGGAGGAGCGGTTTAGAACGATGCGCACCTTATAGGCCGCCGTGACATCAAGGCCGAAGTTTTCAACGTGGCGCGACAGGTCACGCAATGCAGCCACATCCGGCGTCGCCACCAGATACACCTGATTCGAGCTGTCGACGATCGCGGAGTTCACATCCTGATACTCGAGCGAGGAATCGAGGATGACGTAGTCGTATTCGCCGCGCAGAAATTCGAGCACCTGTTCCATGTCCCGGGAACTGCTGCCGTACCGCGCGGCGCAGGTATACGGCGAGGGAAGCAGATCGAGTCCGTTCGGATGGTGAGTCAAAAAGCCGGCGAGCAGTTCCACATCCAGACGATCGACATTGCGGAGCAGCTCATCGAAGTAGTAAGGATTTTCCTTCAGTCCGAGATACAGACATACATGGCCGAGCTGGTGATGATGGTCGATCAGAAGGACCTTTTTGCGATGCTCAAGGACCAGGAATGTTGCCAGATAAACGGCCAGCGTGGTGGTGCCCACGCCGCCCTTTGCGCCGAACAGGGAAATTACATTTCCGGCGTTCTTCGGGACTTCCGCGGCGGCAACCGCGATGAAGCGGAGCTGCAGGCGCTCCATCATTTCGGTGAATTTCGCCAGGTCGAAAGGCCTGGACAGGAATTCTCCACATCCAGCCCGCATCGCGTTTAGAAGAAGGTCCGTCTCACTGCGCTCCGAAACGGCAACAGTGGCAATCCTGCCGGCGAACATCTGGTGCAGTATCTGCGCTGTGGCGGCAGCCTGATCGGGATCGCGGTCGAAATCGATGATGGCGATGCAGGTGGCCGAGTCCTTCACCCGTTGAGAGAATTGCGGCCGTTTGTTGCGGGAAATGTAGTCGTGGAATTCTCCCGCAAATTCCGTGTCGGAGATATAGGCGCAACCATCGATAACTCTGGCCACCGTGTCCTGATCGGCGCAGACAGTGAACACAATATATCGGGATGGGGTCAGACTGTTGTTTTTCGCGGTCACGGGTGGCGCTCTCCTTTTGCGTTCATTGCCGCTCGGCAGTATCCGGGGTGCGGGTCGGATTTGCACTATCCTTGCCATCGAATTTCCCGACGCTCAGGTTGGGAATCGCCATTTTCGGTGCCACTGGATGCAGATTCTGGTGCAGCGGATCGATTACCGTGGCGGTCACGATTACCATCAGCTCGTCGACCGAATAGGTGTTGTTTTTCGATTTGAAAAGTTCGCCGAGAATCGGGACACTCCCGATTCCCGGGACTTTGCTGAGAAGTACCGTGGTGCGGTGATCGAGCAGCCCGGAGATGCTGAAGCTTTCGCCATCGCGCAGTTCCACTTCCGTCTCCGCCCGCCGGGTGGAAATTGCTGGGATGGTATAGCCGGAGATCGTCACCGCGTTGCTGTAATCGAGCGCGCTGACCTCCGGAGCTACCTTCAGCAAAATCGTGCCATCGGCATTCACCGTAGGGGTGAACTTCAGCTTGACGCCATAGGGCTGAAACATGATCGTCACGGAAGCGAAGCTGTTGCCGCCGCCCTGGATTACCGGATAAGGGAATTCGCCGCCCGAAAGGAACTGGGCCTCATGTCCGCTGATCGAGGTGATTGTAGGCTCGGCGAGAATCTGGAGAACGTTGTGCGCTTCCAGATCTGCGATGGTTACTCCGACGTTGAGCTTAGAGTCATACAAAAAAAGATTCAGCGGATTGCTGAGCCCGATCTGCGCCGTTCCGCCGGTGCCCGATGTCAGCCCGACGCTGCTGAATTGCTGGGTGGATACGGTCGACATTTTTGATCCGGCGCTGAAGAAATTAAATCCGAACTGCGCCAGCTTGGTCCGGTCCACTTCCACCATTCGCACCTTGAGCTGGACTTGCTTGGGGTGAACGTAGGTCGTGAATAATGAATTCACCACATCTTTGGAGTAGGACGAGGCAAGCTGGGCGGCTTGTTTATAGGCATCCTCGCCGGCTACCGTGCCGGTCAAATAGACGCGCCCTTCCTCTGCCTGGGCGTAAACATTTTCTCCTGGCAGGGCTTGCTCCAGAGAGTGGCGGAGCGCTTCCACATCCACATCCGCGGATACCGTGTACACCGTGGAATGTCCTGCATTATCCCAGAGGGCGAGGCTGCTGACGCCCGCAGCCATCGCTGTAACCACAACTTCATTGGGGCTGGCTGTAAAGGATTGCAGCACGGCCGGGTTGCTGATATAGACCCGGCGCAGACGGTTGGCCGTTTTCAGGGAAATGGAGCGCCCGATGACCAGATGGAGGTTCGCTGCCTTCGCAGTTGCCTGAACCCCAGCTCCCGCGGGAAGATCCACTCGAAATACCGCAGAGGAAGCCGGCGCAGCGATTACGCCAGCGTGAGCTACCTGCGCGATTGCCGGTTGATTGCCGGCCGCGCCGATCATCCCCAGGGCAACCAGAGTCGAGATGCTGCGCCGAATTGTTGTTCGTATATTCAATGCGTATTCACTTGATGAAACGAAGCTGGTTCCCCAACACTCGATAAAGGCTGGATTCGCGCCGTCGCTTGGCGGCTGCGCGTGATCGGAATGGCTGACTGCTCCAGGACGCCTTCGTTGAAGCTGGTCGTGGTCTGTTTAGTCCCCAGCACGGTTTCGACCACATACGGGATGGTCCGCGCGAGTTTTCGGCTGGGCGCAGGCTTGCTGTCGGCATCCGGAATAAGCTGAGAGAGTTCCACTGGCGCATCCTTGGTCTGGCCGTGGTCCGTACCATTTCGCAGAACAAAATGGATGCTGCCTTGCGTGCTGGCCAGAACCGCTCGTTCCGCATCGTCCGGCGTTACCAGCAGTGTGACAACGTTGACTTCCGCCGGCTTGCCGCCCGGGTCCGGTTCCACCTGATGACCCGCCGCGAGCACCTCGGCATCTTGGAGTACGGTTGCCGTTGCCGGATTCAGGCGACTTGTCCGAGCGATACGTGACCAGCACATCCACGTGGGAGCCGGGAAACAGAAAGCCTGCCACGCCTACCACCTCATCGGAGCGCAGCGCTAGCGCCCGCATGCCATCTGGAATCTTGACGGTCAGCCCCATCCCGGGAATCGCCAGGTCGCGCTCCAGGATGGGCGCGTTTGCGGGCAGCGGATACATGACTGCGCGTCCGATCAGGTCCTTTGGCTTAGAAAACCGCCATTCAGCGGAATCGATGCTGGCCAGTCGATGACTTTGAGGTCCTCCGATTTGAGAACTTCTCCCGCTTCGAGCGGGGTTGCTGCCGCGACATATCCCTGCTTCGCGACGACGGTGCTCTGGGCATGGACGCGCATCTTTCTGCTGAGCAGAAACGTGCATCCTCCGGAGATCGCTAAAGCGAGGAGAAAAGCCGAGGTCAATCTTCCTTTTGCCATCGGATTACCTCCCAGGATCTGACCCAGAACGGTAATCCAGCATCCGGCGGCAATCGCGAGAGCGTAGGGTACGGTGCAGGGTCTGGGAGTTTTGTAGGTGCAGCTCGGGATGCGGCTGCAGTCCGGCAGTGGCATGATGCCCAATGAGTGCGCCCACGTTGACAAGCGTGCTCTTCAGGCGGCCATGGAAGATCGCCAGCGCGAGCGGCGAACACGCCCCCGATCAATGCGGTGGACATAAAGATTTCCAGCAGGTGGCCGAAACCGGCAACGCAGGCGATGGCGGCCATCAACTTGATGTCTCCTGCACCCATGCCGCCAACGACAAAAAAGAGGAAAAATACTGCGCCGCCTGCGAAGCCGGCCACGGCAGCCATCCCCATCGCTCTCCATCCTCCTGTTGCCAGAGTGGAGCAGCAGACCACAGGCGAGGAACGAGGCTGTCAGCAAATTCGGAATGCGTCTTGTCCGCACATCGAACATTGCGCCGATCGAAGCGCACAATGAGGCACACAAGAGATACACGAATTCCTGGGATATGGGTGTCATATCAAGATCGACCATGGAGAAGGGAAATAGTGAACCAGACACAAAGAACTCGCCTGAATATCAGGTGCTTCAGCAATTAGCAGTCGTACTGAGGAGTTGTTCGCCATACATTCTCTTTATCGGAGAATAGGCGAATATCTGTAATATTCTGGCCAAATACTTTGTCTGCTTTTGTGGTGCTTCGGAGTTGAGCTAGGTAGGGTGAGCCTGAAAGCCGTAAGGGTTGCGGGAAGACGGTGGCAGAGCTTATCGTCTTGCCACAACCCTTACTGGGTTGGATTCGAACTGTGGGAATTGTCGCAGCGTGATTAAGACATCGAGCTGGTTAAGTTGCTTCCAACGCTGTTGAAAGCAGCTCCAATATTGTTGGCGAGGGTTTTCATGCCGGTCACGGCACCCAGCGCAATCAAGGCTGTAACCAGCGCGTATTCGATCAGATCCTGACCGGAATCTTCTTTCACCAGGCGGACGAAAAGTTGCTTGAGGTCGATCATTGATTCTCCTAATAGGTTTGCCGATCGGCCGCCATCCCGGCGTGTAGGAAAAATGGAAACAATCGGGTTGGGTTTGTGGTGTGATGGTACTTTCATTATCGACAAACAATTATGAAAGCTTCCCTTCGACTGCAGTACGGAAGTAACCTCGCAAGGACCATAAGTAGAACTGAACTGATCCAGCTGACCTCCCGAATCAAAAGATTTCGTAGCCAAGCACAGCGAAAGCTATTGCAGCATACTCACCTTCAACAGCTCGACAGAAGGAGCGGGATTCAACGCTAGGTTGATTCTCCCGCTTCCGCTGAGGTTTATCTTGTCCGCGACGATCTGGCCCAGATGAAGGTTCCGCTGCTGGATCCCCCGCTCAGGTTCAATTGGTCGGAATAGTTGTGCGATTTTCCCGAGGAGAAGTAGAGAGCGCCGGCAAAGGACAAGCTGCCTGAACCGCTGAATGCGGGCTGGGTGGTGTCATTATGGTCCTGGTATACGAGGAGTCCGCGGCTGCCGGGGTTTCCGCGTGAGTCAGTGGTATCGCCGCCGCTGTCCCAATACGTGCCGTTCGCGCTGCACTGGGCAATCAGCACATTGCTGTTAATGGTGGCCGGCATGCCGATCGATGCGTTCGGCGCGCTGCCATCGCAGGTGAACGCGGTTGAGGGTACCGGGTCATCGGAGTTGGCACAGCCGGAACATCCGGAGATTTTCACCGATCCCGCATAGAAATAGAACATGATGCCGTCGGTCGGCTGCCCTAGTGCGCTCGAAAGCGTACTGCAGGTCGGAGTGCACGGCGTGGCCATCCGCAAGGTTGCGCTACCGCCCGCGGTCAGGGAATTGCCCATGTAATAGATGCCCGGTAGGAAGGTGTACGTCTGGTATCCATTGGTCGTGATGCCATTTGGATAGTAGCCAGGCGAGAACTCGATACAGGGATTGCTGGGATCGGGACATCCATCCTGGTGATGTTGCACCGAGGTGCCGTTAGTAGTGCTGGTGGGAGTAATGGATTTTACAGTCAGGGGCGGTCCGACGCTCGCGAACGGGTCGGGGAGGGGAAGCGTCGATCCGTCCCAGCGCCCTGTTGTTCCGCCGCTGAATCCGCCGGTGGGGGCGACCTGAGGGCCGCCCACAACTGCGACGTCCGAGCCGGTGCCTTTGGGTCCTCCAGCGCTGGTGTTGATCAGGCCGGAAGGACTGTAAGCGATTGCAGTGGAGCTGTTGGAGTTGACCTGCAAACTGCGTTGCGGGCCGCCCACGATCGCGACAGTGGCTCCTCCACCATAAGTGAAAGCGCCGGAGGCTGTGGGGTTCAGGACAACCATAGGAGCGGCCTCATATTCCTGAACCAATCCGCAGGTCGAGGATGCTGTTAGCTTCTGATACCGCGTTCCCTGGAGGCTGTATAGGAAATGCGTGGGTACGTTTTCTGTGATGTCTACTCTAAGAAACGGGTATGAGGCGATGGAACTGGGAGGCGTGGTGGTTCCTGAGACTGTAGTTGGGAAGCTCCACGCCACGGAATCGGATGCCCCAGACGAAAGACCCGCGCCAGTATAACCGTTTGCTTTGGCATAAAAACAGATAGTACCGGCCCCGGAGTTTGCGCTGCAGTTTCCCGCTGTTCCGGGGGTGAAGCCCATATTGGGCAGTGTTTCGCCCGCGACCAGCGCGGCCATATCCATAGCTCCGGCCTGGCACGCAGAATCGGCGGCCGATTGGGCAGCTTGGCGGTGAAACCAAAGACTCGTCAAATCGACGGCAAAGCCCACAATTGCCAGTAGAAACAAGGCCACCATCAAGAGAAGGGAAATCAGAACCTGACCGGATTCACCGCCATCCCGGTCAACTGTGGAAATGGAGCCGGGCAGCTTCGGATTGGTTTTATCCTGCATGGTTCCCTTAGGTAGTCGCTCCAGCGTTTCAGTATTCGGCGCCATGCTTCAGAAAATAATTCTTCCCTGCGCGCTCATGCTTACCGTATCGGCAATTCCCGGCAACTTTATATAGGGAACATATGTGTACTGAATTGCGATATTCACGCGCGATGGCGGACTGGAGCTGCTGTCGGGATAGCTGACCTGCACGGCCATATTGGAAAGATTGTGAAAGGAATAGGCGGCGGCGCTCCGAACGACGGAAGCTACGTTTGTGCCAGAAGAATCGCCACAACCCTGACTGGGGCCACTGCAGTTGCTGCTATCGGTTCCGTGGACGATGGCATAGCGCACGCCCTGGCGCACGGCATCTCCCAGAACGCTGGACGTATACGTCATCATGCACATTTCAAAAAGCCAGAAAACCATCGGCATGACAACCAGCAGGCTCAGCGCCGTTTCTATAATCAGCGAACCTTCCTGCTTGCGAAGAAAGCGTATTCGACAAAAGGTCGATTGTAAGATCCGGCTCGATTGCAGCAAACGGCGTCGCTGTTTGAAGTTTCTCACTTAATCCAGCACCCGCATGGAGACTTCCCGGTGAAAGGTGAGCGATGGCAGCAGGGAATACGAAAAAAAACTGAGGGGAATAGGCGGATGAACGGTGTATGTCAAATCCACCCGGTTCAGCAGAAACGTGGGCGCCTCCGGATCTGCGGTTGGAGCATAGGTGGTGCCGGCAGGCCCGTAGCTGGCGCACTGGGTCAGGTTATTGCTGATGCCAACCGATTTTGAGCACACTTGCACCGTCGTGGTGGTGGAAGCGCTGGCCAAACCGGATAAATCGCCCAGCGCCAGGGCGGAAACAGAAGTTACGCTGGACATTGGTCCGGCAGCGGGCAGGCTGCTTTGTCCCGGAGACGCGAATCCTTGAATCGAATACTCAACTGCATTGCGCGAAGAAGAGCTGAGGTTCGCCGCCACTATAAAAAAATATCCAAAATCGACCGCGAAAAAGGCAAGCAGCACCAATAATGGCAGGAATAGGGCCGTTTCCAGTAGACTTTGACCGGATTCTTCCCCGATGTTTCCTCTAGTTGGAAATTCCTGCGGTCCCATGTCGCGTTTTATTCCTATTCATTTCCCGTTGGCGTTCATTGGAGCGGATCTAAGTTCTTGGCTCGCTGGATGAATTATCGGCATTCGTGGCTAAACATTGAATTGATAACGTTTCTGGAAGACCAGTCGATAATTCACCTGAATAGCTCGCAACAATGCTGTTTATGGAACGAGGAGTTCGTGCCTGATGGTTACCTCTGTGCTCGTAGAGAAAAAACAGACACTCAAACGTGTGTCAGTTTGGCAGATCGGGACTCGGCTGAAATTTCTTTGCGGATTTCCGATGCTTCTAACGGTTCTACTTGCAGGTGCTGTCTTCCTCGCGCTTCCCAAGACGAATGGAGATCCCGATCTGGGCTGGCATTTGCGCAATGCTCAGTATCAATTGCAGCATGATTCCTTTCTTCGGCAGGAGTTCTATTCCTTTACCACGCAACGCAAACCGTGGATGGACCACGAATGGCTGGCGGAAATCCCTTTTTATTTAGCATGGAAATGGTTCGGCGAACGCGGCATTTTCGCAACTACATTCGCAGCGATAACGGCCATCCTGCTGGGAATATTCGGACTGGCGAAAATGCAATCGCAGAACGTAAAAGCTGCTTTTTTTGTTTCAGTTCTGGCAATCGTGCTTGCCAGCGTATCTTTCGGCCCGCGAACCTTGCTCTTCGGATGGCTTTATCTGATTGTGGAATTGGGGATTCTTTATAGTTTTCGAAATGCGCGCGATTTCCTGTGGATGCTGCCGCCGCTCTTCCTTCTGTGGGTGAACACCCATGGTTCCTGGCTTATTGGCTTGGTTCTTCTGGTGCTGTTCGCGCTGTCTGGCTGTCTGGATGGAAGGTGGGGCTTGGTCGAGGCAAAGCGCTGGAGCCTGCAGCAGGGTCTTCGGATGGGCGCAACGACCGTTTTGTCGGTGCTCGCAGTTTTTGTTAACCCGTATGGCTGGCGTCTGGTGGTCTATCCATTCAATCTAGCATTTCACCAAAAGTTGAACATCGCAAATGTCATCGAGTGGAGAAGTCTGGACTTTCACTCTCCGCGCGGCAAGATTGTGTTAGCGACCCTGCTGTTTGCCATTGTCTTGCAACTGGTGCGACGGAGAAGATGGATGGTACATGAAATCCTTTTCCTGGTTGTGGCAATATATTCCGGATTTACTTATTCTCGTTTTCTGTTCTTAACGGCCATTCTGGTTCTTCCTTTTTTTGCCCGGGACATACGGGACTGGATACCTCCATACTATGTGGAACGCGATAAGCCATGGCTGAATCTTTCGATTATGCTTGCATGCGTTATCGCAATCTGTGTGAAATTCCCAACAAATCGGCAACTTATCCGTGCGGAATCCAGGCAGTTTCCGGATCGTGCGCAGATCTATCTCAAGCACTTTCATCCAGACGGAAATGTATTGAACGATTATCTCTGGGGCGGATACCTGATTTGGAATCTTCGGCAAATTCCTGTGTTTATTGATTCACGCGTAGATGTTTTTGAATACAACGGCATTTTAAAAGATTATCTAGATATTACGCAGTTGCGAGGCAGCCTCGGCGTGCTCGACAAGTACGCCATCCGGTACGTGTTATTCGAAAAGAATACGCCATTCAGTTATCTGCTGGAGCACACTCCCGGGTGGAAAATCGACTATCAGGACGAAACCACCATGCTCTTCGAGCGAACAAACTGGCCTTCGCCGCGACATCAATGAAATCCGAATTGAGACCTGGGCCTGCTTCGGCGATGGGCAAACATCTTGGCTTAGCTCGCGCTTTATATATGTTCGCCACCGTCCAGGTGGTCTGGGCCTACCACAACCGAGTGCCTCCGTATCTTCATCTGCAGAGATACGAGAATGGCTTGGAAGTAACACCCTGCCAGACCAGGATCCTGATGATGCTGATGTTGCGATGGGCGCATCGGAATCCCTTCCTCATTTATTTTGCGGACCTGTTCTCCAAGCACACGCCGATTTATCGGTCGCAGGTGTCTCCCGAGTCGATCGTTCTGGCAATTGTCGACACAGCAGGAATTCTGGTCGCCGGATGGGTGGCGACCCGCATCTATGAAGCGGCTTCCGAACGTCGCCTGCTGACGCCATATGTCTATCTACTGGTGCTCATCTTCTGTGTCGCCCAATATGTCCTTGTGACACTCCACGCATTCCGTTTCTATTACGATCTGCCCAGCCTGGGGTTTTTCGCCGCATGTCTGTACCTGATCTATTTTCGCAAGCACCCTCTTTCGTTCGCCGCGTTGTTTATCGTCGCCACCCTCAACCGTGAGACGACGTTGTTGCTGCTGTTGTTTTTTGCGCTTGCGGCGGTTACGGAAGGAAGCTCTGTAGACTGGAGCCGGTCCTATGCGCCGCGGACACTCGCCGTTATCGTGCCTTTGGCGATCTGCTGGACGGGCTGGCACATTTTCGTCAATCGGCTCTATGCGCACAACCATTTTGCCTACATACCGGCCCTGGAGATCAATTCTGTGCTGTTGGCCTGGCCGCCGGCGTGGCCGCAGTTGTTGGCCGCGGGATGTTACTCAATTCTCCCCATTCTCCTATATCGCAGGCTTGTCAGGGATCCGACGCTCCGAATTTGGCTATGGACGCTGCCGGCGTGGTTCGGCATTATCTTCCTTTACGGAATCATTGTGGAGATCAGGCTTTACGGAGAACTGATTCCCTATCTTGCCTGCATGGCGGCGCTTATTATCGAGCAGGCGATTCTCGGCCGACTCACAGAGCACGGCCAGTTGAGGGGCCTGGACCGTCAGCTGATTTCAAAGTGAAATTCGATGATCGGCGCTATTTGTATCCAGCGGGCGAATGCAATCGAACCACGAAGCAGCAAAGCGCGAGTCGCGGCTCATTGATAATGTGACACGCCGCGACATGATTGTTGCCAGACGGTTCGATGAAAAGGGGAGCCATCGACCCCGGGCCACCAGAATGCAGTTCTCGTGGCTCTCGGACCAATAAAATTCCCGCGAGACCTATGCGAGCGAGGTTAGCGAGGCGACGCGCATTCTGCTTGAAGCGGGAGACAAATTTACACGCTCCTACATCGACATGGCTGAAAAGGATGTTGAGCAAATGCGCAAATCCTATCTGGTTCCAGATGTAACGCTCGAGCCCACCGTATTTACCCGAGTCACTTCCAATTACGTAGAACTCACGATGCGCTATATCGTCCATCCACGACGCCGTCGCGATACAAGCTCGCTTATGTACAGTTACATTTTTGATCTGGTGCAGAAACATCCGGCCATAACCATCGGCTCCGACACCATGGATTTAACGGTGCACCCGCCCGAGAGAAAGAATGTAGATAGAAACGAGCAGAACGCATGAGATGTTGGCCCAGGCTTTGGCTCATCACATCAGTAAGAGGTATAAAGCACCGCCGATGGCGGAGACGCCTACCGTAAGCCAGGTGACATAGTCCCCGGGATGGCCGCTCTGCAGTTCGCGAATCGGCCGCATAGGACCCTCGATATGCGAAGGCCAGCGCAGCCATCGCGGTATGGCCAGGTGGAACACGGAAGCGCATGCGACCAGCAGCGCCAAAGCCGTTGCCAGCGTTCCCCGCAGTGCCGCCCCGCGTAAAGGCTGGGCCGGGAAGGATGTCGACGCGTGGCGACCAACCGCCTGTATATACCAGATGAATGTAAGCCGACTGATCCAGAAAGCGTGCCGCTACGATCGCCCAGCTCCTGTCGGAGCAATGGCACGAAGCAAACCGCCAGGCAGCCAAGAATACAAATCGCCGCGGGCAAAAATAAAAACCAGTAAATAATCTTGTTTTCTTCATGCGTCTCCGGCAGCTCGCCAACTTGCGAGGACCGGTCCGATGGACCCGGATCGCCCCAACCCGCAAACGTACGCATGCCCACTCGGAAAACCGCCCCTCCTGTAAACGCGCCGGCAAGCAAGAAAATCGCGGAAACCCATCCATACCCGGAGTCTTCGCCGGCCTTCGAAACCAGCGACTCGCCGAGAAACGTCGCAAAAGGAGGCATTCCTGCCAGCGCCAGTCCGCCAAGAATCCAAAGTATTGCGGTAAAGCGCAATTCTTTGCCGCGGTTGAACAGTACATTCTCGCTCATGCTGCGCAGTCGATGAAGAAGAATTCCCGAGGAAAAAAACAGCCCGGACTTCGCCAGCGCATGTGCGATCAGATAGAGGCATAACCCCGCGAGCCCGATTGCCGACTGCAGTCCGAAGCCAATGATCATCAGCCCCATATGGCTGATAGTGGAAAAGGCGAGCATGCGCTTCAGATGATGCTCGGCATAGCACATAAATCCGCCCCACAAAGCCGTAATCACTCCGATACAGACGAATATGGCGCGAATACCTGCAACGTGTCCGGAGAACGCGTGTTCATAGACCGTGACGTAGACGCGCAGGATGGCATAAAGGCCCAGCTCGACCATCAACCCGGAAAACAGAACACATACCGGAGTGGGAGCGACCGCATGTGCATCCGCCAGCCAGAAATGAAATGGGACGGCCGCCGCCTTAATCAGAAATCCGCAGGTGATGAAAAGGAACGAGACGATGACCAGCGAATCGTGTCTTCCTCCCAGCGCGCTGCCGATCTGCGCCATGTTCAGTGCGCCCGTCGCTCCGTAAAGGAAAGCAATTCCGGTGAGCACAAGGAAAGCAGCAATGGTGTTGGTGATGGCGAAATTAAATGCGCCTTGCAGCGGCGCTGGCTCCTCGGTCTTCAGGCCGCACAGCGCGAACGCCGCGGTGCTCATCAACTCAAAAAACACAAACAGATTGAAGAGATCGCCGGTCAGCACAAATCCCGACATCGCCGCCAGAAATACCAGCATCAGAGGTTGAGAAAGATTATGCGCGGAATCAACGAAGCGCCAGGAAAATATCAAAGCCAGCAGGGTCAGAAATCCCGCCAGTACGGCCAGCCCAGCGCCAACCGGGTCCACGACAAAGCAGATGCCGAGCACGACGCGGCCGCGTGGATACCAGTTTCCAAACCAGTAGACGAACGGATGATGCCACGCCGCCAATAACAGAAGGATGGAATATACGAAATTGAATCCGGCAGTCGCAATGCCGATCGAATCTGCGATCGCGCGCGGAAAAAAATGGCGCAGGCCGCTCAACAGAGCGGCCGCTATCAGAGGTACGGCAACGATCAGAGCCGGCGACGGGTGCAAGTCGATCAGCCTCGCAGAATGCGCAGATCGTCCGGGCGCAGAGTTCCGGCTTTTTCGAAGGATTTGACCAGCATGGAAAGAAACAGCGCAACTACCGTTGCTTCAACGACAATATCGGTCAGCATCAGTGCCTGCACCAGCGGATCGACGGTCAATGTGCCAGGTGAAATTCCGGCAAAGACCGGGGCTGCGCCGCCGACGCGGAATCCAATATTGAGCAGCAGAACATATGTGGAGGTCTGCAGCATCGCCAGACACACCACCGTGTGGATCAGGTGCGGGCTGGTGACGATGCCATAAAGCCCGCAGAAAAAAAGCCACGCCGCGATGATGTAGGGAAACATGTGTATGAACATTCAGTCCTTCTCCTCCGCGCCGGAAATGATGTCCTGCAGATACGCGTAAATCACGAGAGTGAAAGCGGCAGTAACTTCCACCCCTACACATACGCTGATCAGAGCGATATTGCCCGCGGAGAACACCTCGCCGGTTTTGCCCAGCGGCAGAATGTTCGTCAGGAAAGGGACTCCGATAACGAGCGGGACTATGCCGATCAGCGCATAAGCAGCGGCTCCCAGCGCTTCCATGAATTCCATTAGCGGATGCGAAGTGATACGCTGAAAAGTCCGTGTGTTCTGCGAGATATAAATCAGCATAGGCGCAGCCGGCGAGGATAACTCCGCCCTGGAAACCGCCGCCCGGCGTCAATTGCCCGTGCGTCGCGATGTACAGACCAAACAGAACGCTGATCGCAATAGCCGGGATGGCGAACAGCTTTGGTCGTTTCGCTCAGCGTGGCGTAATCATCGAGACCCTGGCGCAGCGTGCGCTTTCCATCTTCTTTGCGCAGCAGCATCATCACTCCGGCAACCGCGCTGAACAGGATGAACTCCTCGCCCAGCGTGTCGAAGCCGCGATAGTCATAGGTGATGGCGTTCACTGCATCGGTCGCATGGCGCTGGTACACGACCACGCCGGCTGACTGCGTCGCCATACGGTCCGCGATACTGGCCCCAGGGCGCAAGATTGCGCGCGGCAAGGCAATAGAAGCAGAAAAATCCCGCGCCTGCAATCAGGAACAGCCGCACACGGATCCTGGCGCTCATTTCTTGTCCTCCTTTGCTGCCGCCGCGTTCCTTCTGACTGCGCATCCGCGAGATAGCCAGCATCAGCATCAGCGGCAACGCCAGGCCGCCGACTGTAATCTGAGACAGCGCCACGTCGGGCGCCTGAAAGACGAAGAACATCAGCCCGAAGAGCAGGCCATAAAACGTAAGCGCGAATACCTGCGAAGTCACATCGTGGGTGCGCACGACCACAAAACCCGTGACGGCGATCAGCAGCAGAAGCATCGCTCCGAAGATCATCATGGCTTGGGCTCCGTTCTCCAGGAACTCCACTCCGTCGCCGGGCCGCGGCTCCCAATGGCCCAGCTCCCGCACGCGGAAGGCCCGCGCCGTCGCGTGGGTCACAATGGAATTGATCGCGATCAGAATGACCGCAATCGCCGCGCATTTTGCCGTCGCCTGGGATGCGCCGGTCTGGCAGGCCACAGCAATCGTGAGCGTCACAGACGCGAATGCGGCGGGAAGTGACATATAGTGCAGCGCCTGCATCGGCTCCCGCATGCGCCACATCCCGATCACCCCCAGCCAGCAGAGGACCGCGGTAACAATCAGCAATACGTCGATCGCAATGCGAAGTGGCGCGCTCATAGGTGCTTCTCAAGAAAGCGCGCAAACACAAGACCGCCGCCGAACGACATGATCGCCAGCGCCAGCGGCAGATCGATAAAAGGAAGCCGGTCGGTGCCGACGGTGAACAGCACCAGAGCCAGGGTGACGATGATGCCGGTCATCTCAACGCCGACAAGCCGCCGTTCCGGCGAGCCGCGCAGGCACATGTCCGCGCACGGAATCAGGCACGCCGACACCGCGATGGCGCAGATCAGCCACGCGTTCATGCCTGCGCGCCCAGCCTGC
>CAWGME010000024.1:0-97783 GCA_963823595.1 uncultured Acidobacteriota bacterium
AACAGGCCAATGCGCTCATCGAGGGCGCATTGGGTTCGTATTCCCGAAAAGGTTCGCCAGCAACTCGAAGGTGCATCAGCGATGAGTCGGGTCTCAGCAGTGAGTCTCGTACAGCCTCGTCTCTGCCGCTCACGTGGCCTGGCGCATCACAGCGACTCGATACACAGAGATGGGCCGTTGTTTTTAACGTTGCCCACCTCTAGGCCCACTTTCCACGCTTTCATTACATCGGCGTCAAAGGGGCGCAACAGGTCTATCGGAGGCTGTTCCTCGTCATCGCGCGTGAGCCAGCGGGTGTAATCGCGTGGCTCTAATATGACCGGCATTCGATTGTGAACCGTGGCTGCCAGTTCATTTGGGTCAGTGGTGATGATTGCGAAGCTATCGAGCTTGGTCTGGGGCTTTCCACCGTTCCCAGAGACCGGCAAACGCGAACAGTCCATCACTTTTAACCGAACGCATACGGCTGTTTCGTCTTCGCGTCGATCCTCTGCCACTCATAGAAAGCATCAGCGGGAATAAGGCAACCCCGTTTCTTGAGTGGCTGTCGCCAGATAGGTTTCTGCATGAGCGATTCTGCCTTGGCGTTCACGGTGGAGACGCCAAGCTGTTTCGGGTCCTTGCACCAGCCCGGAATCAGTCCCCAACGCATCGGCACAATCTCGCGCTCGCCCATGTCTCTGTCCAAGCGAACGACCGGCTGAAAGGATGTGGGTGCGACGTTGTAGCTGGGCGGAAGATCGAAAACGGATTTGCTGATGCGAAAGTGTTCAACGATGCGCTGTTTATCCGAGCGCCTCACGTAGCGACCGCACATAGAGCTATTGTCCTACAACCCGCTTCAGGATCATGCGGGCTAACCCTACACTATCGGCCACGGCACTCAACAGCCGTGGAGTGGGCTTGCTGATGTCATCCCGTGCCAGCCGGACAGCTGCGATGATGGCCTCCGCTATAACGACCGTCGAAGCGAAGCGGCTTTGTTTTTCACGTTCGTGCTCTTCGCGGGACATGGCCCGTCTCATCTCTCCCACGGAATCACCTCAATCCCGCAGACTGGGCTTTTTTTTGCAGGAGTTCGTATGAGACCCAGACCTGGAAAATTTCCGCCGGCAAATACCGTCGCTGCTCTCCGCAAAGCGGGCAGGTTGCGATGATCCCGTCATCGGGCAGTGTATCCACAGGTGCGGGAATGTGCGACTGGCAGCCTTTGCAGGCGATAACGAATGGATCGCGAGCAGTATCAGGACGTTGAAACATGGCCCATTCAGGATAGGCGAACGAACGGCGAATGTCCATGTGACAAGCTAAATACCTGGAACCTAGACCATGGCGATAGTTGCCGAGTCGGCAACCCGCTCAACGCGAGTAGACCTGAAGTGGGGGTTCGATTCGCGTTGGAGACAGTTGACCTGTTCGCCAGATCGAAGATACTGCCGACGCGAGGGCATTCGAACCCCCACAATTGAGGCATCAAAATACCAAGATGGCTCATGTCTCCATCGGGCGGTTGGTCTCATTGGGAGTTTAAGATTGTGGAGATCGATCTGATCTAAGTACCCGTGGCAAGATTCAGCCCGTTTGAGGAGGATAGATGACTCACCACTCCAGACGTGATTTTTTGAAAACCGGCATTGCCGCAGGCGCGTTCGCCGCCGTCGGAAGCTTACCGTTGACCGCGCAACGCGAGGCTGCGACGGATTGGATCCCGCTCGGCAGATCCCACGTCAAGGTGACGCGGCTCGCGTTCGGAACGGGAACATTCGGCGGCCAAGTACAGCGAGATCTAGGCCAGGACAAGTTCACACATTTAGTGCGCTACGCTTACGAGCGCGGCATTCGGTTCTTCGAGACCGCCGAATCTTACGGCGAGATGCACAAGAGGTTGGGAGTGGCGCTAAGGGGTGTTCCCCGCGACAGCTATCGGCTTATGTCGAAAGTTACCACCCGTGAAGGCGTAAACCCTCAGCGGAAAATCGATGAGTTGCGCAAACTCGCAAATACCGAGTACTTCGACATCATGTTGCTGCATTGGCAGCATACTGCGACATGGCCCACTGACACCACCAAGTGGCAGGACGGAATTATGGAAGCGCAATTGAAGAAGGTTGTCTTAGCTCACGGCGCATCGGTGCACGGACTTCCGGCGTTGCGCCAGGTTCCCGGAAACAAGTGGCTCGATGTTGCAATGATCCGCGTGAATCATAAAGGCACGAGAATGGACGCCGAGGACTACGCAACAGAAGGTCTCGGCAATGTAAGTGAAGTTGTCACGCATATAAAGCAGGTCCGCAAGCAAGGTATGGGCGTCATCAGCATGAAACTGGCGGGAGAGGCTACGTTCAACCGCGAGGACCGCCAAGCTGCCATGAGATTCGCTTTCAGGAACGCCGGCGTCGACTGCGTTACAGTTGGCTATAAGAACACGGCAGAGATTGACGAGGCTATTAAAAATCTGGATCTGGCGCTCGCCTAACGGGGCCTCGCATTGGAACAAGCGACCTCCCTGAGAAAAGGTTCGGAGAGTCCATTATTCCGCGGAACGCACCGCAAAAAATGACGGTCTCCCCGAGAACCAGGCCGCCTCGCCGTTTTCCTTATTGATAGTAGATGTCTCAGAAGTATGCATTACGGCTGCGCTTCTCCCTAGAAAAATCGCCGCCATTGAAGGTTACTTAGGGCGCACACCTTTAGTTTGCGATGGGTCACTCGCCGCCACGATCCGCGGAGCGCTTTTATCGTCAAATTGTCGAGCACGTAGCAATTATGAATGAGACAGCAACTCAGATACGTTAGTCAGGAAGTCGCGAGGCCACACTGGCCGCGATAAAGGATAAACGATCGTATTTGAATTGACGGCGGAAGCAATGATTGCATTCTGCTCTAGCTCTGGTATTGTGTGGCCCAGAATGACCAGATCATACGGCGATTCTGCTTCCGCTATCCGTGACTCGAAATGTTCCGCGCTGTTCGCGGTGTCTACGATGAAACCGCCCGCTCCAAGAGAAGCCGACGAGTGGTGAGCAACACCTCATCGTGCCCATAAAGGAGAATCCGCGAATCTCGTGGCGACAAAACTCATCCGAATCGTTGTCCTTTTTTCTTATCACCTGATTCACTAACAAGGCCCCTCCCATATAGAACAAAAACAGACGATGACCCGCGCCCACCGCGAAGCGCAGTCGTCTATCGTAATTGCTCGTGGAAGTTCAAGATGCAGCATCCGGACACGGCAGCGAAAGCGACCAGCGGCAGCGAGAGCGCGAGCTCCCGGAAAACTTCCATCGATTGCATAGACGGCAGGGCCTATTGTTCCGGCATCCCCACTACTTAGTCGCTGGTTTGCGGAGGATGTTTCGCTAACTTCAAAGAGCGTTTTTCGGGATTGATCGAATCCTTGTCCGTGATGCCCCGCAATCTGCTGTTTAGCTCCATCCGTGAGGACGCCTATACGTTTCCGGCACGCCTTCTCTCGATCAGAGATTCCATATCTCCGAATAAATGCAATTTGCGTAGGGCCGAAAGCCGCCTCCCTTTGCGATATTGATGCATAGAGTCCCCACAAAAGTCCCCACACCCTAAGCAAAGCGAAGCCCTCCTAGCGAGGGCTTTGTCTATGAATAGAATTGGAGGCGCGGGTCGGGATCGAACCGACGCATAAAGGTTTTGCAGACCTCTCCCTTACCACTTGGGTACCGCGCCTGGGAACTCGATTTGAACGGCAAACAGCGGCTGCTGTCGTGTTTGGAAGGTTGCAGCGAACTGCCGCTGGAGCGGGAGACGGGGGTCGAACCCGCGACTTCGACCTTGGCAAGGTCGCGCTCTACCACTGAGCTACTCCCGCCCTTACTTCATTGGAGTATATCGGGAGGGCATCCGCACGGTCAACGAAGTGGCGCGTTCTGTCCCGTAACACTAACGTCATCCCGGATACGGCCAGTCGCGAAGAAACTTGTTTTCGTTCTATCTGGACTCGTTTACGCTCGGACCACCATGCGCATATGCATAGTCGCTCTGGTCCTGATCTCGTCCTCGATTCCGGCTACGGCCCGCCCGGCCGCGGAATGGGTGAAGGTGCGCAGTCCGCATTTCGTCGTGCTGACAAATTCCAATCCAACGCAAGCCCGGCGTATCGCGATCCAGTTTGAACGGATGCGGTCGATCTTTCACGCTCTTTTTCCCACGGCGACGGACGATACCGATATGCCGATCACCGTTCTCGCGGTAAAGGATAAGAAGAGCTTTCAGGCCCTTGAGCCCGAGGCATACCTGAGCAAAGGACAACTCGATCTTGCCGGATTTTTTCTGCAGTCTCCAGATAGAAGCTATATTCTGCTGCGGCTGGACGCTGCGGGCGAGCATCCATACGCGATCATCTATCACGAATACACGCATTACCTGCTGCGCCACGACGGATGGATGCCGCTTTGGCTCAATGAAGGGTCCGCGGAATTCTATCAAAATACAGACATCTACGCTAAGGAAGTCCGGCTAGGTCAGCCCAGCGAAGACAATCTCGCCTTCCTGAGTCAGCATCGATTGCTGCCCTTGCCGGTGCTTTTTAAAGTGGTCCGCACGTCCCCGTATTATCACGAGGAGCAGAAAGGCAGCGTCTTCTATGCTGAATCCTGGGCGCTGACCCATTATCTGGTGTTGAACGATGGAATCCATAAAACCCGCCACGTTCAGGAATATGCGCAACTGCTGATCCAGCACCAGGAACCCGTTACCGCGGCGCAGCAGGCTTTCGGAGACTTGAACCAGCTTCAGCGTGCGCTGAACGAGTATGTACAGCGAAGTGCATTTCAGCTTTTCAAAATGAAGACTCCCGCCATCGGCGAGGAGACTTCCCTTCAGGTCAGCCCCATCGCAACCGCCGATGTGGACGCAATCCGCGCGGATGTCCTGGTCAATACCGGCCGAACGAAGGAGGCGGAGGCGCTGCTCGACACGGTGCTGCGCAAGGATCCGAAAAACGCCCTGGCGCATGAAACGATGGGAACGATCAAATTCCGCGAGGGGGATATTGCCGGGGCGAGAAAGTGGTACGCCGATGCCGTGCGTCTCGATTCCGACAGCTACCTGGCCCAATACTACTTTGCAGCCCTGTCGATACGCTCAGGGGAGAAAGATCAGGACGCGGAGATCGAGTCCAGTCTGCGGACCGCAATCAAGCTCAATCCCAACTTTGCGCCGCCGTACGATGCACTGGCCTCATTTTATGCATCGAGGAAAGAGAAACTCGATGAGGCCCACATGCTCAATCTGCAGGCGGTGGTACTCGATCCGGATAATCTGAGTTATCGCCTCGACGCAGCGTCGGTGCTCGAGCAAAACCAGCAATTCACCAGTGCAATCGGCGTGCTGAAGACTGCCATAAAATTTGCCAGAACCCAATCGAAAGTGGAACTGGTCAATGTCCGCATCGACCAGATCGAGCAATATCAGGCATCAGTAGAGCGGTATCGGAAAGAGTCCGTTGAGGCTGCGCGGAATGCTTCTGTCGTTTCCGCCAGTCCGGCTACGGCTGCATCAACCGCCGGCGCGCCGGCGCGGAACGTGCCAGCCACCTCTTTGGTGGTGAACGTTCTCCGCCGATTTAAATATCCTGCCGGGGGCCCGACAGGTCCTCGCCACATCGTTGAAGGCGTGATTCGCAATGTGCAGTGCTACTATCCATCCGTAATCACGCTCGATGTGGAGGATGGCGGCACGACTGTTTTCCTTTACAACAACGACCTCTTTCACATCCCCTTCAGGGCGGCCAATTACAACCCTCAGGGCGAGCTTCATCCCTGTACCGGCATAGAAGGCATGAAGGCGCGGATCAAATACGGGGAAGTCTCCGATAAATCAGTCAGCGGCCAGATCGTGTCAGTATTGCTGAGCAAATAGCTGGCACAGCTGCGCCCAGAAGCACGAGCGTTTGCCGGTCGGCTAAACGCGCGCTTCGCCGGCCGCGTGCAGGCGAGCATCCTCCGCGTCGAGCATCTGTCCATCGCGCATATGCAGGATTCGGTCGCCGATTGCCGCTGCCTCCGGATTATGCGTAATCATCATCACCGTCTGCTTCAGCTCCTGGTTGGAGCGGCGCAGGACGGCGAGCACGGCATCGGAATTTTGGGAGTCGAGATTTCCTGTTGGCTCATCGGCCAGCACGATGGCCGGACGCGCGATCAAGGCACGCGCGATCGCAACCCGTTGTTGCTCTCCCCCGGACAACTCCGACGGCCGGTGATTAAGGCGACCGCGGATGCCCAGCAGGTCGGTAAGATGGTCGAAATATGCCTGATCAAACTTTTTATCGCCACAGGCAATTTCATACGCCAGCTGGATATTGTCCATGGCGCTTAAGGTCGGCAGCAGATTGAATTTCTGAAATACGAACCCGATCCTCTGTTTGCGCAGGCGGGTCCGTTCGGCATCGCTGAGCGCGGCAAAATCCACACCATCGATCAGCAGACGTCCCGAGCTAGGCTGAGTGAGGCCTCCAAGATTATAAAAAAGCGTAGACTTCCCGCTTCCGGAAGGGCCTACGATGCTGACAAATTCGCCGGGCTGCACCTGAAAAGAGACGTCCCGAAGAGCTTCAACAGCGACTTTGCCTGAGCGATAGATTTTGCCAAGATGATCGGCGACAATGACGGGCTGCATTCAGCTCCATTGTACCGGTTGCGATGAGTTCAGAGCCGGCAGCGCGGGGTCGGCCTTCCAGACCCACCCCGTTTTGAGACGCCCGGATAGGCGGTTTCGCTGAAAAATACTTATCCTGCCATTTCTAGGCCACTCCGTGCACGCAGGCCGCAGTCGTGGTGAGCGCGGGCTCGTCGGGCACGATAGTCTTCTTTGGTCCGCGTTTGCGGACAAGCAGCACCCGCACCCGCTCCAGCAGTTCCTGCGGCGAACTGGCTCCTTTGGGAAGAAATGCGTCGGCGCGGCTGGTCGGATCGAATTGCCTGGTACTGCCGCTGACAAGTACTGCGGGTACCCAGGGCGCGATCTGCTTCAGTCGCTGGATCAGATCGTTTCCATTGCATTGGGGCATTACCAGGTCAGCAATCACCAGATCGACCTTCCCCTGGTCATAGAGTTCAACCGCCTGATCCGCGTTGTTGGCAGTCAGTACGCGGTAGCCGCGGGTTTCCAGTACAAATTTCCGCACCGATAACACCTGATCATTGTCATCGACGCACAAAATTACTTTTTTAGGCCGCATGTATTTCCCCCCTGCAAGCACAACACGCATGACATTTCCGCGGAACGGAAAGCAAGGTGGTTCAGCCGCGGCCCGGCTGGAAAAAAGAAACAGAATACCCGGGTGCGTGCCAAGGCCCGGGTTCGCCGACGCGCGAACCGCAAGCCTACGTCACACAGTGGCATTCCGGTTGCCGAAGCAGCCGGACCGCGGGGGAACGAAGGCGAAGCGAAGCGAAGCCGTTTCACCATCGCTGTCGAGGGGCGGAGATCCCCGCGCGGCTAGCACTCCTTGAAGGAATGCCCGCGGCGCGGGTTCGCACCCGTTCACAGCAAAAGGAAACGGTTTCGCGGTCATGGCTACCAGCCACCGGATAAGAAACTTGCCCCCGAAAAGCGGGAAAGCCATTCGAATCCGATGAGCCGGCGCGTTTGCGCGAGGCCATCCGTCCCAAAGTCGATTTTTTTAAATCTAAATAGGCGAAAGAGGTGCGTTCCTATCTCTATGAACGCTCGCCCAGAGTACGGAGGGAAAGGATTTAAGTAAACGGCGAATATTGAGTGAAGTCGAAGCCATTTTGGAGTACCGTTTCACCACATTTATGTTTCTGTTGCAAATACATGCCGAGTGGCATGAATTGCCTGTTGAAAGGGTGTGAATCGCGGTCGGAAAATCCGTCCACATGCACCCGAAACGGTGCCGAGAATTCACCTGAATTTTACAAAGAGGAGAAGCCCGCTCTCTCGCGAAAGCACCGGAAGTCAACTGAGCTATCAAAGGAACCTGAACTTTGCCGGTGATTGTGCCCGGAGAAAACAATTTCTATCTTTGATGAGAGCAGAGACATCAAATCTGACAAGATTTGTGTTTGTTCGCCGTCAGCCCGAACGACCTAGGCTTAGAGTTAGAAGATAGAAGGAGATCAGAACCGATGACCGTATCTGAGATGGAAAGTCACATGCCCCGCATTTTGGCCGAGGCTCCCGACTTTGAAGCGAAGACAACGCAGGGCATGTTGCGCCTGAGCGACTTCACCAATAAGGGAAAATGGGTCATGCTTTTTTCTCACCCGGCAGATTTCACTCCGGTTTGCAGTACCGAATTCCTCGCCTTCGCGCGGCACGCCAAGGACTTTGAAAAACGCAACGTGCAGTTGCTGGGGCTTTCGATCGATGGGCTAAATTCGCATATTGCCTGGGCGCGTGACATGGAACAGTGGGGCGGAGTACAGATCGATTTCCCGGTGATCGCCGATCTGGATCAGCGAGTGGCGCGGCTCTACGGCATGGTGCATGAGGCAGTATCGGATACGGCGACGGTTCGCGCCGTGTTCGCCATCGACCCGAAACGGAAGATTCGCGCGATCCTCTACTATCCCATGCAGCTGGGCCGCAGCGTGGAGGAGTTGCTGCGCATCTTCGATGCGCTTCAGATCGCTGACCAGAGCAGCGTTTCAACCCCCGCCGACTGGAAGCCCGGACAGCCGGTGATCGTACCGGCTCCAGCAACACTCGAAGCGGCGCGACAACGCGCTAAAGCTGACGAAAAAGGCTTGACCGTAGAGGCGTGGTATTTGTCGACGAAGGAAAATCCTACAGCCGCGAAGTGATCCCGCCCGGTTGTAGCTTGCAAGAAAGCCGCGGCGGGCTGATGCGAATTATGGCTGAATTTTTTCGACCACGACCGCGGTTCCATAGGCGAGCACCTCCGTGACCGCCTGCTGAATTTCGTTGGCGTCGTAACGGGTGCAGATCACTGCGTTTGCGCCCAACTCCGCGGCATGCGCCATCATCAGCTGCAATGCTTCTTCGCGGGTCCTTTCGCAGAGCTGTGAATAAAGAGAAATATTTCCGCCAGCCAGCGTCTGCAGGCCCGCGCCGATGGTGCCGAAGATGGAGCGCGAGCGCACCACAATTCCGCGCACAATTCCGCAGTTGCGTACGATGCGATAGCCGGGCAGCTCCAGCGCTGTTGTGACCGTAGTTGGATCGATGGGCATAAGCATCCCCCTACAAATATTGCCCTGAGCGCGCTCGAAGGGACAGTGAATTTTTCCGATTTCCGGAATTCGCGGTGAAGCGCCCAGAGTGCCATACTGGAAGAGAACCAGGAGGGCACGCGATGGAAGAACGGGATTTCTACAGCGAGAAGCCAGAGCAGCGTCCACACACGCTTACCTGCCCCCACTGCCGGCAGTCGGGAGAGTACCAATTGAACTGGTTGGTGCGCCGCAAAAAGAATAGCCTGCCCCCGCGTGCCGACGAACGCGACCGAGCACGCTTTGCCAAGGCGCAGTCCTACATGGTGTTGCGCGAGGACCAGGTGGCCTGCCAGAATATCCGCTGCCGCAAGCGGTTCGAGCTGGCCGGAATTAAATCGGTTGCGTTCCTGGATTCTTGATAATCTTCGATCATTCCAGGTGAATCTCCAGCAATGCCCTAACTTTATGCGGTAATACCGCTGTCCCACAGGCCGGTTCAAAAGCGGTGAACTGCTTTTTCGTGTCAGTCCGGGCTGGAATGGTATAGGATTTCCGCAATAGTTCCGCACTCCTCTATCGCAGGTCTCCTCTTGGCACGCTCGACCGTATCCCGGGAAAATTCACGGCTACTGACGGTGGTCATCACGGTGGTCGTGGTGGCTGCGCTGTATCTGGCGAAAACCGTATTGCTTCCGCTGGCGCTGGCGCTGTTGTTTGCATTCCTCCTTTCGCCGCTGGTCAATCTACTGGAAAAGATCAGGATGCCCCGGGTCCTGGCGATTCTGCTGGTCATTTTTACCGTGTTCGTCCTGATATGCGGCATCAGCTGGGGTATCGCCATGCAGCTGCTTCAGATTACGGACAACCTGCCGGCTTACCGGGAGAACATCAGCGGGAAAGTCGTGCAGTTTCACCAAACCCAAAAGACGGATCTAACCCGTGCTCAGTACGAGATCCAGCACCTCAGCGAGGAGCTCGGTCTGTCGGATCCAGTACCCACGCGGCGACATCGGCCTAAGCCGCTGGGCTCATCTCCGGAGCGCCCCATTGCCGTGAAGGAAGTCTCCTCGTCGGAGGGCGGTACGCTGGGCTTTCTGCCTGGCGTCCTTAGCGCGATGGTAGAAACGCTGCTGGTGGTGGTTTTCACCTTTTTTATGCTGCTGCAGCGGGAAGATCTACGAAACCGCCTGATCCGTCTGACGGGCCGCGGCGAACTGCATCGCAAGACCCAGGCGATGGACGAGGCCAGCCGTCGGGTCAGCCGCTATTTCATGCTTCTGCTGACGGTCAACACAGTCTATGGGGCGGTGATCTTTACTGCCCTCCATTTCCTGGGATTGCCTCACGCTCTGCTATTTGGTGCGCTCACTACGCTTCTCCGTTTTATTCCGTATATCGGCGCCCCCATTTCGGGGCTGCTGCCGATCGCATTGTCGCTGGCGGTTTTTCCCGGCTGGGAACAGGCCGCGATCATCTTCGGCGTCTTTATGTGCGTAGAGATCGTGACCGCCAACTACATCGAACCGCGCCTGTATGGGAAACACACCGGCGTTTCTCCGCTTGCCATCCTCGTCGCGGCGGTGTTCTGGACCCTCATCTGGGGACCGATTGGGTTGCTTTTATCTGTGCCGCTGACGGTCTGCCTGGTCGTTGTCGGATCGCACGTGCCGAATCTGAAATTTCTGGCTGTCCTGCTTGGAGATGAACCGGTCCTGCTGCCCTCGGCCCATTATTACCAGCGGCTGCTGGCGGGTGATGAAAATGAAGCGCGTGAGGTGCTCGAGAACTATCTTCGGGAAAAGCCTTTGGAGGACCTTTACGATTCCGTGATGATCCCGGCGCTGGTTCTGGCCGAGCAGGATCGCCACCAGGACTCCCTCGATGAGACAACGGTCCGATTTATCGACCGAACATCAAAGGAACTGGTGGAAGAACTGGCGTTCCGGCATGAAAGAAACGGCGACCATCCACCTGCGACGAACGGAGCCGCAGCGGATGCGAAGGCGCATCCCGCCGAAAGCATCGGGCCTGCCAGGCTACCGGTCCCGCCCAAAAACATCCTTTGCGTGCCCGTCCGCGACGATGCCGACGAAACCGCGGCTATCATGCTGTGTCACCTTCTGGAACGGGCCGGGCATTTCGCCCGGACAGTCCCCGTTCGGAAGGTAGATGAAATGTTGGCGGAGGTCTCGAGAATGAAACCGGATATCGTTTACCTGTCCGGGGTGCCGCCCTACGCCCTGTCGTATGCACGAGGGGTGTACAAGAAGCTGCGCAGCCAGCAGCCGCGGCTGAGAATCCTGATCGGTGTGTGGACCTACGCTGAAGACCCGATGAAAGCCGCGAAAGAGATCAGCCGCGGTGAACAGGACCAGGTTATGACAACCCTGGCACAGGCGGTGGCGCAAGCGGGAAGCTCCCCGTCAGCCGTTCCGGAGGCCAGAGAGAATGTTCTGGATCAAACCATGATCCAGGCATAAGGCAAAAACCATAATTTCGGCTCGTTCCATGCCGATCTGGGACTCTTGGCAAGCTTTTGTAATCCCGTGTGGATGGAAGCATGTGACAAATTGCACACATCGTGATTATCCCATTGAAAAAGTCGCAGGAAAGCGGCAAACTCGTTGTAGCCATCGGCATCTACATGGGTCAGTGATTCGAATGCGAGCTCAACCCGGGCCGTTCACACGGGGAGGGTGGCACTTATTGTTATTGTCTTGTAATTGAAGTTCAGCCAGCGACGAACTCAGCGACGCAATGAGCGATGAGGTTTGACGCCTTTCCCTGAAGGAGTGAATCCGTATATGTACTCAAATAGGCGTAGTTTCTGCGGGATCATCATCTTGGCCGCATCTCTGGCGATGCTGGGATGTGGCGCCGGTGGCAATTCCTACGTACGAAGCGTAAATGCGTCGAATGGCCTGGTGGGCTATACCGTTCAAATCGGCCAGACCGGCATTGCATCCAGCCTGCCTTACGGCACTGAAGGGGTGCAGCCCAAAGGCCAGTATGCAACCACTGACACCTCCGGAAATTACCGGCCGATCGGCTCCGCGTCCAACCAGAAAGTGGTCGTGTACACGAAGCCGGGCTCGTCTCCTCTGGCCAGCGAGACGCAATCGTTCCTGAAGAATTCTTACTATACGGTTGTGACGCTGTCGCCGGCACCTTCCATCTCTTTGCTGACGATTTCGGATGGCGACGTCGCTCCGCAAAGCGGCGACTTTAAGGTGCGCCTGGTGCAGGCTTCAACCACGTCAGGCGCAGTGGATGTCTATTTCACCGCGCAGGGAGGAAGCGTGGGAGGCACTCCAGCTGTGTCGAACCTGCAGTTCGGCCAGGTCACACCGCAGTATTTACAGGAAACGGCCGGTACCGTAGAAATCCAGATAACGCCGGCCGGCAATCCGTCAACGGTCATCTATAGCGGGAGTTTTACGCCTGCGGCGGGAGCGAACTATACCGCGTATTTCCTGGATCCGCCCAGCATCAACGGCATAAGTCCCGCGTTTTTCAGCGTTCTGCTCGTCAAGGATCCAGTGCTGGCCGCCGCCAAATAGACCGTTTCCCGTCCTGTGAAAAGGCCTTCGCTTGCGCGAAGGCCTTTTCATTCCCATCCCTTTTGATAACGGTTCTATGTGCCTTCCGACCAGCCGGCCAGGTATTCTTCCTGCTCGGGAGTCAGACGGTCGATTTTGCAGCCCATGGCGTCTAGCTTCAGCTTGGCGACACGCCGGTCGAGCTCCTGCGGAACCGAGTAGACTTTCGGCTTCAGCGTGGAATGGTTCTGGACCAAATACTCGGCGGCTAGCGCCTGGTTGGCGAAGCTCATATCCATGACTGATGCGGGATGGCCTTCGGCGGCAGCCAGGTTAATGAGGCGGCCTTCGCCCAGCAGATAAATGCGGCGTCCATCTTTCATCGCATACTCTTCGACAAAGTCGCGGGTATGGCGCTGCGAGGACGAGAGACGTTCGAGGGCGGGGATGTCGATTTCGACATTGAAATGGCCCGAATTGGCGACAATCGCGCCATTCTTCATGTTCTCGAAGTGTTCCTGGCGCAGTACGCTCTTATTGCCGGTGACGGTGACGAAAATGTCTCCTATCTTTGCTGCTTCGGCCATGCTCATCACCCGGTAGCCATCCATAACCGCTTCGATCGCGCGCACGGGATCGATTTCGGTCACGATCACGTCCGCACCCATACCGCGGGCTCGAGAGGCCAAACCTCGCCCGCACCAGCCGTACCCCGCAACCACAAATCTGGAACCGGCCAGCAGGATATTGGTGCAGCGAACGATGCCGTCGAGCGTCGACTGACCCGTTCCGTAGCGGTTGTCGAACATGTGCTTCGTCAAGGCGTCGTTGACCGCCACGATGGGATAGCGGAGCACGCCTTCTTTCGCCATAGAGTGCAGCCGGATCACGCCGGTTGTCGTTTCCTCCGTACCCGCCAGAACGCCTGCGAGTACTTCCTTGCGCTTGGTGTGGAGCAGCGATACCAGATCGCATCCATCGTCCATCGTCAGATGCGGCTTGTGATCAATGGCCGCCATGATATGCGAATAATAGCTGTCATTGTCCTCGCCCTTGATGGCGAAGGTGGAGATGCCATAATCGCGTGCCAGAGAAGCGGCCACGTCGTCCTGGGTAGATAGCGGATTCGATGCGCACAAAGCAATGTCGGCGCCTCCGTCCCGCAACGTGATCATCAGGTTCGCCGTCTCGGTGGTCACATGCAGACAGGCAGCCACCCGCATTCCCTTCAGCGGCTGGTTTTTGATGAATTCCTTGCGGATGATCTGCAGTACCGGCATCGATTGATTGGCCCATTCGATGCGGCGTTTTCCTAGCTCAGCGAGGTCGAGGTTTTTTACGTCAGACGGAACGGTAGTGGTAGTGGCCATGGCATCCATTTCTTGTCGGATTTATCGTGCGCAGAAGTCTGCGGCATTGCGGAACGTGGCGGGCAGGGAGAAATGCTCAACCTTAATCCCACCGTCAGGGTATCACTTCTGCCCTGTTCGATGAAGTTCGGATTTAGCTTCCAATGCCAGCAAGGTTTGCTTCCGCTCGATACCCCAGCGATACCCCGTAACCTCACCGTGTTTTCCAATAACACGATGGCACGGGACCACCACCGCGACTGGGATTTTGCGCGCAGGCCCGAGCCACTGCTCGCACCCCGGTCGGCTGCCCAATGGCGGCGGCAATTTCACTGTAGGAGCGTGTTTTCCCGCAGGGAATCTGCTGCAGCGCTTCCCATACCCGCCGCTGAAAAGCGGTCGCACGCACATCGAGCGGCAGGGCCGCGGTTGTGGGATGCTCGCTCATACGAGCCAGCACTTGTTTGACCAGAGAGCCGAGGCCCAATTCATCGCGATGGATTCGAGAATGAGGAAAACGCGCTGCAAGGTCATCTTCCAACTCGCTTTCGAGCAGTCCGAACGATATGGCGCAGAGCCCCGCTTCTGTGGAGGCCACCAGCATTTTATCCAACGGCGAATCGCTGATTGAGAAGCGGATCTCAATGTCTTTTCCGCCCTCGCGCAGCTCTGCCGGGGTCATCCCCAACTGCTCCCGGGCATGTTCATACAGGCGACTGCTCGATCCGAAACCTGAGCCGTAGATTGCCGATGTGACGCTTTCCCCCTCCGCAAGCTGCCTGCGAAAATGCTCCATGCGACGCGTCTGCAGGTACTGCCGCGGCGTAATGCCGAGGCAGCGGCGAAATAATCTTTGCGTGTGGAAGGGGCTCAGGCCCACGCTCTTTCCCAATGCCTGGAGTGAGACGCGCTCCTCCGCGTGCCGATCCAGGTAATCGCAAACACTGGTCAACACGCGAAGCTGCGGGTGCTCCCTCGTCGGGGTGCAACGCTTACACGCTCGATAGCCGGCACGCTCCGCCATCTCGCTGGTTGGGTAAAACTCCACAGATGTTCGCAGTGGCCTGCGGCTGGGACAGGACGGCCGACAATAAATCCCAGTGGTGCGTACAGCGTACACAAACAGTGCGTCCGCGGAGGCTTTGCGCTTAACAACCATCTCCCAGGCGTGGTTCCAAATACGCTCTCCGGTCATACGCTTCTCCTTCTCTGAAGATAATCTTCGCGCAGGTAATTCCATCAGCGCACTCCAGATCTTGCGGTCAAAGTTAATAAATGGCTATTGTTCCCTGCTTCAGGGTTGACCAGATCCATTTACCAGGCATTCTGAGCACAAGCCGGAAACCAACAGGCCATACTCAGGAGGCGAGCAACCGCAAACCTCCCCGCACACTCCTACTACCATTAGGCGGCATAGGTTCGCCTCTTGGGATGCCAGCAACATATCGGCATCGATTTACTTTAAAGGAGATGCAATGATGCCCACAGGCAGCGCAGATAACGATCTACCACATACCTCTAAGCCGTTCGATAAGGTTACTGATGCTGTCGAGCAGACGAAGAGCAAACTCACGGAGTTTGGGACAGCAGCCGCCGGCAAGTTCGACCAGAATCGTGGTGCAGCGGCCAGCGGGCTTGAGGGCGCCGCCGCCACCCTGCATCAACGCGCCGATCAGCTGCCGGGAGGGGAAAAAGTTACGAACCTGGCCCACTCTGCGGCCGACAGGTTAAACGCGACGGCTGGCTATGTTCGCCAGAACGACCTGAACAGCATGAGAAGCGATGTAGAGGATCTTGTGAAAAAGAATCCTGGACCTTCGCTGCTGGTGGCTGCCGCACTTGGCTTTTTTATCGGAAGATCGCTTAAGGGCAGCGCCCGCGAATAGCGAGGAAAGATATGGCTCCAGGAGAACGTTCCATTACAGACGTATTGCAGGACATCATCAGTAACGTTCAGGAGATTGTGCGTTCTGAGGTGCGGCTGGCCAGAAGCGAAATCGTTACCGAGTTGAATAAAGTAAAGGCTGCGGCTCCGCTGTTGATTGCGGGGGGAGCGGTCGCCGTGCTGGGCTTGCTCTTCCTGTTCTGGACAATTGTTTTTGCCCTGGCGGTGGTTTTGCCGTTATGGGCGGCCGCTTTGATCGTGACGGCACTGCTGGCGATTATGGGTGGAGTCACGATGACAGCAGGCGTGAAGAAGCTGCGGCAGATCAATCCACCGCAACGGACCATCGCTACTGTAAAGGAGAATGTGCAATGGGCCAAACAGCAAGTCAAATAGAAAATCACATTGAAAACAAACGCGCCGACCTAAGTTCCAACTTGCAGGAGCTTGAATATCGGGTGAAGTCCGCCACCGACTGGCGTCGACAATTCCAGAGCCGTCCGGCAGCTTTCCTCGGTATGGCCTTCGGCGGCGGTATCCTGCTTGCAGCCATGACATCTTCCGGTAGGCGGCGCAGAACCTGCGACTAGGTTCGGTTGCCGCATACCTCGTGCACGTGCTGACTAGAAACAATCATTCCATCTTCTTTTCCTCACGACCTACCGAAATGTGTGCGGGATCGAGTGTGCGGCGAATTGGGTTCAATCGAACATATTTTTGAGTTTGCTCGCTCCGATTCCTGTTATCGTTGCCCTACATACGACTTCGAGGCGAACTTCGATTGAGCTTCAAAATTTTCCGGACATGTTTTTTCATTTTTCTGATGGCTGCCACGCTGCCCGTCCAGGCGCAAAACACAATTGGCTACAACGATAGTGCGAGTGCGGCCGCACTGCCGAACGCACCCACCACAGCCCGCGTTTCGGCAGGTCCGCCGCAGTCCGCGGACCAGTACCCGCGGACTCAGCAAATCCCGGTGCACACCCATCCTGGTATTGCGCCACGGCTGGCTAAATATATTGAACCGGACCAGCACGCCGTTCCTCTCAGCTCCAAAGATAAACTGGAGTTATCCGTGTGGGAGCAGGTACAGCCGTATGCGATCAGCACCGAAATCATGGCCGCCGGGTGGGAACACCTGCTAGACAGCAACCCGCATTATGGTTCTGATAAGGCCGGCTTCGGCGAGCGCCTCGGCGCGGCGGCCATCCGGCAGACCAGCCAGGCCGTTTTCTCCGATGGGGTTTTTGCTGCCGTTCTGCACCAGGACCCGCGATACTACCGCAAGGGTTCCGGCAGCATTGTCGGCCGGATTGCCTACTCGGCCACTCGCGTGATCATCACCCGCACAGACAGCGGCAATGAGGCGCCCAACTATTCGCAAATGCTTGGCTATGCCGGTGCCTCCGCGTTGACCATGACCTACTATCCGGCGGTCAGCGCCACCTGGTCCAATACTACGGAAGGCTATGTGATTTCCCTCGCGGCGTCAGCCCTGGGAAATCAGGTCCATGAATTCACACCGGATTTGCTCCATCTCCTACACCGGCATCGCTATTAGAGGCGGCACGCGATGGGATCTCCTGTCAAAGAAAGTTGCTGTTCTTGACACTCAGGTTCATGATGCGGCGGCGGTAATCTCCTCGCTCTCATCCAACAACTTGCCTCATGTCCGCCGCGCACATTTTGCTTTCGCTGATCGTCGGGTTCAGCATCCTGCTGATGCTGCTTCGCCCCCGCGGCATCCCAGAGGTCTACTGGATCGGCACCGGCGCCGTACTGCTCATCTTGCTGCGGCTGCTACCGCTGAAGCTTGCCGGCAAAGCCGTTGCCGAAGGCACGGACGTTTACCTGTTTCTGATCGGCATGATGCTGGTCTCGGAATTGGCAAGCGAGCACGGCGTCTTTAACTGGCTCTCCTCAGTCGCAGTCAGAGGCGCAAACGGCTCGTGCGCGCGCTTGTTCGCGCTGGTATACGGGATCGGCATCCTTGTAACCGTCTTTATGTCGAACGATGCGACCGCCGTGGTCCTGACTCCTGCCATTCTTTCAGCAGTGCGGAAGGCAAAGGTGGAACCGCTTCCATATCTCTTCGCCTGCGCGCTGATTGCAAACGCGGCATCCTTTGTTCTGCCCATTTCGAATCCGGCCAATCTTGTGGTCTTCCGTCAGGGCATGCCGCCGCTGGGACAATGGTTGCTTTTCTTCGGCGTTCCTTCCGTGCTGTCGATTGTCGTAACCTACGCTGTCATGCGCGTGGTGTTCCGTAAGGAACTGGCCGCGCAGATTGAATCGGAAGCGGGCGGCAAGCCGCTTAGCGGGAACGGCAAACTGGTGCTTGGTGGGCTGGCGTTGATGGTAGCCGTGTTGCTCACCGCCTCGTCGCTGAACAAGAATCTGGGTCTGCCAACCTGCTTGGCCGCGCTTGCCGTCACCGCAGTCGTTTCGATCAAGGCCCGCAGCAATCCGATGAAGATGGCAAGAGAGATCAGTTGGGCAACCCTGGCGCTGGTGGCGGGACTTTTCATCATGGTCGATGCGGTCGAGAGCATCGGCGCGCTGAAGTTTACGGAGACCGCACTGCATTGGACGCATCATCTTGTTCCTGCTGCCGGCGCACTGTTGACCAGCTTCGCCGTCGGTATCGCCAACAATCTTGTGAATAATCTGCCGCTCGGACTGATTGCCGGCGCAACGGTCAATGCCGCGCATGCGAAAGGGCTGCTGGCCAGTGCTGTGCTGATCGGCGTCGATCTTGGGCCGAATCTTTCGGTGACAGGCTCACTGGCAACGATTCTGTGGCTCATCGCGCTGCGAAAAGAAAAACTCGATGTGAGCTTCTGGGATTTTCTGAGAGTGGGAGCCATCGCAATGCCGATTGCGCTACTGGCCGCCGATGAGTGGCGCCATCCTGATGCAGACGCTTCTCAGAAACTAACCAAAAGCAAGAGCCAATTCGATCCAGGCAAACGTCTACAATTAGCTTCCGATGGGGTATATCCGGATCCTTTCCGACCAGGTCGCCAATCAGATCGCCGCAGGCGAGGTGGTCGAGCGTCCTGCATCGGTCGTGAAAGAACTGCTGGAAAATTCGCTCGATGCCGGAGCGCAGCGGATCCGCATCGACGTAGAAGCGGGCGGCCGCAGGCTGATCCGCATTACCGACGATGGCTGCGGCATGATGCGCGACGACGCCATGCTGGCCTTCGAGCGCCACGCCACGTCGAAGATCCGATCGAGCGATGACCTGCTGAGCCTGGCCACGCTCGGGTTCCGAGGCGAGGCGCTGCCGTCGATCGCTTCCGTCGCGCGAGTGCATGTCAGCACCCGTTCCGCCGAGGAAGCCGTCGGAACGGAAATGGAGATCGCCGGGGGCAAAATCCTGCACGTTGCCGACTGCGGCGTACCGGTCGGTACCACGCTTACGATTCGCGACATCTTCTTCAATACTCCCGCTCGCAAAAAATTTTTGAAATCCGAACAGACCGAGCTGTCGCACATCGCGGCGCTCGCAACCCACTACGCGCTGGCGCATCCGTCGAGACATTTCGAACTGCACAGCGCCAGCCATGCTCTGTTCGAAGCTCCACCGGTACGTCAGGTCTCCGAACGCATCTTCCAGATCTTTGGGCGGGATGTGCTCGATCAGTTATTACCGATCGCGGCAGAAACAAATTTCGAGCGCGCGGGCATTCCCGCGCCGCCGCCGTGGAAGCGCGAGCCGGATTGGGAGCCCGCCGCGCCGGGGGCCCTGCGGCTGCATGGATTTGCTTCTCGGCCGGAGCTGCAGAAGCTCAATCGCAATTCGATCTATGTTTTCGTCAATCAGAGATTGATTCGCGATCGGCTCATTCTGCATGCGCTGACGGAAGCTTATCGCAATATTCTTCCGCCAACCTCGTTTCCGGTGGTGCTGCTGTTTCTCGAAATGCCGCCGGAAGAGGTGGATGTCAATGTTCATCCGGCAAAGACGGAAGTCCGCTTCCGGCAGCAGGCCTTTGTGCACGATTTTGTGCGCGACGCCGTTCGCAACGCGCTGGTGAAGACCCGTCCGGCTGCCAGTTTCCTGACCGCGTTGAGTCAGCATCCGGCGATGACGCCCGCGCTGGTGCCGGATATTTCGCCTTTGCCCGGAGCTCCGGAACCAGCGGATGGGCAAGTACGTGGAGATCGTGCCGAGATCGAAACCCAGGTCTCAGAGGCGAGACCTGGGGCACCCGTTTCTTTGGTCGATACAGAAATTCATCCGAAACCAGGCGATTCGCTGCCCGCCAGCGAGAATGTTGACGCGTCCGACATAGCGCCGTTTGAATTGCGGCCTCCGGCACTTCAGCCTGCGGCGCAATCACTGCCATTCTATCCCGGCCGAAGCCACTGCTTCCGCTCTCGGCGAAGAGGGAGAAGCTGCACCGAGCCTGCACGGCCTGGCCTCTCTGCGTCCGCTCGGGCAGTTGGAAGAATCCTTCATCCTCGCCGTGAATGAAGAAGGACTGTGGATCATCGATCAGCATGTGGCGCATGAGCGGGTGCTGTTTGAGAAGATCAGCCGGGAGCGCGCAGTAGAGCAGGTACAGCGACAGCGACTGCTGATGCCGGTGCTGATCGATCTGAAGCCGGAGCAGATGCCGCTGTTTGCCGCCATTGCGGCCGAGCTCGAGCAGAATGGTTTTGAAGCCGAACCGTTCGGCCCACGCACGCTGGCGGTGAAGGCGACGCCGGTCGGCCTGACCGGGCGCGAGCTGGAACGTACACTGGTTGAAGTACTGGAGCAGACGCAGCGGGAACAGCAGGCGGAAAATCTTGAAACACTTCGGCTGCGGATTGCTGCCTCGATTGCCTGCCACGCAGCCATCAAAATTCATACACCGCTCGATATAGTCAAAATGGGATGGCTGCTCACGGAGCTGGCGAAGACGGAGCATCCTACCAGTTGTCCCCACGGGCGACCCATCGCACTACGGTATTCTTTAAAAGAGATACAGCGCGCATTTCAGCGCATTTAATCCCGCGCCAACCAGCAACGTGCCACGCGCACAACCTCGGAAGAAGGACATTTGAATTCGGAACAACTTAATTCGGCACGGCTCGCTCGTTGGAGCCAGAACGGCGAAGCGCGGCTCACATTGGAAGCGGCCGCAGAGTGGCTGGGCACGATTGGTTTCTGCTCCTACCTGCCCATGGGTCCAACAGCTGTTGCTCCCTCGGCCAGTTTTCTCGAAGCAGTCGTAGGCAGGCCAGCCCAGATCCCCAGTGCTGGCGAACGAACTCGTGCCAACGATCTGCTGGCGCGACTGGTCGAAAACTCTGCCGCGGTTCCGCTAAAGCTCGGCCCTGCGCTGGGAGAGCAGCCGGATTTCCTCACCAGCCCCGAAGTGTTCCGGTACATCTACGCATTGCGCGGAAACCGGAATTTCAAGGCCGACCCTTCCACCGTCGGGAATGAAAAAGTGACGCCACTCGCCCTGCACTGCTGGCAGGCGATCAAAGAACACGGACCGCTCGACCTGCCTGGGCTGCAATCGATCCTGGGCAGAGACATGACGGAAGCGGCGATTGCACGCGGCCTGCAGGAACTCTGGGCCGGGCTGTATGCGTGCCCCATTGCGAGCGCAAACGGGCAACCGGCGCAGTGGGAAATGCTGTCCCGCCGCTTTCCCCAGCAGGTGGCTGCCGGCGCTGGCACAGGCCACGCGGAATCGCTGTCGGCCATGGTTTCGCTGTATCTCTATGCCGTGGTCGCCGCAACGGAAGAAGAGATTCTCGCGTTTCTTTCTCCGCTGGCGGCACAGTCGAAGCTGCGGGAAGTGATTCGTGGGTTGGGTTCGATGCGGCAGCTGGACATGATCGATGTGGGCGGCCGCGCTCATCTTTCTCTGCAGGGCGGACTTTTGCCGGAGATGGTGGCGCAGCTTTCTGAAGAGCAGCTGGTATCGACCCCGATCGAAACCGGCGCCCGTGATGGCGGCATCGAAATCGAGCGGGCGACGCCACACGCATTACGACCTGAGTATCGAGATTCCGGCGAACACGGCAAATTTGTTCCGAAGAAGTTTGTCCCCAGGAAATTTGTTCCCCGGGATTCGGGCGGGCACGCGTCCGCGCCGAAACGGTTCAACATCCATGCCTCTGGGAGACGCGCCGGCGAAGAGCGTGATTCTCAATTCTCGCGGCCCCGCTCTGCGCCGGGCAGCACCGGTCGACCGGGAAGATTTGGCTCCGGCACAAGGGAGACTCGAAATCCTGACGATCGCAAGACTGCTGCGCGCGGACCGGGAGAACGCGCCCGACGCTGGGAAAAATCCAGCGAGCGTCCGGGTTCAAGTTCCACTGATCGGACTTTCGCGCCGAAATCTACTTTCAAGTCTTCTGGATTTAAACCGGCAGGATCGAAGCCATGGGCGCGAAAAGGCGCTCCGCCCAGAAGTGAATCCACCAAGCCATGGACCTCGCGAGCTTCCTTTGGTTCGGGTGCTCCGGCGCAGCACGGCGGAGATCAGGAAGCACGCCCAAAACGGTGGGCAAAGCCCGGGTCTGGTTCAAGCGCGGCGCCGGCAGGGGGCAGACCCTACGGAACGAAATCCTCTGGTTTCCAATCCGGCGGACCGAGGCCCTGGGATCGAAAGGCTGGAGCGTCTGGATCCGCCGAAGCGGGCCGGAAAGAACGACCAAAGCGTTGGGCGAAGTCTGCTCCAGGGGCGGAAGCGAGGCCAGCCAGCCGCAAACCTTACGCCGCAAAACCGTCCGGATTCAAATCGGGTGGAGAGAAGCCTTGGATTTCAAGAGGCGCGGAATCAAGAGTCGGCTCGGCGAGATCGTATGCGGCGAGAACGGGTGACAAGCCGTCCGGCCCAAAGCCGTGGGCTGCGCGCTCTGCGAAAACCGGCGACGAGGGACAGCGGCCGCCACGTCGGGATGGATCTGAAGGGCGCGGCGGCGCGAAGCCGAATGAGAAGTCGGGCGCGAAGCCGTTCTGGACGAAAAATCCCCGGGGCGGCAAAGGTTCCGCAACAGCTTCGCGCACCAACCGTCCGCGGGGTGGAAAATTCGGCGGCAAAAAGAGCGGCAAGAAGAAATGACGGCAAGCGACCACCGGCGTTCGCGTCCTGTTATCGCCATCGATGGACCGGCGGGCGCGGGCAAGAGCACGCTGGCGGCATATCTGGCGCGTCGCTTCGGATTTCTCAATCTTGAAACTGGAGCGATGTATCGCGCGCTGGCGCTGAAGGCGATTGAAACCGCGACGGCACTGAATGATGAAGCCGACTTAATGCGATTGGCCGCCACGACCCGGATTGTTCTGGAACCGCGATTGGACGACAACAACCGAGTGCTGCTGGACGGCCGGGATGTAATGGCTCGCATTCGCGAAAAAGATGTTGCGGACGCGGCATCGCAGGTCAGCGTTCATCCGCGCGTGCGCGCGTGGATGGTGGAGCGCCAGCGCACGCTCGGCGCCCGCGGTGGCGTTGTCATGGAGGGCCGGGATATCGGAACTCACGTATTCCCGGACGCGGAGGTAAAGATATTTCTCGATGCGGCGGACACCGTTCGCGGCCGTCGCCGCTTTCTGCAGGAGGCGGGATCGGACCGGGTCCCGAATGGGGAGCGCACGCCGGAAGCGGTACTGGCGGCGGTCCGCGAACGTGATGAAAGAGATCGAAACCGCGCGTCTTCGCCGCTGGAACCTGCGGCGGATGCGGTGCATTTTGACACGTCCGCGATGACGCTCGAGGAAGTCTGCACGCGAGCGGAAGAATTGGTACTTCAGAGATTCAGTCAGCATTGATCATGACGTGAATGTTGTCAATCTCCTACACCGGATACACTTAGACTGAGGCTCAAGGTAGAAACTCTGCCTTAGAGCTCTTGCATCACAAGCCAGATAGAACCATGCGCCTGAAACCGCCAACCCGAGCCAGTAAAGTTGCAGTGGGCACCAGCATTGTCCTGCTGCTGCTGGCGATGATGCTCCCGGTCTGCCACTTGCATCCGCTACTGGATAAAACGGCTCCCGATCATTGCACGATCTGCATTACTCTTCATGCCGCGTTGCCTATGGGCGCGCATGTCCCTGCCACGGCTGGACCTTTGCTGCCCGCGGGCCGGGTCACTATCGCTCCCGTCCAGGAGCAGGCCGAGCAGCCTCCCCGTTTTGCCGAAAGCCGCGCACCACCGCTCCCTGCCTGTTGATCTTGTTCCACATTCATCGATCACAGCGCTTTCACCCTGGGAGGAGTTTCCTTATGAGGCGTGCAGCATATTTGCTGACACTCGCATTTGCATTTCTTTTGATCATCGGCGGCGGCCGGAGCTTGTTGGCTGAACTGGGCGGAGCCGGAGGCAGCATCGTGGGAACAGTGACGGACCCATCCGGTGCCGTCATCCCCGGAGCAACCGTCAGCATTCTGAATCCGGTCACAGGCTTCAAGCAGAGCATAGTGTCGGACGCGACGGGCCATTTCTCCTTTCAGAACGTGCCGGTCAACAACTACCATCTGACGGTCACGGCTGCCGGTTTTTCTCCCGCGGTCCATGACGTGGATCTGGTTGGGAACGTGCCTGTGAATCTGGCCCTTACGATGAACGTGTTAACAGCAAGCACGACGGTGACGGTGAGCGCCGACAGCGGCGACCTGATCAACGGGAGCCCCAGCACGCATACGGACGTGAATATGTCCCTGCTGCAAACTCTGCCCACGGACGATGTGACGAACGGCCTGAGTTCGGCGGTGACGCTGGCGACTCCTGGGCTGACAGCGGACTCAAATGGCATGTTCCATCCGCTCGGGGAGCACTCGGACACGACCTTCAGCATCGATGGCGAACCGATCTCCGATCAGCAGAGCCGCAATTTCTCAAACCAGCTGACTGCCCATGCGGTGCAGTCCATCAATGTCATCAACGGTATGATCCCACCCGAATACGGCGATAAGGCGAGCATCGTGGTGCAGACAACAACCAAGTCGGCTTTGGGCAATGTGCATCCAACGGGAGACGTTTCCGCCAGCTATGGCAGCTTCGGCACAGCGGTGCTGGATGCCAATCTTGGAATAGGCACACAGACGTGGGGGAATTTCCTCGATTTGAATGGTATGAACAGCGGGCGGTTTCTGGACACGCCGGAGTTCACCGTCATGCACGACTACGGAAACAACGAGAACTTTTTTGACCGCATCGACGACAATCCAACCTCGAAGGACACGTTCCATCTCGACCTGACCGCCGCGCGCTCGTGGTTCCAGAATCCCAACCAATTCGACCAGCAGTTTCAACAGCCCAGCCAATTCAATCCGCAAGGGCTGCCGCAGGATCAGCGCCAGGAGAACCTGACCTACAACATTGCCGGATTTTGGACGCATATCCTTGGCCCAACTTCGCTGTTGAGCGTGGCACCGTTCATCCGTCAGGACAATATTCACTACTATCCCAGCGCGGATATCTTCGCGGACACTCCCGCCACATTGAGGCAGAGCCGCAGGCTGCAGAACGTGGGACTGACCGCCGACTACTCGTATGTGAAGGGCATTCACAACATCAAGGTCGGCGCGGAGTTCAGCCATACTTTTCTGGATGAGGGTTTTGGATTCGGCATCACCAGCCAGACGTACAACGCGGTCTGTGCGCTGGCCGATGGCACGCCGGTGATTGCGCCGGGCATTACAGACCCGAAGGCGTGCGCCTCGGAAGGATATAAGCCGAATCCCAATTTTGTTCCTGGCGAGTTGCAGTACGACCTGACGCGTAGCGGGAGGCCGTTTGTCTTCAAGGGTCACACAGACATCAAAGAAGAGACCCTCTACTTTCAGGACAACATCATCTGGAAGAACTGGCAGTTTCTGGTGGGCGCGCGCGGCGACAACTATAACGGTCTGAGCTCAAAGTACATGCTGGAACCGCGCGTCGGGGTCACGTATAAGCTGCAAAAAACCGGCACGATATTTAACGGCGGATATGCCCGCCTGATGCCGACGCCCTACAACGAGAATCTCATCCTGTCGAGCTCCACTGGCATCGGCGGGCTTGGCAACGGCACCGGTGTAAGACATCCGCTAACCCCGGCTGCTCGGAACCAGTACAACATTGGCTTTCAGCAGGCTTTTGGGAAGTATCTGCTGGTAAGTGGCACGTATTTCTGGAAATACACCAAGGGCGATTACGATTTTGACGTCATTCTGAACACGCCGCTAACCTTTCCCATCCAGTGGAAGAAATCCGATATCAGCGGAGGCGGCCTGCGTGTATCGCTGTCGCCGGTCCATGGTTTTACCGCGTTTTCCGTGATGGGACACTCGCATGCGTTGTTCTATCCGCCGGAGATCGGAGGAATCATATTCAACAACAATGCGAGCGCGAACAATCTCCAGCCCTTCCTGATCGACCATGACCAGGCCTTTGAGCAGAACACACATTTCCAATACCAGCCGAAGCCCAGCGGCCCATGGTACGGCATCAGCTGGCGCTACGAGAGCGGCGAGGTTGCGGGGAACGTGCCGTTTGGGATCACCTCCGGGGTGCCCGTCAGCCTGACATATCTGACGGCCGATCAACAGCAGCAGATCAAATTGAGCTGCAATGGCGTGCCGGCTACTTTGAGCACGCCCCTGACCAGTTGTCTGCCGGAGAAATTGAAGTCTCCATTGGTTACGATTCCGCGGGCTGGTACAGAAAGCCCGGACAAAAATCCTCCCCGCATTGCTCCGCGTAATCTGTTCGATATCGATGCGGGATGGGACAATGTGTTCCATCGCTCCCACTACAAAACCAACTTGAGCCTGACGGTGACAAACGTGACCAACAAAACCGCGCTCTACAACTATCTGTCAACCTTCAGCGGAACGCATTTCGTGCCGCCGAGAATGATCACAGGTCAGGCGGTGTTCAATTTCTAAGGGTTTTCTAGGCCTATCAATCAGATTCCGTCGTTCTGACCAAAGAGTCTTGATTGTAGTCCCGACAATACCGTTATCCTGTCACTTTGCTCAGGACGACGGTATTCATGACCGGGATCATACCCCCCGAGGAAAATGGTCTAGTATCTTGGAGAAGCTCAAAGATTCGAAAAGTTCCTTCCCCAGAACGCGACGGGGCCACGCGCGATTGTTTCGCCGGCCCCGTAAAATTTCTTCCCTCCCGTTGCCAGTTCTGCGAAAATAGATCGTGCCCACCCTGTTCGACCGATTGCAAACTCAATCCGCCCAACCTAATCCAAGGACCCGCGCCCATGTCGGCTAAATATATTTTCGTAACCGGTGGAGTTGTGTCCAGCCTGGGAAAAGGCCTGGCTGCTGCCTCGCTCGGCTGTCTGCTCGAAAGTCGCGGCCTGCGCGTCAATCTGATGAAGTTTGACCCGTACTTGAATGTCGACCCGGGCACGATGTCGCCGTTCCAGCACGGGGAAGTATTTGTCACCGACGACGGCGCTGAGACCGATCTCGATCTCGGTCATTATGAACGTTTCACCCACGCGCATCTGTCGCGCGACAACAACCTGACCACCGGACGCATTTACGAACAGATCATCACCAAAGAGCGGCGCGGAGATTACCTCGGCAAGACTGTTCAGGTGATTCCTCACGTCACCAACGAAATCAAAAATGCCATGCGCAAGGTGGCTGCGGATACCGATGTGACCCTGGTCGAAATCGGCGGCACGGTCGGCGACATTGAGTCGCTGCCATTCCTGGAAGCGATCCGCCAGATGCGCCAGGAACTGGGCCGCGAGAACACGGTTTTCGTCCACGTCACGCTGGTTCCCTGGATTGCCGCCGCGCAGGAACTAAAAACCAAGCCGACACAGCATTCTGTAAAAGAACTGCTCTCGATCGGGATTCAGCCCGACATTCTGCTTTGCCGCACAGACCGTTTTCTTTCGCATGAAATGAAGTCGAAAATTGCTCTGTTCTGCAATGTGGAAGAGCAGGCCGTCGTCACCGCCAAAGATGTTCCCTCCATCTATGAAGTACCGCTTGTCTTCGCGCATGAAAAGGTAGACGCGCTGGTGCTGAAATATCTGCATCTGCAGGCTGGCGAGGCGAAGTTGGACCGTTGGCGCGAACTGGTCCAGCGATGCTATGACCCCAAAGACGAAGTCTCGATCGGCATTGTCGGCAAATACGTGGAGTACGAGGACAGCTATAAATCGCTGAAGGAAGCGCTGGTCCACGGCGCGATGGCGCATGACCTGAAGTTGCGCGTGACCTGGATTGAAGCCGAAGGCCTGGAGACAAAAGATCCGCTGGACCGGAGCTACGAAGAACAGCTGGCCGGCTTCGACGGCATTCTGGTGCCGGGCGGCTTCGGCAAGCGCGGCATTGAAGGAATGCTGAATGCAATTCGTTACGCGCGCGAGCGCAATGTTCCCTACTTCGGCATCTGCCTGGGAATGCAGACGGCCTGCATCGAATACGCGCGCAATGTTTGCGGACTGGCGGAGGCGCACTCCAGCGAGTTCAATCCCGCGACTCCGCATCGCATCATCTATAAACTGCGGGAGCTGACCGGCGTCGAGGAAATGGGTGGCACCATGCGCTTGGGCGCGTGGCTCTGCATGTTGCAACCGGATTCCCTGGCGGCGCAGGCTTACGGGAAAACCGAAATCAGCGAGCGGCACCGGCACCGCTACGAATTCAATCGCGAATACGAGGCGGTTCTGGTGGGTGCCGGCCTGCGGATTACCGGAACGACGCCGGACGCCACCTATGTCGAAATCATCGAAATTCCAGGCCATCCATTCTTTCTCGGCTGCCAATTTCATCCTGAATTCAAATCGAAGCCGCTGGAGCCGCACCCGCTATTCCGCGAATTCGTTGCCGCAAGCTACCGGAACCGTCCGGCCGCGGAATCTATCCGAGCCGAAACCGGCGATCGCATCGAGCAACGCATCGAGCAACGGGTTGCGCGATGAGTATCAGACAGCGCAATCGTCCCTCTACCGTTCCGTTCTGTCGTTAACGATGTCGAAAATCTGAGAGCACAGGTCCACACATGTCACTTTGGCACGTTATTGTTCTGGCAATTGTTCAGGGGCTGGCAGAGCTGCTGCCTGTCTCCAGCTCTGCGCACGTAATTGTCGCGGAAAAACTGCTGGGAATGGACCCCACCTCACCGGCGATGACGCTGCTGCTGGTCATGCTTCACACCGGAACCATGTTCGCGGTGATCGTGTATTTCTGGCGTCAATGGGGACGAACCTATTTCCGCGACGGACAGACTTTCAAAACCATCGTTCTCCAGTTGATTGCGGCAACATTCGCCACCGCAGTCATTGGCTATGGCCTGAAGGAAGTTATCGAGAAATTCGTCCTGCATACAAATCACGCGCAGATTGAAGAGTTATTTGGACGTCTGGATTGGATTGCACCCGCGTTGGCAGCGGTCGGTATTTTAATTCTGATCGCTGGATTTAAGAAAAGGAATACGCGACGCAGTCGGGAAGAGAGGGGCACCGGGTTGAACATGCGGCAGGCCGGCTGGATTGGCGCTGTCCAGGGCCTTTGCCTGCCCTTTCGTGGCTTCTCCCGTTCCGGAGCAACGATTTCGGCCGGCATGTTGCTGGGTGTAAGCCGGGCACGAGCGGAGGAGTTCAGCTTTGCCCTTGCCGTCGTCCTGACACCAGCTGTTGATGCCCGCGAAGTATGGCGGCTTGCCAAAGCCGAGCACATCACCGGCGCCGGAAACTTAGCTTCCGCAGTGGGACCAAGCCTGCTGGGTATGCTCTTCGCTTTTCTTGCCGGCTTGGTAGCGCTAAAGTGGCTCAGTCGCTGGCTCGAAACCGGCCGCTGGTACTGGTTCGGCATCTACTGTCTGGTCGCCGCAGCCGTCGTGGGCTATCTGTATCACGTCGGCTATTGAAGCGGTTCCCATTGGTGTAGAGTGCAGATCCAAGAAGTTGTCGTCCTGAGCAACGCGAAGAATCTGGTGGTTTGCCGACAAACGCAAGTTTCTTCACTCCGCTTACATTGTTCAGGATGACAGCTCTAGAAGTTTTTTTGATGGTCCCTCAACTGACCGGAGTGATTCTCACATTCAGGTAATTGCCCAGCCGACAAGAACCGTTGAGAGGACCAGCACCGCCAGCCCTAGTCCAACCAGCACTTTCGTTTTGCGGCTGGTGCCGGACCATTCCTTCAGCCAGATTCCCCACAGCGTCGAAAAGATGATGATGCTGGCCATGTGCAGCGTCCAGCTGGAGAAGTCGTACTTCCCCATCTTGGTCTGGCCGATGCTGTAAAAGAAAAATTGCAGGTACCACATGATTCCGACTGAGGCGCATAGCAGATAATTCAGCGTCAGGCTGGCGGGTCTCGCGGTTCGCGTTTTCCCGCTCGGGCGCGAACTGCGGCATCCGCATGCAGGATCTGCCCGGCGCTTCCGTTGCGAACCATCAGGACAACGCACCAGGCGAAGTTAGTCGTCAGTCCGCCCAGCAGAATGACAATCAGAATGGGCAGGTTCTGCCACTCCACCGCGCCGCCATGGGCCAGCAGTGCGGTTCTGGCCAGCGCGCCGATTGGTTTTCCCGTGGCCAGTCCATAGGCGAAACAGGCGCTCATCACGCCGGCGAAAACCGCGACCAGAATGCCTTTGGGGAAATTGAACTCCGCGACCGTTTTCTCTTTTTCGGCGGCACTCAACTCGCGTTCCTTCGAATATCCGGCCATACCGCTCAGCACGATCCCCGCCATGCAAACGGCAATTCCGAACAGAATCACCTGACCCGGCGCTGTGGTGAAGCAGCGCGGGCATCTCCCCGGCGAAAAGCGGCGGCATCAGGGTGCCGAATGCAGTGGTGAATCCGAGCGCGACGGCATATCCCAGCGCAATGCCGAGATAGCGAATGGAGAGGCCGAACGTAAGGCCGCCAATCCCCCACAGCAGACCCCAGACATAGGTCACGACCAGCGTGTGCGTGGAGGTGTGGTGCAGGATGGAGGCCACGCCGGGGACCAGCAGAAAAGCCGCGATAATCGGCGCCAGCAGAAAGCTGAAAATACCCTGGACCAGCCAGTACGTTTCCCACGACCACCTGCGCACCCATCGAAATGGCAGATAGCAACTGGCCGAGGACAGGCCGCCCGTCCAGTGGTACAGCACGCCAACAAACGGGTTTGGTCCCAATGAATCCCCTTGTGAACGAATCGCGGCCATTCCGTCGTTCATGCCAGGCGCTCATCGATCCCGCCGCGCCCGTCCATGCCGCCGCGCCGCAGAGCGGAAAACATGTACCGGATGAAATCGAAGTGGGTTGATACTATCGCATCGCAATTGGATTTCAAAACAGTTTGCGTATTGAAAATTGAGTCCGCAGGCGGCTACCGTAGGATGAAAGCACGCCGCTTCGCGAAAAGATTTTCATGCGCATCGCTCTGTTCATCGCCTGCTATAACGACACCCTGTTTCCCGGAGACCGGCATCGCCGTGGTCCGCGTGCTGGAACGCCTGGGCCAGACGGTTGAATTTCCACCGGCGCAGACCTGCTGCGGCCAGATGCACTACAACACCGGGTATCAGGCCGAGGCGCTTCCGCTGGTGCGCCGATTTGTGCAGGTATTCCGAGAGAGCGAAGTTGTCTGCATGCCGTCCTCTTCCTGCGTCGCCATGATCCGCGAGCACTACGAGAAGATTGCCGTCAGCCTCCGGCGATCGAGTGCTGCAATCGGAAGTCGCTGCGCTGCTGCCGCGCGTTTACGAATTTACGGAACTGCTGGTGCATCGCCTGGGCGTGGAAGATGTAGGCGCAGTGTATCCGCATCGCGTCACCTATCACGCCAGCTGCCATTCACTGCGCAGCCTGCACCTGGGCGATCTTCCGATGCGTCTGCTTGCGCAGGTGCGTGACATCGAGATGGTTCCGCTCGAACGCATCGATCAATGCTGCGGCTTCGGCGGCACATTCGCCATCAAAAATGCGGATGTCTCCGGCGCGATGCTGGAAGAAAAGTTGCAGTGCCTGAAGAAAACTCAGGCGGAAATCTGCACTGCCTGCGATAATTCCTGCCTCATGCATCTGCAAGGTGCGATGCATCGACAGCGCATGGCCATGCGCACCGAGCACATCGCTGAAATTCTTGCGAGCGACGGCACTGTCTCCGAAGCACCCAAAGGCCGCCGATGATGTCTACCCTCTCCGAGCGCGTGCCTCCTGATTTTCCGACGGCGGCATTGCCGCTGCTGCAAGACGCGCAGCTGCGCGGAAACGTTCGCCATGCGACCGATGTGATCCAGGCAAAGCGATCTCACGTGGTCAGCGAAATGCCGGACTGGCAGTCGCTGCGCGATGCGGGGCAAGCGATTCGCGCCCATACGCTTGCCTATCTCGATACCTATCTGGAGCAGTTTGAAACGCGGTGTGTTGCTGCGGGAGGCCGCGTGCACTGGGCGCGTGATGCGGCCGAAGCCAATCGCATCATCATCGAACTGGCGCGGAATCCAACGGGCCGAGTCATCAAAATAAAAAGCATGACCACGGAGGAGACCGGCTCAACAGCGCTCTCGAAGGCGCAGGAATCCAGCCGATGGAAACGGACCTTGCGGAGCTGATCGTGCAGCTCGGCCACGACCGGCCGTCGCACATCATCGCTCCCGCGCTGCATAAGAATCGCCAACAGGTGCGAGAACTTTTTGCCCGCGCCATGGATCTGCCCAATCTGGGGGACCGGCCCGAGGACCTGACGGAAGCGGCGCGGGTCTACTTACGCCATCATTTTCTCCACACACCCGGTGGCCATCAGCGGCGCAAACTTTTTCATCGCGGAAACTGGCGGCGTCTGCATCGTGGAGTCAGAAGGCAATGGCCGGATGTGTCTTACATTGCCGCGCGTACTGATTTCGATTGCCGGGATCGACAAGGTTGTTCCGCGTTTTCGCGATCTCGAAGTCATGCTGCAACTGCTGCCGCGCTCGGCCACCGGCGAGCGGATGAATCCCTACAATTCCATCTGGACCGGCGTGCATCCGGGTGATGGACCCGAGGAATTCCACGTTGTGCTGCTCGATAATCGCAGGACGGAGGTGCTGCGCGATCCGGAAGCGCGCGAGACGCTGCAATGCATCCGTTGTGGAGCCTGCCTGAACGCCTGTCCGGTCTATCGCCAGACCGGAGGGCACGCCTACAGCTCGGTTTATTCCGGTCCGATCGGCGCGATCCTGACCCCGCAGCTTGCCTCCATGACACGCGGCCAGTCGCTTCCTTACGCGTCCACGCTATGTGGAGCGTGTTACGAGGTTTGCCCGGTCAAGATTAATATTCCGGAAGTACTAATCCATCTGCGTGGAAGAATTGTTGCTGCCAAGCCGAAGACCGTTCGCGCACTCGATCCGGAGGCAATCGCCATGCGGGCGATGCAATGGATATTTTTGAGCGAAAAGCGTCTGAAGCTCGCGCAGAAATTTGGCCGCATTGCCCAGCGTCCCTTCGTTCGCGCCAGCGGCTGGATTGAACGCCTGCCCGGCATGCTGGGCGGATGGACGCGTACGCGGGATCTGCAACCATTGCCGCAGCAGAGTTTTCGCGAATGGTTTGAGCAACGGGCACGCATGACTGACGCACTAAACGCGCGATCGGAGATTCTTGCCCGCATTCGTTCTGCTATCGGTCGCAACACTCGATCCGAGAGCGCAGAGCAGGTCCGGGAGGCGATCCCGCGCAACTATACACAGACCGGCGCACTGTCCCCCGCAGCTCGCATCGATCTGCTGATCGAACGGTTGCGCGATTATGATGCCGGGGTATCGACCTCTCCGTCGTCGGAACTCCGCTCAGTAATTGCGGAGATATTGCGTCATCGGAACAAGAAGCGAATCGTAGTTCCATCTAACATCGAGCCGGGCTGGTTGCCTGACAATTCCGGTGGCTGCACTTTCATCACCGATGACGGGCTCTGCTATCAAGATATCGACAGCTGCGATGGCGTGTTGACGGGCTGCACGGTCGCCATTGCGGAAACGGGAACGCTGGGGCTATGCCACCAAACTGGCGGCCCAGCGCTCAACCATGAGCGCCCAGGCCAGGGACGGCGCGCACTTACGCTGATTCCGGATTATCACCTGTGCGTGGTGAACGCTTCCGATGTGGTGGAAACGGTTCCGGAGGCAATTCGCGCACTCGATCCGTACAAGACGCAGCCGATCACGCTTATCTCCGGCCCATCCGCCACCGCCGACATCGAGATGACGCGTATCCAGGGCGTACACGGCCCGCGCGTGCTCGATGTTGTCATCGTTGTTTAACACAATCTGCCTGGGATACGGACCGGCAGGTCTTGATGCTCTCACGAAAGAAAATAATTATTTGCGGGTAAGCGTATGCCAAAGAGATCGCCGAAACGGCTGTATCTGATCCCCGTGCTTTCAAAAGCGCTCGATGTCCTCGAAATTATTCAGCGGGAAAACAGGCCACTGTCGCTTGAGTCGATTTATCAGCGGACGCAGATCTCGAAGACCACGGTCTACCGCATCCTGAAGACTCTGGCGCACCGCGGCTACCTGGCTCAGTCGCAGGACGGTCTTTACCGCGCCATCAGCAACCCGCGCAAAATCGTGTTTGGGTTCGGCGGCCAATCGACAGAGATGCCTTTTTCTCAAGCGGTCACGAAAAGCCTGCAGGCAGCCGCGATGGATGCCGGCGTGGAGTTGCTGGTGCTCGACAACCATTACGATCCTGCAATCGCGGTGCGGAATGCGGAAGAGTTTGTCCGCAGCCGAGTCGATCTGGTCATTGAGTTCCAGGTGGACCAGCAGGTGGCAGCCATCATCGGCGATAAGATCGCGGCCGCTGGTATTCCGTTCGTCGCGGTCGATATCCCACATCCCCACGCGGTTTATTTTGGAGTGGACAATTTCCGGGTCGGATTTGAGGCTGGTCGATTGCTGGCGGAGTATGCAAAGAGAACCTGGGCAGGACGGTTGAACTGGGTGCTGGGGCTTGATCTCGAAGAAGCGGGACCACTGGTGCAGAGCCGCATCACCGGCGCATTCGAAGGCGTGCGATCCCAACTGCCGGACATCCCCATCGAATCTTTCGTCCGCATGGACGCCCGTGGATTGCGCGACAAGAGCTATCGGCTGGTGCTCGACTTTCTTGCGCCGTCACCCCAGGGATCGTCACATCCTGATTGCCGCGGCGACCGACACCAGCGCGCTGGGGGCAGTGCAGGCGTCGCGGGAACTGAAGCGCACGCAACATGTCGCCGTGGTTGGACAGGATTGCATCGAAGATGCCATAACAGAAATGGATGCGCCGCGTACTCCTCTGATTGGCTCGATTTCGCACGAGGCGCATACGTACGGAACACGCCTGATCCATCTTGGCCTCGCCATGCTGGCCGGTCAGAGCGTTCCGCCCTACAACTACGTGGATCACAGGATCGTGGAGCGAAAACTTTCTTCCAATCGCGTCAGTGTCTAACCAGCAGTTCAGGAGCATGACCGCGGGCTGGATTTCCGTATCTGAAATTGTTGCCCTATTGTATTATTGGTTTCGGAACGGGCGGGAGTAGCGCGCAATGCAGTTACGGTATCTTGAAAATCGCTGGGACAGCACATTGGCCGCGCAAGCTGAGCGAGCCGGAGCTGTTGCGGTATCGCTCCAATCTGCTGGGTATCGGATCTGCGCATCACCAACTACGGCGGAGGAAATACCAGCGCCAAATTGACACAACCGGACCCGCTCGATGGCAGCCCGCAGCAGGTGCTTGTGGGTGAAAGGCAGCGGCGGCGATCTTGGAACCATTTCGACCAGCGGTTTCGCCACCCTCTACCTAAACAAATTGCTTCAGCTCGCGGAGCGCTATCGCGGTGTCGCGCATGAAGATGAAATGGTCGACATGTATCCGCTGTGCGCGTTCGGCCAGAACTCCGTCGCAGCGTCGATCGATACTCCGCTGCATGCATTTCTGCCCGCGCGGCATGTGGACCATCTCCATCCCGACTGGGGAATTGCGCTGGCCGCGGCTGGCAACGGCGATCGCCGCATGCAGGAGTTCAATCGCACGATTCGGCCATCACCTGGTATGGGTTCCCTGGCAGCGGCCCGGCTTTGAGCTGGGCCTGATGCTCCGCGGCGCCATCGCGGCCAATCCGGACTGCGATGGCATTGTGCTGGGAGGGCACGGGCTTTTTTCCTGGGGAGAAACATCCGAGGCGTGTTATCGAAACACCATCGAATTGATCGACCAGCTGGGCCAATTTGTGCAGGGCCATATGGACAACCTGGGTGATCGTGCATTCGGAGGCGCGCTGCATCAGACCCGCGAGGACCGTGAAGCGATTGCGGCAAACCTTCTGCCTCTTCTTCGCGGCCGCTTTTCGGCCAGCCGGCGCGTGATCGGCAACTATACCGGAACACCGGAGGTGCTGCGGTTTGTAAATTCGCGGGATGCGGAAAAGCTGGCCTGGCTCGGCACCAGTTGCCCGGACCATTTCCTTCGGACCAAAGTTCGTCCGCTCTATCTCCACTGGGATCCCGCCGGAGATGTATCGCAATTGCGCGCCACCCTGGACAAGGAACTCGCGCAGTATCGCCGCGACTATGGCGGCTATTACAAAACGCACGCCATTGCGGATTCGCCGGCCATGCGCGATGCGAATCCGGCGGTGGTGCTGGTGCCGGGCGTGGGGATGTTCAGCTTCGGCAAGAGCCAAAACGGATGCGCGCATCACCTCTGAGTTCTATGTGAATGCCATTCACGTCATGGAAGGGGCTTCGGCGCTGGCGGATGCCGAGCCGATAAAGAACTATCCGCAGGCGGGACGCGGCAGCTCCGTCCTCGGCCTTCCAATGCCATTCCAACTACGTTGCCCTGCCGACCAGCGAGGCCTTTCGCATCGAATATTGGGTATTGGAAGAGGCCAAGCTTCGCCGCCAGCCGCCGGAAAAGCCGCTCAGCCGCCGCATTGCTCTCGTCGTAGGTGGGGGCAGCGGCATCGGACGCGAGGTGGCACTGCTGGCTGCTGGACAAGGGGCAGTGGTTGCCGTTGCCGACCGGAATGTTCCCGCCGCCGAGCAGGTCGCGGAAGAAATCCGCAAGCGATACGGACGCGATGCAGCATACGCCATCGAAATCGATATCGCGCAGAAAACTTCTATCCAGGCGGCATTGGACCAGGTGGTTCTGCTTTGCGGCGGAATCGATCTGCTGATCAATACTGCTGCGCTGTTTCCCGCGTCGGCGGGCAATGTTACGTCTCCGGCGCAATGGGGAAAGACGCTCGAAATCAACGTGACGGCAAATTATTTTCTGGCGGAAGAGGCGGCGCGCATTTTCCGTGAACAGAATTTAGATGCGAGCATTGTGCTGACCAGCTCCGCCAACGCTGTGGTCGCCAAGCGCGGCAGCGAGGCGTACGACGTCAGCAAAGCCGCTGTCAGCCATCTCATCCGCGAATTGTCGGTGTCGCTCGCGCCTCTGATCCGGGTAAATGGAATCAGCCCGGCGACGGTGATCCGCGGTTCCACAATGTTTCCGCGCGAGCGAGTCATGGCGTCATTGAAAAAATACGAGATTCCATTCGACGCCTCCGCCAGTGACGACGATCTGAGAAACCTGCTGGCAGAGTTCTATGCGAAACGCACCCTGACCCATCAACCAATTGATCCGATTGACTGCGCGCGGGCGATTCTCTTTCTCGCCGGCCCGGAGTCGCGCTGCACCACCGGTCATATTCTTCCTGTGGATGGCGGCCTGACCGAGGCCTTTCTGCGGTGAGCAGCCCATGACTCCCCAATGGACCGGCGCGCTGTTGTTGCCGTAGATCTGGGTGCGCAGAGCTGCCGCGTTTCTCTGCTGCGGTGGCTGGCGGATGCCCCTTCCATTGAGCTGGTTCATCGCATCGCGAATGCCCCGGTCGAGCAGGATGGAACGCTGCGCTGGGATTTATCCGCGATCTGCGCCGCAGCCGATGAAGGTCTGCGCCGGTGCGCCGCGATTGCGGAAGAAGGTATCGCCTCGATCGGCGTTACCGGTTGGGCGGTTGACTACGTTCGCCTGACACCTGAAGGAAATCCCATCGCGGACCCCTTCTGCTACCGCGACCCACGCACCGCGCGAGCGATGGAAGCTCTCCACCAACGTATTCCGCCGGAGCGGCTATACGCGCTGACAGGCATTCAGGTGTTGCCGATCAATACTCTGTATCAGCTGTATGCCGATAGGCTCTCAGGCGTTCCAAACCATCTGCGCTGGCTCAACCTGCCGGAATACATGCTGTATCGCTGGGGTGCGCGGCCGGTTGCGGAGTACACGAATGCGACCCACACCGGAATGGTGGAGCTGGGTACTCGGCAGTGGTCGCGGGAGATTTTTACCGCCGCCGGCCTTGACCAGGATGCAGCGCCGGAGATTGTTGCTCCAGGCTCTGTCGTGGGCCGCCTGCAGGGTCCGCTTTCTCTAATCCCAGCACTGCGCGAAGCGTTATTGATCGCGCCGGCCTGCCATGACACCGCCTCCGCGATTGCCGGCATCAGTGTCGAAGACGGAGCGCAGGATGGCGATTGGGCCTACATCAGCTCCGGCACATGGTCGCTGGTGGGGACGCTGCTGGATGCGCCATGCGCAGGTTCGGAGGCCGCCCGGCTCAACTTTACGAATGAAGGCGGCGTGGGCGGCAAGATTTGTTTTCTGCGCAACGTGAATGGATTGTGGCTGCTGAATCAGTGCGTCGATGCGTGGCAGGCGGCCGGAAATCGCCCATCCATGGAGAGCCTGCTTCAAGCCGCCGCCAGACTTCCCGCGCCGGAGATTCTGCTCGACGTGGACGATCCGGATCTGCTGGTCCCGGGAAATATGCCGGACAAAATCCTGGCGCAGCTTCAGAAGAAATGCGGTACAGCAGCATTATCGTTCTCTTCTCCGGCGGCCATGACGAATCTGATTCTGCACAGCCTGGCGCTGCGATACGCGACTGTATTGCACCAGGCCGAGACGCTTACCGGAAAGAAATTTGCGCGGCTGTATGTCGTCGGCGGGGGCAACAAGAATCTGCTGCTGAACCAGCTGACCCGGCAGGCCACCGGACTGGAACTGCTGTGTGGCGCGCAGGAGAGCTCCACGCTCGGCAACTTCTCCGTGCAACTGGCCGCGCTGGAAAACATCGACCGCAGCAGCACGAACCAAGGCGTCGAGCACGGTGCGGTTGCGTTCTGGGCAGGAGTGCTGGGAAATTCCATCCACGCGGCAGCCAAAATCAGGCCGGAGAATGCCGCGCTGGCCATCGAGGAAAAACATTGATGAACGATATGCCCGTTTCCGATTCTCAATCCGACAACAAAGCTCTTTGGGAACATCTGGATCGCTTCTCCATTGAAGTTCCTTCGTGGGGATTTGCCAATACCGGAACGCGTTTCGGGAAATATCTGCAACCCTCCGCGGCCCACACTCTCGAAGAGAAATTTTCGGACGCGGCTCAGGTCCACCGGCTCACCGGCGCTTGCCCCAGCATGGCTCTGCATGTTCTATGGGATTTTCCTCGCGGAATGGACGATGTCGCCACCGTCCGCGAACTTGGCCGCCAGTACGGCATCCGGCCGGGAGCGATCAATCCGAATTTGTTCGAGAATCAACTTTATAAACACGGCTCCTTCGGCAACCCGGACCCATCCATTCGCAGGCATGCGCTCAATCATGCGCTTGAATCCGTCGAGATTGCGAAAGAGCTCGGCAATGTGGACGTGTCGCTTTGGTTCGCGGACGGCTCGAACTATCCCGGCACGCAGCATATTCGCAACCGCATCGATTGGTTCTGCGAAGGTCTGACGCGTACCCATGCATCGCTCGGCAATGGGCAGCGAATGCTGGTGGAATACAAGCCCTTTGAGCCCGCGTTCTACCATACCGATATCGCCGACTGGGGCATGGCATTACTGTTCGCCCGCGCCGCCGGCCCGCAGGCATTCGTGCTCGTCGATACCGGGCACCATTACCAGGCGCAAAACATTGAACAGATCCTGGCGTGGCTGCAGCATGAAAACGTGCTCGGCGGCCTGCATTTCAACGATCGCCGCTACGCCGATGACGACCTCACCCTGGGTTCCGTCGATCCGTATCAGGTCTTCCGCATCTTCCATGAAATCCAGCTCTATCAGTGGGAGCATCCGGCGGCCGCCGCGCCGGCCTATGTGATCGACCAGAGTCACAATCTAAAGAACAAAGTGGAAGCCACGCTGCAGACCGTCATGACGGCGCAGGAACTCTACGCCAAGGCCTGCCTCGTCGACCGCGAAAAACTTACGCAGCTGCAGCGCGAGTGCCGCCTTATTGAAGCCGAGGAGTGCCTGCGAACCGCCTTCTGGACGGATGTGCGACCTGCTTTGCGGGCGTGGAGAGAGGCGCGCGGATTACCTGCAGACCCGCTCCAGGCGCTCCGCGCCAGCGGATATATCGAACGCACGTCCCGTGAACGCGGCAGTAAAAATAGAGGCGGCGCCTCCAGCTACGCGTAAAACAGTCCTCGTTTTTTCAACGCTTCCGTGTATGCTGTAGACGAGAATGGGGGAGGAATCTAGACTTGGAGGAAGCTTCTGATACTTCAGAAGATACACCTGTTCCGATGAAGAAATTCACGCGGCGCGCGGTTGTTGTCGGGGTCACGGTCGTCGCCTTTGCCAGCAAATTTCTAAGGTCGTCGTCCGAGCGGCAACGCAAACTGATCTTTATCGGCACCTACACCAAAACGACCAGCAAAGGCATCTATGCCTACCGCTGGATGCCCCAGTTCGGGGAAATGGTGGAGATTGGCCTCGCCGCGGACACTCCGGATCCCAGCTTTCTTACGCTCTCGCCCAGTCACAAAGACCTGTACTGCGTCAATGAGGAAGGCTCGCGGCCCGGAGAGGTCTCCGGCTTTTTCGTGGCGCCTCTTTCCGGCAAGCTACGGCTGAAAAACACAGTACTTTCTGGAGGGAGCGGCCCCTGCAATTTGACCACCGACCATACCGACCAGGCGCTGTTCGTCGCGAACTATAACAGCGGCAGCGTAAGCAGCTTCAGGATTCTCCCCGACGGACATCTAAGCGATCCGGTATCGAACATCTATTATCCGGGCGGCAGCGTAAATCCCGAACGGCAGAAAACCGCGCACACCCACTGCACAACCGTATCGCCGGACAACAAGTTTCTGCTGGTGAATGATCTGGGATTGGACCGAATCATGGTCTATCGCTTCGATCCGAAAACGGCGAAGCTTACTCCAAACAATCCGCCGTATTACAGTGCTATTCCCGGCTGCGGGCCGCGCAATCTTACGTTTCATCCGAACGGACGATGGGCGTATTCGATCAACGAGATCAACAGCACGCTGGATTGTCTGGACTGGAACAGTTCCAGAGGAACACTCACCCGCATCCAGAACATCTCCACACTGCCCCTGGATCACGAAGCCACCACGGATGCCGCAACGGTTGCGGTCCATCCGAACGGCCATTTTCTTTATGCCTCCAACCGAGGCGACGACAGCATCACGGTTTTTTATGTTCACCCCGCGACTGGGCGCCTCAGCCTCATCCAGCGCATCTCCTGCGAAGGAAATAGTCCGCGGCATTTTGCGGTCGATCCTGGCGGCAAATGGCTGGTTGTGGCGAACCAGGATTCAGCCAATATCGTCGTTCTGAAGTGCGATCCGGTTACAGGAAGATTGTCCCCGACCGGAAAACATTATCATCTCGATTCGCCAGTTTGCGTAGTTTTCGAATAAAACTGAATACATCATGAAAATCGGTGTATTCACGCCCTTACTGTCACAGCTCTCATTCGAAGACGTACTGAAGAAGCTGAAGGCACTCCAAATCGATACCGTGGAGCTCGGAACCGGGAATTATCCCGGCGATGCGCATTGCAAACTCAGCATGCTCGAAAATGAACGCGAGCTGTCCGCTTTTCAACGCACACTGAAGCAGCATGGCGCGAATATCAGCGCGCTCAGTTGTCATGGAAACCCGCTCCATCCGGATAAGAACCGCGCTCAACAGGCACGCGAGACCAGCCGCCAGACAATCCTGCTGGCGGAAAAACTGGGGGTATCTGTCGTCGTCGACTTTTCCGGCTGCCCCGGAGATTCGCCGTCCGCCCGTCATCCCAACTGGGTAACCTGCCCGTGGCCTCCGGACTATCTTGAACTACTTGATTGGCAATGGAACGAGGTCGTGGCCCCGTACTGGGTGGAGCACGCAGCATTTGCCGCCAAGCACAACGTGAGGATCGCCATCGAGATGCATCCCGGGTTCGTGGTCTATAGCCCGGAGACGATGCTGCGTCTGCGCTCGATCGCAGGGCCCTCCGTCGGCTGCAACTACGATCCCAGCCACATGTTCTGGCAAGGTATCGATCCCATCGCCGCCATCCGCGTTCTTGGCGATGCGATTTTTCACGTCCACGCAAAAGATACTCAGATATACCCGGCGAACCTGCCCCGCACCGGCGTGCTCGATACCAAGCCGTATACGGATGAGCGCAACCGCGGCTGGATTTTTCGCACCTGCGGCTACGGCCATGGCGCGGAGTGGTGGAAAGAATTTGTTTCCACACTCAGGATGTTCGGCTACGACGGTGTGCTTTCCATCGAGCACGAGGACAGCCTGATGTCTCCCGAAGAGGGGTTGACGAAGGCTGCGCGCTTTCTGCAGGACGTTGTGATCCAGGAGCAGCCGACCAAAGCATGGTGGGTCTAGGAAAATCCAACTATGAAAACTATCCGCACAGCAATTTTTGGAACTGGATTCATGGGGCGCGTGCATCTGGAAGCGCTCCGGCGTGTCGAAGGGGTTGAGGTGGTCGCCATTGTGGGGCGGCAACTCGAGTCGGCAAAGCGATTGGGCGCCGGCTTTGGAGTCGAGAAGGCCGAGTCGGACTACCACGATGTACTGCTGGATCGCAGCATCGATGCGGTGCATATCTGTACCCCGAACTCTATGCACTACAACATGGCAAAAGACTCGCTGCTGGCCGGCAAACATGTGCTGTGTGAGAAACCGCTTACGACCACAGTCGAAGAAGCCGCGGAACTGGTGAGTCTCGCTCGCGAGCGCAAGCTGCGCAACTGCGTCTGCCATAACCTGCGCTACTATCCCATGGTGCAGCAGATGCGCCGGATGCGGGAGGACGGCGATCTTGGCCGTGTGCTGGTGGTTCAGGGAACATATTCGCAGGATTGGCTGCTCTATGAAACCGATTGGAACTGGCGCATTGATGCGCAGGCCGGCGGCGCTCTGCGAACCATGGCGGACGTTGGCACGCATTGGTTCGATATGGCCGAGCATGTCACCGGGCTGCGCGTTGATTCTCTTTGCGCCGACCTGCAGACGTTTTTCCCAACGCGCCAGCGGCCGAAACACAGCGTCGAGACATTTGCCGGCAAAACGCTGCGCGCGAAAGACGTGGAGGAGGTCAGGATCGAGACCGAGGACTTCGGATCGGTCATCTTCCACATGGGCGAACTCACGCGCGGTTGCATGACGGCGAGCCAGGTTTCCGGCGGTCGAAAGAACCGCCTTAACCTTGAAATTTATGGCACCGAGGCTTCCGTCAGCTGGGATCAGGAGCGGCCGGATGAGCTATGGATCGGTCACCGCAATGGCCCCAACGGGATCATGCTGAAGGATCCCGCGTCCCTGCAAAATCAGGCGGCGAGTTATGCCGATCTTCCCGGCGGTCACAGCGAAGGATATGACGACACTTTCAAGCAGGTCTTTCGCCGGTTCTATCGATCGATCGCAGATCCCGATGCGCCCGCCGAATATCCGCAAATGATAGACGGCCTGAGACACATGCAGCTGCTGCAGGCGGAACTCGAAAGCCATCGCCGGCGCGGATGGGTCGATGTCCCCGGCCTGCGCGCGTAAATTAGCCGCGAGGCAGGCTGGGCACGGTTCGGAAACCGCAACTCGTAATCGGGGCATCCAACAAGGTGCGGTTATGCAAAACAAAGGCTTGCCCCGCTGGTTTAGCGTCTGTCTATCTGCGCATTTCACCAATCGGTGCGCGGAGTTTTTCCAATGGCGTCACCTCCCGGTCGTTGTTTCCCTTCTGACTGCTTTATATCTGGCAGCCTGCGCCCAGGGCTTCGCACAATCGCAGAATTCGACACCCAAAACATCTCCGCAAACGGAGCAGATTCTGGCCTCCTATGAAGGCCAGAATGTCACCGCAATTGAAATCGGCGGGCGGCCGGATCTAAAGACCAGCCAGTTCGCGGCCCTCTTCGTGCAAAAAGCCGGGGAGCCTTTTTCAAAACAGAAGGTGGACGAGACCATTGCGGCGCTGAAGCGGACTGGCAAATTCAAGCAGATCCGGCTGCAGGTTGCTCCAGAGGCCAACGGGGTACAGGTTCTGATGGTCCTCGAGCCGGCATTTTATTTCGGCGTCTATCAGTTCCCAGGCGCAGAGCGATTTTCCTATTCCCGGCTGGTGCAGGTCACCAACTATCCCCCGCAGGCGGCGTATAACGCCAGCGATATTCAGCAGGCACAGCAGAACCTCCTCACGTTTTTCCGGCAAGAGGGATACTTTCAGGCACAGGTCCGCCCGGAAACACAAATCGATTCGGTGCATGAGCTAGCCAATGTAGCGTTCCATGTCACGCTCAAACGGCGCAGCAAATTTGGCAAAGTCGAGATCGCCGGGACAGCGCCGGCCGAGACGGCGAAGCTGGAGAAACAGATCCGCGGGCTTTGGGCGCGACTTCGCGGGTCGGCGATTCGCCCCGGCAAGAAATACAACAGGAAAACCCTGACGAATGCCACGAATTACTTTCAGAGAGCGCTTGAGAAACAAGGCTGGCTGGGGGCAGAGGTAAAACTGGCGGGCGCGGATTACGACCCGGCGACGAACCGCGCCAACATCCACTTCGACATCCAGACCGGCCCCGTCGTTCACGTCAAAATCGAGGGCGCCCATCTGTGGAGCTGGACCCGCAGATCCGTGTTGCCGGTCTATCAAGGCGCCGGAGCCGATCCCGAACTGGTTCAGGAAGGAACCCGGAGCCTCACATCGTATTTCCAGGGCAAGGGGTATTTTGATGTGAAGGTAGACTCGCAGTTTCAGAAGCAGCCCTCCGGCGATACTATCGTGTACCGAATCTCGAAAGGAAAAAAGCACAAGGTAGAAACCGTAAAGCTAGTCGGCAACCGGCAGGAGCCGAGTGCCGCGCTCATGTCGCATGTCACCGTACAGCAGAAACATCTACTCTCCCGCGGAAAGTACAGCGAGGCTCTCGTCCGTTCCAGCACGAAAAATCTGGTAGCTATCTATCAATCGGACGGATTCAGCGACGTAAAAGTAACTTCCAAAGTTACAAATATCGGCAGCAACGTAGCCATAGCATTCCATATCGCCGAAGGACCCCGCGATATCGTGCAGTCCTTGAAAATTGAAGGAGCCAAAACCCTGCCGGAATCTCAGTTTGCCCCGCAGGGGTTGAAACTGGCAGCCGGAAAGCCGTATTCACAACAGCTCGTAGAAACAGATCGCAAAAATATCCTGGCCCATTATCTGAATCTGGGATATCTCACCGCAACCTTTCGTGAGACCGCCAAGGCCGTTTCAAAGCAGGACCCACATCGGGTAAATGTCGTCTATCACATCTATGAAGGACCGCAGGTCTATACCACGAGTGTGATCACGTTGGGCCGCAAACAGACCCAGCAGCGGCTAATCAATCAGGATGTGAGTTCCATCCAACCCGGGCAGCCGCTCACGGAGACGAAACTGCTTGGCTCTGAAAGCCAGTTGTACAACCACACCGGCGTGTTTGACTGGGCAGAGGTCGATCCCAGGCGGCCAATCACCACCCAAACCAAGGAAGATGTTCTGGTAAAGGTGCATGAGGCCAGGCCCAATCAGATCACCTATGGATTCGGCTTCGAAATTATTAATCGAGGCGGAAGTGTCCCGAGCGGAACCGTCGCGCTTCCCAATCTGCCCCCGATCGGGCTTCCCGGGAATTTTACGACGAGTCAGAAAACCTATTACGGTCCCAGAGGAACATTCCAATACACGCGGAACAATGTGCGGGGAAAAGGCGAGTCTCTTTCCCTCACCGGGTTCGCCGGAAGGCTCGATCAGCGGGGCGGAGCCTATTACATCGATCCGAATTTCCGCTGGTCCAAATGGACGTCCACCCTGGCGCTGACTGCAGAACATGACGGCGAAAATCCAATCTTCACGTCGCAACAGGAACTCGCCAGCTATCAGATTCAACGCCCGCTCGATAAAGCGAAACAGCGCCTTCTGTTTTTGCGGTACAGCTTCAGCCAGACAAATTTGACCCAGATCCAGATTCCGGCGCTGGTTTTGCCTGCGGACCAGAACGTTCGCCTCTCGACAATCTCGGCGAGTTTTACCCGCGATACGCGCGACAACATCCTCGATGCGCATAAGGGCATGCTGCAAAGTGTCGAACTCGATTTCAATCCTTCAAAATTGGGGTCGAGCGTCAACTTCGCCAAACTAACGGGCCAGGTGGCGTACTACAAGAAAATTCCCGATAACATTATCTGGGCCAACAGCATTCGTATCGGCCTGGCCCAGCAATTTGCCGGCAGCCGCGTTCCTCTCAGCCAGGAATTTTTTACGGGCGGCGGCAGCACCTTGCGCGGCTTTCCGCTGGACGGAGCCGGCCCGCAGCGGAAAATTCAGGTATGCCCCACCGGAACGACAACCAATTGCTCATTCATTCAGGTACCCGGCGGCGGCCATGAATTGCTGCTTCTCAATTCCGAATTCCGCATTCCACTGCCGATCAAGCAGAACCTTGGGATGGTCGCGTTTTACGACGGAGGAAATGTTTTCCCCAATGTGGGCTTCCACGATTTCACTTCGCTGTACTCGAATAACGTGGGTCTTGGCCTGCGCTATGCAACGCCTGTCGGACCGGTACGCATCGATCTAGGGCGGAACCTGAATCCAGTTCCGGGCATTCAGGCAACGCAGTATTTCGTCAGTATTGGCCAGGCATTTTAGGAGAATGAACTTGACGACCGCGCCAAATCCAGATTCTGAACGGTCGATAAACCCGGAACCCGCGAGAAGCCGCGGCCGCTGGGTGAAGATAGTCTCCTGGATTGCGGGCAGTCTCGTGGTGCTGATTTTGTTGATCGTTGTGGCCGGCACGCAGTTTTGCTACATAGCGCAAGATTCCACAATTACCTGCTCACATTGGCGGAGACAAAGGCCAGCGATGCGCTGGGAACGCCAGTCCAGATACAAAATTTCGCAACCCATTTTTCCAATCTAAGCCTCGATATTTACGGCATCACGGTGCATGGAGCCCAGCCGTATCCCAATCCGCCACTGCTGTTGGTGCGTCATGCCGAGGTGGGCGTGCGAGTGGTCTCCATCTGGCACAGAGAATGGTATCTCGACACTATCCGCATCGATCAGCCGGTCGCACGCATATTCACTGCCGCGGATGGAACCTCCAACATTCCAAAGCCGAAGAGCAGCGGGGGCAGCGGCACCAATGTTTTCAAGCTGGGCATTCGTCACGCGGTGCTGACCGACGGCGAGGTCTATTACAACGATAAAAAAGCCGCGCTGGACGCGGACCTGCACGATGTTGACTTCAGTTCCTATTTCGATAGCTCGCAGCAGAAATATTCCGGAACCCTGAGCTATCGCGACGGGCATCTTCAGGCCGGCACATTCAGTCCGATTTCTCACAATTTCGATGCGCAGTTTGAAGCAACGCCCTCCATCTTTTTTTTAAAACGGGCGAAACTCTCGAGCGGCGCATCGCAATTCGTGCTGATTGCAACGTTAAAGGACTATAGCCACCCGAATATTCAAGGTGACTACGATGCGGTGCTCGATGGAGGCGACATGCGCCGCATCCTGCGCGATCCGTCCATTCCTGCCGGCGTGATTCTCACCAGCGGTTCCGTTGCTTACCGGTATGCTCCCAACGTTTCTCTTCTGGATACCGCTGTGGTGGATGGTGATCTAAACAGCCGTCAGCTAAACGTCCAGGCATCTACGGCCCGTACCCGGCTGAACGATGTGGCGGCGCATTATTCGCTGGCGAACGGCAACCTAGCGGTAAAGAATTTCCGCGCTCGACTCCTTGGCGGAAAACTTACCGGCGCCCTGAACATGCGGAACATTGCCGGGAAGTCGAGTTCGAAGCTGAGCGCATCGTTGCGTGGGATATCTCTGGCGGAACTGAAGCGCATGGCGCCTGCATCCACGGCTTCCCGCGATTTGCGGCTCGGCGGCGTGTTGAACGCCACCGCCAATGCCGCCTGGGGCAAAAACTTCAATACTCTGGTCGCTCATACGGATGCCACGGTCCATGCCAAGGTCTCTCGCGCAGCGCATTCCGGCCCTGCACCCGGCGTGGTCCCTGTAGAGGGCGTCATTCATGGAACCTATACCGCTTCCAGGAAGCAAATCGCGTTGGCGCAGAGTTATTTCAAGATGCCGCAGACTACGTTAACGCTGAACGGAACCGTCGGCAAACGATCCGGTCTCGAGATACAGCTCAAATCGAATGATCTGGCGGAATTGGAAACAGTCGCAGACCTGGTGCGCACGCCGAAGCCGGACCAACCGGTGAACCCGCTCGGACTCGCCGGAATAGCATCCTTCCAGGGAGTTGTGAGGGGGTCCACCCCCGCGCCTCACCTGACGGGTCAACTGACCGCCTCCAATCTTCAGGTAAATGGGACAAAGTGGCGCGTCCTGCGAACCAACGTCGACGTGAGTCCGTCCGTTGTCAGCCTGCAGCATGCCGAACTGGAGCCAGCTTCGCACGGCAACATCGGCTTCAACGCCAGCGCAGGGCTGACGAAGTGGTCGTTTACGAAGGAAAGCCCGGTTCAGATTGAGCTGCATGCATCGCAAATCGACATCGCGGATCTCAAAAAAATTGCCGGTTTGCAAGTGCCGCTTGCGGGCACACTGGCGGCAAATGTAAGCGCGCATGGCACGATCGTGAACCCGATTGGACATGGCAACATTGCGCTGACGCACGCAAAGATGTATGACGAACCTGTTTCATCAGCAACCCTTTCCTTTACAGGCGCAGGCGATCAGGTTCAAGGCAGGCTCGCGGTCCACGCCGCCGCGGGAACGGTGCAAGCGCTGGTCAGCATGCGGCCGCAGCAGAAGAGCTACACAGCGCAGTTGACGTCCAGTGGGATTCGCCTGGGGCGATTGCAAACATTGAAGGCGCACAATATCGAGTTGCAGGGCGTGTTGGGCGTGCAGGGCAGCGGGCAGGGCACGTTTGACAATCCGCAGTTCGACGCAACCCTGCAGATTCCGCAGCTTGAGATTCAGCAGCAGAAAATCCAGCAAATTACATTGCAGATGAACGTGGCGAACCATGTGGCAACGGCGAGCCTGAATTCCCACGTCATCAATACCGCGATTCAGGCGAACGCAAAGGTAAATCTGACAGGCGATTATTTTACGGAAGCCACGGTGAATTCTCAGTCGATACCGTTGCAGCCTCTGCTCGCGGTCTATGCGCCCTCCGAAGCCGCCGGACTAAGCGGTCAAACGGAAGTTCACGCCACTTTGCGCGGTCCGCTTAAAAATAAGAAGCTGCTCGAAGCCCATGTGATAGTGCCGACGCTCAGCCTGAATTACGGGAGCACGGTGCATCTGGCGGCTGCGTCTCCCGTCCATATCGATTACAAGAATGGAGTGCTTGATCTCCAGCGCGCGGCGATTCGCGGCACAGACACCGATCTGCAGATTCAGGGCTCGATTCCGACCGCAAGCCATGCTCCTGTCTCCCTGCTGTTGCTGGGCACGGTAAACCTGCAGCTGGCGCAATTGTTCAATCCCGACGTCAAAAGCTCCGGGCAGTTACGGTTCAACATCAATTCTTATGGCGTCCGAGCGAATCCCAATGTGGAAGGCCAGGTGGAGATCGTGGATGCAAACTTCGCCAGCGGAGATTTGCCGGTCGGCCTGCAGCATGGCAACGGCGTTCTTACATTGACGAAAGACCGCCTGAACGTTCAGTCTTTTAAGGCGACCGTCGGCGGAGGAACGGTTACGGCGCAGGGTGGAGTCGCATATCGGCCTTCGATCCAGTTCGATCTCGGCGCAACCGCCGACGGAATCCGCATGCTCTATCCGCAGGGAATGCGCGAGCAGATCGGCGGCAACATTCGGCTCGCTGGCACTGCTGAGAATGCGCTCCTCGGCGGGCGGGTCAATATTCAGAATCTGTCATTCACGCCCGGCTTTGATCTGATGAGCTTTATCGGGCAGCTTTCCGGCGGCGTGGCTGCGCCCCCCTCCCAGGGATTCAGTCAGAATTTGCAGCTGAACCTGGCGGTACGCTCGCTTAACAATCTCAACCTGGTCAGCAGGACCTTAAGTGTCGATGGAACCGCGAACCTGCAGGTGCGGGGGACGGCCGCGCAGCCCGTCATTCTAGGCCGCATCAATCTCACCGACGGCGACCTGATCTTCAACGGCAATCGGTTCACCCTGGCCGGAGGAACCGTCGAGTTCGTCAATCCCAGCGAGACACAGCCGGTCGTCAATCTGGCCTTGAATACCACGATTCAGCAATACAACATCACACTTCGTTTCAACGGGCCTGTAGACCAGCTGCGCACCAATTACGCTTCCGATCCCTCGTTGCCTTCCGCGGACATCATCAACCTGCTGGCGTTCGGACAAACGAGTGAAGCCGCCGCGGCGAATCCCACGCCCGGAGATCAGGCAGCCATGTCGCTGGTCGCTTCGCAGGTCAGTAGCCAACTCACCAGCCGCGTGGCGAAAATCGCCGGCATTTCCCAGCTCTCCATCAACCCGGTGTTAGCCGGCGGCAGCGTCCAGGGCCCGGCTGGGGCAATCGTCACCATCCAGCAGCGAGTCACCGGTAATCTGTTCGTCACGTACTCCACCAATGTGAGTTCCACGCAAAACCAGGTCATCATGGGACAGTACCAGCTTTCGCCGAAAGTGGCCGTCAGTGCCACTCGCGACCAGAATGGAGGATTCGCGTTCGACACGATTTTTAAAAAGACCTGGTAAATGGCGCGATCATGCTGTGACACTGTTCCACATCGATGGCTGCGAAACGGAGTATCGTGATCTGAAAGTGAAAGCATTTCGCGAGCACGCTAACGGATTTACCGGTTGATATTCTAATCATGAGGGCTCTTCTCAAGCTGGGCCCCCGAAGAGGGAAACACCCATGAAACACAAAGCGATTCACCTTTCAAAGATTTGCCGTTCCATGTTGCTATTCGCCTTCGCGGGAGCGTTTGTATTTTGCCTGTCTGCCTCCGCGCAGCGGCAGATACGTGCAAACTGGAGCAGGAATGCACCATTCGCCAACTACAGAACCTACCAGTGGATTGGAAGCAGAGCGACGAACCATCCTTTCTATCGGCAGTATGTGGACGAATACGCCAACTACGCACTAACCAAGAAGAAACACCTGCAGCAGGTCTCGGCATCGCAGAACCCTGACCTGCTGGCGACCTATCATTTCACCACCCGGGAAGTGATGGATTACGACACTTTCGGCTACGGCGGCTTCGGTCCAGGCTGGGGTTGGGGTGGTTGGGGATGGGGCGGTGGCTGGGGTTGGGGCGGCGGCTGGGGTTGGGGTGGTCCCACGTATTCCCAGACAAGGGCGTATCCCCGCATCATGGGCTATCTCACTCTCGATCTGATCGACGCGCGGACAAACAAGATTGTCTGGCGCGGAGAAGCGGTCCAGTCGGATGTAACCAAAAGCGGTCATGCGGAAGAAAAGCAGGTAGCGAACTCGATTTACGACATGCTGAAGCGCTATCCGCCGAAGAGCTGAGATCGAATAGTTGAAGGATTGTGCGGAATAGTTGAAGGATTGTGCAGAATAGTTGAAGGATTGTGCGCGATAGTTGAAGGATTGTGCAACGTGCAGTCGGCGCTAAGCCTTTCTGCTGCAATTAGATGAGGGAAAACCACAGGTCCCTTGCTGCCTACCTGTTGCATTCAGGACGACAAATTGCCTGGAGGAAGGAACTCGGGCTTCCTGAGTGCTATTTTATCAAATTCGAGGCAGTCACAGCGCCGAGCACTCAAGAGCCTCGGCGCTAGTTTCGGCGGCGATTCCGTCTCCGAGTCTTTGATTTTCGAAGTTTACAAAGTCGGCGTTTGCGGCGGATGCGCTTTTTCCAGCGCTTCCTGATGTTTTATGCAGTACGGCGTCCATGGCATCGCTTTCAGGCGCTTCTCCTCGATGGGCTCACCATCGACCAGACATTTCCCATAGGTGCCATCTTCAATTCTTGCGAGCGCCTCGCGAACCTGGCGAAGGAGTACCCAGTCCGCGCCTGCCTCCTGAAACTGTTCCTCTTTCAGCTCGCGGCTGACGCTTTCGTCGGTAGCGTCGCCAACCGGTTGGTCCCCGGCCTCGCGCGCATTCGCGCGGGCGTTTTCAAGTTGGTCCGCCAGCCGTTTTTCTTCGGCCATCAGTTGTTGCTTATAGTCGTTCGTGTGTTCAAGAGTTCCCTCCATCAGCTTCAACGATATTTTCCAATCACAGCGTGGGAAGCGTTCGCGGACGGGGACCGGGCGGGAATGCCTCATCGATCCGCGCCATGTCCGCTCGAGTTAAGTGAAAATCACCGGCGGCGGCGTTTTCCGTCACATGCTCGAGAGTCGCCGCTTTCGGGATGGTGAAGATTCCGGGACGGCGTAACAGAAATTGGAGCGCAACCTGGCGCGGGGTGACCTGATGAACGTTGGCAATTTCTTTCAACACCTGGCCGCCTCTGCTGCGGGGACTTGGAAAGTTTTCCTGACCGAAAGGACTGTACGCAACCACAGCGACCTTGTGCTTTTCGCACCATGGAATGACAGCATGTTCGATGGCGCGCTGCTTCAGATGATAGAGAACCTGATTGCACGCGAGATGACCGTCTCCGGCGATCTTCCACACCTCGTCCAGATCAGGCACATCGAAGTTGCTGACACCCCAGCTGAGAATCATCCCGTTCCGCTGGAGATGTTCGAACGCGGCGATGGTTTCCTCCAGCGGATGCGAACCGCGCCAGTGCAGAAGATAACAATCCAACCTGTTGGTTTTCATCCGGACCAGAGAGCGCTCGCAGGCCTCGATGGTTCCCTGCCGGGAGGCATTTTCCGGCAGCACTTTTGACACCAGGAAAACTTCATCTCTCCTTCCGGCGATCGCCTCTCCGACGATTCTCTCGGCACCACCTGTTTCATACATCTCGGCGGTGTCGATGTGTGTCATGCCCAGATCGAGACCCTTACGCAGCGCGGCAAGCGCGGACGCGGGAGCCTCGCCATCGCCATACCATGTGCCTTGACCGATTACCGCGACTTCGCGCTTTGTGGGACCAAAACGACGATGCTCCATTCGTCTTCTCCAGCCGGCCGGATGTTTTTACGATTCAATAGTGGGACTGCTTTGATGGGTTCGTTCCAGTTGGTTGGATGCCTCGCCGGCGATTCGCGTACTGTACCGGTTGCATTCAAGAAATGATCTCGTATCAGCGCTCCACGATGGTGCTGATTTATAAATGAAGTGCGACTACAGTTCGAAAGAAGGGGAATTTTTGGAACGCCGGATCTATACTGCTCGCCTGCTTGGACAAGATGCTGCTCTCCGAGAGCGCGGAATGCTATCACCTGCAATTTGAAGTCCCTGAACTGGAACATTTTCGCTTCGGAGCCGGCCAGTTCGTGTCCATGCTGGCCACGGACAGCCGCGGCAAACATCAGACGCGGGCCTATTCGATTGCCTCTGCGCCGCGGGAAAATTATTTCGATCTATGCCTGAACCGCGTGGAGAATGGTTTTTTCTCGAATCTTCTCTGCGATCTTGAGCCCGGAGCCACAATCCAGTTTCACGGGCCGCACGGATTGTTCGTACTGCGGCCGCCGCTGACCGATACGCTTATGATCGCCACCGGCACCGGAGTTGCGCCCATGCGCGGGTTTGTCGAGCACCTGTTCCCCGCCGAGATGGAGGACCGAAGCGAAGGAAAGCATTTCTGGCTGATGTACGGCACCCGGCACGAATCGGAGATTTATTACCAACGCTATTTTGAAAAAACTGCCGCCGAACATCCGAATTTTCATTATTTGCCCACGCTGAGCCGCCCCCACGAAGGCTGGGAAGGCCTGCGCGGTTACGTGCAGACGCACGTGCGGGAGATTCTCGAGCGGCATCCTCGAATTACGGAAAATGGCAGCGGACCGGCGATGCACGCATACATCTGCGGATTGAACGAGATGGTCTCGGCCAACCGGGAGCAGTTGGCGAGTCTTGGATGGAATACGAAGCAGATCCACTTCGAGCGCTACGATTGAATGGGTTCGTCTGTTATTGACGGATCACAAGCTCAGTGCCGTAAATTGGCATCTGAAGCGGTATCCGTGCCTATCTCGATCAGCCGCAAAGTATCGTATTCTAGCAATGGGGCACGCCGGTATCCGATGAAAGCCGAAGTCCATGGATTGCTGTCTTTGCGCGCTCTGAATAGACGAGCTCTTGATCATTCAATCGCGTATCGATCTGTCAATTCCGCGTATGCCGCTAAATGCCAACGCCATGGCTCGAATAAATGCACCGGGCGCTCCGTGAGGAGTTCGCCGAATTATGAACGGGATTGCCACAATTCCGCATGCCGCGATTTCCCTCAACTGAATAGGCTCATGCAGTCGCAGCGAAGCGCCCGATACGCAGCCAGGGATTAAGAATTATCCGGACTCTTATGACCTCAATTCGGCTCGCCGAATTCGTAGCTCGCCGTGCTAAGCGCACTATTGTCACGTAAGCGCTCTCATGAGAAACACGGTGACAAGCTTCAGCTGCGAGTCAGTCCGAGACTCATGGTCAGTATCTGAGCGGAAGGAAATTTGACGTGTCGGCCCGGGTCAAGGAACTCCACCATGAGCGTTGCTCTGGTCCGACTCATCGATCATCGGCATCCAAAGGCCGGTGGGCTGCGACCTTCTTCCTGTACGCCGATGGCAATCTCATTCGGCGGACTGAGACATCTAGCCATCGTTCCCCAATCGACGCTTAGTCGCTTGAGAGCACGATGAGATTCGGAAGTTCTACAACTCTGAACAATATACGGCTCACGCTATCACATTCTCGTCTTCTTGACTTCGCGCGGCGACAGGCTGCACTTGGCCGATTTCGGAAGGAGCAGGCCTATCGACCTGCAGTGGACTGAGATAGTCTGTGCCGAACTGGAGAAATCGACTGGGTTAATGCAACGATCTTTGCATGGGCTAGAAGCGGAAGTCATTCGGACAATCACTATTCCCGAATCCAGCACTGATCGGCACGACGCAAAAGAATTGTGGAGTAGATTGATCGCGCAACTACGTAAAGTACATCGCATTCGACTTCCTACCCCAACGCGAAGACCTGCCGGTAGGACCGCTGGCTTAGCTCGGGATGACAATTATATTAAGACCGAAGGATGTCGACAGAGCCCTATGACCCTACAGATTGAACAGTTCGCGCAGCCGCTTCGTCTGTGCCCGGCTGACTGGAATTTCCGTATGCCGCCGGTCATCCATGCGCAACTGATAGCTGGACTTGAACCACGGCACCACTTCCTGGATGCGATGGATATTCACCACAAAGGAGCGGTGCGCGCGCCAGAAAAGCTCCGGGTCGAGCAGCTCCAGCAGTTCTTCCAGAGTGCGGCAGTTGGACTGCCCTTCGATCGAGGGCGTCACAACGCTGATCGTGCCTTCCTCGATGGAGGCAAAGCAGATGTCCCGCTGCTCCACCAGCAGCAGCCGTCCGCCAACCCGCAGAACAATTCTGGCGGCCGCTTTCGCGGGAATCTGCTGGTGTTCGAGCAGCCGGACCAGCGCATTCAGCCGGTCATCCACCCCGTTCGACGATGCCCCGGCGGCCGAGACTGCGTTTGCCGCGGTGGCGGGAGAATCGCCCGAATTGACAGCCGTGCCGGCGAGGGCGGTTGCGGCCTCCGCCTTTCGCGCTTTGATTTTCTCCAGTGTCTGCCGCACGCGTGCTTCTTCGAAAGGCTTCAACAGGTAATCGACCGCATTCACTTCAAAGGCGCGAACCGCATACTTATCGAATGCCGTGGCAAAGACAATATTCGGCAGCGGCGTTTTGCGGGTTCTGTCGAGAAGCTTTTTCAGCACCGCAAAGCCATCCAGCCCGGGCATCTGCACGTCCAGGAAGACCACATCCGGCTGATGGGTCTGAATCAGTCCGACTGCTTCCACGCCATTCTTTCCCTGAGCGACGATCTCGACATCATCGGCGCGCCGAAGCAGATATTCAAGCTCCTGGCGTGCCAGTTGCTCATCATCGACAATAAGGGCGCGGATGGTCATCGGCTATGACAACTCTACATCGACGAAGCGATTTTCCGGGAGCAAGAGCGGGGGCCGAAGCGAGCGCTTCAGTTTCCGTAGGCGCGAAGGCGGGCGGGCGTATTATCTTCGGCCAGGTCATGTCCGCAGTGGGTGCAGTAAAGGTCGGAGATGCGGACGCTCTCATGGCAGATGCCGCAGTTCGGCAGGACTTTATAGGCGCATTGCGGGCAGTAGTTGAAGTTGCTTTCCACACGGATGCCGCAGCAGGCGCATTGCGAAAGCACGGGCTGCCGCAGCAGAAAGTAAATCACCGGGCCGATGCCGCCCTGCAGCACGATGCAGAGCAGAATCCAGAGCCATTTGCCCATGTTGCGGCGAGGCGCGTCTTCGCTGATGTAGCCGATCATCAGCATGTAAACGGCAACCAGCGCGCCCCAGGAAGTTCCGAAGTACACATGCACTGCAATGGGGCTGCGGTGATGCTGATGCAGGACAAAAAAGAAAAGGTACTGAATGCCGATGAAGGCTACGAAGGCGAGGACGATCGACCAGCGGGGAATGAGCTTCAGCTCATCGCTTACCGAAAAGGACGAATTGGAATCGTTGCGGGCCATCGTGTATCGATACGCTTTCCTGCGGCGCGGAGAAGGAACCGCCTCGACTGGCTTTCAAATCATCTAAAGCGATTCTCTGATTAATTCGTAATCAGCAGACCCAGTGGCTAACAAGCCGCCCATAATATTTTCGGACTTACTGCGCTCAGGCCTGACAGGCTGGGGTCTACCGCGAAGATCTACAGATCACCGCCATTTACATCAAAGTCTCCCTAACGCACCAGCGAGTCCAGCCGGGAACCAACCCGATGATCGATTCGCCTTGTCCCGCGTCCGGCCCGCATCCGCAGGCAGCCCAGAACCAGTCCAATCAGGGTGACCGGGAACAGCCATCCAATCATATACATCGACTGGGTTTCGAAATCGGTAAAGTCCCAGCCCTGCTCCAGATGGGAGCCGCTCCAGATCACGGGGGTCAAAACCAGCAGCAACAGAGAAAAACCTAGAATTGTCAGGCCGATACCGTGCCGGGCGCGCTTCCGGCGTTCCGCCATTTCAATCGCCTGCTCCCGAACCCGGCGCTGGGTGCGGCGTACCATCGCGCGATCGGCCACGCCGCCGACGGAAAGCAGCGCGGCGGCGAAATCTTCTTCCAGCAGCGGAGCGTTTGCCGGCTCGACGCTGAAGTCTACCTGATGCGGGATTTCATTCGGGATCATATCTTGCGGATCGTTCATGCTCGCACCTCCCGATTCATCTCCAGCACCGGTTTCAGAGCAGCCATTCCACGATACAGCCGCGATTTCACCGTCGAAAGAGGGGCGCTGCTGACCCGCGCGATCTCTTCCAGAGACATCTCCTCATGGAAGCGCAGCACCAGCACTTCGCGGTAGAGCGGATGGAGTTCCAGCAATGCATGTCCGACGCGCGCGGCCTGCTCCTGGGATTGGAAATGATCGAAGGGCGAGGGCATATCTCCGGCGATCTCGAGAGGTCGTTCGCGATCCGGATCCATGACTTCATCCAGGCTGACCGTCCCGCGTTTCCGCGCCTGATCGAGCATCAGATTGCGGGCGATGGCAAACATCCAGGTATCGAAACGGGAGCGTCCGCTGTATTGCGATCCGCGCTCCAGAACCCGCAGCCAGGTCTCTTGAAAAAGATCCTGCGACAGATCGCGGCTGCCGGTCAGAAACAGCAGATAACGAAACAGCCGGTGCTGATACTGCTCGATCAACTGCTCGATCAGCTCAGGATCATGGACGCGAAGACCAGCCGCAATCTCGGCATTCACGCTTTGCGCCTGCTGGGTCTGCGTCAGCGTTCTTGTCTGGGTGGCTGCCATGGTGTCACTGGTATGGACGCCGGTCTGCGGCAAAAAGACGCGCTGCGGCAAAATTTTGTCTCTAAATTGCTTAATCGCCAATGAAACCCGCTTTCCTTTGTATGCCATTGAACGTCCGGCGTGGATGCCGGTCCGGTACCGCACGCGAGCGATACACTACCTATTATGCAACTGTTGTACGGATTGCATCCGGTGGAAGAGGCAATTCGCTCCGGCAAGCGCCGGCTGGAATCCGTTCTGGTCGCTCGGCAGCGGCAGGATTCCCGGCTGCAGGCCATTCTCGAGGCGTGCCGCGCCGCCGGCATTCAGGTTCGTCTGGAGTCGAAGGATCAGCTGACGCGGATGGCTCGCACCGAAGCGCACCAGGGCGTCGTTGCGGTCGTGGCGGAACGGGGTTATTCTTCCCTGGCGGAACTGATGCAGCCTCGCGGCGAGCATCTTTTTCTGCTGGCGCTGGATGGCGTTGAAGACCCGCACAATCTGGGAGCATTGCTGCGCACCGCCGATGGGGCTGGCGTGGATGGGGTGATTCTGCCGGAGCGGCGGGCGGCTCCGGTGAATGCAACCGTGGTAAAGACTTCCGCCGGCGCCGCCGAACACGTGCGCATTGCCCGCGTCACCAACCTGGTGCGGGCGATTGAAGAACTGAAGCGGGCAAACATCTGGTCGTTGGCCTGGATGAGCGCGGCACCCAGGACTACGACACCTTCGATTACCGCTCGAACTGCGTGCTGGTTCTGGGCGGCGAGGGCGGCGGCCTGCATGATCTGGTCCGCCGAACCTGCGACCACCTGCTGCGCATTCCCATGGCGGGCCAGGTTTCCTCGCTGAATGTTTCCGTAGCCGGAGCCATTGTGATGTATGAGGCGGCGCGGCAACGCAGATGCCCACCTCCGCTCCACGGGACAGGCGCTTCGAACGCGCCGGATTCGAGCAGGCCGAAGCGTCCGCTGAAAGGCCTGGGTTCATGAGGCTGGCTTCACGTTTTATTTCTCTGGCCAGCATTCTGCTGCTCGCAATAGGCGGAGCTCTCGGCCAGCAGACGAATTCCGCGGCGCACTCCAAACAGCCGCCCGCCTCGGGGAGTTATGGCCAGACCATCTTTTCCAGCAGCGCCAGACTCCGGCTCACCAGCCCAGCAATCCGGGAAACCTCCGGCTCCGCCCGGCAAAGCGCTGGTTTCGGATGCGGAACGCACCTCGCTGACTTACACCTCGTATGACCTGGAGGTTCATCTCGAACCGGCGACGCACTCCCTTGCCGTCCATGCCCATCTGACGGCCCAGAACAGCAGCGACAAGCCGCTCGATCGGATCGCGCTGCAGGTTTCCTCGGCGCTGCATTGGTACTCCATCCACGTTGATGGACATCCGGTAAAGTTCCAGACAGAATCGGTCGACAGCGATATCGACCATACCGGCCAGCTCGCGGAGGCTGTTGTTCCTTTGTCTACGCCGCTTGCTGCGGGAGCGACGATCCAGCTGGACGTTATCTATTCCGGCAAGATCGAGCCCTCGGCAGAACGCCTGCTCCGGCTGGGCGCTCCGGCGAAGATCGCCGCCACTTCGGAATGGGACGGCATCGGCCCGGACTTTACTGCGTTGCGCGGTTTCGGAAACGTGATCTGGTTCCCTGTCTCGACGGCTCCCGTGCTGCTGGGTCAAGGGCCGCAAATGTTCGACTCGATCGGCAAATGGAAGCTGCGCGAATCCGCCGCGCGCGTCAGCATGCATGTGCTGGTTGAGTATCTGGACGACAGGCCGAACATCGCGTTTCTGAATGGGTATGCAGTGCAGCCGGACAGCTTGCCGGCAAAACAAAACTCGCCTTCCGCCGCGAAAACGGCACCGGCTGGGAGCGACGAAGCCGTCCCTCAAGTCGCCTCTTTCACCTTGGCTCCGACAACTCTGGGTTTTTCGCCGCTGAGTTTTTTCATCATCGATGCCAAGGTCCAGCATTTCCCAGGATTGGATATCTACACCCGCGCGGGGAATGAACTGGCCGCACCGGCCTACGAGAAAATCTTCGAGGCCGACCGGCCGCTTACCGAGCAATGGCTGGGTCCAAAGGCGAAGCGTCCCGTCATCCTGGTGGATTTGCCCGGCAGCAATGACCTGCCGTTCGAGGAACGCAACATCCTGCTGATTCCCTTGCAGGCCAATGTTCCGAGCGACAGCATTGGACCCGTGCTGGCGCACATGCTGAGCCATGCCTATTTCCTGTCGCCACGCCCGTGGCTGGATGAGGGTGTCGCGCAGTTCATGACCCTGCAATGGATCGAGGAACGCGCCGGACGCGCCACGGCCATCAGCCAGATGGATTCACATCGCGCCGCACTTGCCCTGGCGGAAACCAGCGATCCCGGAGTCGATCCGGGCCAGAGCCTCATCGAGCCGTGGAGCGATATCTATTACCGCGACAAGGCCTCCGACGTGCTCTGGATGCTGCGCGACATGGCGGGAGACACGGCGCTGGCGAAAACATTGCAAACCTATGATCCAGCCAGCGACCGCGAGGCCAGCTACTTCCAACGCCTGCTGCAGAAGGCCTCCGGCAAGGACCTGGAATGGTTTTTCGACGACTGGGTCTATCGCGACCGGGGATTGCCCGACCTGCATGTGGTCAGCGCTTACCAGCGTCCCATCTTAACGAAAAATAGTTCCACTCAAAATTATCTGGTCTCCGTCGACGTGCAGAATGATAGCTTCTGCTCCGCTAGCGTGCCGGTCACGGTAGAGGCGGCATCGACAACCCAGATCAAGCGCCTGCTGGTGCCGTCCCACGGCCGCGCGACGCTGCGCGTGCTGCTCGACAGCAAGCCCAGCCAGGTGATCGTAAACGACGGCAGCGTGCCGGAAGTACGCACGACAAAGCACGAGAAGACCATTGTTGCGGCGCAATAGATGACGTCATTCCGAGAAGCGAAGAATCCAGAGGGTAATGGCGACGCAATCCAGGCGTATAGAGCAGTTTTCCTGCTGCTATAGACTGCAGGCAATCTTTATGTGCATCCGTTCTTTGGGGAACGGATGCGTGTGCTTTCTTCCGCTGGTATACACCTGCAGGAAACTGGTCTATTCTCTGGATTCTTCACTCCGCTGCGCTCCGTTCAGAATGACGAGCGTATTATTCACTTCCCAATTGGTAGAAACCAATCAAAGCTGTTGTTCCAGCGGGTCCGGAGTAATGGGCGCGCTGCGTTTGCGGAAACGGCTGGTCAATTGATGGGGCAGGGTCGATCCCGTGACGCGCAGCACCAGCCAAGCGACAAGCATCCAGGCCGCCGTGCCGCAGGTCAGCAGCAGCAGGTCATGCGGGTAGGAACCTGCCCGTCGGCAAAAGATGAGCTACTCCGGCCAGCGCGCCGAAGGAAATGATGGCAGCCGTCAGCGAGCGCGCCAGTTCCCCGTATTCCAGCCCGCTCCAGCGCACGAGCCGCTTGAAGTGCAACAACCAGGCCAGCGCCAGCGTCTGAATAACGATTCCGCAATCGGATGCAATTGCCAGCCCGACGACTCCCATGCGATGGAAGAGGAACCAGTAGAGCGGCAGCGATGCAATCACGATCAGGGTGCTCGCAGCCATGGGCGTGAACGTATCGCCGGTGGCGTAAAACGCCCGCGCATAAATCGCCTGCGCGGACCAGAAGCAGAGGGAGCCGGCGAACAACGTGAGATAGAGTGCGATCGAGCCGACATCGTGGTGATGCAGCGAACCGCCGCGCAACACCAGATCGACCGCCGGATGCGCAAGGCCGGCCATCCACGCCGAAAGCAGAAAGGCAAACGCAAAAATCCGCGTCACGATTCGGTTGACCGACGCGGCAAATTCACGGTCCCTTCCCTGCCCGATCAGCGCGGCAAAAAACGGCATGGAAGCCGCGCCCGCCGCCTGTCCCAGGATCGCCATCGGCGCAGAGAAGAGCGTCTTGGCATACATCAGCTTGGCGATATCTCCTTTCGCTGCCGACGCGAAATAGTTGAGAATCCACTGATCGGCCGATACGAGCGAAACGCCGATCATGAGCGGAATCGACATCCGCACCCACTCGCGCAGCCCGGGGTTCGACCAGTCGAGCGAGAAATGCAGACGTACGCCGATGCGGCGCGTTCCAACATAGTTCAGCAGCAGCGGCCCGACAATCGCTCCGGCCAGTGCGCCGTACGCAAGCGACGGCACGCCCAGTTTTTTCGCCAGCAGCACGCCGCCCAGGATGATTCCCAGGTTATAGATCAGCGGCGACACCGCCTGCCACGCAAATTGCTTTCGCACCAGCAGTACGGCGGCCAGCACGCCTCCCACAAAAAAACACAATTGCACGGGCAGCAGGATGCGCGTCATGTGGGTGCAGAGGGCAGCTTTTTCCGCGTCGAAGCCATGGAAGAAAACCCGCGTGTAATACGGCGCGAAGATTTCGCCCAGCACGACCGCTGTCCCTAATACCAGCAGCATCACGCTCAGGATCACCGACAGCGCCTCGCTCTCCTTCCTGTTCGCGGCCTTGCTCGCGGTAGCGGCTCAGGATGGTGATAAACGTGACCGAAGCCGTGCCGCCGACCAGGAAATACGCCAGCATGTCCGGCAGTTGAAAGGCGGCTGTGTAGGCGTCGGTCAGCGATGCCGCGCCGAAAAGGTAGGCGATCACTTTGACCCGTACCAGCCCGATAACCCGGGAGAGCGCGGCGGAAACCATCAGCAGCAAGGTGGCGGAAAATGCCGTGTACTCATGCGAGAGCCGCAGCCACTTCGGGCGCCTGCTCGCAGTTGGCGCGCTGTACGGCTGTCTGTTTCCGCTCCGGCTGGTCTGGCTGGTTCTCGATCATGGATTCTCTGCGATTGATTCTAACGGGTGCCGACCAGGTGATAGAACAGAAGCATCAAGGCAAGTAATTATGCAGAAGATCTTCCGTTTCCTTGCATTTTTAGCATGCGCCTTCATCGCCGGCAGTCTCAACGCGCAGAAGACCGCCGCCGCGCGCCAGACAAAACCCGGCAACGGCCCTTACGGAGTTCCGCAGGCGACATTTTTCGTTCATCGCCTGGGGACCGATCACGCCGAAGGCATCACCACGCTCGATATGAATGGCGACGGGCGTCCGGACCTGCTGAGCGGCGCTTACTGGTATGAAAATCCCGGCCCGCAGGGTGGTCCGTGGAAGCGGCACCAATATCGGACGGTCGAAACCCTTGATGAATTTGTCTCTGACTGCGGCGAATGGACCATTGATGTGAACCACGATGGCGCGCCCGATGTTGTGACCACCGGCTGGATGACCAATGGTCTTTGGTGGTACGAAAATCCGAAAAAGCCGAACGTGATGTGGCAGCGGCATTTCATCACGAACAGTTATGACACGGAAGGCGGCTGGATGGGTGACCTGAACGGCGATGGCAAGCCCGATCTGGTGCTCGCGCACTATAACCATTCCGGCGTCCTCTGGGTAGATTTCTCCGGCCCGAAGCCGGTGGTCCATCACGTGGGCGGCAAAGCGCAGGACGGCCACGGAATCGGCATTGCCGATATCGACGGCGATGGCAAAGCGGACATTCTGACCCCTTACGGCTGGTTCCAGAACATTGACGCCAATCGCGATCAGTGGAAGTGGCACCCGGACTGGGATCTCGGCGACGCGGGTTTCCCCATCATCGGTTATGACGTCAATAACGACGGCAAGATGGACATCATCTACGGCCACGGCCACAGCTATGGCCTCTACTGGCTGGAGCAGCAGGGTACCGGCGCGAACCGTCATTGGATTCGCCACCTCATCGACGATTCCTACTCGCAAATCCACGCCCTCAAGCTGGTCGATCTCGACGGCGATGGCGAACCGGAGCTGCTGACCGGCAAACGGTATCGCGGCCATTCAGGGAATGATCCCGGCTCGTACGATCCGCTGGTCATCTACTACTACAAAATCGATCGCAAGACGGCGAAGTTCACGCGCTATGCCATTTCCGTCAACGGCACGGCGGCGCGGGGACGCAGTTCATTACCGGCGATCTCGACGGAGATGGAGACATCGATATCGCAACGGCGGGCAAGACCGGCGTGCATTTTTATGAAAATTTAAAAGTCGATCGGGTCCCAAAAGAAGAACGCGAAAAAGAGGTCCTGATGGACAGGAACTGGCCTTTCCCCGGCGAAGGAACCATCGTGCAGCAGGAGAACGGGCCTGCGCCAAAATAAAATCCAGTGTCCACTGGAATCGATACGAATTCCTGAAAGCGAACAGAATGAAGAAACGATTCAACCGCCGGTCTTTCCTGAAGAAGGCGGGGTCGACAGCCCTCGGCGCAACCGCCATCACCTTAGCGCGGCCGGCGTTAGGCTCCGTGGCAGAGGAGCACGTCTCATTCCAGAGCGCATGGAACAAGGATGCGAACCGCCAGTGGCCCGGGCCGGAGTACTGGCCGAACCCGCTGCAGGACTGGCGCATACGCGACGGCAGACTGGAATGCTTTTCGCCGGGCGGCGATCGCAATGTGGCCCTGCTCACCCGGAGCGTTTCCGATCGACGCGGCGATCTATCGCTCAGCGTGCGCTTCGGAAAAATGGACGACACGCCCCTGGAACGCGGCTTTGTTGGATTTCGTGTCGGGATCAAGGATCAAATGAACGACTACCGCGCCACAGCCATTTACGGGCGCGGCATGAACGTCGGAGTAAATGCGGACGGAAGGCTGTTCATCGGCACGCTTGAATCCTCAGCACCCAGGCTCGACCTGTCAAGCGAAATGCGCCTGCGCTTGCATGCCTATCCGTCCGCGAATGGATACAAGGTGTTACTGCGCGCGACGAGCGTTCACGGAGGTCACGCTGCAGAGACTACACGGGAAGTTCCCGGCGATTGGCTTACCGGCGGGCTCGCGCTGGTTTCGAGTTCCGGTCCAGTCGAACCGACGCCTGTAGAACTTGAACCGATCAAGGATTTCAGCTTCTATCCGCCGAACCAGCAGGGCGGAGGAACGATGCGGTTCTGGTTCACCGACTGGACTGTTGCCGGCAGTAAGGTGGACGAGCATCAGGACCGCACCTACGGGCCGATTCTGTTTACGCTGTACACGGTGAGCCGCGGCACGATGAAGCTTTCCGCGCAATTTCCTCCGCTCGGCGATGCGGCCGGCCCTGCGACGCTTCAGGTGCGTGAGGATGGCGGAGCGTGGAAGTCGATCGCGACCGCCGAGCTCGACCGCGATGCGTGGAACGCGACATTTCGCGTGCCTTCGTGGGATGTGACGCGGGACTGCGCCTATCGCGTGCTGTATTCCATGCCGGACGCAAATGGAAAACCCCGGCAGTACACGTATAGCGGAACGATCCGGAAAGATCCTGCCGGCAAGCCGGACGTCACCGTGGGCCTGCTGACGTGCATCTGGGACTTTGGTTTTCCTCATACAGACTTTGCGAAGAACCTCGCGTATCACAAACCCGACATTTTGTTTTGGACCGGGGATCAGATCTATGAGCCGGTCGGCGGATTCGGCGAAATCGAGAGCCGCGCTCCCGATCTGATCCAGCCGGCCATGTATGACTTTCTGCGCAAGTGGTTTGTCTTCGGCTGGGCGGTCCGCGACCTCACGCGGGACATTCCTTCCGTGTGCATGACGGACGACCACGACATGTATCACGGCAATATCTGGGGTTGCGGCGGACGTCCCACGAATCCCGCCCTGGGCTACACGGCCGCCCAGCCGGGCACCGTTGTCTATAAGGACGATGCTTATGCCGCCCAGGATTCGGGCGGCTACAAGATGGCGCCGCGCTGGGTCAACATGGTGCAGCGTTTGCAAACCTCGCATCTGCCCGACCCATTCGATCCGACGCCGGTGCTGCAACATATCGGCGTCTACTACACCGACCTGCAATGGGGCGGCATCAGTTTTGCGATTCTGGAAGATCGCAAGTGGAAGTCGGCTCCCAAGCAGCAATTGCCCGGCGCGAAAATCGTGAACGGCTTTGCCATGAACCCCGCGTGGAATGCTGCGGCCCAAAGCAATGCCCCTGACGCCGAATTGCTCGGCCAGCGCCAGCTCGATTTTCTGGAAGCGTGGGCGGCTAATTGGAACGGCGGAACGTGGATGAAGTTTGCTGTCTCCCAGACCCTCTTCGGTTGTCTCCACACGGAGCGGAAAGGGAACGATAACGATAATCATGATCCGGAAAATGTGATTCCGGCTGTGGGAGCGTACCTGGAAGGGGACCACATGGTGGCCGACCACGACTCCGGCGGGTGGCCACAGCACGGACGCGATGCGGCGATTCTGAAGTGGCGCAAGGGTTTCGCGGCGCATCTCTCCGGCGACCAGCACCTGGGCTCGACTTCGCATTATGGAGTCACGGAATTTCGCGACAGCGTCTATTCCATCTGTACACCGGCCATCTCCAACATCTGGCCACGCCGCTGGTTCCCTCCAGAAAAAGCGCCGAATGCACTGCCGGGGACGCGAAACACCGGCGACTATTTCGACGCCTTCGGAAACCGCATGACGGTGCTGGCGACGGCAAATCCCGCCCGCTATCCTGGCCCCGGACTCGATGGACTGCGCTTTCGCGTAACCGGCTACACCATCCTGACCTGCAATCGCGCCACGCGAAAGACAACCATTGCCGAATGGCCGCGATGGATCGATCCCTCCGCTCCGGGGGCGAAGCCGTACGATGGTTGGCCGATTACCATCGATCAGCTCGACAACGGCTTGTGGGGCGCGGAATGGGAACTGGATCGCATCGACACGCCCGGCTTCCATAACCCTGTCGTACAGGTGCAGAACGGGGCTACCGGAGACGTCGATCTACACGCTGCGAATCGACGGCGAGTCGTTCACGCCGCGAGTACGCGAACCCGGGATATACACGGTCATCGCCTACGATCCCGATGGCGATTTCCGCAAGGAGTGGACGAGCGTCCAGGCACGCAAGCGTTCCGCATGATCCCCGCTGAAACCGCAGGTGGCCGTCGATAGGGTGTGCCATATTCAACCGTTTTTATGGTGATGCCAGAAATCGCTCCGAGCCTGTCATTCGAATCGGTTGTTATTCAATCGAAACGTTAAATCTTGCTGAAAACCCGGCCGGGTTCACAGGAAGAAGGTTATTCTGTAGCCGCAACGGGAGCATGCGGATTATAGTGAACCCGCCGCGAATGACCGCCCGCGCGAGGCGGAATAGTTGTAGAAATACTCAAACGATATTCAGGAAATCAGAAAGTAATCTGGAAAGAAAAGAATGAGCAAGGTACGCTCCAAAAATAAACGCGTAACGCTGTCGGATGTAGCGCGGGCCACCGGGTTCTCGCCGTCCACCGATCTCCCTGGTGCTGAATGAAGCCCCTTTGTCGCGTTATCTGCCCGCGAAAACAAAGAAGAAAGTCACCGATGCCGCAACGCGTTTGGGCTACCGGCCGAACCTATTCGCCCGTTCGTTGCGCAGCCAGCGCAGCCATACCATCGGCGTTCTCGTCATCGATCTTGCGGACCCTTTCTGCACCTTGATCCTGCAGGGGATTGAGCGCAAGCTGCTGCCTACGCCATATTTACCGATCGTGATGGATGCGCACAACCAGTCGCAGCAGATGGAGCGTTATCTCGAGATGATGGTGGAGCGCCGCGTGGAAGGGTTGATCACCGTCGCCAATTGGCTGCTTTTCGATATCTCTCTGCTAGAGGAGATCGATGACCAGCAGATCCCGGCGATCGTCGTCGGACGTGACCTTGGATCTCCCACCGTTAATTCCGTGCTGGTCGACAATGAAGCGGGCGGATACGCGGCGATCAAGCACCTTTACGATCTTGGCCATCGCGAAATTGCTATCGTGCGCGGCCCGCGACGGGTGGCCGACAGCCGAATTCGATGGAAGGGCATCCGCCGTTTTGCCAGCGAGAGCGGGCTGCGGTTGAACCCCTCACTGATTCATGAACTGGCGAGCACAACCGGATCCAACTCGGGTTTCGAAGGCGGCCTGCGGCTAACAAACAATCTGATCCAGTCGGGCGAGCGGTTTACGGCGATCCTGGCCTTCGATGATCTAACCGCTTATGGTGCGATCCGGGCGCTTTCGGAGGCAGGCCGACGGGTGCCGGAAGACTGCTCCGTGATCGGCTTCGACGACATTCCAGCGGCGGCGCTGAGCACCCCAGCCTTAACTACGATCCAGCAGCCGATGAGCGAAATGGGAGAATATGCAGCCGCATACATCCTGAAACACCTGGAACAACCGGAGGGAGGGAAAGCCCAGCAACTCGGGAACGGGCACCTGATGGCGCCGCGGCTGGTCACTCGGAGCTCCACGGCGCGGAAGAAAAAGCCTGTCCGGAAAGACTAAGGAATGGGAAGAGCCGTCCCGCTCACTACAATCTGCAGGTTCGACGATTTCGCTGCGCGCCACTCGGAATGACAATGCTATGGATGAGACCGCGTATCAGGGAAGCAGATTGCCCCTGCTGAACCAGTGCCGCACAAAACCCTCTGCCTGCTTATATCCGCTTTGCGTCCCGCGAAAACGGGTAATCTGCTCTTCCAGCGGATACCACTTGTCCGGGTCCTGCGAAGCGTGAGCATAACAGGCCGCCCGCTTGCGGGCCTCGACAGCGGATATATCCACGAATTGCGCCGGAGCAAACATCATCGTGTCTTCGGAAACCTCGTAGTAATAGAAGGCGGATTTTTGGCCGGACTTCAACCACGCATCGAGGACGAGCGTCGAAAGTGCGCGATGATCACGATGATGATCGATCGGCCATTGTGCCAGCACGACGTCCGGCTTCTCGCTGGCGTATAACTTGCGAACCTCATCGTAGTGATCGTTATCGACAACCGCGCGACCGTCATACTGGCCCAAAAATGCAGCGTGCGCGCCTAACATTTCACAAGCCTTTTCCGCCTCGGCGGTGCGCACTACCCCGCAATCTGTTCCCTTGGGCTCATCGCAGTAACCCTGTCCACGATTCAGGTACAGAAGAACAACATCATGCCCCAGGTCGGTATAGCGGGCAATCGTGCCGCCGCAGCCGCACTCCGGATCGCCGGGATGGCCGCCGGTCACAAGGACCTTCAGTTTGCGCGATGCGAGTTCTGCTGGACCCGACTGCGAGTCCGCGATCGCAGCCATCGCCGGCACTCCCACGGCCAGCCCAGCCGCCATTTTGCCCGCGCCCAGCAATACGTTTCTTCGGGTTACTCCCACTTCACCACCTTCTTCCCTTTCGTTCGCGTGAATGGATGACGCCCAAACCAGCAGCCATTACGGCCGACTTTTATCCCGGAAGCAGAATGCTTTTGCTTTCCCAATGACGGAGAAAGCCCTCCGCCTGCTTGTAGCCGCTCTCGGCGCCACGGAAATTCTCGAGCTGCTCCTGCAGGCCCCACCAGTAGTCCGGCGTCTGCGATGCGTGCGCATAACATGCAGCGCGCTTACGGGATTCGACCGCCGTAATATCCACGAATTCCGCCGGCGTGAACATCATCGTATCTTGAGCGACTTCGTAGTAATAGAGCGCAAATTTTTTGCCGGATGCGAGCCATGCGTCGAGCACCAGCAATGTCAGAGCGCGATGATCCGGGTGATGGTCGATCGGCCATTGATCGAAGACCACGTCGGGCTTCTCCGCATCCAGAATCCGGCGAAACTCTTCGTAGTGGGCATTGTCCACAATGGCGTGGCCATTCGCCTGTCCCACGTAGGCCGGCCGCGCGCCCAATATCTGGCACGCCTTTGTAGCCTCCGCCATTCGCACCGAGGAAGAGGTCGGAGGCCAGGCGCCGTTGTTCATATAGAGCAGAACCACTTCGTCTCCGGCATCGGTGTAGCGCGCGATGGTCCCGCCGCATCCGTATTCGGGATCGCCGGGATGGCCGCCGGTGACGACCACCTTCAATTTGCTTCTCTCAGTTGCTTGCGAAGGAATCTGATCTTCGCCAGCGCCGCTCATCGCCGCTCCAGCGACTGCAAGCCCTGGAGCCGCCTTGGCGGCGTTCATCAACATTTCACGTCGCGTCAATTTCAACTTTGCCAATTTTCCGCCTCGATGGAATATCCCGTCGCCGTGATTCGAATTTCGCTCTATGGCATCCTGCACGCCTGGGACATTCAAGCGATTGAAAATCACATACCTTCCGAAGTCAAGAGCAACATAGCCGGTGAACATATTTAGTAGGCGAATGACTTAGTAACAGAGGATCAGGTAGTTGCCATGGCATCCCGTTTAACGGCCATCGTCGATCCTGCCAGCCAACCGTTGCGCAAGCGCGCCGAGCACCTGCGTTGACGCATTAAACCGACGTTTGCAATAGGAAATTTGTCAGGCGCGAGGCGTGGAGTGATCCTTCAGTCTTGTAAGCTGTTCAGAAAGGACAATATTGAATCTGCGGCGATGGTACGATGACCTTCCCATGAAAAGAAAAAAAAATGCGCGAGTTGCCATCGCAGCTTTGGGGATCCTCTGTGCACTGACGTGGCCGATGCGTGACGTGGCCCAGAGCTCTGAATCAGGCGGGCGGAAATCGGTGGACTGGCCGGTATATGGCGGTCAGGCAGCGTTCGACCACTATTCAAATCTTTCCCAGATCGATCGCGCAAATGTCGGCAGGCTGCAAACTGCCTGGAAATTCGATACCGGAGAAAAGGGCATTCTACAGACCAGCCCGATCATCGTCGGGCGTGTTCTTTATGCCTTTACGCCGACCGAGAAAGTGATCGCCCTCGACGCCGCCTCCGGCAAGCTGCTTTGGAAATTCGACTCCGGAATTTTCGGCACCGCGCCGGCCCGCGGTCTTTCCTACTGGACCGACGGCAAGGAGAGCCGTGTTTTTGCCGGTGTGATGAATTATCTCTATGCGCTTGATGCAGCCACCGGCAAACCGATTCGCGAGTTTGGAGAAACCGGCAGAGTCGATCTGCGGAAAGGTCTGGGCCGCGATTACCGTTCGCAGGACATCGCACTCACCAGCCCGGGGATGGTCTACAAAGATCTGATCATCGTCGGTGGCCGCGAACCGGAAACGCGTCCTGCGCCTCCCGGAGATATTCGGGCCTTCGATGTTCATACAGGAGCGCTTCGCTGGACGTTTCATACGATTCCCCACCCCGGCGAATCTGGCTACAATACCTGGCCCAGGGATGCATGGAAAAGCGCGGGTGCTGCGAATAACTGGTCGGGAATGGCGCTCGATGCCCAGCGCGGCATCGTGTACGTGCCCACAGGATCGGCGGTGTTCGACTTCTACGGCGCTGACCGCGTTGGCAATGACCTGTTTGCGGACACGCTGCTGGCGCTCAATGCTGAAACCGGGAAACGCATCTGGTACTTCCAGGGGGTCCACCATGACCTATGGGACCGGGATTTTCCATCGCCTCCCGCGCTGCTCACGGTGGAGCGCGACGGGAAATCCATCGACGCCGTCGCGCAGACCACGAAGCAGGGATACGTTTACTTGTTCGATCGCGCGACGGGCAAGCCACTGTTCCCGATTGTTGAGCGCAAGTATCCGGCCAGCACCGTTCCCGGTGAAGTGAGTTCGCCGACACAGCCACTGCCCACAGCACCGGAGCCTTTTGCCCGTCAATTTCTTAGCGCGGACATGCTGACGACGCGAACTCCCGCGGCGCATGCCTATGCCGTGAAGCAGTTCAAAACATTTCGCAGCGACGGGCAGTTCGTTCCGCTTAGCTTAAATAAACAGACCATCGTTTTTCCCGGTTTCGATGGCGGCGCGGAATGGGGCGGGCCAGCGGTCGATCCGAGGACGAACGTGATCTACATCAACTCCAATGAGATGGCGTGGACAGGAGGCCTTACCGCCGAACAGCCATCCGGAGATCTGGGCAAAAATATTTATCAGAGCCAGTGTGGCGTATGTCACGGCCTGGACCGAACGGGCTCCCCGCCAACCTTTCCTTCACTGGTTGGGGTCACCGATCGCCTTACGTCTCAGCAGATCACGGAAAAAATCCATCTGGGGGGAGGCAGGATGCCTGCCTTTCCCAATCTGGACCAGGATCAGATTGCTGCCCTGCTCGAGTACCTGCAGAATGGCGGCCACACGGAACCAAAAACAAGCAACGAGAAGGCCGGAGGCGTGCAATACCGCTTTACGGGATATCGCAGGTTTCTGGATCAGGACGGCTATCCAGCCATTTCGACCCCCTGGGGCACTCTAAACGCGATCGACCTGAATACCGGCGCCTATCGGTGGAAGGTTCCGCTGGGAGAATATCCGGCACTGGCAGCTAAAGGAATGAGGAATACCGGTTCGGAGAATTACGGCGGTCCAGTGGTGACGGCGGGTGGCGTCCTTTTCATCGGCGCGACTGTTTACGACAACAAATTTCGCGCGTTCGACAGCGACACCGGCAAACTTTTGTGGGAGACCGAACTGCCATCCGCCGGCGCGGCGACACCGGCGACCTATCTGGTCGACGGAAAACAATACGTAGTGATTGCCGCAGGTGGCAGCAAAGAGGATACAGTTCCGGCAGAGGGTATGTACGTCGCGTTTGCTTTACCGTAATTCGGCAATGGGAAGGAAGTTCCGTTGCCCGCAGTCGGAATAGCGCACTGATCGAAGAACACGGCAGGACAACGATTCATGTGGAAATGGCCGGCAAAGAGTTCCGGCGAGGCACGGTGGATGATTGAAATGCTGCCAGGACTACAGCCCGCGATAGACGCCGCCGTCCACCAGAATCGTTTGTCCGGTGATGTACGCGGCGCGTTCGGAGGCGAGCCAGACGATCGCATCCGCAATCTCCTCCGGCTTGGCCAGGCGGCGCAGCGGAATCGCTTTCGCAAGATCCGCTTCATACTCGGCGGCAGTGCGGCCGGTTGTCTGCGCGTTCGTTTGCGCCAGATCTTTGACACGTTCCGTGGCGGTATATCCGGGGCCTACATTGTTGATGGTGATGTTATCCGGCCCGTACTGAGTCGCCAGCGAACGCACCAGCCCAAGTACGCCGGTACGCACCGCATTGGACAGGATCAGCTCAAAAACCGGCTGCTTGACGGCCATCGAAGTAATGGTGAGGAATCTTCCCCAGCGCTGCTGTTGCATCGCCGGAAGCACTGCGTGTGCAAAGGAGACGATGCTGCGAAGATTCAACTGATAAGCGCGATCCCATTCATCCATCGTGGTTCTGGCGAATGGTTTGGCAGGCGGTCCGCCGGCATTGGTCACACAAACATCGATACGGCCGAACCGGCGATGAACCGCATCCGCGAACTGGTGCACGCGGGCGTCTTCAGAAACGTCGAAGGTCTCCGTGTAGACCTCGACCCCATGGGTATGCCGCGCTTCTTCGGCCACCCGATTCAGCGCATCCGGGTTGCGCGCGCAGAGCGCAAGATTCGCGCCTTCGGCTGCAAACGCAAGAGCGGTTGCGCGGCCAATTCCCTTGCTCGATGCAGCGACAATTGCAACGCGACTCCGAAGTCCGGTTTCCATAGTGTGAGTATAAACAGTAACCCGATATCGCCCGCCTCAGCAAATCCATCACTGCGGCAGGCAATACAATACTTGGGCGCACCTGAAAGGAGTTTTAAACGATATGAGTCCATCTACAGAGCAGCAGACGCCTCCATTGCAGCATATCCGCCTGACGGAGATGCCCGTCGAACACCTGAATCCATTGATCGACCGTCAATTTGTTGCGGGCGAAAAAGGCATGCTGGCGCGGTTAATTCTGCGCACTGGCTGCCTGGTTCCGATGCACAGCCATGAGAACGAGCAGATTACATACATTCTGGAGGGCGCCTTGAAATTCCGGATCCAGGACAAAGAAATTATTGTCCGCGCCGGAGAGATCCTGGTCATTCCTCCGCACGTGCCGCACAGCGCGGAAGCGCTCGAAGATACTCTCGATCTCGACATTTTCACGCCGCCGCGCGCCGACTGGATCAACGGAACGGACGCATATTTGCGAAAGTAGTTTGCAAAATGCAAGTGATCTGCTCCAGAGTGCACCATGGATAGAACAAAAAGGCGTATTTCGTTCGCAATCGCCGCAGTGCTGCTGGCCGCCAGTTCCTGTGTCGGCCAGCGAATCGACCCCGCGATTTCACGGCAGATTGACAGCATCCGGGCGATCGATAACCATGCCCATCCGGTGCTTGCGCCTCCGCTCGACAAAACGGACCGGGATTTCGATGCGTTGCCGGTCGTTTCGCTCGAACCTCAATCGGATCCGGTGGCTCTGCGCCCGGATTTCCCTTTGCTTGGAGCGGCGTGGAAGGCTCTCTATGGATTCGACACTCCGCCACCGCTCGATGCCAACGGAGTCAAGCGCCTCGAGGAAGCGCGAGCGCAAGTGAAAGCTCAGCAGGGCGAAAACTTCCCGGCATGGGTGCTTGATCAAGCCAAGATCGGCACCATGCTGGCGAATCGTGTCACCATGGGCCGCGGAGTCGAACCGCCCCGATTCCGCTGGGTTCCGTACGCGGATGCGCTGCTGTTTCCGCTCGACAACGCCGGCATGGCGGCCGTATCCCCGGACCGGAAAGAATTCTTCGCGCTGGAAGACAACGTGCGAGGCCGCTACCTGAAGCAGGTGGGGATGAGATCTCCTCCAGCGACACTCAACGCGTATCTCAAGCAAGTGGTTACACCCACCCTCGAACGGCAGAAGGCGGGGGGCGCGGTGGCGGAAAAGTTTGAAGTCGCTTATCTGCGCTCGTTCAACTTCAGCGATCCGCCTCGCGCAAGGGTGGAGAAGATCTACGCAGACTGGATCGGACGCGGCGCGCCTGACGGAGCCGAGTACAACTTACTGCAGGATTTTTTGTTTCGCTACATCGCGATGGAGTGCGGACGTCTGGGCATGCCGGTGCATCTGCACGCGATGGCTGGCGCGGGCAGCTACTTCTCGATCAGCGGGGTGAACCCTCTTCTGCTGGAACCGATCTTCAACGATCCACGCCTGCGGAAAACAAAGTTCGTGCTGCTGCATGGAGGATGGCCGTATGTCCGCGAGATTGGCGCGCTGCTGCAGAAGCCCAATGTCTATCTCGACATTTCTTCGCAGGACCTGATCATCACTCCGCATACCGAGGCGCAATGGCTGCGGGAGTGGCTGGAGTTTGAACCGGAAAAAGTCCTGTTTGGAACAGACGGGTATGCCTATTCCGACGAATTAGGCTGGCCCGAGTCGACATGGATTGCAAACCGGAACGCGCGTCAGGCGCTGGGCATCGCGCTGACGGGAATGCTCGAAGATGGTGAGATCAGCCGACAACGCGCCAACGATCTTGCGCGGATGGTGCTGCGCGGAAATGCCGAAACTCTCTATAATTTTCAGCCAGCGAAATGATGCGATCGGATGTATCGAGGTTTACTCATCCGACTGTACAGGGTGATTGAATGCCTTCATCTCAAATGGCGATGCGGGAAGACCGGCGCCGTTGTATAGATTGCAATCGGGATTCGCTGCCCAGCCATATCGCACGAAAACCGGGTCCTTGACGGCAGGGCTGGAAACAACGGCGGTATCACCGTCAATCTTCGCCTGCGCCGGAAAATACTTTCCATCGGGTCCGGCAACGGCGAATCCGCGTAAGTCGCCGTTCCTGCTTGTCAGTCCGCCCTGAACGTGGTCGAACCAGATGCGCAACGCATGATCTTCCTGTGTCACCTGACGCGACAATGGCCCGGAATATTCGATGGGTTCTCCGTAGGCGATGGCACGGGCCGCCAACGCAAGACGGGAAGCCACGTCCTGTTTGTCCTTCGGATGAATGTTATCCGGGTCACCAACATCGATGGTGACGGCCATGGCAGTGTTTTTCAACACGAGCGCCTGACGTTGCTGATCGCGAAGCTCAGGCCAGGTCGAACCCGGATTCCAGTTGGGGAGCTGCACGAACAGGAACGGGAAATTTCCCTGGCGCCATTGGCTGCGCCAGTCTCGGATCATGGCACGGAAAAGATCTCCGTAGATGGGCACGGCATCGGAGTCGCCATTCGATTCCGCCTGGTACCAGATCACGCCTTTGATGGCGAAGGGAGTGAGCGGCGCGATCATCGCATTGAAATCTCCCGCGGGTCTCCATGAGGCCGGGTCTGGATGCCAGGGGAAATCTGGCGCAGGCTTTCCGGCTGCTTTCGCACTCGCGGTTTCTTCCTGTTCTTTCTTTTCCTGCAGCAGATGCGCCGGCAATGCGGCCATGATGTTGGCGCGGCGCGCGAATACAGGCATCAGGGAAGCATCCGCCGACAATGCAGTCAGGCTCGTCCATGCTTCGGCCGGAGTTCCGCCCCAGCTCGTATCGATGATGCCGATCGGGACTCGCTGGTGCTTTTGAATGTCTCTGGCGAAGAAGTAGGCGACCGCGGAAAACTGGGCGACGGTAGCCGGGGTGCATTCGCTCCAGGTCTGGAGGAGGGCGGCATCGCCCAGCGGATATTCCGAGGATCGAGGCGCAAGATCGAGAAGGCGGATGTGCGGATACTTCGCAGCCGCAATTTCCGCTTTCTCATTGTTCACTCCACGATTCATTCCTTCGGCCATCGGGAATTCCATGTTGGATTGTCCCGAGGCGATCCATACATCGCCCACCAGCACGTCTTCGATGGCAATCCTGTTCGTGCCTTGAACGACCAATTCGAACGGGCCGCCTTCGACTCCGGGCTTCAGGTAAACGCTCCATCGTCCCAGGTCATCTGCTGCGGTGCTTTGCGTCTGGCCGCGAAAACTTGCGGAGACGGTTTCATTTGGAGCGGCCACTCCCCAGACGTGGACCGGCAGATTTCTCTGGACCACCATATGATCGGCGAAGAGGGATGGCAGGCGTACCTCCGCACGGACAAAAGCAGCCGCACTGATGACGAGCGCGAGGACAGCAAGGTGAATTCTTTTATAGTGAGTGAGCGAAATGAGACGAGCCACGGCCAGCCTTTCTTATTACCTTCACTGCAGTATCCGGAATAACTTACCGGGACCGAAGAGGTTTCAGATATGTTTTCAGTCCTGCATTATGAAAGTGAATTATAACGACTTAGTATGGCCAGAGTGCTTTCGTTCCCAGCACTCTCAATCATGAGGAACCCGACAATGAATCTGTGGCTGATTGTTGCAGCGGTAACTTTACTTTTTGCAGGAACTGCTAACACACAAAATTCGGGATTACGCAGGATAGGTCAGCCGGTATCCGCACCCGCCGCCGCATCGCAAAGCGCGCCGGTGACATTGATCGCGCGCGGTTATCTCCATACAAACCGCAGCCGAATCGTCGATTCCCACGGTAATACCGTCCGTCTGGATTGCGTGGGCTGGGGCGGCGGCCATGTTGCCAACGCCCGCCCTGAACATTTCGAGGACTACCGGCAAATGACCCGCGCCGCTGCAACCGGCTTCAACTGCCTCCGTCTGCTGACGAACGATGCCAGTTTTGAAGAAAGCAACGTGGGCGTGGCGCCGCTCGATGCCATCGTGCAATATGCCGGACGGTTGGGGCTGAAGGTCATCATCGATCACCATAATGACGAGGGCGGCCATAATGTGAAGGACAACTGGGGAGCGCAGCAGAAGAATGGCCTGTGGTTTGACAGGGGCCGGGAACGGACGGCACCGATGGGGGCGGCAACAAGGGCACCGTTACCGCGGCCAAGTTCCAGCAGGACTGGGTCAAGCTGGCAAAGCATTTCGCCGGGAATGACACCGTGGTCGGCTTCGATCTGGACAATGAGCCGACACTCAGCGGCAGCCGATCTCATGGCACGGTGATCAACTGGGGCGAGGGCGGACCGACAGATATCTGGGCGATGTGTACGAACGTCGGCAACGCGGTCGAGAAAGCCGATCCCGGCGTGCTCATCATCTGTGAAGGTCCGCAGAATTATAGCGGCACGTTTGTCGGTGGAGGCACCGCGCCGGAAGGTGACCTGACCATGGTGGCGACAAAGCCGGTCGTCCTTAAAAGACCAAATCACATCGTTTACTCCGTGCATATCTATCCGAAAGAAGTTAGCGCAGTCAAAATTGATTCCGGGCCGCAGGTGGTCAAAGACATGAATCATGCCTGGGGTTATCTGGTGAACAGGAACATTGCCCCGGTCTGGATTGGCGAAATGGGCGCCTCAATGAACAGCGCCGACGATACCGCCTGGGCCAACATGATGATCGGTTATGTGAATGGCAAGTACGGTGCGCAGGGCGGCCCTGTTGTTCCACCCGGCGGCCAGGGTGTAGGCACCGACTGGTGGGAGTTGCCCGACTGCACGCCTGCGCCACAGTCACCGGCTCCGCCGGAATGTGAACCTGACGGGTGGCTGAAATCCGATAACGCAACTCCCAAACCAGCACAAGCGGCGGTGACAATCCAGTTCCGGCCGATGCCAGCAAGTATGCAGAAGTAAGTCCGGATGATAAATACGCGAACAATACTTATGAATACCTGATACAAAAACGTGAGGGCTGCCCATTCGATGCTGATTCTCGCCGTAATCTTGTCCATCTTTGTCTATGGAATGATCGCCGCCACCCTGGGGACCATTCTGCCGGATCTGTCCGAGCGATTCCATCTCACGCCCGCACAAAACGGCAACATCGCTTTCGCGCAGGCAATCGGCCTGGTCATCGCGTCCCTTGCTGTCGGCCCATTGCTGGATGCAGAGGGCAAGAAGGCAGGGCTGGTGCTTGGGCTGGCTCTTATCGCGATAGCTCTGGCTGCGCTGCCGCGGTCTTCCGGTTACAGGAGCATTCTGCTGCTCTTTTTGGCGCTGGGCGTGGGCGGCGGCATTGTCGTCACCGGCGCGAATGCGCTTGCCAGCGACGTTGGCGGTGTGCACCGGGCCAGCGTACTGAACCTGGTCAATCTGTTCTTCGGCCTGGGCGGCTTTGTCACGCCATTCATCGCTGCAAATATATTTTCCAAGAACTGGGTGCGGCTTTGTTATGCCATCGCCAGTTTCACAGTCGCCACACTTGTCCTTGAGATTGTCACCAAGATGCCCGGGCCGACAGGCGCCCACAGCTTTCTTTTCTCCGATGTCGGGCCAGTGCTGGGCAAGCCGGTCGTGCTGCTCGTCGGCGTGCTGCTTTTCCTCTATGTCTCCTGTGAAGTAGGGGTATGGAACTGGCTTCCGCGCCATCTCATCGCGCAGGGCATCCCCGAGTCGCGCGCTCTGAACATTCTGTCGTTCGGCTTTGCGCTGGGCCTGATCGCCGGACGTTTTTTCGCATCGACTGTACTCTCCCATGCGTCGGCGGTTGCGGTCACGCTGGGTGCTTCGATCGCCATGGCGGTGACAACGTTTTTCATGCTGAAGACAAGAAAGCCCGTGGTGGCCCTGGTACTGGTTGGGCTGGCGGGCTTGTCGATGGCTCCCGTGTTTCCAACAGCGCTGGCGATCGTTGGCAACGTGTCGCCGCGCATGACCGGCACGGCGATTGGCTTCGCGATCACATGCGGATGGGCGGGGCTGGCGGTCAGCTCGCGGGTGATTGGCGCCATCGCCGGGGGCGACGCGCTGCGGCTGCGAAAAGCGCTGATGGTAATTCCCGCATCCGCCGTGCTGATGGTCATCTTGACGATCGCGATCCGGGCCGCTCTGCACGGTTAGAACGCGGAACAAGGGAAAGACCGGCCGCCGTCGCGAGCTGATGGCCGTCTCCCGGTAGAACGGCGCATCGCTTTTCTGGATGGTTCATCTAATATCCATGGGCGAAGCGGATTAGCCGTTTCAGTACTGGACCTTGTCGGCATGCGGGCGGGAGAGCCTGCCGGCAACGCTATTGCGCGGTCAGTGGACCTGGCGCAGCATGTTGAACAGCTAGGGTATAGGCGGTTCTGGCTAGCGGAACATCACGCCATTCCGGGGCTCGCCTGCTCCGCAACACCGGTGCTGATTGGACATGTAGCCGCGGCAACGCAGACGATTCGCGTGGGTAGCGGCGGCGTGATGCTGCCAAATCATGCGCCGCTGGTTGTTGCGGAACAGTTTGGAACGCTCGAGGCGCTGTATCCCGGGCGAATCGATCTGGGATTGGGACGCGCTCCCGGCGGCGACTTCGCTACCATGCGGGCTCTGCGACGCGATCTGCAGCAGAGTGGTGAAGATTTCCCGGCGCTGCTTGAAGAATTGCGGACATATCTGGGACCGGCAATGCCGGGACAAGTAGTGAAGGCAATTCCCGGCCAGGGGAGCAATGTGCCAATTACATTGCTGGGATCGAGCGGCTTCAGCGCGCAACTTGCGGCGGCGCTGGGACTGCCATTTGCATTTGCGGCGCATTTCGCTCCTGAATATCTATATGCAGCGTCCGAAATGTATCGTCAGCAGTTCCGCCCGAGTACAACGCTGCGACAAGCCTTACCTGATGATCGCAGTCCAGGTGATCGCGGCCGAGACGGATGCCGCCGCAAGGCGGTTGTTCACGACACCACAGCAACGTTTTCTGCGGCTGATTCGAAATCAGCCAGTCGAGTTATTGCCGCCGGTGGAGTCGATAGAGCCGCTATGGCAGGAGTGGGAACGGATAGCCGTAGAAAGCAAATTGCGCGCGGCGATTGTTGGATCGAATGGTACCGTCCAGGATGGACTGGAAAAGCTAGTGGCCGAAACCGCAGCGGACGAGGTGATTGTTGTAACGGACACCTATGAGCATCAGGACCGGCTGGAGTCTTATCGGCGCGTGGCCGCGATTGCCGGCCGAATCGATGTAACGCAAAATGTCGGTGCACGCACTTAGACAACCTACTCGAATCGCCTGAGATGTTTCAGTCACCCGCATGGATAGATATGAACACACCTGCCAAACTACCTTAGTCACGACGATTTACGATTTATTGGATCAGTGCGGTTTTGCTTCTTGCCAGCAATACTAACTATTGACGTCGATCCGTTCATTGTCTCCTACCGGTTCAAGTCCCAAACTAACGCTTTAACCTGACTCTTATGTATGACGGGGATAGGAACTGTATCTCATTTCCGAGCGGAACTATTGTTTCACGCCACCACTGAGCATAGTAGAAACGTCGAGATTCGCTTTAAAGGCCATATAACCGCTGTCTATGGGAAATATGCCACCTGTAACGATCGAAGATTCATCGCTTGCCAGATACAACGCAAAAGATGCGATGTCTTCCGGTTTCGCTATCGGCAAAAGATGCAGCATGCGCATGATATCCTCTGCTCCGGGATTTTTCAGCCACTCCAATTGCGGCTCCGTCGAAACGAAGCTGGGACAAATGGCGTTCACGCGAATCCCATCACGGGCCAACCCGGCAGCGAGCGATCGGGTGAGGGACACCACGCCTCCTTTTGCCGCGGTGTAGGCGTCATATCCCGCAACTCCGATCAACGCATCCGTTGTAGCCGTCAGTATGATCGACCCTGAGCCTTGAGATAACATAACTCTACCTATGGCTTTACAGCACCTGTAAGTGCCGCCCAAAACAAGATTAATTAACTCAAGCCATATAGGTTCAGGCAACTCGGTGACGCGCCGATCCTGCTCGTTCACAAGCCGACAGTTCATAGCATTATGAAAGAACACATCGATTTTTCCATACTGCTGAACGACGGTCTCTGCCATTTTTTCTACGGAAGGAGTATCCCGCACATCCACTTCGATGAAAGAAGCGGCGTGGCCGAGATCTTTCAAAGCATCACATACTTTGCGTCCGCGAGTTACATCAAGATCAGCCACGGCGACGGTGGCCCCCTCTGCGGCAAAAAGAAATGCGCCTGCTTTGCCCATTCCAGATGCCGCTCCCGTAATAACAGCGACTTTTCCTGCAAGCCGATTTGCCATTCCGCCTATCTCCTGTAATGCCTCCGCTGGCAATTGTCGAGTGCGTGATGGGCTGCCCCAGGGATTCGAACCCAGATATGCTGATCCAGAGCGATTACCATATAACCGTGTTGCCATTAAGTAAATGGCTTATCCAATCCCGGCTAGTTCACAAACCCCCCTGCCTCTTTGGTCTTGTCACATAGACCGGTAGTCGGCTGCGTGGGTAAGAAGTTTACCCATGCTGACCCTCCACCGGTAGAATTGGGTGGGCTGAGCAGCGCTGGAGTGCTGAAATCGAAGAAATCACTCATGTCTCCGCTATCCAGCCACTGTTGATCCCTGGGTGTCAGCGGCGGAACATTGAATGTCTTCTCAATAAATGCCAGGATGGCAGTGTAGTCCATAGGAGTGTGCGAGACGTAGTTCGGCTTTGCATAAGGTGAAATCACCATCAGGGGCACTCGCAAACCGCTCAGGTTGAACATATCGTAGCCCCCATTATCGGGGGTGGGAGCGGTGAGAGTCGGGTCGGGGCCAGTGTGGCAATAGCCATATGAGCCATTGTTCGGATCCGGGCACTGCCCTTGCGAGTACGGACCCGGAAGAGGGACCGTGATCGGCGGCACATGATCGTACAGCCCGCCTTCCTCATCGTAGGTCAGAATGAATACTGAATCCTGCCAGGCGTCGCTATTCATCAGCGCGTTGACGATGGACTGGACATAAGCCGCGCCTGTTTGGATATTGTTGTCGGGGTGTTCGTCAAGGCCGCTCTTACCAGAGGCGGCTTCGATAAAAATAACCTGAGGCAATGCTTTGTCGGGATCGCAGGGCCCACCACTGCAACTGCCTGCAAGTAGGCTCGTCAGATAATTAAGGTGGTAGGTTTTGTTCTGTATGGCGGGATCATTCCAGTCCTGGAAATTAGGCAAAAACATACCATCCTGATAGTAGTAATGCCAGCTCACGTTAGCTTTATTCATCGCGCGAAAAATGGTCTCTGCGCTGTACTGTGGATGGCTCGCGTCCTGATCCCCATATTCGTGACCGAATGAGCTTGCGGCGAACAAGTACATGCGGTTGGGATATGTTGCCGCCAGGACAGGCGAAAACCAGCGATCACTGGTGGCAAAGAAGGTCGCCAGATCGTAATAATACGGTAAGTCGGTCTGGTTGTAATAACCCATGGCGCGGCTACCCTCGGGATCGTAATTGGTCTCGCTAGGGGAAAGGCCGCCGTTGGGAGTGTCCAGGAAATTGTTCATTGCAAATGAGCCGGCCGTGTACTGGCTGGTCGTTTGCCACGCAGCGTCCCCGCCGGTTAACCCCACATTATGATGGCTTTCATCCCAGGAAGGCGTCGGGTTCTGGGTACAGACCGTTGGCTCATGGAATGGCTGGACTTGTTTGCCGTCATGATGATTCGTGAGCACCACGCTTGGATTGAATCCGTCTACATCCGATGGGCTGGCCTGAATGCCGAACGGCTGTAAACGTTGTGCGCGATAAGCCCCGAGAACGCCAAAGTAATTGTCGAAGGACCGGTTCTCCTGCAGCATGAAAAAGATGTGCTTAATCTTGCCCGCCGCTGCTGAAGTCACCGTTACCGTAACAGTTTGTTTTAGCTGTATACCATTTGCGAGCGTGGCCGTCGCGGTGTAGGTAGTTGTCGCACCCGGTGAAACCGTGGTTGAGCCCTGAGGTAGTGGCGTGCATGGAGCGCAAGCACCATTGTCAATCGAAAGCGCGGTTACAGAGCTGTCGACATCCCATGTAAGTTTGACGGGTTGATTGGGCGTGCTGGTGGCCGGGGACGCTGTCAGATTTATATTGACTGCATTAATGGTTACACTGGCTGGCTGACTTTGTTGGCCTCCAGTACCAGTGGCGACCATCGTGTATGTAGCCGTTGCCGGGACTGGAATTGGGATGCCAGTAGGATTTGAAACTGGCAAAGGGCCAGCCTCACTCGGATCACCTTGGGGGAGCGCAGGTGAAAAGGTCACCGAGGTGGCGTTGGTAGTCTGCCACATCAACGTTGACGATGCGCCCGCAACAACGGTTGTGGGACTTGCGGTCAATTGCGATATCTGCGGCGCGCCTTGGGCAACAGAAACCGAGACGCTCTGAGGCGCAGTACTACCCGCTGGCCCAGTAGCTACGGCAGTGTAGGTTGTGTTTTCTGTCGGCTGGTCTGGAGCTGGATTTTGCGCCGTCGAGATCTGCCTTGTAACTCCGTCTGCGCCTACAGCTGTGATTGTGATCGAGGTGGCGTTGCTTAATTGCCAGCTCAGGTCCACAGTATCGCCTTTTGTAATGCTATTACTGCTTGCGCTGAAAACTAAGGTCGGCGGTTGTGGTTGTGTCACCGAGACATCCACCTCCTGCGGAGCGCTACTGCCTCCTGGCCCCGTAGCTACGGCAGTGTAGGTTGTGTTTTCTGTCGGCTGGTCTGGAGCTGGATTGTGCGCCGTGGAGATCTGCCTGGTGACTCCGTCTGCGCCCATCGCTGTGATTGCGATCGAGGTGGCATTGGTCGTTTGCCAGCTCAGGTTCACTGTACCGCCGGTCATGATGGTCGTTCTATCTGCGCTGAAGGTCAGCGTGGGCACGGGCTGGTTCACCGCGACCTTCGCTTGTCCCTGGGCGCTCCCACCCGTTCCGGTGGCCGTTGCAGCATAGGTGGTGGTCTGAGTGGGCTTGTCCTGAACGCTGCCGTTCAGTTGGGAGTTGGTGGAGATTTGCCGGACGGTGCCGTCTGCCCCGGTCGCGGTAATAGCCACGGAAGAGGCATTGGTTGTTTGCCAGGTCAACGTTACTGCCTGGCCTGTGACGATGCTGTTGCTGCTGGCCGAAAAAACAAGAGTAGGCGCCGACGTCATCTTTGAACCAGATGAACCCGAACCGCAGCCCGTGAACGCGATGAGCGGTAAAATTGCCGCCAACCCAAACAGAATTTTTGAACACGTCGCGAGCCGTCCAATCCTGCTGAGTGTAGATGATGAAATTTGCCCCTCTTGGCTGTTCTTACGCATCCTGGTTCCGCTCCTGGTATCGGCCGCCTGTAACGTATCCCTGCTCAAGAGCAGGATTTAGTAAAGCTACATCCCAACAACAACATTTCTGATGGCCTTTTTCCATACCATTCCCTTTTCCGGATAAGCGTCAAGCTGGCAAGCCTTGTGTCTCAAGATTTAGCTGCTTAGATTCTGAGCTGCTGCTCGAAGTTGGCCTGCAAAGGAGAAAGGGAATAGCCGAAATTGACACGGTGCTTAACGGCAGTAGAATCAGGAATTCCTCGAGATGTTTTTGGGAGGACAAAAGTTAGCGTAAAGTGTTTTTTTGTATTTGGCTGCCCCAGGCATTCATAAATGCTGATGCCGCTGCCCGTTACGCGATTTCTCCGCGACGATACCCTATCGTATCCTCACACTGCGGATCGACCGGTTCTCTGCGGGCCCTCGGTGAGTGCGTCGCCCTGTTCGCACATATCAACGTGCGTAGCAAGAAAGCAAACCCCGAACGTCTACCCACTCATCCCGAAGGGTAGCGAAAGGCCGGTGGCCAGAAAACCTTATCCAAATTCTACAACGGGCAGGCCGATGATGTCGCCAGACCGTTTCGCGAGAGTCGCTTTGTCTGACGCACCACGGGCCGAGGATCACCACTCGGCTTCATGTTCCGCAGCGTACGCCAATTGCAGTATCAGCGTTTGCGTTTCTCAGTCTGACGCGAAATCGTCAATGCACTTTTTTAGCCGCGAAAGCTCTGGAAACGCGGTTTGCCCTGTTGGGGTCAATTGAGACCAGCCCGAGCATCACTCAACCGAAGAAGTCGGCTCACGACTTGTCGCCTCATCGACTCGCTGTTTCGCTTGCCGGCTGCTCCACTCGAGGGGGAATTGGCCGGTGCAAACGCAAGTAGTACATTCCCATCGATTGCATTGGTATAGCCGCTATTGACGAATACCATTCCACCGACGATCGTCGGGCCAGCGCCGTTCAGTGAGCCGCCGTGTGCCTGGAGGCCATTGGTGGTCGAGAACTTTTGAGCGGTATTGAAGTCCCAGATGACCTGGCCATTGCGGGCACCGTAGGCGCGCAGGTGCCCGTCCAGGGAACCCGCGAAAACCACTCCGGGAATGGCGGTTGGGGGAGCCATTTGCGCAGCACTGCATCCGTCGACGCCTATGCAGGACGGCTTGGGAGGAGGTGCAAGCCACACCTTCCTTCCATTCCGCAGATCCAGAGCAAACAAGCCTCCGCCGCCGCTGAGGGGATGGTCGAAGTCATAATCCGAGATCGGATAAAACGCGTAGTCGCCATCGATCGCGCCGCCCCACTCGATCCCTCCAAGTGGGCCGCCGTGGGCAATGCGCTTTTTCCATAGCAGCCGGCCGCCACGGTCCGCGTCGAGAGCGTACACGACGCCAGACTTCTGGGACAGCAGCAGGATGTGGCGCCCATTGCGCAAGACTTTGAGTACCGGAGGCGCGCCAAAGTCATAATCGTTACCGCGGCGCTCGGGGCAATTGTCCTTCTGCGGGGCAACACAGCCGGAATTCCACAAATCGTTTTGTGTGAATTGTCGATGCCATAGCTTCCTGCCGGTGGCCATATCGATGGCGATGACGGCGTCCGAGGAGTCGCTTGGCGGATACGAATAATCGTTCCCGGTGGCAACATAAAGGATCCGGCGCTTGGTATCCGCAGTTGGCGACGACCACACCGCTGCTCCTGCCGGTCCGAAATACTGGACGCCTTGCGGGCTCGTGCGTGTCGGCCTAGCGGGCTGGTCGATGGTGTAGGTTTGCCAGATCTTTCTCCCGCTCACGGTATCAAGCGCCACCACGCTGCCGCGGAACGTACAACATGGGTACCGAGGATCGGCCGAATCTCCTTCCTCCCCGGAGGAAATTGGAACATAAAGCCGGTTGCCGACCAGCAGAGGAGAGCCTGTGATCCGGGACCGCGGATGAGATTCCGGACGTACCCTCCAGATTTGTGATCCGCTATTCGCATCCACTGCGTAGATGTAGCCGTTGGTATCGCCAAAGAATGCAGTGTGGCCGCCGTTACCGATGGAGATTGCGGTTTTGACCGTGTCGGCGGCCCGAAATGTCCACCACTTGCAGCCCGTTGCCGCATCCAGCGCGTAGACGGTTCCATCCTCACTTCCCACAAAGAGCTTCCCTGCGTAAGAAGTGGGCTGGCCGTATGTGGCGTACGCTCCCGGAAATCCGAATGCCCACTTCAGCTTGAGCTGCTTCACCTGCTCACGATTCAGCTGCGCGACCGACGCAGGTTGAAAACGTGTATTATGCGGGTTCACTCCCCATCCGGCCCAAACAGGCGCATCCGGCGGAGGATCAAGATCGCGTGCACACAGACCTGAACGCATGGCGGAAATCGCTGCTTCAGATTTGCCGAGATAGCTTGCAACTGCGACTCTCTCGGGCTTACTCAGCCTTCTGCCTTCCCATCGCATCTCTCCAGTCTCGAGGGCAGCCAGTATCGAACCTCTCGACATCTCTCTGAGAGCGGACGGTTCGGGTGCACGCATGTCATTGTCATTGCGATGGCATGCGGCACACTTGTTGTTGAACACGGAAGCACCGTCGACCGAGGCGGGAGCCGGCTTTCGGACGCATCCCAAAAGGACGGTGACGAGAAGCAAAAGAAGGAATGCCCAGCACTTCAGCGCATTCTTTCGTTTCATAACAGGGACCTCTTTTCGGGCTCCGCCTCACATGCTTGCTGGCAGGCGCAGTCCGACTCCGCATTGTAGCCCGATCCGCCGACCGGTTTTTCTGACATATTTAGACGCTTCTCGGCCTTCGGGTAATTTGATGCGAAGAGGAAGACCAGTACGATTCCGGCTCCGAGCACGCCCTCTTCGACGTGCTCGGAGCGGCCGTGGGGGCGGTTGGAATCCATACGATAACCATTGTTGAGCCGGCGGCCTCAATGTTTCCGCCGGCGGCGATGCCACGCAGACTTCCGACAATCCCCTTTTGGGCGAGTGGATACGTATCACCTTTGCTCTCCATGAGTTTAACAAGCGGACGCCTCTCGAATTTCATTGTGCGATCCAGAGGTTGAATGACTGATCTTTCACCTTAATCAGACTGCGGAATCGAGTCACGCGGGAACGGATCGGGTCTTTCCCTATCGAATCTAACGAACGGGGAACGGCATCGGTCCCACAATCGCTATTTGGGGCATTGCCGTTCTCAATTAATGCGTAATCGCCAACTCACTCACCGACAGTGCGGACACAACACTTTCCAGATTGCTGGGTTCTGGTGATCGGGGTTTGTGGAGAACAGTGCGCTAATTGTGCTGTGTACGCTGTACGGTCACTATCTCTGGTTCGCTTCCAGGAGAAAATATTGCAGAGATGACCGGAATTGACGGTTTTCCCGGTCCGTCAGCTGAGACATGCCAACATCGCCGACTAGATGGCGGCGGCCCGGATCAGGCTGAGATAATGCTCCGGAGTATCCAGGTCTGTGCCTTCACTTTCGATCCGGAAAAGCTTCCCTGATCCTGCAGCCTCATAGGTGACTCGTGTCGAGTTGTAGGCTTCTTCTGCCGCGGCCGTCCCCACGGTGTTCTTCATGGCGTCCTTCGGTTGGATGAGTGTCAATGGACGGCCGGCGATGGCGGCGGCGACTTGCGGAAGATCAAAATGCAACAGCACGTCCGGAACAAAAACGTCCGCCCCATAAAGATAACGATCCACCTGGGTAAGCGACCGATACGAAAGGAGGCTTTGCACAGAGATCAAGGAGCGAATGCGCGGATCGAGAGCGGCGGCATAGAGACACCACAAGCCACCCATTCCCTTTCCAATCACGTGCAGATGCTGCCCATCGGCGTTATGGCGGCTGGTGACATAATCGACGCTCGCGCACAACGTCCTGCACTCGCATCCCCAACAGCGACTGGTCCATAAGCCACGCCATGTACGCCATGGTAGTTTCCAGGTCGAATAACTGCCGAAATTCATTGCATGAATCGAAAGCGGGATGAGGCGGCCGGGTCTCGCCGATTCCACGGACGTCCACCGCCACAACCAGATTTCCATTGCGAACCAGCGTGTCGAGCACGCCACGATCCTGTCCCGATCCTTCCGTCCCTTCGAATTCCATCCCGTCCGCTTCCATGCCTTCATCGTTGACATAAAGAATGGTGGGCAAAACGGCGATCTTATTATCAGGCACATAGACCCACGCCGGGATGTAAATACCCGGCTCGGAGAGGAACTGGATCTTTTCGATCCGATAGCCCTCACGCGGGGTGGTGACGATATGGCGCACATCCAGGGGCTGCTCGGATTGCCGATAATGCAGCAGGCGGCGAACTTCAGCGCGGATTTCGTCCTGATAAGTTTCGCGTTCGGCGGAAGTTTTCGGTACAGGACGCCCCGGCGGCAGGTTCGCCTGTTTCTTAGCGATCAGGGAGAAGATCGTTTCACCCTTCCCCGAATAGCGGATCGAGCCGTCCGGCGTGCAATATAAATTTTCGGCAGGTTCGGTTTCAAAATTCGGCTCGGTCAATGGTCCTTTGCGATCATAGAACCAGCGGCAGAACCAATCCGTGGTCGCGAGCCTCAACTTCGGAGTCCAGCCGTGAGGATCGTCGGAAGCGACCGTGGCAAATTTCTCCGGCACGCCGAGCTGCCGGTAGCGCGCCTGGACTATTTGTGCCGCCTGGTCGAAGGCTGGGCCGTAATGTTCAATCCCAGTCAGGACCGGCCGAGGAGCGATGGCGATGTGCAAATCGGTCTCGTCTATTCCATAGATCGCCGCCGGGAAAAGCTCCTGCTCCACGTCACCCATGTCAACAGGCTCCCAGGGCGCGATCTTTAACGGCCACCTGTCGACCATTCCTCCTTCGATAATGGCCGCGCACTGCACCCTCTGGTCGACCACGCTGATAAATTTGGTAAAGGTCCCCCCTCCCGATTGGCCGGCGCAGCCAATCCGTTTGGGGTCCACCTCCGGCCTGGTCAACAGATAATCGATCGCCCGCATGCCATCCCATATGCGGTACTCCGTCAGGTTTTCTCCAAGCAACATTAAAAGTTGGCCAGGCATGGAATGCTCGTACGTCTGGCCGCCACTCACTTCAATTACGTTTGTGTTCGCATTCCAATATTGACGACGTTCCCCTTCCCCAATGGGATCGTAAGCCAGCACCACAAAACCGCTTTTCACCAGGTTCAGGTAGGCACTTTGAAATCCCGACATCATCCGGCCCAGCCGCTCATGCCCACAGGGCGAGATAATTCCCGGAAAGGGGCCGGTGCCGGATGTGGGGACATAGAGGTTTCCCGTCACCCAGAAATCAGGCCGGCTCTGGAACATGACGTTCTCGATCCGGTAGCCGTCTCTTTGCATGACTTTCACGACAACCGGGCCGAGGGGAGTCCGCTGGGGAAAGCCGCGAAGCATCTGGACAACTTTTTCCCGCACGAACGCGTTACGGGACTCGACATCCGCGGCAGTTTTTAGAAGAGCGCGCTTTCGGTCCCAGCTGGCGGCAATATCATTCTGTTTTTTCGCCAGATAGGAAACCAGCATGTCCGGCATCTCTTCGCCGTAGGAGCGGTCAGGCCCGGAGCCGGACTTCAATTCAGTAATTCCGCGCAGCTGCAGCAGCGCCGGGCTGAGCAGGATTGCGCCGCTTCCCATTACGAACTTCCTTCGATTCATACATGGCCTCGTGCGTTGAAAATTTAACTCGGATTTTTTCACGCCACGACTACCAACTCACCGCCACCATGCAGTACGCGTTAAGCCTGGGAACGGTAAACACCGCCTGTTGACCCTGCATCTGGAAATTCAGTGTGCTGTCGGTGTCCAGGTCAGCGGAGTAAAGCCGGACCGAGCTGGCCGAGTTTCCATCCGGTATTGCGCAGTGCACTTCAATGTTTTCGATGGACGGAACCTGGCCGTTGTAGTTCACCAGATGCACGAGTCTGCGCCGCTTGTCAGCCTGCTCGACCAGATTCGCCGCCAGATAATCCGGGCCGGAGACGTGGAGCGGAACGTCGCCTCGGGAAGCCCACTCCACCGCACCTATTAGCTGCTGCCAGTTCTTCGGACGCTTCCAGAACGCTGGGCCGATGGTGAAAAACGGCTCGGCTGGCGGCAGCGGGCCATCGAACTCAATTCCCGGAAGGTAGACCACCCGCCCCCGGCCAAACTCCTTCCGTGCGGCAGCGCCCGCGATAACCGGCACACTTGCTACGCTTTCCTGATAAGGAGCAGCCGCGGGTTGATTGTCTACGAGTCCCTGTAATCCAGGTTTGATTCTCAGGCGGCGCCACGGATCATAGAGACCCGCATCTTCCGTGGCGATCAGCCCGCCGCCCGCCTCAACAAACCGGCGAATCGAAGCGAGCTGATCGTCCGAAAGGCATTCTGAATCTGGAAGAATGAGCACCTTGCAGTTAGAGGGAGAGAGCTGATTGAGGTGCTCATCGAAAATAAGGTGAAAGGGAACCTTGGCCTGGATCAGCGCCTGTTCCACAAGAATGGCGCTCAAACCGGCGCGGGAGTTATGGTAAGTAATGGATGGATGGGAACGGAAAACGGCCACCGTCGCCACGTCCTTCGTCCCAACATACAGGTCACGGTTCTTCCGATAGAAAGAAATGTACTTTAGCATTTCTGGGGTAAGTGGATCGTCCCCTGTAGTGCCAATCGTCTGATTGAACGCCAGGTTTTCCCCGTTCGCCAGGTCGTCCGCCAAAATGTCGATCAAGACAATGTTGTTATAGGTCCGGGCCATTTTATAGGTGCGGATGGTCGTAATCAGCCTTCCGTCCGGAAGGTATTCTGGCTTCGTGTCCTGTTCATCACAGAAGACCTGCGTATACGGCAGAAGCCGCGAGTGGTCGTTGCCGCGCCTCCAGGGGTTGTTATGGCCCACGACGCCGCCGAAATTGATTTCTACAACCACCTCGGGATTTAACGACCGGATCAGATCGGCCATCTGGCCTAAGGCGTCCGCCATCGACTGACACCGGTATTCGATCCATTCCTGGAAACCCGGGTCAAAGATGACATTCAGCTTTTCCGGAGGGTTCGACCGGTTCCACAACGGAGGGTTTACAAAATCGACGTTCTCGAATCCAAATCTGTCTTTCCGCTGCTGCGGTGAATACTTCGCTCGCAGGTATTTGCGAAATCCAGTTTTGCAGCCATTGCAATGGCACGAGTCGGGCTCGGGACTCAAATCGAAGTTGTCGAAATGAATGAAATCCGTTTTCGCCTCCACCACCGCATAGCGCACAACTTTCTTCAGGTAATCGATGTATTCCTGATTCGAGAAGCAGGGCCGGTATCGGAACGACTGCTGAAACCCATACTCCGTCATAATGGGTTGGCCCCATTGATCGCACTGTATCCACCCCGTGGCGCGTGGCTCCTCGGCGAAGAAGGTCTCGTACATCATTGTGTCCCACTGAACGTAGGTGGCCACCTTCATCCCGAGGCGGTGCGCAATGGCTGCGGTCCGTATCGTGACTTCCATATCCGGCATCTCGGCTGCCATGCCGAAGCCTTTATACAAATGGGTTAATAAGACCTCCACCCCTTGGTCCTTGAGCTTGCGAATCAGCGCTTCACTCTGCTCATATTCGTAATGCTCATGGGCGTTGAGCTTTTGCCCACCCCGGCGCACCACGAACAGATATGGCTCCTGGTCGCCTCCAGCAAGGATCAATCCATCTTTGATCCACGCTCCTTGCGGCCCTGCTCCCGCGTTGGCATTTGACCGCAGCTTCCGCGTTGTTCCCGTACAGCCCGGCCGCTCCAAGTTTGACTGCAGCAATGCCCCCCATTACAGTACCCATAAAATTTCTGCGGTTCACAGTATGTCCTTTCACTGCCCGGGATAGAAAAGATAGAGTTTGGAAATGCGCTCGTTTTCGCCGATATAGACTGTGCCGCGGCTGCCGATAGCCATGGCTCCGATGACGTATGCCTGCCAGATGTAGTAGGGTCTCCGGTTTACATCTATAAAGCCGAGCACCTCATAGGCGCCGGTTGCGGGATCATAGCTAAAGAGACGCGCCATTTCCTCCTTGTCGCCACCCACCCCGTATAGTTTTCCGCCCGGTCCGCGCACCAGCCCGTCGATTCGATATTGATTGAGCGGTTTTCCCAGATTGGTCACGCTCAGCTTTTCTGGATCGAGGCGGAAAAGATATCCATCCGAGGTGCCACCGTAAATGACGCCGGAAGGGTCTGGGAGGAAAGCGTCCACACGTGTCCAGGGCTCCCGGCCTGGAACCGCAGGCGCGTGGATCGGGAGTTTCTCGAGCTTTTGCGCCTTGGGGTCGAACCTAAAGAAATCGCCATTCTCGCCCGAGGCAAAAACGTTTCCCTCCTGATCCACTGCCAGCATCCGGGACATCATCTTGTCTTTCTCAAACTTCTCACCTTCCGGGATATTCTTTGCCACCACTCCCAAGTCTGTGAACTTCCCGCTGGCAATGGAGTATTCGAAAAAGTGGGTGTTGGGCGAGGTCAGCCCATATATCACGTTCGCATTGCGGTCGATTGTCAACGTGAAGATGCTTTCTCCCGGAATTGGCTGGCCGAGGTCAGTAACTGGTAAAGGTTTGCCAATCTGAATCGGCTGATCGAACTCATCGCGAGGGGTGTACTTCAGAAGATGTCCATCTGGGGAAGTCCCAATGTAGACATCGCCCGAACCAGACACGGCCACAGCGTGGGTAACAGCGGTGGCGCCTGGGATGACACCCAGCGGCTGAACATATCCGTGGAGAGGAATCAGCACAAATAGGTGTGAATGAACACCACTTGTGGCCCCATACAAATATCCGTTTGGAGCGACGGTGAGCGAAGTGATGCCTGATTCTCCATCCGGAATGACATCGACCGGCATATAGCCCAGATCGCGCGCGTCGATCCGGGTCTGCGGGACAACGACGGTATCGTAGTCGGGATCTCGCTGGCTGTAAGCGACGGCAGTGGCGAAGAGAAGCAGGACAACCAGAGCGAAACCTTTAATTTTCATCAGATATTTAGTCCGTCTTCGGATGGTAGATAAACAAAGCTAAACGGTAAGGAGTACCGGCAATTTTTCCACCGTAGTTCTGGTCGCCCGGAGCCGCCTTGACGCTGACCGCCCCGACAAAGTAGATCGTGCCGTCCGGTCCCGTATCGGCCGAGTTGGTACCGAGGACTGGCCGCCCGTCGGGAAGATGCATTTCACCAAGGTCCTCGATTTTGCCGCTGTTCAGATCGTATGTAATCAAATGAGAAGCGGCGACGCCGGCGCTGCCACTATAGTCGAACTCCGCTCCCGCGGCCGCATAGTAGAGCTTTCGATCGTGTCCAAGCGTCAGGCTCAATGTCGCATAGGGGACATCGCGGCGCGATGCGAACGCGGGAATGCACATCTGCCCCAATCGTTTGACCTGGCTTTCCGGAGGCGCGGCGGGATCGAAGGAAAATAGGGTGGTTGCACTTTCCTCGACGCCATAGAACCTCTTCGTCTGCCGGTCCCATACCACCACGCGCCATGCGGTTTCCGACTTATTGTAATCACGGCCCAGAGATATGCCCTTTTGGCGAATAGGCAGCCGTGCGGAAAGTTCAGTGATGCGATCAGTTCGGGGGTCGTATTTGAATATCTGACCGTGACCGTAGCTTCCGTAGACATTTCCATTGTCGTCGATGCCGAGTGTGCGGCAGACGGAGTCATTGTTGTTGACCCTGCCCTTGTCGATCTTGGCTCCCGTGGCCACATCATAGTAGGCAAAATGGCCGCGAGAATCCGTCATGCCGTAAATACGATTGAATTGGGGATCATAGGCACCTGTATTCATTCCTTCGAACCGGGGGCCGATACCGAAGTCCTGCACCTGCCCAGTCTTGGGGTCGTAGGCCATGTAATGCGAGCCGGGGTATCCCTCCTGCGCACCAAGGCGTGCATAGTTGAACCGCATTTCCGCGTGGGTCGCAAAATAGATGCGGCCGTCCTTGCCCTCTCCGAACTTGGTGTGGATCTTCGACTGGGGGCCAAGATTCAGCCCATTTTCCCCCGCCAGCCGTGTTACGTTTCCCACATCGACTATCCGGTCCTTTTTCGGATCATAGAAGACCAGATGCCCGTCGCAACCGTTACATGCAAGCCCGACGTATACCTTTCCGTCGCTCGCCGCCTTCAACGCCGACCAATTGCCGGTCATCGTCGCCAGGCCGGTGAAGTAACGGTAATCGACTGTCACGTTTTTCGACGCTGCATCGGCCCGCGCAACGAATGCGAGGACCATTACAACACACAGGCTTTTGGCGACCCATAAGTGCTGGCCGAAACTCTGCGCCCTCACATGTGTTCGCATATTACCCCCCATCTTGGGCAGTCGAAGTCACCAATTCTGAGATCAGAAAGTAAAGCGCCCCATGACGTCGATCTCTCTTGGTCCATTGCCAGCATTCGCCAAACTAGTCACAACTCCGGCGACTCCGGGCCCATCGGTCACAGCTGCGTCAGGTACACCAAAATTTGGATGATTGAAAGCGTTTTGTGCTGTAACTCGAAGCTGAAAGGTCCCTCTGCTCGTCACGTGAAAGTTCTTCATAAGTGAAAGGTCAAATTCGACAAGATGCGGACCTATCAGCGTCCCCGGTCTAACGTTTCCAAAGCGCCCCACATTGATCGGAACCGTGGTCTTGCAGAGCGGATCGGAAGCAGGACAGCCCGGTATTGCAAAGGCACTAATGTTAAACCAATTGTTGATACTAGGGTGCGCCACGTGAGGATCACCGATTTGATCGGGGCGCTGAGTGAACGAGGTGTTGGTATTGGCCGTGTCAAAGCCGCTGGTAACTGATGGAGAAAAGAATTGGCCATTGGCTACGGTGCCATTTCCCGCTATAGCCCATCCACCGATTATTGCATTCCACCCCCGATTGATATCAGAGAAAATGGATTGACCATGCCCAAAGGGAAGCAAATAGTTACCATTGATATAATAATACAGGCGTTGTGTAAGAAGGTTGTTGCCATACTCGCACCCGAGGCAGAACCTGTTCTCAGGCGCCGCACCTTGGTAATTTCCAACCAATTGATCGTCTGTCAGGTCTCTGGCCCACGTAAATCCCGTATCAAGAAATAAATTCCTACCCTGATTTTTTCGGAGCGAAATCTGTAATGAATTATAATTATCGACCCCGGCGTTCTCAGTCCAGTTCACAGCATTATAGTTTGGATAGGCTAGCTTACTTGTAGAAAAGAGAGTTGTGCTAGGCGGCGGCTGATCTAAGTTAATGGGCAGTAGAAGACCCCGACTGGCAGTGCCAACATAGGCCAATGTCATGACTGCATTAGATCCTAATGGCTGCTCTAAAGTGAGATTCCACTGTTCTGTATAAGGAACCGTCAAGTGGGGATCGGTCGCTGCAGCAGTTTGGGTAGAAGGCGTGCCATTTGACAGGAAGGGATGAGGAAAGCTGAATGATGGGGCACCGTTAGTGAAATTGTTTATAAATGTTGCGCTTCCAGTAAAGGGGCCTCCGCTGGTCGTCTGTGAAAGTCCTGCGGAAGCGTAGATGTTATTTCCATATAACCCATATGCACCTCGCAAAACGATGTCCTTATTTGGAAATAAACGGTATGCAAATCCGGCGCGCGGATAAAAATTTAGATAATGACTAAACAGCAAGGAACCGGAAGGGTAACCAGCCTCCGCCGCTGTCTCCACAGGAATAACGTTGATGGGGAAATATGGGCTTATGTGACTAAAGCCGGCCTGCGTCGGGATGACTAATTTCCCATTTTTCGGATTGAAGCTGTACAGTAGATAGGGCGCACCGGAATACGGCCCTTGGTACTCCCAGCGTAGGCCGTAGTTCAAAGTCAACCGTGGATTGACCTGAAATTGGTCTTGCGCATAAGCTCCTATCATAGTTCCGTGGAGTTGAATTGAAGGAGCAGGCGAAGTTATCGAGGTTTGTTGTGGTAGGCCGAGTAGAAAATCAGCATAGCCGTTCGTCGTGAACTTACCATTGAAAGTATAGCTTCCATAGACGTTGCCGAAATTGTCAAAAAAATTAAGGTGGTCGAGAATTTGATCGATGCCGAATTTCAGCGAATGTCTACCCCTGGTCCAACTGAGATTGTCGTTCCATTCATAGTCCCGTCCAACGTCACTGCGTTGGTCATCAAGACCGGTAGTAGACGATATTGAGTTAATGCTAAACCACGGAACAGCCAAAATTGGCGTAATACCGACAAAGGGCCCCGTCATGCCTGCTTTTGTTATAAAGTCGTACCCATCAAATACCTGATGATAAGCTAGTCTCTGATCTGTGTATCCGAACCGAATCTCATTAATTAGCATCGGCGAGAATATGTGATTTTCTGTGATCACACCGCTGGCGCCGAGCCGGTTCTCCACCTCATGACTAACGGCTGGCAGATTTCCGTCGATATCTATAACTCGCAAGTGACGATAGCTTTCACGGAGGAACAACGTATCTTTCTCACTCGCTACGTAGTCGAGACTTGCGTCGCCAATGTCAAAAACTGCCCAACCATTCTCGGACGGCAGTAAGTTGCGGAAGTTCCCCGAAACTAATCCAGGAGGCCCGAAGTTCGGTAGTGGCCATATACCTTTCTGTATGTTCAGGGCAACAGGGCTGATCATGTTTGCTGGGATTTGGTTGCCGGGAAACGGTTTCCCGGTATACGGATTTACGATGGGGTTGGCGAGGCTACTGAAGTTTCCAGTACGCCAGGCGGGAAGCTGCACATTGGCCACCAATACAGCCTGCGCTGAATTCTCGCCCCCCTCGTAGTCACCGAAGTAGAACAGCTTATTTTTCTTGATGGGCCCACCAATGCTGGCGGCAAAATTGTTTTCGACGCGGAAGGGAACGC
>CAWGME010000025.1:0-13669 GCA_963823595.1 uncultured Acidobacteriota bacterium
TCTGTTCTGGGGAAGCTCCGGCGCACCGGCCCCGGATGGCGACAGCGGCGTGGACGATGCCGCTCCGCGCGGGCCCTCGATAGCACCTGGGATATATAAGGCGACACTGACAGTCGACGGTAAAGCGCTGAAGCAATCCCTCACCGTGGTCATGGATCCACGCAGCCCCGCCACGCCCGCCGAATTGCAGGCCCAGCAGGAACTGGGCCTGCGGGTTTACGCGGATACCGTGCGCGGCCGCCAGGCGATGGCGGAAATACAGTCCGTGCAAAAAGAGTTGGACGGCCTGCAACCTCGGATCGCGCAGAATCCGGCATTGTCCGCCAGCGCCGAAGCGCTGAAAAAATCCATCGCTCTGATTGAAAATGGAGATTTCAAAACCGCCGGCCTGAATGACGCCACGACGAATCTGGCAGCGGTCTCTGGGCGTGGTCGAGAGTGGTGACCGCACAGTTCCGGCGCAGGCGACGGAACTGTATCAGCAGGCCCGCGCCAGCATGATTCAACGCGCCGGCCAATGGCAGAGCCTGAAACAAGGCCAGCTCGTCACAGTTCAATCAACAACTAAAACAAGCCAACCTTCCCGCCATTCAGATTTCCAGCATCGAGCAGGAAGTGTTCTACCAAATGACACGCTGATCGTTCCGGATCGCTGCTATGAGCAAACGTGCGCACTGTCATCCCGAGCAGTCATGCAGGCATGCCAGTCAGATGCGACTACGCAAGTGCTTGGCTAGACTTGCGATCCGACGTCGCCACGGACTCTTTCGTCCGCAGCTTCCATAAAATCTGCCGCAACATGCCCAGCCAGACGGTCGCGTCTTCCGATGACAGGCGAAGCCGTCGAATCATGCGGCGGACCACCAGCTCCTTTTCACGAGAGTCCTGTGTGCCCAGGTACCCGCTGGCTCTGAGCACTTCCAACAACACGAAACCAACCCGCTCCAGTTCACTCGCCGCAGCGGGAGGAGCGCTCTGTTCGAGCGGCGAATCCGTCCGGACACGCGCCAGCTCGTACAGGCAGACAGCCACAGCCTGCCCCAGATTCATGGACGGCTGTTCAGGGCTTGTCGGCACCTGCATCAGCCAGTGGCAATGGCTCAGATCTTCATTCGACAGCCCGGTCTTTTCCGAGCCAAACAGAATTGCGGCCCGGCGCATTTCCTTCTCTGCACCACGACATTCCTTCAGAATCAAAGGAGCCGCGTCGGCCAGAGTTTTCAGCGGATGCTGCAGCTGCCGGTGTTTGACGGCGGTGGTGCCGATCACCAGCGTGCAGTCGGCGATTGCTTCGGCGACCGTGGTAAATTCTTCCGCGCTCGCCAGCAACTCCGCTGCGCCCACCGCCGAGCGCGCTTCGCGAAATGCCGCGTCATAAGGATTCACCACGCGAAGCTGCCTGCATCCGAAGTTGCACATGGCGCGTGCCGCCGCACCAATGTTGAGCGGATTGCGCGTCGACACCAGCACAATGCAAAGCCGGGCCGTTCCCGTGGAGATTGCCATGAAAGGCTTATTCTAAAACTGATCTTTGTTCCACCGATCGCAACTTGGCACAACCGTATAGCGCTCGAAAAGGAGATCAATTTGGCGACCCGCCAATTTGGCACCATTGGCGGAACAGATACGTCAGGAAAATGCCGGATTGAAGAAGTGGTCCCGGCCGACTCGAAAACGATCATCTCCAGCAACAAAGACGCACATCTGCTCGGCGCGGATTTCAGTGGCTGGACTCTACGCGCTCACCGCAATTTTGTCTCTCCTGCAATCGCCCTTGCTCAAACCCCAATACTGAAAAATGTAGCTCGCCAAGCCCGCCTTGCGGAGCTGACCGGGCAGCTTCGCATCGGCGCCGAATATTTCCTGAACCGCACCGACACAAAAGCCTCCATCGACAGCCAATTCCAACAGATGCATGCCACCGGCCTCACGCTGGTCCGAATCTTTATCATCTGGGACGATGTGGAGCGCGTGCAGGGGGTCTGGGACTTTCACCGCTATGACTGGATTTATGACGCGGCGGCGAAGAATGGAATCCAGATCGCGGCTACCTTGTGCCCGGAAGATCCGCCGGGCTGGAGAAATGCGACGCCGTTCTATCACAGCCGTGTGAATCTCAACGATCCCGCGGTTCGAGCCGCTGCCGCGGTGTATTTGCGGAAAGTCGTCGGCCACTACAAGGACAATCCCGCTCAAGGCATCTGGCTGTTGATGAACGAGCCGAATAAGTACGACACCGAACCGGCGACCTTCCGCGCTTTCGGCGATTGGCTGCAGGCGAAGTACGGAAGCGTCGGCGAATTGAACCGGCAATGGTTCCACCCGCTGAATAAATTTTCAGACGTGACGATCACACCAGCCCAGTTGACAAACTACTGGACCGACTACCACGCGGTGATCGACTGGAGAAATTTCAATGTCGATAATCTCATCAATCAACTGATATGGGTGAAGCAGCAGGTAGAGGCCGATCGATCCCAACCACCCAGCGCACTTCAACGTGACGAACGCAACCGGCGATGCGGCGGGGCAGGATGTCTGGAAGGAAAAGAAAGTTCCCGACATCGTGGGCGTCTCGATGCACTGGACCATGACCCCCGACACTCCGGAGAGCGATTACGGCGAGCGCTACGCGTATCGGCTGGATGTAGTTGCCGACGCTGCCAAAGCCGCGCCCGCCAAGCCATTCTGGGTTACCGAACTGCAATCTGGTCCGGTCCTTTATTCGGGTAGATTTGCCCTTACGGAAACTCCCGGCGATCTGACACGCTGGATGTGGGATTCCTACGGCGCGGGAAGCCGGGCAGTGATCTTCTGGCTGTGGAACCCGCGGGTAGGTGGAACGGAGGCCGGCGAATGGAGCCTCGTGAGCCTGGATGGAACGCCCTCCGATCGCGTTCCGGCGGTGAAGGCCGTTGCGGATGCGCTGCAACGCAATCCGTGGCTGGCCAAGGCGCACCCGCAGCCGGCGAAAGTTGCCATCCTCTACAATCGCGAGGCCGAAATCCTGATGAGCCTCGATGGGCGCGCCCAGCATCGCGAAGACGAAGTGACAGAGTCGCTGATGGGCTGCTACCTGGCTCTCCACCGCGCCCATATCCCGACGCAATTCGTCGATCTCGATCAGTTGAAGAGCGGCGCATTGCAGAAATTTCAGGTGCTGTATATTCCGGAGTCCTACGCGCTCGACAATGCTGCGATTGCCGCCCTCAAAAATTATGTAAGAAATGGCGGAACGCTTTGGGCCGACGGGCTCACCGCATGGAAAAATGCTACCGGCGAGATTCGGCCAACAGTTCCCGGCGGGTTGACGGACGTCTTCGGTGTCGAAGCGTCGGACATTTATCCCTCGCAGCCGGATCATCCATATTCAGTGACGGCACAGAATGAACAGGGCGGCGAGCTGTGGCGGCTTCCATTGCAACTCAAGGGTGCCGAAGTGGTTCTGCGCACCCGGGATGGAAAACCCTTTGAAGTTCGACATGCCTTCGGCAAGGGCCAGGTGTACTACTTCGAGTCCGCCGTTTCGCTGGCCTATGACAAAAGGTTCAATCCAGTCGTGCAGCAGTGGATTACAGATGTCTCAACGCCACTGGAAAAGAGCCAGCCTGTGTATTTTGTGCAGGGATCAAGGAAGGTGCTCTTTCGCGGCCTGGTATATCCCGCAGGTTTGGGCGCCGTGCTTACCAACTGGGGCGATACCCAGAAAGTCGTTGTGAGTTTCCGCGGCGACATCCACAGTGACCGATGCCCTCACGGGAAATTCCGTTCCCGCTTCGCAACAGAATGGACGGACCCTGGTCACTGTAAATGTCCCGGCGGGTGCAGTCGTGGTTCTCAAAGCCTCGAATCCGCAGCGATGAGCGCGCATTCGCGTAGCTACGCCGTGATGCCGGTCAGCAAGGGCACTGCGCCCAGTAGTCCGGCATCATTCCCCAGAGAGGCGGCCATTACGTGTACAGTGCCGCTCGGTGTCCAGGAGTAATTCCGAACATAATCCTGAATGTACGGAAGAATCACGTCGGCACTCCGCATTACTCCGCCGCCGATGATGACCCGTTCCGGGCCGTAGACATGGACCAGTCCCACGGTTCCGCAGGCCCAAACCTGCAGGCAGCGGTCTCGAAGTTCCCTGGCGACACGGTCGCCGTCTTCCGCCAGTGCAAACAGATTGCGAAAATTGATCCCGTCCGCCTTCGCCAGTCGGCTCTCCGCAAAACCGGGCCATTCCCGCGCAATCAGCGGAAGAGACCAGCCGGACGCCTCCGCTTCCATGCAGCCGAATCCTCCGCAGGTGCATGCCCTGCCGCCGAATTGAGCGGGAATGTGCCCGCCGAGAGTACCGCCCTGCACCTGCTTCGTGCGATACAGTTTTCCGCCGGCCATGGCCGCTCCGCCGATCCCGGTTCCCAGCGTGATCATCACAACATCGTCCGCGCCCTGCGCCGCGCCGGCGTACCACTCTCCCACCAGCGCCATGCGCGCGTCGTTGTCGAGCGCAAATGGAATTCCGAATTCCGCCCGGCACCATGCCTCTAGATCGATCTGTGGAGCGTCTTCAAATTTTCCATTGGTGGCCACGACCCGATGATTGGCAACCATCGCGCAGATGCCCATGGCAAGGCCCACGCAATCTTCCGCCCGAAGGCCAAGCTGCGAGAGCATTTCAAAAATGATGGATCGAAAAACCGGAAGCAGCGGCATCAGGCCCGCACCGGAATCCGCGGAAATTTCCCGGGAAATCAAAATGTTCTTGTCTTCCACCACCGCAAGCGTGACATGAGAACCACCCAGATCGAGAGAGATCGCCTTCATTGTTTCCTTCATTTCATCGGTGAGAGAGCAATGCGTTCGCCGTGATTTCCAGTCCAGGCCATCATGTTATTCCATGTAGAAAACCTCGCGCATCATGGGGAAACGCTCGCCTGGACGGAGCGGCTCCATGGTATCGAAATACGGCGCCATGGCCTGCTGCCAGCGCGTATTCACCGGGTCCTGCTCGATGCGATCCCAAACCTGATCGAAGTTTTCGACGTGCATCGATAGCACCAGAAGCTCATCGCGGCGAAAGATCGAATAATCGGAGACGCCGGCTCGTTTGAGCAGTGCCAGCATTTCAGGCCACACGGCGCGGTGAGCATTGTCGTAGGCTTCTCCTGCGCCCTTCCGCAGCCTCAGGCAAAAAGCAATCCGTTCCATATATCACCTGCGATTCTTATTGCCAGCTGATAACGCTGACGGCGAATGGACTGAGATTGAGCACTGATCCGGAAGAACTCGACTCGGCTGGCGGATTTTCCCCGGTCGACTCGTCTACCGTAAAAATCTTCGCAGCGCGGGCACCGCCTGGCAGTGTTATCTGGAAGCTCCGATTGCGTTGATTCACTACCAGGAGCTTCTTACCAGCCGGCGTCAAAAAAGCTTGTGCGGTGATGCCATCCGCGGTCAGTTTCGTATCGACGATCTTATCCCCCGGATGGAAGTTATCCTTCAGCAGCTTCAATACCCAATAGCGTGCGTTCGGCTTTCCAGTAGTCCAATCGATCATGGTGACACTGGGAAATTGCGAAGGATATCCAACCAGCTGCGACTCTCCCACTACATCAATCCCTTCTCTGGCCAGACCTATATATAGGTACGCATATAGCGCCCCGGCGGCATTCCAGTACGCGGAAGGTATCGATGGCGCGTGAGCCGTTTGATTGTCGTTTGGCAGAATAACCCCGAGTTCATCGGTATCTATCTTCGTCTCCGGGGATAGACGATTGCGGATCGCATTGATGTAGCGGACAGTAGTAAGAAAGCCGTCTGCCTGATCGAAAAACGTGTACTGCCAATCGTCGATATTCTGGCCCTCGGCCGGACTGGCATAGAAATGATAGGAGATATAGTCCAGCGGAATACCCGGCTTATGATTTTTATGATTCAGGAAATATTCGAACCATGCGGGATCGTCGGGCTTGGCCAAGCCAGGCCCATAAACTTCGTCGCCGGAGATACCGCTCGAATTGCACTTACAATAGCGTCATATCGTTTCGCATATTGTTCCGGCGTAGTCTTATGCTCAAAATCTACTTCATTCAGCACTTCCCATATTGGAAATGTGTAGTGATAGCCGGAGGTATGGACCTTCCCATTTTCATCGGTAAAACTACCCCGGGTATACCAGCTCACCAGGCGCGCATAGTAATCGCCCAGCTGCTTTCCCGAAGGGTCTTGTAACTCCGTACCTTGCGTGTAGTCCCAATCGACCTGATTGGGATCGCGCGGGTAAGTTATCGGTTTTTCTGTCTTGAAAAGCCATGCCGGAATCGTGCTGAAATTCATTACAGTTGTGTGTCCTTTGGTAGCAGCCAGAAAGTCCTTCGTCATAGGATCAATAAGATTGAAATTCCACGAAGTGCCGGTTGCGGTCGGTGGCTCTAACTCAGCGACGCCTAATTGTGGGTACGGAAGCCAGGGTACATACCGGACATAATCCGCGCCTAGTTGCCGAATGGCGTCAAATGCCTGATCGTGAATCGGCGATCCTCTGCGCAGCATGGGATTGACTACCACCTGGAAGGTCGGGGTAGATCGTGATACTAGAATTGTCTTTTCCCAGTTTATGTCGATCTTAGCTGGATGAGCGTGGGTTGTGCCGGGCAGAGTGTGCGCGCTCCAAATATAAGAATAGAATCATGCAGTGCAGGAATGCATAGTCAAAATGCGACTAAGAATTCGATGAACGATAGTCATAGGCGGCCTCCAGGAACACGATCCGATCTAGGTCAGGCATTCATCTTGCTTTGCAATATATGCAGAAGGGTTGAATCGAGTTGATACCCGTGCCAATTTTTGAAACGCACGCCCGGCCGTTTCGTGTCGAGAATCCCGGATGGGCCTCGAAACGTCCACAACGCCCAACCAGAATGCAATCCATTGATCATATCCAGGGTGTCACTATACCAGGCGTGGGCCACGGCCGCGGGCGTGTGCCTGGAACAGCCCAACTCGCCGAAATGGATCGGAATGCCACGTTTCGCCAAATCGCCCCACGGGCGGAATTTTGATTCGAGCATCTGCTTGTCCCAAATGATTTTTCCGTTCGCATCCTTCAGCGGCCAGGTCGGAACCGGCGCATTGGCGCCGCCCCAATGCATCACCCACGGATTTCCATATGCCGTCACCTGTCCTGGCACATAATCGTGAGCACTTTGCATTACGCCGGTATCGAACAGTTCTGGGATCGGCGTGGTCGCGACGGGATAACCGTCGCTGACGATCAGCCGCTTAGCATCGGTCACGCGGATCGCCGCGATAGTCGCCTTGGCACGCGTACATAATCCACTTCACCTTGCTTTACCGATTTTCCCTTCATAAGTGATTCCTCATCACGAAATTCAACTCAGCCGTCGTGGGAATGCCTTTATATCTCTTCGCAAGTAGACCCATTGGTACACGAACGCGTCCAGTGTGGCCAAATCTCGATAGACGCTGGTCTTTTCCTTCACGACAGGAATGCCGGTCACTTTTTCGTCCGCGTTGTCGTTAATACATTCCCCTGGAGCGCGGTGCAGGCAGATGTTCACATGGATGCCATATTTTTCGCCGAGCCGAATCGCCGATCGATTGGCTCAACGCCTTGTCGTTGATCTTCATCGAATCGTTAGGATCGGTCCAAAAGCGATAGTCCATCGGCAGGCGGACCCAGTTGAAACCCCAATCGCGCATCCAGCGGAAATCGTCTTCCCTGAAGTCGCCGTCATTCTTATAAGGAAAATATTTCATCCAGGCGGGATCGGTCGAGAAATACTCCAGCAAGTTAAAGCCATACCACCGGGGATTGATGGAGTTCCAAGGCCGTGCGGCCCTCGCCAGGCCGGTAAAGGCGGTCGGCAGCGTACTGATCGCCGCGGCGCCAAGCATGGACGTAAGCATTGTCCGGCGATTCAACCCAGAATGGAACTCGCGAGGTTCTCTGCTTTTCATTTATCTCCATTACCGCTGGCATTTTCCCCGCTAAGGACGAAAGTCCCGCCACAGGGATTGCTTGCGTGCTGGATCGGAAACCCACAACACGGAATTCGGATCCTCGAGATATTGCTGATACAAGCTGCGGTCCGGGAGCAGGCCCAACTCCGGATAACATACGCGCCGGGTGCACATGCAGATTGGGCTTTTGATATGAGGGATTCGCGCGCCACTCGATCTCGTCTTTCGCGGTCAGCACCGGAAACCACGCCAGACCTCCGTGCCGCCGTACACCGTCGTAAACGAAGCCATATTGCCGGTCGCACCACGCGCCGAATACCATGCGGTGCGCCGGGTCCGCATTGATCACGCAATGCGCCCATCCCGGCGGAACCACGACCTTCTCGCCGGGATGGGCAGTCACCGCGATGCAGTCGCCCGGGTCGTTCTCTGTGGTCTGCTGCGCATAGATGATGGCCCTGCCTTCCAGCACTTCGAAAATCTCCGGAGGCGACCAGCCGCTGTGCGGGGCAATGGCATGCACGTGGCCCTGGCTGCGGGTCGGTTCCTCTCCCAGGCGTCCGGCCGCATACGCGACGATTCCATACAGAAGCATCCGTTCTTTCAGCAGAGCCATGTCGGACGCGCGCGCCACATCCATCGCAATCCCGTAGACCGGATCGGGGCCCGCGCAGTTGGGATCGAGCAGGCTCGCCACGAATTGCGTCCAGACTGCGAAATTCAGTGGCTGGCCCAACTACGCCGGGGCCATATTCAAACCGGAGCTGATCGGGTTGCAGTGAAACGTCCAGGAAAGAATCGCCAATCATCCTAAGCTTGTCCTTACGGAACTAAAACGGGTTTCCCGTCCCGCTCCAGCAGGCGCGCGCTGAAACCTTCGCGCTCAATCGTTTCATAGTCGTATCCGGCATCGCTCGGCCAGCAGGCGGCGAACACCAGCGGCGCGCTACCCGTATTGGCCACGCGATGCGCGGTTGCACCCGGAATGTAATGCACCGAGCCGGGCGACATTTCTTCAGAACGAGTCGCTCCCGCTTCATCCATCAGCAGCAACGCGCCTTCGCCATGGAAAGTCAGATAGTATTCCGCGCGGTTCCGGATGCGATGAAAATGTCCTTTCGTCATGAAATATTCGTCGCCGACCTTTCCCGGCTGCAGCACCGTGTTTCCCCAGTAAAGGCCGCCCTCCGTGCCGCCCGGAACAGGCATATAGGCCTGCACCCGATACAGCTCCGTGTCGGCTGGCATCCTGCTGGCAGCCTCCTGATCGTGAAAAAGCGAGCGGAGTTGCCCCAGAGTTTTGCTCGAGATTTCGATCCCACTACCGGCAACCATGCCACTCTGCCAATTCATCTTTATTCCGCTCATTGCCGTCTTCTCTCCGCCAGAGGAGATTCCCGATTCGTTTTTCTTGTGTCGATCGATACGTTTTTGCCGGTAATACGATCCTAATCTTGATCGATATCCAGCAATAATTGACTTTCAAATTTTTCATCTTGAAAATGGCAGCTGATGAAAAACCTGAATGCGGACAGTCCTTTGCTTCGATATGTCTCCAGAGTATCCATGCGCCGCTTGGTGCTGATCGCGTTCCTGGTGGCTTCGCTGGCCGGAACTTCGCCAGGCTTCGGAGATTCCCAGACCAATCCTTCCAGGCCCTGGCTGAACAAGTCCCTTACGCCGGAACAGCGGACCGATCTGCTTCTCCACGCGATGACGCTGGATGAAAAGATCACGATGGTACATGGGGTGGATCCGCGTCCAATCAAAGGCTATGTCGGATACGTTCCGCCAAATCCGCGGCTTGGGATTCCGGCGCTGCGGCTGGCCGACGGGCGCGCCGGCGTCGGCAACGACGCGACCAATGTAACCTTGCTGCCCGCACCCATTGCCGTTGCCGCAAGCTGGGACACGGGACTGATTCACCGCTACGGAGAGGTGCTGGGAAATGAGGAATGGGGCAAGGGCACAAATGTTTCGCTCGCTCCTTCCATCGATGTTGTCCGCGTGCCGGAGTGGGGACGCACCTTCGAGAGCTATGGCGAAGATCCATACTTCAACGGTCAAATGGCGACCGCCGAAATTCAGGCGATTCAAAGTCAGGGTCCGATCGCGAATGCCAATATGTACCTGACCATGAATCAGGAAGACAATCGTTTTAAAGAAAATTCCGTCGTCGATCGAAGAACTCTGCATGAAATCTATTTGCCTCCGTTTGAGGCAGCGGTTCAGCAGGGGCATGTCGGCACACTGATGTGCGCTTACGTAAAGACGAACGGCGTTTATTCGTGCGAAAGCCAGTACCTGCTCAACGACCTGCTGAAAAAACAATTGGGATTTCGCGGCTGGGTCATGAGCGACTGGGGAGCGACTCACTCGACCGTTCCTTCCGCCAACGGCGGACTTGACCAGGAAATGCCCGGCGCGAAGTACTATGGTCAGCCGCTGAAAACAGCCGTAGAGAACGGTCAGGTCAGCATGGCGACGCTGGACGAGCATGTGCGCCGCATTCTGCTCACCATGTTCCGCTTCGGCCTGTTCGACAAGCAGCAGCCCGGCACGTGGGATTCCAATGTGCGCACGCCGGAACACGCCGCCTTCTCCCGCGAAGTGGCGGAGCAGGGCGCCGTGTTGTTGAAAAATGAAAATAACTGCTGCCGCTGGCCTCGGGAATGTCGATCGCGGTGATTGGCGCTCCCGGCAGCACCAAACCGAAGGCGGAAGGCGGCGGAAGCTCTGGCGTCGTCGCTCCCTATATCGTCACTCCGCTGGACGGTCTCCGCAAACGCGCATCCGGAGCGCAGGTGTCGTACGCAGATGGCAACGACCTTACCAGAATGCGGCCAGCGTCGCGCGCGCCGCGAAGGTAGCAATCGTATTCGTCAACACGAATGAGACCGAAGGCAAGGACCGCCCCAATCTTGCATTGCCCGATCATCAGGACGAGCTGATCGCGGCGGTGGCAAGCGCCAATCCAAATACAATCGTCGTTCTCGATACTGGAGGCCCGGTTCTGATGCCGTGGATCGGCAAAGTTCGCGGAATCGTTCAGGCCTGGTATCCCGGCCAGGAGGACGGAAACGCCATCGCCGCCATTCTTTATGGCGACGTCAATCCATCCGGAAAGCTCCCGTTGACTTTTCCTCGCACCGCGACAGAAATTCCGACATCCACGCAGGAGCAATGGCCGGGAGTGAACGGAGATTCCCTTTACAGCGAAAAGCTCGATGTCGGCTATCGCTGGTATGACGCGCACAATGTCGAACCGCTGTTTCCTTTCGGCTATGGCCTGTCCTACACCACGTTCAAATTGAGCCATCTTTCCGTAAGCCGGAAAAGAGTGAACTGTCGGCCAGCCCTACTGGCGAAAATGGTCGGTGTCGCTGGAGGTCGCCAAACGGGCAAACGCGCCGGCGCTGAAGTGGTTCAGGTCTATGTCGAGCAGCCCGCGAAAAACGGAGAGCCTCCCCGGCAGCTGCGTGCTTTTACCAAAACAGTCTTGCAGCCCGGCCAAAACAGGCACGTGATGCTGACGCTGGATCAACGTTCATTTTCGATCTACGATCCGGCGGCACACGCCTGGAAATCTCCCGCCGGCACCTACGGGATTCTGGTCGGAACATCTTCCAGAGACTTGCCGCTGCACAGCAGCATTACTGTCAGCGGCGCAGGAGAGTTTATGAATTCGGGACCGAACCGTCGGGCAGAGTTCCCAGGTTTACTTCCAGCGAACCACGCGTCTCAGGCAGGCTCGGCTCAATACTGCGGGTCCGTAACCGCAGCCTGCTCGGTGGGTCCCATCAGCTCATCCTCCGTTAGCCGATTCACCTGCCGCAGAGAAGGAAACATTGCCGCCCACACTCCGGTAACGATCATCGCGCCAACTCCGCCGATGACCACTGCCGGCACCGCGCCCCACCACTGCGCGGTCACGCCGCTCTCGAAGCTTCCAAACTCATTGCTTGCGCCCACGAAGAGCGAATTCACGGCGCTCACGCGGCCACGCACTCCTGCGGCGTGGCAAGCTGCAGCATGGACGAACGCACCATCACGCTGACCATATCGGCCGCCCCCACCACAAACAGCGCCAGCAGCGAAAGCGCCATGTTGCGCGACAGCCCAAACACCACCGTAGCGACGCCAAACAAGGCCACGCAAAGCAGCATTCGCGTTCCGGCCTGCTGCCTGATCGGCCGAACCGTCACAAAATGGAAATGGTAAGCGCGCCGAAGGCCGGAGCTGCGCGCAAAATGCCCAATCCGCTGGGACCGGAATGCAGAATGTCCTCGGCGAAGATCGGCAGCAGGGCGACCGCGCCGCCCAGCAGCACCGCAAACAGATCGAGCGTCGTCACCCCAAGCAGCAATCTCTTATGCCACATGTACCGAAATCCGGCCAGCAGCGTTTCGACAGACATGTCCCGCTGTTCCTGGCGCCCGGGGCGCACGGAAAGCGAGGCGATCAGGACCAGAAAACCGATCAGCATGACCAGAGTAAATCCATATACGATCGCGCCCCCGGCCAGGTGGCCGCCGACCGGAGCAGGCAGCCAGCGCTCAACGGCAGCGTGAAAAGCAGGCCGCCCACCGCCGGCCCGACGAAGTTCGCCATCTGGAAAATCGACGCGCCCCAGGATACGGCGTTGACGAAATCATCCTTCGGAACCAGGTGCGGCAGCAGCGCGGAGCTGGCCGGTCCGCTGAATGCGCGCCCGGTGCCGATCAGAAACAGCACCGCGAATAACGGCGCTACATGCTGCGTTCCAATCCACGACAGATAGAACAGAGTCCCGGTGCAAAGACATTGCAGCGAGTAGCAGACCAGGATGACATTGCGCCGATCATAGCGGTCCGCGTATGTCCGCTGATGATCAAAAACAGGATGCCGGGCAGAAATAGCGCCAGTCCCGTATAGCCCAGGTCGATAGCGCGGTGAGTGATTGCGTAAATCTGCCACGCAACTGCCACCGCCTGGGCCTCCGCGCCCATAATGACCAGCAAACGGCCCAGCTGATACTTGCGAAAGTCGCGGGAAGCAAATGCGGCAGCGGGGCCGAATACGGCAGATCGAGGGGGGTCGTGCGGAATCGCCATCCCTTTTATCCTGTCACATTCTCCGCCAGGCACGATTCCCCGTCGCAAATTGAGCCGTCCGCTCCTGTACTCTGACCTCGCAGGCTAAGCAAAAGCACAGAAGGTGTAAGCTGGAAATCTCTCTTGGCGCAGCCGTTCCCCAAAGAACGGCTGCACATGGATCCAACTCACCACATCACAGTATCTGTGCTTTTGCTCTGAATTTTTCCATGGGTGCATCCGAAGGAGTTTTCGACGAGCACCATCCCGGAACAACCCGGGCCGATTCTCTTCGCCCGTTTGCGGGAATCTTTGCGATCACGATCTGCGGCGTGTGCGCGTTCCTCGATATGTATTCCACGCAGCCGCTGCTTCCATTGTTTGTCCAGCTCTTCCATGCTTCGAAAGCTGCGGCGGGTCTGACCGTGAGCGCCACTACTCTGGGAGTGGCCGCCGCCGCGCCCTTCGTCGGCAGCTATGCGGAACGTTATAACCGCAAGAACATCATCGTCGGTTCCATTTTTATCCTGGCGCTGCCAACCCTGTTCGCCGCCACTTCGCAGGGGATTGCCGGCGCTGGTGTTCTGGCGTTTTCTGCAGGGCGTTTTGATGCCCGGAATTTT
>CAWGME010000026.1:0-178670 GCA_963823595.1 uncultured Acidobacteriota bacterium
GCAGCGTACTCGGATTGGGCTGGGATCAACATTCTTGAAGTCTTCGATGACTATCAAAAGCCTGGACAGGACTACGGATTGCAAAAATCATCTACTCTCGTTTCCTGATTGCACATTTCTGCAATCACAGGCTACACTCTTCGAGACTTTAGAACAGCTCGCAGCTTCAATTCAGATTTCAGCAAGGAGGTCTCGCGTGAGAAAAATCCGTTCGGGCGCTACAATTTTCCTCTTAATCGTCTCTTTGGTTGCGGGGCTTTCCGCGCAGACCAACCAGGGCAGAATACTTGGAGTGGTCACAGACCAAAGCGGCGCGGTTGTCACTGGCGCCCGGATCACTATTACAAATACAGCAACCGGAGTTACTCGGATACTTTCTTCCTCTGGATCCGGGGAGTACGTCGCTCCCAACCTTGAGCCTGGGCCCTACTCGGTCTCGATAGAAGCGCAGGGTTTTGACAAATTGCTGCGAACCGGGCTGGAGCTTGAAGTTGCTCGCGATATTCGCGTGGATGCCAAGCTGCACCCGGGCTCCGTAGCTACAACCGTTACTGTCAGCGGAGCTGCACCTATCATCGATACAACGAATGACGTTCTTGGCACCACCTTTTCCACCACTGCGATCAACGAGCTTCCGCTTCAGGGCCGCGATTTCCAGAACATCGTGACTCTCCAGCCCGGCATTCAGCGTACTCCGGGCGGCGGATTCCTTACCATCACCGCCAATGGAAATCGTGCCACGGACAATAACTTCATCGTGGACGGCGTTGATGATAACGACGCTTTCTATGGAGAGACGGTACTGAACGAGCCCGGAGTTACCGGCACGCCCGCTACACACCTGCCCATCGATGCCATCCAGCAGTTCAATGTGCAGTCAAGCCCGGAAGCCGATTATGGAGACAAACCCGGCGCGATTATCAACCTCGGCATCAAATCGGGCACCAATCAGTTTCATGGCAGCGCATATTATTTTCATCGCAACAATGCTTTCGACGCCCGCAACTACTTCAACCCTGTTGGCCAGCCCTTATCCGCTCTCAGACTTCATCAATTCGGCGCCTCCGCGGGAGGACCGATCAGGAAAGACAAGCTATTCATTTTTGCGAATTATGAAGGCGTTCGGGACATTGTCGGTAACCCGCTGACGTTGAATACGCCGATAACCACGTTGACTTCTCAGGATCAGGATCCCGGCGACAATTTGGCGGTAGCTTTACAGCAGTGCGCCCCCGGATGCAGTCAGATCAGCGAGAATCTGACCAAATACTTCCTGCCGAACCCTGGATTTACGGCAAGCGCCACCGACCCAACCCTCATCTTCACCGATTTTGACAATCACAACCGCGAAGACAACGGGATTACGAAAGTTGACTATCACGCATCCGACCGTAACAGCTTCAATGGCACTTATTTCATAGGTGATAGCAATCAGGTGGAAGAAGACTCGGTTTATACAAACCAGCGTTGGCTTACCCTCGCTGACACACGCGCGCAATTATTGGGTGGCTCCTGGCTTTTTCTAGCCAATACTCGTCTTACGAACCAACTGCACGTCGGTTATAACAGGTTATCTCAGCAAATATTTCAGGGCGATCATACGGTCAACCCAACTACCTACGGCATCAACACGGGTGTAACCAACCCGCTTGATTTTGGCATGCCGGAGATTCGCATCGCCGGCTTTGTGAACCACACGCTTGGAGGCAATCTCGATTATCCACTGCTTACCACCCCAAATCAGACATGGATTGTAAGCGACAACGTGAGCTATCTCGTCGGGAAGCACAGCTTGCGGTTTGGCGGGGAATACCGGGTCGGCAGTAGCGACTATACCCGCGATGACTACGGGCCCGGCGAAGTACAGTTCAGCGATGTTCCCAGCTTTACCACCGGCGATGCCAGGCGCGGCTATGCCTGGATTGGAGACAGCCGCCGTCTGGTTTCTCAGAAAACTTTCGGATTATATATTCAGGATAACTGGAGAGCGACTAGTAAGCTGATTGTCGGAATGGGTCTTCGCTACGATGTAAGCTTTCCCATCACGGAGCAACACGACCTGCTGGGCAACTTCGATGCGAACCTGGGTCTCGTTCAGGTCGGAAAGCAGATTAGCAAGCCGTATAACACCGACTGGAACAATGTAGCTCCCCGACTCTCCTTCGTCTACGATCCGACCGGCACAGGACGAACGGTCTTTCGTGCGGGAGGTGGGGTGATCTATGAAGTTCCGCATCTTTCCGTATTTGTCGGGCAGAGCGGCGCGGAAGCCGAAGGCCTCGGAGTGATTCCCACCGGCGCGGCAGGAGTAACGCCGGGAAATGGCACTATCCGTGCGAGCTTTCTTCAACTCAGCGGAAGTACAGTAACGGCGAACTGGCAGGCAGGTGGGCCTGTCTTCGGCAATTTAAATCCCCGTGCTCTGAGTTGTTCGCCGGACCAGCCATGTCCCATTCTTGGGGTGGATCGCAACATCCGCGTACCGTATGTGTATAACTGGAATGCGAATATAGAGCAAGCCCTTTGGAAGAATGCGGCGTTTACCCTCGCCTATGTCGGGAATAAGGGAAACAAGCTCTATAGCATCCGCGATATCAATCAGAACATTTATGCGAATGACACTGCAGGTGACGAGCAGTCCGGCCGTCCATTCAACGCCAAGTTTCCTTACTTGAGCTACATAGACATGCTGCAAAACCTCGATTTCTCCATCTATCATAGTTTGCAGTTCACATTGAAACAGCAGGCTACCCGTGGGTTGTTTTTCGTAGCGGGATATACGTGGGCCCATTCCATCGACAACGGCAGCAGCAATCGAAGCGCAAGCGTCCAGAACAGCTATGATCTGGCGGCCGAACGCGGCGACTCCGATTTCGACGAACGGAACCGCTTCACCTTTGCCGCCACATATGAGCCCACCGGGAAACCCGGATTTGCGCAACTTCTTTCAAAATGGCGCTTCAACACTATATTCACGGCTCAAGGCGGCGAGCCAGTGAATTTCTATGACGACGGCGATGACATTAGCGGAACCGGTGAGCTGAATGACCGCTGGAATCTTCACGGAGATCCAACCAATATCCATTGGTCCCGCAGCCAGGGTCTACCTTGGTATGAATTCAACTCAGATTACCCAGGCACAATCAACCCGACCTGCGAACGATATGCATCCTACGACCAGTTGTATAACTATGGGTGTTATGCCGGTCCGGGGTGGGTAATTACGCCCCCTGAGCCGGGGCATTTCGGCGATATGGGGCGCAACGTGGTCCGCGGCCCGGGCTTTGTCAATCTTGATTTCTCGATAATCAAGATATTCACGCTGAAGAATAAGGTGAACCTGGAACTCCGCGGAGAGTTCTTCAATATACTCAATCATCCTAACTTCGCAGGCATAGATGGAGACCTCTACGACTGGTATTACCAGGACAGTCCAACGGGCGGGGAGAGCCAGCCGGGGTATTCCACCGTAGGACAGGCTTTCTATACCCCGGATATCGCGGCTTCTAACCCGGTAGTTGGTTCCGGGGGCTCTCGCCACATTCAACTCGGGGCGAAGTTGCGCTGGTAGGCAAGGACCAGTCGTCCGTCGCAGGCGAGCGGTTTAGTAGATTTCTCCGCTCGCCTGGGTGGATGTGATTTTGCCCGACTTGACGCTCAGCGTATAAGACGAGCCTCCATTGCGAGTCCACGATTTTACGTTGAATGTATCGCCCGCTGTCAGGCGTTGCACTGCAATGCTGGAAAACGACAGGGGCATTCCAGGACGACAAACAGACGGCCTGACAGTTGCCTCCAAAAAATAGGCTTTGCTGGAGCCGCTAACGGTTGCGGTGCCATCCGGATCCAGAAGGACAGCGGTGTGCTCATCTATGCCGATGCCATGAATGGTGTGTGCTTTCCCGTCGGCCAGAATACGGCCCATGAAGGTCAGCAGCCTTCCCATGCGGTCCCGAGTAACGAAGTGTGTATCCGTAATAACGTCGCGAAGCGCAGGATCCGTAAGAAAATCGGATGCGATGACGACCTGATGACCATAGGGGTCGGCCAGCGCCGCCTTCGACGTCAGGTCCGGTCCATCCGGAGCGTCGTGTTGGGCCGAATAGATGAACTGGCCCTGAACGGCGAGCCCAGCACTGGTTCCACCAATGGGCACTCCGCGGGTGATCGCACCGTTGATGCTCTTCTGGACCGGCGTACCCTGCCAAAAGTTGATGTAATTCGCCTGGTCTCCGCCAGAGATGAAGATCGCGGATGCTTTTCGTAGTTTCTCCGCGACAGCAGGATCATTTGCCGCCAACCGGTTCGGGATTACAAGGGTTGCGACGGAATTGACGTGACAAAGCTTGTTGACGTAGGGGTTATAGGCATCCGTTCCCGTGGCACGGACAATCAGGAAGTCTCCGCCTCCCGAGAGCCGACACATCCATTCGAAGGCGGCATCGAGGTCTTTCCCGCCACCTATCAGGGCGAAGCCCCCGCGAGTCCTTGTATGTTTGTCTTGTGGGTTGCCCAGCCGAAAATATTTGAAGAAATGTCCGGCGGCAAGCGTCGCCGTGGCCATCGCCAAAAGACATATACAAGATACGACGCTCTGAATCGTCTTGCGCTGCCAATGCTTCATAACAATCCTTTCGAAGACTCTCAAATTCAGCCGATCTTCGGCTGCAAAGAAAAATCTGCGGCTGCGGAGTAATGCCTATATTGACGTACATCACCGCGTGATCGCGTAGCTCTGAGGCATGCGTCTCCGCCCATTCGGTCGATCGTTTCCGTTGAGCCGCCGCGATCCGTGCCTTTACCTCAGCACTTATCGTGTGTCCCTTTCGAGATGACTGTCGCGCTGGTTCCGCATATTTGACTGGTGCGGCGTTCGCAGCTCGCGTTAGGAGTGTGCGGACCTTGTGTAATCGGCTAATTTGTTCGTCAATCTTGGAATCGATCTCGGCTGTATTCATTGGGTGACTATATGGGAATGACAGTATTGTCCTTATCGCACTTTTGGGTGCCAGCCCGTCGAGTGCAGTTCATACAGCGGTGGACGTTTACCCGCTGTCCGAAACGAGGGCTAAACAACCTGTTCAGACGAGGGCACAATTAGGGCACATTCATGCTGAAGATGTGCTCCAAACGTGCCTTTTTGTGCCCCGAAGCTCCATGCATGTGTCTATTCACAGCAATCGCGGTAGCACTTCGGCAGCCGATCCCAAAACAACTTCATTGAAGGCGTTCGCATTCAGCGGTTCTTCCGGTCCTACATACACGGTCCGGATACCGCGAAGGCTTGCTATATGTACAAATCCGGCGGCCGGATACACAGAACCTGAAGTGCCCACCACCAGAACGGTCGTGGCGCGGCTGAGTTCGTAATCGATGGTGTCCATGCCTAAGGGGACCTCACCAAACCAAACGATATTAGGGCGCACGAGGTCTCCGCAATCCGAACAAATCGGAAGTTCGGCAGCCGTCTCGTATATGGCTGTATCGCGAAAAGGTGCGTTGCAGCGCACACAACGCGACTGGAACAGGGTTCCATGCATGTGATGGATGCGCTGAGAACCGGCGCGTTCGTGAAGATCGTCGACATTCTGGGTGCAGAGAAAAAAGTGATCCCCCATTGTGTGTTCAAGCGCCGCGAGGGCACGATGAGCGGCATTTGGCTCAGCAGCGAGGGCATCGCGCCTGCGCATAGAGTAGAAACGCCATACGAGTTCGGGGTTCGCATGCCACGCCTCGGGAGTGGCGACCTCCTCGATACGATGACCGCTCCACAGCCCTCCTGAGCCCCGAAAAGTGGCTAGGCCACTTTCAGCAGAGATCCCAGCTCCGGTCAGGACAAAAAGATGGTCATCTGGGGTAAGCCGCATAAGAAGATTATGCCTTGAGGTCTGCAAGTCCGCCGAATAGCCGATTCAGAGTCTAAAGAGGATCCCTTCTACTTCGTGCCTGGATCTCTTGAGTGGCCGACAGCCTGCGAAGCGTTCGCATACGTTGCTTGGCAAGAAATATTCCATCCTTCTAGCGAGATGGCCTCTGGGTAAATATCGATGGGCGTGAGCAGACCTCCACGTGGAACACGCAGGCGGCATGCTGCTGGAAATTGCGGTGTTTGACCTAGGGCTTACCCTCGACCGCTGTGGTGGAACAAAGTGAAGGCTGTTTCCTAATAGACAATACGCTCACTGCTTTCGTTTGCATCGGGATTATCATGACAGGCGAGGCCAACTGACGGAGTTTCCGATGATCCAACTGGAGAGAGCGTATGACACTTCGAGCAGCCAGGATGGGATGCGATTCCTGGTGGAGCGGTTATGGCCGAGAGGAGTAAAGAAGACTTCTTTGAATTTCCACGGCTGGTTGAAAGATGTGGCTCCCAGCACGGAGCTGCGAAAGTGGTTCAGTCATGATCCCGCTAAATGGAATGAGTTCCGGCAGCGCTATTTCGCGGAACTGGAGGCAAACCCCCAGTCGTGGAAGCCGATCGTCGAAGCGGCCCGCAATGGGACGGTGACACTGATTTACAGCTCCCACGATACGGAGCATAATAACGCGGTTGCGCTGGAAGAATTCCTCAAGCGTCATCTGCCAAAGAAAAGGGCGGCTCGTAAACGGATCACGTGACATATAAGCTCCCGCGAAAAGCTTTAGCGGCTTATTGTGTTTTCCTTCGGAAATTCACATGAAAATTGCGATCGCTATTCGCCATCTCCATTTCGAGGATCTGGGCACGCTGGAACCGCTGCTTCCTCCTTTTCGACACACGAACTCCAGCTGATTGAGCAACGGATCCATGCGCGATGTCGATTCATAGCGCAGTGACTTTTGTTACAACGTACGGTTGAGTTGCTAATAGCGAAGCGTTACAGCGTGCGGGGTCGCTTTCACGCCATAGTTGCATTGGGGCGTTTGGGTTGTATTGGCAGATCCTCCCCACTTCGGATTAGTGATCGGACGCAAATACTCGTTGAAGGTTTCGTTGTCGAAGGTGATCTGGCGATTCGGGGGATAATCGTCGCAAGTGATGACGTAGTATGGTTCGAGCACGCCGGCAAACGCCCAATTGAATCGCTGCCCTGCACTGGGAGTATCTGACAGCGTGGTGCTTTCACCCGTTGAGATATCCAGGCTAAGGACATTCCAAGTCGGGCAGGAGAGCGTTCCCGGGGGACAGGTGCTGGTAATTGATCCGTAGATTTCATCACCCGGACTAACGTCGACGACTGGGCTCTCGGTTGTAATATTGTTCAGGCAGCAGTTCCAGCTGGCGATGGCCCACTGCCCGCCAACCCACTGCAGAACAGGTTGAAGAATGCTTTCCGTGTTGTTAATGTCCTCGAATCCTGGGTAGAGGAATAACACCTGTCCATCATTGGCAATTGGTTGCGATGGCACAGCCCAGGCTGCAATCAGGGCCCCGTAGGATTGAGTCGCCGAGCCTGTCGTGATACTTTCCTGTTCAATCCAGCCGTTAACCTCAGCGGACGTGTTCGCAGTCGGGCTTTTTACCTGCGGTGTAGTCCTGGGGGCAGTGGCGGCCTTCACAAGAATGCCGCTAGGCGTGAAGCGTGGATAATTGCAAACCGCGACCTTGTCCTCAACCGATCCATCTCCATGTTGAATCCTTCCATTCACCAGCAGTCGCTCTCCTTTCGCGAGACTCTGCACGCAGGATGAATGGAAATAGCCGAAGGGTGTGATTACGTATCCATCCGGCACATTCGCAGGGCGGTTCGGCCCTGCCACAGGAGGCACATTAAGGGAACTGATTTGCGGAGAATCGCTGGCCAACACTGAGCTGGAGGCCAATTGCCCAAGCGCCGCTGCAAAGGCGATACCGAATACACTAACCGCGCCCAATATTCTGACATGGTGGGTGTTCATATTTTCCACTTCCTTCCCGGGTTATAGCCGAAGCGTGAGCCGGAAGTTTTTGTCGCTGCCAGTGTCGTCAACGCATAGAAATGCATTGAGGCCACTGCGTTTTACAAAACGGCTTATCGGAGATAGCGGCTGAGACATGCGCATGAATCTCCCGACCATTACTCAGGGCCGTGGCATGACGGGAAAGTTCTCGCGCGGTTGGTACTCATGCCAAATCTGCAGGGGACAGAACGGTCGCAGAAATGGTACTCCGTGGTGCGCGCCTGTCAATCACTTTCGATGAACAGCTCGAGGGGCTTAAATATATAGTGCGGAGCGGAGCGCATCACAGAAGGCTCGAAAAGAGCAACGTTGGCCAAGGCCCGGCCAGCCTATCTCTGCTCAAATTCGTTGTCACCTATGTCATACGCGTTCGAGCGCGTAGCTAACCCTTTCGGGCGCTTCTTTCCCCTTGTCTTTCAGAAAGTCTCTTCAGCCGCTTCTTCGTCTCCAAACCATTGCTCGGCTGCCTCTGTCGAGTTCCTCTTTTATCACTGGCACAAAACTTGCCGGCATTAAGACGCAAAACATTGCATATCTCAGACCTCTCAGAGACATATCAATCCTGGGGCACGACTTTCAGGAAGGAACCGCTAGCAAGCTTGGAAGCCGCCAGGCGAATAAGACAGTGCTTAGGTCGGTCGATAACGGCGGAAACGCAAGTTGCTTCTGACATACCGCCGGATTGGCACGACGCTTGCTTTCTCTTGAGTGTTGCAGAGTTAAAGGCGTGCCAGACGGAGGCTACGTGATCGCATTTCGGATAGACCGTGGTGGAGCGGTGATGATGACGACAGTTGTGCTGATCGGGCTCGTTGCTATGGCTGGGCATATTGCGGAGGGAATATCGCTGGGAACCCTGACGGTGGCAAGTCTCCTGTTGCACGAATGTGGCCACTTGCTGGCGGCCCGGATTCTCGGTGTTAAGGTCCGCGAAATAGGCGTTTGCCTAAGCGGTACGTATATCCGGCGGGAGCAGGCCCGGGCGCCGCTCGATGACATTGCGATCTCCCTGAGCGGCCCGCTGGTGAATTCGCTAATCGCGGCGGCCCTGTGGTCAGCTCCGGGTATGTGGCACTGGCTGGCGATCTACAACCTGGTCCTGCTGGTAAGCAACCTGGCGCCGCTGCCGAGCTCTGATGGCCGAAGAGCCTATTCTACATGGGCACGAGCAGCCGTGAACGCGCGTCTACTCGTCGCCATAGCCAAAAAGAAATAGTCCGAGAGTTATACGCACGAATCAACTGAAGCGGTGTCCAATGGACTAGCAATATTCAGTGTTGGATCAATAGCGATCCAGGCACAAGCACCAAGAAGTGCCAGCCCAGCTGCAACAGCAAACGATGTAATCCATCCGTAATATAAAGCAATAATCGGAGTCAAAGATGCGGTGATCGCCCCTCCACACTGCGCCCCCGTATTCATGACACCCGACAGAAGCCCAGCCTGATGGCCTCCTATATCTGCAGTTACCGACCAGTACGAGCTTTGTGAGAGATAGAGGGACCCCGCACCACCTGCCAAAATAAAGCTAGCCAGCTTAGGGCTGTGCGCAGTGGCGCCCACTACCAGGAAAACAGCCGTGAGCAGTAGAGAGATTACTCCGATCCCGCATCTACCCAGGCGCAAAGTATAACGCTTACTGATCCAATCATTGATCACACCGCCAACGGGGCAACAAATGGTCATTGCAAGGAAAGGTAGCATCGCATAATAGGCACTGGTTTTCAGATTCAGTCCTCTAACCTGAGCTAGATAAATATAAAACCAGCTAAAAAATATCCAGGCGACATATCCATATGTGAAATAGCTGAACGTGAGAAGCAATACATTCTTTCTCGTAATCAGTTTGAGCCATGAGGGCCCGGTTGAGGCGCTCGAAGGCAATATCGATTGGATCGGTCTTACAACCACAGGCGTCGGCTCCGAATTCAGATCTTGTAATCCGCTCTGGATGTGGTCAAGTTCAATCGGAGTAACGAAGGTATGTTCCGCAGGCGCGTCACGGGCGATCAAGTACCACACCATACCCATGACCACCCCCAATCCGGCACTGAACCAAAACGAAGCCCGCCAGCCATAATGTGTGATGATCGCTATGATCAGCGGAGGCGTAAGACCGGCACCTGCACCAACACCGGCAAAGATCCATCCGTTTGCTTTGCCGCGTTCATGAATGGGAATCCATTCAGCTACAAACTGATTGGTTGCGGGGTATACGACAGCCTCTCCAGCACCCAGAGCAAACCGGACTGCGATCAGCAGAATGAGAGAAATGCGGAGATTTACAGGTACAAGGGCAGTAAGAGCCGTGAAGATTCCCCACCACAGGACTCCGGCTGCCAGAACACGACGCGGGCCCATCCGAACGGCAAGCCAACCACCCACGATTTGAAAAGCCGCATACCCGATCAGGAAAGCGCTGAACACCCAGCCCAGTCGAATGCTGTCAAGATGATAGCTCGCGGCCAGAAAATTACCGGCAATGGAAATATTCGTGCGATCAAGAAATGCAACAGCACTCAATAAAAAAAGCCAGAAGATAAGGATGTATCGAATCGGGATGGCAACTCGCGGCGTAGTATTACCCGGCTTCACTATGGTTAGCCCTTATCACGGCCTTTTCCGCACTTGCAGACATGTTTGGAGCCTATCTTCAAAGCCGGCCAAACTGCTTCACAGCTTGCTCTATAGACTTTAGCTTGGTGATATATGGATACATCGAATGTTCTTTAAAGTCCATTTGTTGTGCAACAGTTAACACCTGCGCTGCTTGGGCTCGCGGTACAACAACAACCCCGTCACTATCCGCGACGATAATATCGCCGGGGTGTACAGAAACTCCATCGCAAACAATCGGGATGTTTGCACCCGCGACGCGATAATGTCCTAAGGAAGTCGAAGGAACGATGCCAGTCGCGTATACGGGAAACTCAATCTTGCGGAGATACGCGACATCGCGAACGCCGCCGTCAATCACAGCTCCCGCGTAATCCCGTGCCGCCATGGCCGTACCCATCAGACCTCCCATTCCTGCGATATCCTCGCCATCCTGAACCTTCATGACGTATACAGAATCTTTTTTACCCGTATCGATGGCGGCGAGCATGCCGTCCAGTGCGTTGGGATCGTGATTTTCTTCTTTGTTGAGTTGCACAGTCACCGCGAATCCTGCAAAATGTGCAGGAAATAAAGGATGCATGTGATGAGACATATACATGCGTCTCCCGGAGACTTGCTCGATCGCATCAGATACGGACGCGACCTCTACCTTTCGAAAGGCATCCAGAATCGCGTCGGGACTATTTTGGGAGGCTCTAATGCCAGATACGGACTGAGCCCGAATGAAAAATAGTGCGAAAGACAACACAATCACAACAACCGCAGCGGAAAGTCCTTTGCCTATGTGTAAGTACGTGGTTGCCTTTTCTTTTGCAAAAAGGTTCAAACTCCACCCAGTATCGCGCGAAAGCATCCTCATCTAAGAAACTCCCATAAAACGGACACAGGAATACCTCACATCGAAAGAGCAGGAATACTAAATCTCCTCAGGCTGCTGCGTGTGCAATCCATACCAAATTTATATGTAGGCAATTACATCAATCTCGACGAGGGAATTACCAGGAAGACCGGCCGCTGCAATCGTGGTACGAACCGGTGGGTCATCTCCAAAACGACCTTGAAAAACCGCGTTCATGCCCGCATAATCCTTCAAATCACTCAAATACACATTGGATTTAAGAACTTTATCCATTGAAGAACCGACTCTCTTCAACTCATTTTCGATTTCATCCAAAACATGCTTGGTATGAGAGGTAATATCTCCCGGAAAATGCGCGCCTACGCCAGAGATGAATAGCAGATTGCCATAAGAGATCATGCTTGAAAATAGCGGGGTCTTCTCCGGCTTTTTACCACCCGGATAATATACCTTTTTCTTTCTTGACGTCTCTGCACCTCCCGGCGAGCTAAGACCCGTTGCTGCCACGATGGAAGCAGCGCCTTTCAATACATTCCGGCGTGTCGTCATGCTTTTCGCCTCCTTATATTCTGAACGAAATAACTCTACTCAAAAGCTTCTAGCGCTATCGATGACAGCCGCCGGTCCTGTCCATGGGAACGTCAAGTTGCAATCCACCGTAGAAACTAAAACTCACTTCCAGAGGCCCCAAATTCCAAATCAGGTTAGTGGATAAATCCCCACCTGTCAATCCATTCACCTGTGTTGGCATTCATATGATCTACGCCGCAGAAATATGCGCTATTTTATTTGATAAGGTGCGAAGCCGTGGGCTTTTGTACGAATCTTATAGACCGATGTCCCAGCGGTTATATAGAGCGTCGAGTAATTCTCATCCCCCCAGGCCAGATTCGCAGGCTGCTCTGGAACGACAACTGTTCCAAGATGGTTTCCTTGCGCATTCCACACCCAAATCCCTCTCGGGCCCACGACATATAGATTTCCTTGTTTGTCGACCTTCATGCCGTCCGGGACACCTTCCTTGGGTCCGCCCATCGCCTCCGTGCCAAAAATGCGGCCGTTCGCCAGCGTGCCGCCGGGTTTGAAGTCATAGACACGGATGTTCAATTTTTCAGAGTCGTCCACATAAAACCTTCTCCCGTCCGGAGAAAATGCGAGCCCATTAGGTTGTGCCAGATCTTTGGTCAGCAGTCGCACCTGGCCGCTCTTTGAGATCCGATAAACTCCTTGGAACGGAATCTCCTGTTTTTGGCCGGCAACAAGATCGAGTGTTGGATCGGTGAAATAGATAGCGCCGTCGGGCCCCAGTACCACATCGTTTGGACTGTTGAGACGCTTCCCCTGATATCTATCTGCCACAGCCTTATAGCTTTTTCCATCCGGAGACAGCCGGATGACTGCACGTAGCACGCTGGCACAATCTAAAAGGCGCCGCTCTTGGTCATATGCATTACCATCCGGGTCTCCTAGGGAAATCATCTCTCGGCTCCGACCGGTGCGGAGATCTATCTGGAAAATCTTATTCTTTGTCTCATCACTTACCCACAAAAATCCCGCCTTGTCCCACACGGGTCCTTCGGTGAAGCCGAAGCCAGACGCCACAACGGTGAGTTTGGATTGCTTGTCGAATAATTTCCAGAAATCTGGAGAAAGTGCGTCCAATTCGAATGGGCGTTTCCCAGTCTGTCCCCTCAATGACGCACAAATACACATACTTAGCAGAGAACAAAAGATAACGGCGAGCAACGAGAACTTCCTCATGTTTGTCATCTTGGCTCGATAATATTCTTCATATCAGAAGAGCTCACCTCTTTGAAGGCAAACGCAGCAAACGCGCACCGTGCGTGTTGCCTAACCACCAGTGATCGAAATCCTTGAGGAATAACGTACTTTAACATATCTCTCTACACGGATTGTCCGCGCAAAGCACTTGATAATGCGTTGGCAATAATCTTATCCTGTCCAGATTGCAACACTATCGCAGTTATTTCGATCACATTTCCTCCACTGTCGTCCCCGCCGCTTAGAACAATGGCCGGCCTCATAGCTGCCAATCGTTTGAGAACCTCATGCGCCTTCACGGGTACTACAGCGGAGTCCAGGCGTATCTGAATAGATGGAAAATTATTCGCGATTTCCGGTACATTCCTGGTGATTGTGATCCCTGGAATTTGTTTGACTCGATCTGCAATTGTGTTTAACATCCGCCATTGATCATTTTCAAGGGCATGTTGATCTTCAGCCATATATAACTCTATGGTCTTAGTCATGCCAATAATTTCTTCCTTACCAACTTTGGCAATTCGTCCCAATGTATCTTCATTGGGGCTCATATTTAACAATGCATTGTTCACCATCTCCTGACGTCCTATCAGCAGGCCAGTGCATTGCGGACCACGCATTGCCTTTCCTCCACTAAAAGAAATCAGATCGTAACCCAGATTCGCATAATCCCAGAGATGAGACTTGGGTGGAGTGTCGGCAGCAGCGTCGATAAATGCCGGTAGGTTTGCCGCATGTGCTAACTTCAGCCACTCTTCCCTCTTAATCTGTCCCGTAGGGTCGGCAAGGTTCAAGAAATGCATCGCGGCAGTTCGGTCGTTGATTGCGCTATGCACGTCAGAAACCGTCTCAACCTCAACCATCTTTACTCCAGTTGCGCGAATTTGATGATCCCACGGGCTGCGATGAGCTTTTTGGATGATAACCTCGGACTTCAGCCCAGTAAGGTCTGGAATCTGTTTTATATATGTTTCATTGTTTCCCGTCAGTATTCCAGAATAGCCGTTTTGAATGGCTGATGCTGCGCCCGATGTCACAATCACTCCGTACCCTTCAGGCAGGTTCAGCATTTTGGAGATTTTTCTTCCTACAGCTGCCTCCAGATCCATAATATTTACAAAGTTGAGGCTCGCAAGCTTCATTACCTCCTCTGCCTCGGGCCGCATCAGTGATCCGCCCAGGTAAGTCATGGTCCCTTGACCATTGATAACTGTGTTTAACCCCAATTCTTTATATACGTCTCCGGTTTCCCCTAATCCGCGTATCTTTCCATTCCATGAGCCTAGCTCGTTCGATCTGGTCGAGCCCAATGATGTCCTGGCTCCAAAAATTGTTCCTGACAGTGCAGCCAACCCACCTAAAAATCCACGTCGATTCATTTTCGCCTCGCGTCAGCTATATTGAGTTGATAACAATGTCTAGGACGTTCTCATCCTGCTTAGTGCTTTGCACCTTTTTGCTGCATGCCCGGATACCACGACCGGACAGCAAGGATGCGTGACTTGACGCCGGGAGCGCTGTAATACCCCACAGTACAGTTGAGCCGGAAGAAGTACGCATCGCCAGCTTTGGCAGGGTGACGCCCCGCAATTCCGTCCGTTCCTCCGCCTGCGACCATTACGCCGTGCCCACCCAAGACCAGGTAAATCTCCTCTTCCCGTTCATGATGGTGAGGAAAGTTAGTGCCGTTCGGCGCGATTTCCATCAGAAACAGGCTGGTCAGAACGCGGCCAGCCGCAATACGATCACGCTTGCTATCGGCATCTCCCATCAGCAGGCGGAAGCGAGCGGAAGATGGATGGCCTTCAACAGTACGTGTGGGTACATCCTCAATGTTGGCCTTCAAGGGATGCGCCGGTATTTTGGCTTTTTCAAATCCTCGCGTGTGAAAACCCATAATCATCACAGTCAGCGGCCTGCCGGATTTATTGCTTAAAGCATGGGGTATTGTAGCGGGGAGATAGAGATAGTCTTCCTTCTTAAGAGATACCACCTCATTTCCATACTTCACGGATCCGCTCCCATCGAGCACAACATATACCTGATCTTCATCAGGATATTGGACAGTAGCGCAGACTCCGTTGGGATCGACCAACGCTTCACCATAACGAGCAACGCCGACAACGACGGATGTATCCGCATCCCCTTGGCCAAACAGCGGTTTGTAATGACAGGTCGCCGTCGTGAGATCAGATTTCTTCCCTCTAACCGCGAAGGTATTGCGATATAGGAAGGTGGGATCGATCTTACGCTGGTCAGCATGCAGTTGGGGCGTCCAGAAGATGCCGGTGAGCATAGTTACGAACAGTAAGGCATGCAGCTTGCTGTGATCCATGGAGTTGTTACCTCTGGCGCATCGCTATCAAAGAAATCTGCTCAAGGCCTGGATACTGACCATCTTTGTTCGGCTTTCTCTCTACCGGAGCTATCTGCTGTACGGTCGTGCTTGCCGGCGGATTTCCTTTAAAGTATGTCGCATAAAGCTTATTTACAGTCTCAGCATCCGCAATGTTGTCCAGATAGACCGTCGTGCTGACAACGGAATTGAAGTTCAGCCCAGCCTCTTCCAGGTCATCCAGCAGGTTTCGCATGGTTTGGCGTAGCTGTTGGTCCACACCTGCAACATAAATTCCTTCGTTCGGTCCAGGAATAAAGCCATCCTTTGCGGAGCAATAAAGTGTATCTCCCGCAAATACACAGGGGCTCGCTGTCGGACTAGGAGCCATATTCTTTGGCCGGATCGCATGTCGATCTGACAAATCTCGTACCGCTACGCCCGTATATTCAATCTGTGCTCCGCCGGGAAGGCTGCTCACCGCGATGGTTGCCCGCGCCGGTGTATTGCCGAATTCAAAACGCGTTGCATACAACTTATTCATTGTTCTGTTCGGAATCGCCTTCGTGAGATAGGGATTCACGAAAACCATATAGCGCATATCAAGACCTGCAGCCTGGAGAACGGCCTTCACTCCATCCAGTGCTAGATTGACTTGAGCCGCAGGATCCGCTGGAACTTCACCAGTTGCAGGATTGCGGCCTCGCATGGCGGAGACAAACAAGCGGTCCTGTGTCAGGATTCCCGCAGAGATCGGATCCGTCAGTTTGTAACCTGGGACAACGACTACCTTCTTTTGACTCAGGTCACGAACCGCAACCGCCTCAACCATAATGGACGTGCCAGGGAGTGCCGCGACGCCTAAACAGGCCCGCGCGGGAGGCGCTTCGGGAAAGTATCGGGCGTACGCTCGATTCATTGCCTCGAAGTTCTTCATGTTGTCGAGGTAAATCTGCGTATATACGACATGATCCATGGTCAGCCCGGCGCTTTCGACCACAGCTCTGACATTCTTAAAAGCCTGATCGGCCTGAGCGTCAAAAGTTCTGGGTGCGGTTCCATCCGGCGCCTGATCTCCTTCACCGGCGACATAAAGATAGCCGTCAGCAAACATGCCGGGCGTATTGGCGCCGGGAAGCCGAGGTTCATTCTTCGAGACTACCGGCGTGATTTGGGCACCTAAGAACACGGGCTGGCAGGCTAGTATAAATCCGATAAGTATGTGTCTCATGCTCAAGGGCACCTTTCTCTTCATACGCACTTGCTTACACACTTTGCCTGCGCGCAGCGGACAGGATCTGGCGTAGGCGGTTTCCAACCGTGAGGTCTTCACCTGATCGCAAAGTCATCGAAACAATTTGCAACTGATTCGGGCGGGCTTCATGTTTTTTCTTTGGATCATCGCCTTCGTGGACAGCCGGTACCAGGCTCGGGTTCGTTCTGGTTAGTACCTCAATGCGGGGTTCGCCCGCCCGCAACTGCTGGTCGCATTGAGCTATTGTCAAACCAAAGCGTTGCTCATCCCAACTCACCGTCAATGTCGGATAGCTGTTTCCCTCTTTTGGTATGGTTATGGCGGTTGTAACTCCTGGAACAGTTTGAACTAGCTTGGCAATGCGTTCGACCCGGCTTCTCCACTCTCTGTTCAATGCGTCGAGATCCGCACGCGACCAATACTCCACGGCTGCCAGCATTCCTATGATCTCTTCCTTGCCCACTTTCATGGGCCGGCATACGGAACCTTCCCACGGATTATTGTTCGCTAGGGCTGCATCGATTAAATCTTTTCGGCCTAACAGGATTCCGGAACATTGCGGACCGCGCAGACCCTTCCCACCGCTGAAGCAATAAAGGTCGACGCCCATTTTGGCATAGCGCGTCAGATTGTCAAATGGTGGAATCCCGGCTGCGTCGTCCAGCAGGAGCGGAACTCCTGCCGCACGCGTGATCGCCAATGCCTTTGGGAGACGATCATCCCGCCATGTTGTATAGACCATCGCAGTTTGCGAAGTAATGGCAGAACGTAAATCCTCAACTTCGTGGGCGAGCACCAGTTTGCCTCCGGCCAGCCGTATCGCGCTGTCGAACGCAATCCGGCCTCCCAGCATAACAACTTCGCTTTTCAAGCCGGTGGTATCCGGTAGCTGCCAGATATTTTTGGGATCCGAACCGGCTATGCAGCCCGCAGTAGCTACTGCCATTGCACCGGCCGAGCCGGACGTCACCATTCCAGATTCGGCTCCCGAAAGTTCAGCAAGTCGCCTTCCAACGCCGCGCTGCAGTTCAAACATGTCGACAAAATGTTGGGATGCGCTCTCCACCGCGCGCTGTACCTCGGGTAATTCCAACGAGCCGCTTAGGTATGTCCACGTTCCGCGTGCATTGATGAATGGTCGTACCCCGAGACGGGTATAAACATTAGCGGAAGACGACTTTCCTGCCGCGGCAATCACCGTGCTGGCCAGACCCCGGGAGCCAATAGTGGCAAGCAGAGGTGCAGCAGCCAGCAATTTAATAAAAGACCGTCGGCCATTTACATTTGCTTCAACTTCACGGTCAGGCACCATTCCACTCCTTTTTGACTCCAGACGAACCGACCGATATGATCAGCCCGCGGTTAACCAGCAATCTCGATATACCACGCGCCTCCTATCTCCCCTGCGGAACCCGGCCATATTGAACGAACCACTACAGAGAAATGAAGACCGTCTAGAAGCTAAATCTCATGGCAGTGCAAAGCTAAACAAATCATTACCTGCAGCGATAGCTACGTATTGCTTGTCATTCACTGAGTAACTCATCGGAGATGCATGAAACGTCTGCCCCACATTGAAATGCCATAGAGGTTGTCCGGTCTTGGCGTCCACGGCTTCAAAGAACTCCGCATCGTCAGCAAAAAACAGGAGTCCTGTGGCTGTTGTCATCACCCCACCCCAGGAATTAGAGGTTCCATCCTGTGGATAACGCCATGCGAAACGATTCGTATTAGGGTCAAATGCAAGGAGCGTCTTTTTCCCTTCTCGGTTCGGATCGTGTCGAGCGCCCGTCGCGTAATATTCCTTACCGGCGGCGAATGTCTCTTGTTTTTTATAGTTCACTGTGCAGTCATCGAGAGATAGAAAATAAAACAGTTGCGTGAACTCGCTATATGACGGCGAGTACCAGTTGGTAGCTCCAACATTGCCAGGACAAATGAGTGTTCCATCTGCGGTAGGCTGAATGTCGGTATATATTGGCCTACCCTGGGAATCGATACCCTTAGCCCAATTCAGTCTTTCCGCAAACCGAGTAGCTGATAGAAACTTCCCATTCGTACGATCCAGTACATAGATGAATCCATTCCGATTTGCCTCTATTAGAAGCTTTCTAGGTTTCCCGTTGTAGACTCTGTCGATCAGAACAGGGGTTTCAGCTCCATCATAGTCGTATAAATCGTGCGGCGTGAATTGGAAATACCATTTTATCTTTCCCGTATCGGGGTCGATCGCTAACAGGCTCGCTGTATAAAGGTCATCGCCAGGGCGAACATTGCCATCGTAATCTGGCGCGGCGTTGCCGGTACCCCAGTACAGCGTGTTTAATTGCGGGTCATAGGTCCCGGGCATCCATGCTGTACCTCCTCCATGCAGGTATGCATCTCCCGGCCAGCTTGAGGAGCCAAATTCTCCTGGCCCCGGAATTGTCCAGCAGCGCCATACTAATTTCCCAGTAATGGAATCATAAGCCGCTAAAAAGCCACGAACACCGTCATCGCCTCCAGAAGTTCCGACGAGCACCTTATCCTTGATAACCAGAGGCACGCTTGTCGCCCCATAATTCTTGTTCCAGGCAGCATAAGCCACATCCCAGAGCAGGTTTCCAGATCGCGCGTCCAGGCAAAGTAAATGGGCATTATCCGTTTCCATGTACAATCGCGTTCCCAATAGAGCGACGCCCCGGCTGGTATGTTGTGAGGCGTCATCGATGAGACCGCTGGATATGGGTCGCGAGTAGTGCCAGAGCGTGCGTCCGTCGACAGCATTTAGAGCGTATGCATCGTTGGATGCAGTGATATACATAATGCCATTCACGACGAGTGGAGTTACTTCAAGCGTACCTGCATTCCTGCTATGGAATACCCACTGTGCTCGAAGCTGGTGGACGTTTTCTGGAGTTATTTGCATTAAGCTGCTATAACGCCTTCCCGTGTAATCGCCGTTATAGGACGGCCAGTTTTCAGCAAGGCCACGAGAAAGTAACTGAGCCGGCTGCACATTCACGACCCCTATGTCAGATTTATCGACGCTCTGGCCGCCTGCATAGACAACGAACGCTGCGCAGGCAACAACTCCATAGGCGCAAACCGTCGTAAAAATTCCTCGCAGCTTCGCGATCATGCGACTATCTTCCTCCCTCGGCTCCGGTAACGAATACTTCTCCGAGAGAACCGCGATCCACATTGCTATCATCGATCAGGTGAATAGATACTCGCGCTATGCCCGCGGGCGCCGCGATGGTCTGATGAACGTCAACTGGATTTTGCGGGCTGACCGCTTGCAAAGTAATCTGGCCTCGCTCCACGCCACCCTTGTCATATAAATGTGCCTTTAAGCTACCAGGGAAAAACACTCCAAAGCTGCCGCCTATAACGAGCTTTCCATCATTCATGGTAGCAATCAAAGGCTTACCAACCATCCCTGCATCCGTTACTGTGGAAAGGTCTCGCCCCATACGAGATGGAAACCACGACGTGTCCAGGGCATAGATTTCACCTGGCGCCAACACTTCTATCGGGCTGTTGAGCTCCGCTTCCATGTAGTAGGGCGTTTGTTCCGGGTGGGTCGACGTAAGATATGGAATTCCATTTGGGTCGAGCCGTACTGTAGGCCCATTTTTGTAAAAAATGACTGACGCTTTTCCTGGATATGGTGCGTTCTCGATGTATTTAGTCTTTTCGACCATTGCATAACCACTCGTGCCGTCAATCAATGCGATCCAGCCGGCAGTGGAATCTAGCCAAACTTCGCTTTCCAGATATCGCCAATTCAGGCGGAATAGCCCTCCTTTTATGCTGAATGAAGGATCGTTCGCCAGTCCATCGCGGACGTGATATCCATCCAGATAAGAGGAATGAGGATTTACAGGTGAAAACGCCCAGAAATCATGGTTGTACTGGCTGGCATCCTTCGGATTCGACAAATCGTATTGCGAGACAGACTGCACGGACCAGACGATCGTATGGCCGGTAAAGTTTTTCATGATGGCATGAAAGGAAATTTCCGGCGAATCACTTCCGATACTAATCACCCGCGTATATTGAAGGCCTGTCGGGGGATCAGGAGGACCTTCCAGACTCACAACACATCGTTTGTTCTGCGAGAGGATCTTAAATTTGTAAAGACCGTCATCCAGCGGAGTTGAAGCTCCTGTCCAATGCTGCTCATCTTCGTTCCCCTCGGGCAAGGGCCAAATCTTATCGCCGCCATAGTTAATCCAGCGCCCCGCCGCCGCATCCGGAGAAATATACTTGCCTTTGTACTTTGGGTTGACGAATAGGTATGGATGGCCATTAAAGGTCACTTGCATTAACCTGCCACCCAGTTGAGGAACAAATGTCAAGCGCAGCCAGTCGTTTGTAACTTCTTCAGCTTGCCAGCCGTTGAAAGTTGTCGCTTGGATGTGACATGGGGAAGGAATCGCCGGCATCGAGGATTGGGCACCCATCGCACGCGCCACAATTCCGAGCGCCAGGACCAGCGTGAAGGACCTTAGATTCATTCTCAATGCCTCTTGTTTTGCGCAGATCGATCCCGCTACTGAATGCTATGCCCTACCTATGCATTCTTTGCCCTGGCAGCCATCAACAACTGACGCAATCTTCTACCCACAATGATCTCCTCCTTCGGTTTCAATGTCATTGAAACTATCTGCAGGGTGTTGTGCGAAGGATCGTGATATTTAGCTTTCTTGTGAGGCCTGCGGCCCAAGACGTCGCTTGGATTGTCATCGGTCAAAACCGCGATACTGGGTGTGCCGTCAAGAAGCTGATTTGCGCAATCTGCTGTACTGTACCCCCAGGCATTCTGATCCCACGAGACACTCAGCGTTGGATAATGATTCTCATTTGGAATATAGATCTTGGTTTGAACTCCCGGAACCGTGCCTACTATTTTGGCGATGCGTTCGACTCGTTCATTCCATTCTTTGTTCAGTGCATTCAGGTCCATATGGAACCACGCTTCTACAGCCGCCAGACACCCCATGATTTCCTCTTTACCAACTTTCATCGGACGACATACCGCGCCTTCCCATGGATTTGTGTTCGCCAGAGCCGCTTCGATAAGATCTTTACGTCCAAGCAGAACTCCACTAGACTGGGGGCCGCACAATCCCTTGCCGCCGCTGACGGTGTACAAATCGCATCCCATCTTAGCAAACAACTGAAGCTTTTCGATCGGGGGAATCCCGTCGGCTGCATCCATAAAGATCGGGACCTGATGACTCTTAGCGATAGCAATCTCCTTTGCTAATTCATCGACTTCTGAACCCGTATAGATCATTGCCGTATTGCTATTAATCGCATTTGGAAGTTGTTCGAACGAGCTCGCAATTACAAGTTTTCCGCCAGCTAGGCGAATGGCGCTATCAAACGGGCTTCGACCACCTACCATGACGACTTCATGCTTTAAGCCGGTAGTATCCGGTAGTTGCCAAATCTTGTCCGGATCGGTTCCAGCGATGCAGCCTGCCGTTGCAGATGCCATTGCACCTGCGGCGCCGGAGGTAATCATGCCCGACTCCGCGCCTGTCAATGCAGCCAATCGTTTCCCAACCGCATGCTGGAGATCAAATATATTCACGTAATGCCGAGCCGCCGCCTCTTGCGCCGCTTTTACTTCAGGCAACTCCAGCGTGGCGCTTAAGTAAGTCCATGTTCCACGTCCATTGATCACCGGCTTTACGCCAATCCGTGTGTATATATTGTCCGTGGAATCTTTTGCGACCTCCGCCCAGCCCGTTCCAAGCGCCTGCTGAATGCCAACTTGTGCAATCAACGGAAAAGCAGCGGCCCATTTGACAAAAGTTCTACGCTTCATTTTGAAGTTTTCCATTGCTGTGTCCTTCGATCTACCATTCTGCTATATGGTTATGTATCAGGGAAAGTGTCGCTAGTTCCAGCCATCTTCATTGTGATGAGGCCTGGAAGGCTCTTTCGGTGCGCGGCCTGCATCTTCAATCCCTATGTTGAGCAGGTAACTCACCAGATCGTCGAGTTCATGGCTATCTAGGATCGAACCGTAATCGATCGGCATGAGTGAACGAGAATACAACTCAATTTGTTTTAGATCGGCCTTGTTAAAGAAGTGGAAAGCTCCATCCGGAGTTTGTAGCGCAATGGAGAAATTATCAATGTTTTTAACCATTCCCGTAAGTGTCTGGCCGTTACGAGTGATCACCGTGGTGCTCTTCGATCGAACCGGAAGATTTTTTTGAGGATCGGTAATAATACCGCGAATTTTGGCTGCCGTCTCGTGCGATCCATACAACGACAGATCGCTGGCAATAAAGCCGCCTCGGCCGTTCACCATGTGGCAGGTTGAACATCGTGCCTTTCCAAAGAAAAGCGATTCCCCGGCCTGTGGATCTCCGGGAAGTTTTACCGTCGTCCCTGTTCCTCTTCCTTGTAGAACCCGTAAATAATCGACGATCGCCTTCACCTTCTTTTGGCCTAACGACCCAAAGGCCGGCATGCCTGCGCCGGAGATTCCATTCTCGACAATTCCGATCAGGTCAGTATCCGAAAGCTGCTGCACTTCAGAAGCCGTGGCAATATCCGGCGCATGTTCACCACCGCGCCCATCGACTCCATGGCAGACACCGCACTTTGTGCTGAAGAGAGCGGATACCTGAGACATCGCCGGAAGGTTCGTGGAATGGCTGGCATCGACCGCTTGTAGCGCATGCAACGGGGCAGAGGAGAGCAATCCTAAGGTCCCAAGCAAACTGATTATGGTTCGCCACTGGCACAGCATTCGCAGAAAACTCTCCCCGGATCCCTTCCCGCTATCACCGAAATGCCTTTCCATTCGATTTGCAGGAGCCGGCATCTCGGTGTACCGTTCGAATTCAATTCTCCTAGAACAACAACTTCAACGCAATTTGCATGATGCGTGGGTCTCGTGCGGATGTCACATATCCAAAACCACCGGCACCGCCGTTATTGAAATTTCCCGACGGGTTGTTGAATTGCGCATGGTTGAACACGTTGAATGCTTCTGCACGGAATTGAAGTTGCTTATCGCCGAATAAGTCTGTGTTTTTTAATAATGCCATGTCATAGTTATTGATGCCGGGACCCACAAAAAACCGGCGCATGATATCGCCAACTTGGCCCAGGTTCTCCGAGGTAAAATAGTTTGGGTTGAAATACGGTTGCTGTGAACGGGGATTGCGGTTTACAAATAATCGGCTTCCATTGTTCGCGTAGTTGGGCTGATCGAAGCTCGAGTTGGCGCCGATCAAAGAAAAGTCGTCGTTTTCTGTAATTTGAACCGGCTCACCCGACACAAAGCTCGTGATGCCGGAAAGGGCCCATCCAGCAGTCAGCCGCTTTGCCACATCGCCTTTTCCTATAAAGCTATTGAACGGCAACTGCACTGTATAGCTGATGACAAGATTCTGCGGAACGTCGAAGGTGGATAACGCGCGGCTCGCACTGGGATTGAAGACGTCGGTTGGATCGAAAACTCCCGAGCCATTGTCCAAAGACTTCGACCATGTGTAGCCGATCTGAAAATTCGCATATTTCTCGGTATGTTGCACGCTTACCTGAAGTGAGTTGTAGCTGGAGCTGGCAGATGAGGACATAAAGGAATTTCCGCCAAAATTTGCTCCGAATCTGGTACGCGTGCTATTCACAACTGTGCCGTTGGCCTCTACATATTGATTTTGCTCCCCACCCGGACCACAAGGATTCCCCTGGCTCACAGGAGCGAGGTTTGCCGGATTGCTTAAGTACAAGCAGAGCGATGGATCTCCTGGGTTCGCTTCTAAGAATGTTAGATTGTGCCGGCCCACTGCGCCTACGTAGCTCACGCTGGCTACAGTTGCTGTTCCAAGCTGCCGCTGGAGCGACAACTCAAACTGCTGCGTATAGGGCAGCACATTGGTCGGAGAGAAGTAATCAGAGCCGGATATCGGTTCGACCTGAGACCAGTTGAAGGTCGTGTCCGGGTTCTTGGGGGATACATTGGTTGGCGGAAATACGAATGGGAAAGCATTCGGCTGGACCACTCCTGTCTGCCGAGTTACATAGGGCGATGCGAGCAGAGGAGGTCCGGGGCTGGAATAGAACAGGCCGTATGGCGCGTCCCCAACCTCTACAAAGCCCGTGGCATCGACGATGGATGCGTAGAAGAGTCCATATCCGGCGCGAATACTGGTTTTTCCAGCGCCGCCCAGAAGTTTACCCAGCCAACCGTCGGCAATATCTGGAGAGTATGCAATTCCGAATCGTGGAGCAAAGTTTGTGTACCTGGTCGGCGACAAGGTTCGCGGCACACCGGCGTCGCCTGGCAGGACAAGTCCTGTAGGCGCTCCAGGGAAGACCTTGGATTGTTCGCCTTGAATCAGTGTTTCCAGCTTATTCTGCGTGTCATACCAGGGCGTGCTGACTTCCCAGCGCAGGCCGTAATTTACCGTTACGGTCGACGTGGCGCGCCAGCTATCCTGCGCGTAAAAGCCGTAATATTTGCTGCGAGAATCGAGGACCTGGAAGCTCGCCTGAATAAAGGAATTTGGCGCTCCAATCAGGTAATCCGCAAAATCGAAACCTGTTTCCTGACCGCCGAATCCAAACTGTCCGTTTTGTCCATAGGTATTGCGCTCGTTGATCTGGTCGTAGTGGAAGTCCCCGCCGAACTGAATGGTATGGGTCCCGAAAATCTTCGTAACGTTGTCGATCACCTGCACGGTGTTGTTAAATTGACGCAGCGTATCAGGGGGAACACCGAAGCTGTAATTATTGAAGTCCATATTCGGCACTCCTTCCAACGCAGGATCGACCGCGCCAATTCCACCGGTTGGTCCCCACGGAGTATTGAAGCCGAGAGAAGAAAGTGTGACCCCCAAGCCCCCCTTGGGAACCCCTTGCAGATTTACGTCTCGGAGATATACGAAGCGAACATCATTCACCGTGGAATTATTGATGGTTGTCGTCAGACCAAAGTTTCCCATTTGGGTAAGCCCGCTAAGATCGGCGTCGAAACCGGGGACGTTCACCGCAAAGTAGGGATTGACTTCCGAGTACTTATCCACAAAATAGTAGCCGAACAGAGCTCCAAAGTGTGTATTTGTATCCACGCGGATTCCGCCCTTGTTATCCGTCAGCGTCTGATTGAAGGCCGAGGTCTGAAAAAATGGTTGCCCGCTTTGCACGGCGTTGGGCGTAGGAATATATTTCAGCATGTTCCGCGCCACGGGAGAAATTGCACTGGCGGGAATGATGGCATTCGGAAAAACGCAGGTAGCGTTGCTCGTACACCCCTGGGAATAGTACGGCTCTCCATTGGTCACGGTATAACCCAGTTCTCCGGACAGCACGGATGCCCAGTATGCTCCTTGAACCCCGACGCCGCCGTTTGCAGGATCGCTGCCTTCGAGTGTCGCTGCCTGATCCGACAGATTTCCCGAGCGATCGGCGATGGAAGGTACAGGAAAGGACTGTGTGGAACCGATAATTTGCTTTGTTCCCTGATAGTCCCCGAAAAAGAAAACCTTATCTCTCTTGATCGGACCGCCGATCGTGCCGCCAAACTGATTTTGAATGAAAACGCCGCGATCCGGCGAAAAGTAATTCTTGGCATCCAGATCGGTGTTCCGCAAAAAGTCGAAAAGATCGCCGTGGAATTGATTGGTTCCCGCTTTGGTTACTACATTGATTTGGCCGCCGCTGAAGTTTCCGTATTCCGCGTTGAAGTTATTGGTGATGATGCGGAACTGCGCGATGGAATCGAGATTTGGAATAAACGCCGCTCCATTGTGGACACCTTCTTCCGCATCGGCCCCGTTCACCATATAGCCATTGCCTTCCGGTTGACCGCCGTTTACGGACTGAAGGCCCATATTGCTTGAACCACTGTTACCACCGCCGTCTAAGCCCGAAACACCGGACCCGTTCGTAGTGGCAACGTCGTTATACGGAGAAACACCGGGCTGAAGTGCCAGCAGATCGATATAGGAGCGGCCATTGAGCGGGACAGAGGTTATCTTGCTTCCTTCGATGACTTCGCCCATTTGCGTGCTCTGGGTTTCCACCTGCAATTGATCGCTTTTCACCGACACGGTGTTCTTGACCGCGCCAATTTGCAGCTTTACGTCAATTCGAATTGCAGAGTTGGCGTTGATGATGACACCGCTCTCGAGGAAATCCCGGAATCCAGGTTGACTGACAGCGACATTGTAGTGGTCAATGCTCAGAGCAGGGAAAGCGTAAAAGCCCTTCCCGTCTGTAACCGTGGTGTGCTTTACGTTTGTCGATACAGCCGTCGCCACCACGGTGACACCCGGAATCACCGCGCCGCTTGGATCGGTAACAACCCCCGATATCGAGCCCGTGATGTCTGCCCTGGCTCTACTAGAGTTCAACGCAAGGATGGCGCATACACCGAGAATTAAGAAAGACTTTATTAAAAGCTTCATGGATCGCTGCCTCCCCGCCAAATTTTGTAAGAAAATGAACTTTTTTGTTTCGAGATTTCAAAGTTATGCAACACGGTAGACGACATATTGCCAGTTGTCAAACGATTGAATGTCCGCGTTGCCAATGAAACAACGGCAAAGCGCGCCGCCGTGCTTGGAGATGGATACGTCTCCCGTGACATTCCGAATTCCGAAACTGGATTTATCGCCTGTTAGCAATGACGAATCTTGCACGGAAAACGGCGATCAGATTGCACAAATCAACGCCATTGCGAAGGCGTGGCGCACTTTCATTCGTGTCGACCCCGATATATCAGGGATGTTAGAAATATTCCCGAACCGACGCGCATCCTGGACAAAAATCTTTCACCGGTGATGCCTCATGCCCTTTTCACTAGCGCAGAGACAATTTCGGGACTTAGCAGCGCGGCGGAGTCCAAATCCAGATAAATCGTGGCATTCGGGTGTGTCTGCAAGATAGACGCGGGTGCCAGCGGGCTGACGGATCCTTCGATGCACGCCAGAACAGCTTGCGCCTTTTTGGGGCCAGGCACTACCGCAAGGATTTCCTTCGCCTTAAGAACTTGCCTCACCGACATCGAAATGGCTCGCTCAGGCACTGCCTCCAGGTCGGGAAACCATCCTTCCCCGACTTGCTGTCGTCGGCAAGCCTCATCTAAATTCACCGTGATATACGGCTCCTCAGTCTCGAAATCTGCCGGCGGATCATTGAAAGCTAGGTGACCGTTTTCTCCAATGCCTACAAACGCCACATCAATTGGAGCCTCGCGAATCGCTTCATTTGTGCGGCGAATCACTTCTGCGGGATCTTGTTCACCGTCGAGCAGATGAAGATTGGTTATTCCTGTCTTGGCGATCAGACGATCCTGCAGGAATTGGCAGAAACTAGCGGGGTGGCTCATGGGCAGGCCGATGTATTCGTCCAAATGAAACAGCTCGACTCGCTCCCAATCGATCCCAGGCGTGTCGGTCAACGCCTCCAGGAACTCGAACTGGGAAGCCGCGCTCGCGCCGATAATCCGGGCTTTCCCGTGTTTTACGATCGCACGCTGGATCGTCGTCGCAGCCTGTGCCGCAGCAACTCTCCCCAGCAAATTCCTATCTGCAAGCACTCGCAAATGCACAGAGTCCCTCCGCACGACAGATTCTCCGCGAGAATCTTACATCGTAAGTCGCTCAATCAACTCAATCAAATAGAGACTTGATTTGCGCACCCCAAATTCAGCCTCAAGAATCCTCACCATGCTCACCTTGCGCCAAAATTTGCCTCGAGAAAAAACCAGTTTGCGCAAGTCATCGATTCCTTTCTTTCGCTAACATTGCGTCAAACTCAGCGCGCGACATCTTTAGCATTCCCGGATGCGCAGCAACCCATCTTGCAAATGCGTCGTATTTCTGTGGAGTCCAGCCTCCCTCAAACTGTGCGCCGTTCTTTCCTTCGCGATTTAACTCGAAATTGTACGCATCTTCGAGCGCGGTAAATTCAGCCGAACTAATGGCAGCTTCAGCCAGAATTGCCGGAATAAAAATAACTCCTTCCGGCTTAACCAGAACCAGGTCGCCCGGCAGAACCACCGCCCGCCCGATACGAATCGGAGCATTGATGGATGTCAACTCCATCTGCGCCCAGTCGGAAGGATCGTAACCACGGTAAATCCCGTTGAAATTCGGTATTTCGCGGTTTTCCTCCTGGTCCCTTATGCCCGCGTTGAACACGAACCCCGCATGGCTGTGCGCGGCTATTCCATTGCCCAGGTTCGACCCTATCAGGGTGCCTGCGATGATCTTTCCAAAGCCATCCGCGACATACACATCCCCGGACTGTAGCTCATTGATTGGCCACGAATTCGTATCACCGACACGGCCCTCCGCCTTGCCCTCGTCGGATATTGCCCTCGCCATGTCGGGCCTTAACGGCATGTACTGTGCTGTGAGCGCCCTGCCGGCAAAGGATTTTTCCGGGTGAAGCGCCTGCCACCCACCCTCAAATTGGTTGTCATAACCATGCGCCCGAAGGAAATCCCAGATATCCTCGATCGTCATATTCACAGCGCGTTTCAGCAGATCATCGGGTAATTTCGGCCGTCCGTCGGGAAAACGCGCGCCTTTCCAGTCCGACGTATAGAACTGAATTTGCGCTCTCGTCATTTTCACCTGACTGAAAGCGGACGATGCTCCCAACGCGGTGCAGGCAATAAGAGTGATCGTAATAATCTTTCTCAATGCATTCTCCCCACGTATCAATGGTTTTCACGCCATGTTAGAACCTGTTTTCAGAAGGCTCCGGGAAATTTCGGAGTCCTGCTTCTTAGGTCTAGCAATCCGTTTCCTTCAAAAGAACAGTCCTTTTTACTTATAGGTACCTTTCGTTTCGCGACGAAGTCCTTCCAGCTACGCCGTCAGTATACGTCGTGGGCAGCCATAATCCGCCCACGCAACGTGTTCCCTGCATGCGATGATGACGGCGAGTGCAGCAAGCAGTGCTAATCGGCTCTCCACAAATTCTGGCTCGACATCATGGCTGAGCGAATCATAGGATGGTCCATGCACCTGGATCGTAGTTACAAACCCACAAAAGCCGGAATAATTTTCTCCCTTACCAATCATCGGCAACCCTTCGCTTTGCTCATTTTTGCTGCCACGATTCTTTTTCTATCGGCAAATGCTGCTGCGCTCAGGCACACTTTCAACGTCTCTCCTCAAGTACCCACGAAGAATGGCGCCTACAATACCGCGGCCGCTGTTCCGGACAATACGACCTGCGAATGGATGCATGATCCGATCGGCGTTGCCATTGCAAGACCGCGCTTCGGATGGATTTTAGGTCTGACCCGGGTGGGCGAGCGCGATGTGAAGCAAAGTGGCTATCGCATCTTAGTAGCTTCCTCTCCGCAGCTGCTGGCTTCCGGGGTGGGTGACGTCTGGGATAGCGGGACTATCTTATCGCCGCGGATGTTTGGAATCGAGTATGAAGGTGCGCCGCTAAGTTCGCATACTCCGTACTATTGGAAGGTGCGCATATGGGACAACCGCGATTTCCCATCCCGCTGGAGCGCGCCGGCGCGGTTCACCACCGCGCTCCTGGAGCAACAGGACTGGACGGCTCACTGGATCGCGGCCACCCCAGATAGCTCTTCAATTCGTGTAGAGAATCCTGAAACCTCATCCGTGCCGCTTCCAATATTCCGGAAAAACTTTACTGTGCGAAAACAAGTTGCACAAGCGTTGCTCTTCGTTTCCGGGCTGGGACAATATGAAGCGCACATCGATGGACACAATGTAACCGACGCGGTAGTGACACCGGGCTGGACTGACTACAAAAAGCGAGTCTTCTATGACACCTACGAAGTAACGCGGTTGTTGCATGCCGGAGACAACGCCATCGGAGTTATGCTGGGCAACGGCATGTACAACGTCGAAGAAGCAAAGGGCCGCTATGCAAAATTCACCGGCTCCTTCGGCCAGCCGAAGTTGATCCTGCAAATGTATTTGCGCTTTACCGACGGCAGCCACTCAATTCTTGTAAGTGACGGAAGCTGGAAGACTGCTCCTGGCCCGATTATTTTTTCCTCCACCTATGGTGGAGAAGATTACGATGCGCGCCGCGAACAGGCAGGATGGGATAAACCCGGTTTCGATGACCGGACATGGACCCCGGCGCTCGAGGTCACTGGGCCCGGCGGAAAACTCGTTTCCGAACAGATTCCTCTGGTCCAACTCTCGCACAGTTACAAGCCAGTCAAGATGACCCAGCCCCGGCCCGGGATCTTCGTGTACGATCTGGGCCAGAACTTCGCCGGCTGGCCTAAGATCGAAGTCCGCGGCGCGAAGGGTTCCTGGGTCAAGCTTGTCCCCGGCGAGTTACTCGACGCACATGGATTTGTTACACAGAACACCGCAAATGGAACTCCGCAAGCGCGGACTTCCTTCACCTATATTCTTAACGGCCATGGCATCGAATCCTGGCACCCGCGTTTCAGCTATTACGGGTTCCGATACGTGCAGGTAGAGAGGTCGCATGCGCCGAAACCGCCGATCATGCACAGCCTCATCGGACAATCCCTGCATGATGGCGTCGCGGTGAACGGCTTGTTTTCGACCTCCGATAAGCTTTTCGACAGAATTCATCGCCTGATCGACATTGCCATTCTGAACAACTTGGTCAGTGTGCTGACCGACTGTCCCCATCGAGAAAAGCTTGGCTGGTTGGAGCAGACGCATCTGGCTGCATCTTCGGTCATGTACAACTACGGTGTCGCGCGACTGTACGACAAAATCTCTGATGACATGATGGACTCCCAGCTAACTGACGGGATGGTGCCGTCTATCGCTCCGGAGTATGTGGCTTTTCTCGATAAGAATGGGCAAACCAATGATTTTCGTAACTCGCCCGAGTGGGGAAGCGCGGTCATTCTAAGTCCGTGGGCCGCATATCAGTTCTATGGAGACATCGAGAACCTGCACTCGCATTATCCATCCATGCAACGCTACGCGGCTTATCTAAAACTCCGAGCCAACGACCATATGCTGGACTTCGGCTTAGGGGATTGGTACGACATAGGTCCGGTATCTCCCGGGAGATCTCAGCTAACCAGCCAGGGACTGACCGCAACCGCGACTTACTTCCAGGATCTGACAGATCTTTCAAAGATCGCTTCCCTGCTTGGCAAACCACAGGATGCCGCGACCTATGCGGCGGAAGCAAGTGCTGTAAAAACATCTTTCAATGCGCACCTCTTCCACCCCGAGACGAACGACTATGACCGGGGCAGCCAAACCGCCAATGCGATGCCGCTGGTTTTGGGTCTTGTGCCCAACGGACATCGCCGGGCCGTCCTGAACAATTTAATCGCCGACATTCGCAAGCGCACGAACCATGTAAGTGCGGGAGATATCGGATTCCACTATGTTGTGCGGGCGCTTACCGATAATGGACGATCCGATGTTCTTTACGACATGCTTAGCCGCACGGACTCGCCGAGTTATGGATACCAACTGGCTCGCGGCGCAACCTCTCTCACGGAAGCCTGGGATGCAAATCCGAACTACTCCCAAGACCATTTCATGCTGGGCCATGCAGAAGAATGGTTCTACCGTGGTCTGGCCGGTATTAATTTTGACCTCACTCGCCCGGCTAATCAGCGGATTCGTATCCAACCCACACCGGTCGGGAATATAAAAACCGCATCGGCATCATACGAATCCATCCTGGGGAAAATCGCGAGTAACTGGTCCCGCACTGGGCACGTCCTGCGAATTGCAGTTACCATCCCTCCGGGCACAACCGCAACGATCCTATTTCCAGAAAATTATTCCAAATCCATCCTCGTGGATAGGTCGCCACTTACCTCCGGAAAGGGAATCCATATAGTTCACCGAGAGGGTCAGCGCGTGGAATGCATTGTCGGTTCAGGCAGTTATCATTTCGAATCCAGGTTCGGGGCTGAAGCTCAAGGTGCGGAATGATCCAGCAATGTCGACGAGGTTCCCGCTATATCCGCTCGGAGCCACTGATCAGGGAGATCATTGAACATGGATCGTAGGGATTTCATCAAATCGGGAGCACTCGTCGCGGCGGGCGGGCTGGTGAAGACGCCGCAAGGAATGGCCCACACATCCAGGCCCCGGCGTATTACCGCTCAGACGCAGGCCACCTCAACTCCGAAGGTGCGCCTTGCGGTACGGGAACTACTCACGGGTCTCCAATCCCTCGCCAGCGCGTCCGAAATCGTGGAGTCGAATGGCGAAAGCTCAGAGACAGGCATCGTCCTGCTCCTCGGCATCGATCGTCCTGCATTCCGAAGCGACCAGGAATATGAGATATCGGCCTCGACTACTGGGGCGATACTCAGAGCGGCGAGCGAACAGGCCCTGCTGTATGCGGTTTTCGATTTTCTGGAGCGGCAGGGGCTTGTCTTCGGGATCGATGGAACCACCGTGCCTATCGACCGCCAGCCGTTTCTGTTGCCATCGACTGGCCAGCCTTGGGTGGCGTCGCCGCGTTTTGCCGTCAGAGGGCTGTTGCCATGGCCTGACTTCCTGAACTGCATCAGCGTCTACAACCCGGAGGACTATCGCGCTTACTTCGCTTCCATGCTGCGCATGAGGTTCAATATGTTCGGCATGCATGTCTACACACAGAACGACCCCGGACCTCTTGCTGAGTCCTACTTGTCATTCGACTTCGCTGGCGCCGGACATCGTGCCGCGCTTGAAAATACCAGCATGCGCAGCTGGGGTTATCTGCCGCAGCGCACGTCGAGCTACAAGATGGGCGCTCCGGAGTTCTTTGACCGAGATACCTTTGGCGCGGATGCAACACGGCACGGAGCCGACATCTGGGATATTGCCGCCCGCACGACAGACATGATGCGCGGCGCATTCAACTTCGCTGCCGAACTAGGAATCCGCACCGGCATCGGCTTCGAGCCGTACCAGAATCCGGTTGAGATCGTATCCGCTTTGCCTCCTGAGGCGCGCTCGCAACCTGGTGGATTTATCGAGTCGCGAACCGCGCGGGCACTGCTGGAGCGCCGTCTGGCAGATCTGCTGGAGCGCTATCCAATGGTAGATTACGTCTGGCTATGGCAGGACGAAGAGTCCAACTGGAAAAGCCGCGAGAAAAATGTTCCGCTCTCGGTGACTCCGTTCGCGCAGGCGCATGACTTCCTGCGCCGTCACGCGCCCGAAAAGAAACTCGTCGTTGCCGGATGGGGTGGGGTCACCCGGCAGTTCGATTCTCTGCACCATCGGCTTCCCGGCGACATCATTTTTTCGGCATTGAGCGACACGCTCGGCTGGGATTCGATCAATGAAGCTTTCGCGAAGCTGGGAGACCGGGAGCGCTGGCCTATCCCGTGGCTTGAGGACGATCCTTCGATGTGGTTTCCGCAGTTCCGCGCCAGCCGGTTTGAGGTGGACATGAAGCGCGCGCGGAACTTCGGCTGCCAGGGCATTCTCGGGATCCATTGGCGGCACCGCATCGTGGACCCGACGGCCACCTATCTCGCACGGGCAGCCTGGGATGATCAGCTGACCGCGCGTGAACACTATCGGAGCTTCTGCGCGGCCATCGCTTCGGAAGATCGCGCGGAGCGGCTTGCCGAGCTTTTCAACGACTGCGATCGCAAACACGCCATCTCGTCAACTTTCCTGGGCAGCTACAGCAAGGCCGGGTACGCCAATCACGTGGATATTACCGGCGATTACGACCAGGCATTCACGTACAGCGCAAACGAGCCCGACCTTTCCGTGTTGCCTCGGCAACGCGCAACAGCGAAGGAATTCCAGGATCTAAAGAGTGCCGCACCGTCTGCTGTGGAGCGGAACCGAATCGGCTATTTCGCGGGATTCGTGAGCTTCATGGTTCCGTACTGCGATGCGTACGAAACGGCGCACAAACTTAACACAATTCTAGAAGAGGCAGTCAAACTCCGCGCCGCTGGCGATGAGGCTCAGGCGCGCACACATGTCTTGCAGAACGGCGTACCGCTGTGGCTCGAAATAGCTCCGCTCGCTCGCCAGGTCATGCTCGAGTACCAGGCGGTGATTGCAACTCGCAACGATCAGGGACAGCTCGCCTCCATGCAGAACAAGTTTGTTCGGATCGCGCTTGAACGTCTGCCCCTCTCTATCCAGGAATTCACAGGTGAGTTGCCACCCGAAATGCACCAGGCATACAAGGCGGCGATCCGTCCAGAACTGGCCAACGCGCCACGGATCTTTGTGCCGACCCGTCCGTCTCTTCTGAAGCCGGGCGAGTCACTGCGCCTGTTTATCGTGGTTCCGGGCGTCAACGGCGCCAAGGTAAAGTTTCACACCAGGCGAGTGGGTCAGCACGATTGGGAGGCGCAGTCTGCAACCCACGCTGGCCGGAACGTTTATACCGTACAGCTGGGTCCATTCCCTATGAAGGACGGCGCGGTCGAGTATTACGCTTCCGCTGATGCTGCCGGACAGTCTCTAACCGATCCACCCGAGGCGCCGCAAAATTCATACAGACTAAATATGATGGTCTAGCAGGATGCGGCCCACTGCAGATTTCCGTGAAACGCCCGAAAACCCATTTCCATCCGCAGAAATTTGAGCCGTGAAAACCATTAGGGCGGGGCAGAACAGCAGCAACTATGTCAGAAAATTCCTTGTCGGCTTTTTCCCTGGCATTCCCCGCTCTGAATCGAGCCACGCCGCGGGCTCCGGCGTACAATCGGAAAAAGGGCTTCATTGCCCGGTTTGACTCCGTGTACGCCGTTGCACAGGTGCGAGGTAGTGTTTCAAATGACGAAGTTTTGTGTCGCCGAAGGGAAGCACCTTTCTCTGTGGAGATGGCGGAAGACGGTACTGCTCGGTGCTGCGCTTGCGTTCGCAACCACCGCTGTCGCGCAGCAGCAAGACGATTTGCCTGCGCGGACCGCTCCCACACCGAAGACTAACGCGACTGGCAATTTATCGCAGGCTCCAGGAAATACCGCGGCCCCAAGCCCAGATGCTATTCCCCAGCCGGCCGGTGTGACTGGAAAGCGCGCTCAAGCCTACTATCATTTTGCGTTGGGCCATCTTTACGAGCAGTCTGCCGAACAGTATGGTCGGCCAGACCTGGCCACCCAGGCCGTCGAGCAGTACAAGCTGGCGATTACCCACGATCCCGATTCGGTTTTTCTGCAGAATAGTCTTGCCGAGACCTACTTCAAGCTGGGGCGCGTTCGTGAAGCCATCGAAACCGCACAACGAATCCTCAAAAATCATCCAGACGACCTGGATGCTCATAAGCTGCTGGGGCGGGTTTATCTAAGATCGCTCGGCGACACGGAGTCCGGGCAGCAACCCGGTCCCATGCTGGCGTTGGCAATTCAGGAATTCCAGAAAATTGTCGCGTTGGAACCAGACAAAATCGACAACCACTTGTTGCTCGGTCAGCTCTACACGCTCAAGCACGACACTGCGGACGCCAAGGCGCAGTTTGAGGATGCGCGGCGCATCGATCCGGGTTCAGAAGACGTGGTGTTGAATCTCGCCCGCTTGTACAGTGAGCAGGACAATCTGGCCGAAGCCGTCAACGTGCTGAAGAATGTTCCGGCGGACGAGCGCACGCCCAAGGTTGCTCTGGCACTGGGCGCGGCCTATGACCAGATGAAAAAACCCAGGCTTGCGATCCCGGCATATCAGCGGGCACTGAACCTGCAGCCTGACAATCTGGATGCGCAGCGTGGACTGGCGGAAGATTTACTCAGCACCGATCAGGTAGATGCAGCACTGACGATTTTTGAGGGCATCACTACGCAGGACCCGGAAGATGCACACTCTTTTCTGCGGCTGGCCGAGGTGGAGCGCATGCGGGGTCATCTGGATAAATCCCAGGCCGCGCTTGATCATGCCAAGGCGCTCGATCCGGACTCAGTGGAAGTGCATTACAACGAGGCCATGCTCGATCAGGCTCAAGGCCACCTGAATGAGGCGGCTACCCTGCTGCAGCAGCTGGCCGACAGCACCAAACACGCGAACGAGCAGTACACGGCCGATGAAAAGAATAACCGGGCTATCTTTCTTGATCGCCTGGCTGCTGTTTATCGCGACCAGAACAAGACTTCTGATGCCATCAATACCTATCAGGAGATAATCGCACTCGGCGGAAGCGATGCCGAACGCGGGTATCAGGGCGAAGTCGACACCTATCGCGAGGCGAAGATGTTTCCGCAGGCCACGGCGGCTGCCGAGCAAGCGGTAAAGACGATACCAAAGAATGTTGGCCTGCAACTGACGCTTGCCGGCCAGCTTGTCGACACAGGCAAAGTAAAAGAGGGCGTCGCCCTGGCCAAAGCGCAACTGAACGGTTCCAAACAGGACCGTGTGGTGTGGCTTACGCTGGCGCAGATATTTACCCGGCTACACAGATGGAAAGATGCATCCTCTGCCATCGATGAGGCGCAGAAACTAAACGCCTCCCCGCCGGATATGGGCCTGATCTACTTTTTGCGGGGTGCGCTGCAGGAGCGGCAAAAGCACATTGACGCGGCGGAGCAGCAGTTCCGGCAATCGCTGACTGTCGACCCGAACAATGCCCTGACATTGAACTATCTCGGATACATGCTGGCCGATCACGGTGTGAAACTCAACGAAGCACTCCAATTTGTCGAGCATGCGGTAAAGCTCGACCCCGAGAATGGGGCTTATCTCGATTCCCTCGGGTGGGTCCACTACAAGTTGGGCCAGTACGCGCTCGCAGAACAGACCCTGGAACGGGCCATTTCGCTGATCCCAACCGATCCGACCGTGCGTGACCACCTGGGAGAGGTATACGCCTCAACCGGTCAGTTACAGCAGGCGGTTTCGCAATGGGAAGCCTCACTTAAGAATTACGCGAATTCCGCTCCGGCGGACGCCGAGCCTGCGGATGTGAATAAAGTGCGCAAGCGGCTGGATAAAGCCAAAACAAAGCTGGCGAAGGAAGAGGCGCATTCCACCGCGCCCCACCCGCTATAGCGTTCATGCAGTCTACCTCGCTTTGCTCTTGTGCAGTTGCTGGCGATGCAGCGGATCCGTTGACGGCGCGGCAGTACCCTGAGTCCACTCACGCTTACCGGTCGGCCTTTCAGCGGGATCGCGATCGCGTCATTCATGCGCGGGCATTTCGGCGGCTGGCAGGCAAGACGCAGGTCTTTACTCATCGCTTTTCCGATCACTTCCGCAGCCGCCTCACGCACACGATTGAAGTCACGCAGATTGCTCGGACAGTTGCGACCGCTCTCGGCTTGAATGAAGATCTGGCCGAAACACTGGCTCTGGTGCATGACATTGGGCATCCGCCGTTCGGCCACGCCGGAGAGCAGGCGTTGGATCGCCAGTTACGCGCGCACGGGTTTCACTTTGATCACAATCTGCACGCGCTTCGCATCGTGGAGCACTTTGAACAGCGCTATGTAAAATTTCGCGGACTGAATCTGACGCTCGCCGTGCGCGAAGGCATCATCAAGCACTCGCACGACTATTCGGCTGCGGAATATCCTGAGTTGCAGCAATATTTTCTGGACCAGCAACCTCCCCTCGAAGCCCAGATCATCGATCTCGCCGACGAGATCGCCTACTTAACCGCGGATATAGATGACGGCGTCGAGGCCGAAATTCTCTCACTCGACGATCTCTGCCGGAATGTCCCACTGTTCGCGGGCTTTTACCAGCAGCTGGAAAAACTGCATCCATCGATCGCACCGAAGCTTCTATTTCACGAGTCACTCAAGCGCATGCTCAACGCACTGGTGAACGACTTAATCGTGACGACGCATCAGAGAGTGCAGAACAGCGGCATCGTAAGTCTTGGAGAGGTCCGCCGTTCAAACCAGCGGCTGGTACAAATGTCCGCCGAGATGGAGCAGCGCCGGCACGAAGCCAAGCAATATCTTCTGCAGCAGCTCTACCATGCGGAAGATCTTGACCTGAGCCACGCACTCGCAGAAGAAACCATCGCCGGGCTCTTTCAATATTGGATGCGTCATCCAGAGGAACTGCCGGCGAATCACCTGGCGCAGATCGAAAGCGAAGGCGCACCACGCGTCATCTCCGACTATATTGCGGGAATGACGGACAACTTTATCTCTGAGCAGTGGCGGCTGGTCCGGGAATAAGATCCTTGGTTCGTGAATACCCAACATCTTTTCGTGTCACGCCGCGACGTGTTTTCCCGTCAATGGCTCCGCAGTGGGCTCCAGCTTTACCTTGATCCATCCGGTCGCATGCCGTTCAAAAGACTGATAGGCTTCGATTGCAGACGTCAGAGGCTGGTCCTGAGTTAGAAATTTCTCGGTTCGAATTGCACCGGTGCGGACCAGCTCAATCAGCATAGGCATATACCGCCGGTGATTGCAATTACCGGACTTAACAGTCAGATTCTTATTCATCACATCGCCAATTGGGAAGTTCTTCAGCGTCTGCGGATATACGCCGATGATGGAAACCGTCCCAGCTTTGGCAACCGATTGAATCGCCCAGTCGAGGGCCTGCGTAGGCGCGCCGCCCGCACTCCAGGTGTCCCCGTTCGAACGCGCATCGGGAGCGACCGTCTTCATCTCCTGCTTGAATTCTTTTTTCTCCTTTGCGTCAGGATGACTCGTCCCGGCGTCAATCCCGACTGCATCGATGACGCGATCAGGGCCCGATCCATTGGTCAGCTCGCGCAGAACTTCCACAACATCTTCCTTGTCATACGCGATCACCTCCGCGCCCTGCGCGCGCGCCATATCGAGCCGCGACGGCACCGCGTCCACGGCGAAGATTCTGCCCGCGCCCAGATGCTGTGCGCAGGCAATCGCAAGCTGGCCAACAGGGCCGCACCCGAAAACTGCGACCGTGTTAGAGGGCTTGATCTCTGCCATTTCCGCGGCCATGTAGGAGGTGGGCAGGATATCGGAAAGCAGGATGGCGCGGTCGTCGCTCACATCGTCCGGGAGTTTTACCAGTCCAGCATTAGCGAACGGAATGCGTGCGTACTCGGCCTGCAGGCCGTCAAGGCCGCCAGCCGATTCCGGACCGCCGAAGAACACCGTTCCCGCCAACGGCCCATTCGGATTGGCGCGGTCACATTGAGCGAAATAGCCGGAACGGCAATAGTTGCAGCTGCCGCAGCCGACCGTGGACGGTACCACAACCCTGTCTCCAATTTTCAGATTTCGCACCCCTTTGCCCAACTCTTCGACAATTCCGAGCGCTTCATGGCCGAGCACGCGGCCCTTTTTCATCCCCGGCACGGTGCCGCGGATGAAGTGCAGATCGGTACCGCAGATTGCGCTCGCGGTGATCCGGATGATCGCATCAAGAGGATGCTGAATCTTTGGATCGGGCACGGCATCCAGGCGGATATCCCCAATTCCGTGAAACACAATCGCTTTCATGAGAGTCTCGCTTGCCATCCATCGAGAGGATTCGTCGTCGAGGTGGGTGGGTTGGGTGAAGCAATTTGCCGGCAGGGTCCATCGGCTGGATGCGATTCTCCTACGCCGACGGCAAGCAGAGGAAATCGCGAAAACCTGCGCCCCTGCCGACAGATTGACCGGCCATTGAACGAAGTCCAATGGCCGGTTGCAAAGAACGCCAGGCACGAAGTGCATGACGTCGTTATTCTTGAATAGATGCACGCTGCAGGGCAGGCGATGGCTGGTGGGAATCGTGCAAACGAACAAATATGTTGTGGACGAACGGACCAATCGCAAGTCAGTTTTGGGGAGCTTTCTCTCTACCGGCTTTGCCCCGTTCGAACCGGTAGCGTCGCTCCGGCACGGGCTCCCCGCTTTGCACCCAGGCGGTGTAAACCATGTCGCGCAACATGGTTGCGCCCGCAGCGATTCGCTCCGCGGTAAAGCTGCGAGATTGCGCTGTTCCGCGGCCATCAAAGCCGCCGCGTTCTTCCAGTCGATATAGCTCCGGAACCTGACGGTGGGATGCGCGCAGATAATCCACGAAATCCTGAAACGGAGCGGCGAGCACCCGAGCGCCGGCAGGAACCAGCGGCCGGATATCGTCAGCGCGGATATTGGTCTTCACAAATTCGGTCTCGTACTCGGCGTGGATCTGGTGCTCCCGCGTGAAGCCCTCAGGATTTTTTGTTTCCACCCAACCGTTGTAGTCAATGGTCGTGTGCAGCGGTTGAGAACCGTCGGCGACATAATGGCCGAGCAGCCCGGCATCATAGAGAATCGCCTGCTGTACGCCGTACGTGGGTTGACGGCTGGCCACGCGGTTGCGATATTCGCGCATATCCAGTTCCAGGCGCTCAAACATTTCATTGGCCTCCCATGGCAGCAGACCGACCTTTTGCGGAGTGAGTTCCATTGCCAACTTGGGGTATTTCCGTTGCGCCTCGTCGAGTTCACGAATAAAGTCGAACCGTCCTGCGGGCAGACCATCGGGAGCAGCCAGATCGGCCAACTCCAGATCTAGAAAATGCTCAGGCGCCTGGGCTGTGCTCAGCGCCGGTTCTGTGGGCGAACGCCATCGGTCAGGCTCCGGGCCAAGATATTCCATCTCATCAAGGGCATGGCGAGTACGCAGGAATGCAGGCACATCGGCCGGCAGCTTCTCGATCGCAACGCGATTGATGATCGTATGGGCCTGCCTCCCCCAGCCGAAGGAAAACTGGACGGCGAAGAGGTAGAGAAAGAATGTCACGACAAAACCACGGCGAAAAACCGGCAGTCTTTCCATGCGCTTCGAAAGTATACGGGCAGAAGAATGAACAATTGCAAAAAACCGCGCCAACCATTGGCAATTCACGCGATCCCAAAGCCAGCCGTATCGGCTATTTTGATATCCTGACCTTTATGCCGGATAAAAAATCATTGCTCAGCCACCCCATAGAACATATCGATATCAAGCAACACGATGTACGAGCCCTCGTCGATGCTATGCAAGCCATGGCGTATTCTTCCCGCGACCTGGCGCGTGCCGCCGGGATATACGAACGCATGCTTCGCGACCAGGAGTGCGGGGTGATCCTGTGCCTCGCCGGTTCGCTCGTCAGCGCGGGACTGAAGCAGGTTTTCGTCGATCTGATTCGCCACAACATGGTCGATGCAATCGTCTCCACCGGCGCAAACATTGTCGATCAGGATTTTTTCGAAGCACTCGGTTTCCGCCACTACATCGCCGGCGACGAGTATAAATCCGGCACGCAGGACGGCCTGCTGCGCGAACTGATGATAGACCGTATTTATGACACGTTCATCGATGAAGAAGAATTGCGCATCTGCGACGAGACGACTCACAAAATTGCCGACATGCTGCCCACTCGTCCGCATAGCTCGCGGGAATTCATCCGCGCCATGGGATCGTATCTCGATCAGCAGGGAAAAACGCCTGCCAAAGGCGGCGCGGATTCCATCGTTTTGGCTGCCTATCAGAAAGATGTGCCCATCTTCTGTCCCGCGTTCAGCGACTGCTCGGCGGGCTTCGGCCTGGTGGCGCATCAGCATGCCCGCCAGGACAAGCCAAAGGTCTCCATCGACTCTGTGAAAGATTTCTACGAGCTGACGCAGCTAAAGATCGCGAATCCAACCACCGGTCTGCTGATGATTGGCGGAGGAGTTCCCAAGAACTTTGCACAGGATATCGTCGTCGCGGCGGACGTGCTGGGCACAGACGCCCCGATGCATAAATACGCCATCCAGATCACAGTAGCGGATGTAAGAGATGGCGCGCTTTCCTCGAGCACTCTGAAAGAAGCCAGCTCCTGGGGAAAGGTCGATACCGCGTATGAGCAGATGGTCTACAGCGAAGCGACTCTGGCGCTTCCATTGATCGCAGGATATGCTTACCACCGACGCGCCCACGCGGAGCGCAAAGAGCGCCGCTGGTCCCGCCTGCTCGAACCGGTGATCGCATAATTACACGCAGGAGGGAATACGCTTAGAAAACTGGCGCCTCCTCTCCTGCGAAGTTGTGGCTTGCAAGAAATATGGTGGCGTGGGCCAAACAACAATGCCATCTGACAGCCCCGATGGCGCTCAGATGGTCCGGCTTTAACTCCAACCGAAAGGTGCTTTCGATTTCGCAAGGCTGACCACGTTGAACAGTAACCCCACCGCGCGCCGTGCCCTCACCGTATCCCTATTCTTATTGGTTGCTGTTACCGCGTGGCTGATGACGCGCCAGGCGTTGCGGACCTCGTCAACATCAACACGTCACGACGTTATCTTCAATCCCGGCTATCAGCACTGCGAACGTCTGCGGGTTGCCACCGCGCGCGCGGCGATGGATGTGCTCGGGATGACCGGCACACCAACAGCGGAGACGAACCCTTCTGCCCCCAGCTATCAGTCGGATTATCATCTGCAGCGCACGCAGATTCAGGCCGATGCGGAGGGTCTCGATCGATGGGCCGCCGGTGATACATTCCGCCAGGGATTGCTGCTGGAAATCCGCACCAGCCTGGCGAATTTCCGGATTGCGCTCGACCAGACATCGGGCGCGGCAACGCCCCCGGCCGGAGCACCCCGGATTCCTTTGCTGATCGCATTGAACCGCGTGCAAAGCGCGTTGAGCAATTATTCCGCCAGCCTTACCGAGCCGGCAAACCTGCGGACGCCACGCCTTCTCTTTGCCGGCCCGGTCTTGCTTTGGTGGCTGCTGATTCTGCTCCTGGTGGAAGTGGCGGCCTTGGCCTGGGTGGTTTTCTCCGCTCCATCGACCATTTAGAAACGGTGTTCTTCCTCCGTAATCGGGGTGGCAGCTGTGCCCCTGCCATCTTCCCTGGACAGCAGAGAAGCTTCCGTCTGAGAACGCAATGCGGCCACGATTGTCCAATTGCTGCGCTTGCTCGTCTCAGGATAAAACGGCGGCAGCGGCTGCATCAGCGTGCGTCCCAGCGCCAGGGCCTGCGGTTCATACATGCTGCGCAATTCCCGCAATCGCTCTTGTGAAGCCGGCCCGGTGCACAGTTTGAAACCGGCATTCGCCAGCTGTCGGCAGACGATCTCGATGCTCCCTGCCGGCAACCGGTCTTCTGTCGAGGACTGGCCATCGAGCGAAAAGATATGGGCCAGATCGAGAACCGCGTGGCGGGCAATCACGAACGTCTGTTGCGCCTGCCGCGCCCCTTCTCCTTCAATGGTGGCGATCAAAATGGAGCATGTATCCAGCATGGCCACCAGCGCCCCCAGCCAGCTCTGGTTATCGTGCTGGGAGCGGAAGAAACAGAGCTGCGGATAGGAGATGTGGCTCTCCAGCAGTTCGGCGCTCCAGCGCTCCCATTCGACCAGAAGTTCCAGCAATGCCGCTTCGCCAAACGGGCCCGCATGGCGGCGCAATAATTCGAGTGCCGTGGGCGGAGAACCCGCGCGCGCATCCAGCAGAATGATGCTCACCTCGCGCCGGGAAAAGGCTCCGTACAGCACCGGCAGATATCCGATGACGCCGGCTACAAAAGCCAGACCCGTCCCCGCCTCCAGCGCCACCAACAGCCGCGCTCGCACGGAAAGCGGAACGACATCTCCCAAACCCAGCGTGAATAACGTTGTGCCGCTCACATAAAAATCCGATTCCCACCGAGAAATAGAATGGGAGTCGGCAAATGGCGAACCCAGGCCATGGAATAGCAACCCGAAACCCAGAATTAGGCCCGCTGCCCAGACCACCACCAGCAGCAGCAGCGACATTGGGCCGAAATAGCTGAGGAAGCTTTCCCGGCTGCGCGTCTGCTTCATCCGCCCCGCAATGGCCCGCCATGGAACCCAGGTGGCAGTCAGAAAAAGCCGCGAGATACGCAGTCGGCCACTGGCCCTCCGGGGCAGGATGATCGTCTGGAAGGCGTCCACCAGCACTTCCGTCAGGCACACCAAACCGACAATCAGGGCAATTCCATTCATCGATCAGCCTCACGCAAATTGAATCACGAACGCCGCCTGTCCGCACAAAATCCCGGAAATCGCCAGATCTTGTCCGGTTGAACCCCCCCGGTGCCAAGCGGCCTTTGTCCAGATCACAATTCGCCGTTCCCAATACACATCAAAACAGAAGTATCACGATGCATACTTGCAAGTGCAATCCGGATATGTTTCAATTCGATCACTTCAACGAATTGCAACGTTCATTCGCTAGTCTTATGTTGCCTCTCGAAACACTTCCCCGGTGTTGAGAGGCTGATGCGGAGAGCGCGGGGAGAACCATGAAACGAAGAGTCCTGGTCGTCGACGACGAGCAGATGGTAGCCGATACCCTCGGAATCATCTTCCGCAAGCGTGGGTTTGAATGCCGGGTATCGTATACGGGCGCGGAAGCTCTCGATTGTCCCCAGGATTTCTGCCCGGAGCTGCTGTTGTGCGATATGGCGATGCCTGGGATGGACGGGCTGGAACTAGCCTCGAATGTCACGCAGAGATGGCCGGAGTGCCGCGTTCTGATGCTGACCGGCAATTTTGCAAATCTTGGATCGGCACGGAAATGGGCCCGTGACCGCACTATCCCCAGCCGGATTATGACCAAACCCGTACCGCCGGCATTATTGCTGGAAGAGGCGGATGCGCTGCTCGATAGCTGATGGGCGAGAGCTGCGGGGCGTCGCTGCGCGGATCGTACGCGCCTTGGTTCTACACTTAGGGTATGTACGGACTAGGGCGAGCTCTGATCGTTTTCGGCGTGGTGATCGTAATCGCCGGCATCTGCGTGCTGCTCGCTGGAAGACTGAACCTGCCGCTCGGGCGTTTACCCGGGGATATTGTCTGGCGGGGCAAAAACTCTACATTCTACTTCCCTCTGGTAACCTGCATTGTACTGAGCGTCGTGCTCTCTTTGATCTTCTATATCCTCAGCCACATACGTCGCTGATTCCTGGGGCAAATGCTAGACTCATCGTTTGATAAGGCGTGTTTCAAAGCCGATCTGTCATTCCCAGCCTTGGGGCCTCGCTCAGGATGACAGATGATGCTCTGAGCATTTTTCAAACAAGCGTCAGCCGCCGTCGTGCAATTTCCCTGGAGGGAGGGTTGAGTATTCATCCGTGAACCCGTCCTTCAAGTCGTCTCGAAATTTGGAGAGTTCTTCAGCCGGCCGGCCCTCTGCCCCGCAAATGGACCTCCTCTTCCCCGCTGCCGCTCCGGCATCACAATCGCACGGCTTCGTTCGTCCTCCGTGGAAGGTGCGGGAGCTGGTTACGGAAATCCGAAATCACGTCGAGAAGGAGTACCGCGATGTTCGCGTCGAGGGAGAGATTTCAAACCTGCGCCAGGCATCCTCCGGACACATCTATTTCACGCTGAAAGACGATCAGAGCCAAATTCCGGTCGTTCTGTTTCGCAGCAAAGCACGCCTGCTGAAGTTCACTCCCAAGGACGGACTGGACGTTCAGGTGCGCGGCGGTGTTTCTGTCTATGAAGACCGAGGGCAACTGCAGTTAGTCGCGGAAAGCATGGAGCCGCGCGGCAAAGGCTCGCTCCAGGTCGCATTCGAGCAGCTCTACGCGCAACTGCGAGACGAGGGGCTGTTCGATGCAGCGGCCAAACGTCCGTTGCCGCCCTACCCACGGGTGATTGGCGTGATTACTTCGCCAAAAGGCGCGGTCATTCACGACATCCTCAACATTCTCGGCCGCCGCCATGCCAAAGTACGGGTGCTGTTGTATCCCGTTGCAGTGCAGGGCGAGGCGGCTGCTGCCGAAGTAGTCGAAGCGCTTGCCTGGTTCGATCGCAATCCATCTGCGGATGTCATCGTCGTCGCCCGGGGTGGCGGGTCGCTCGAAGATTTGGCCGCGTTCAACAGCGAGGCGGTCGCGCGCGCCATCTCGGCTGCAACAGTTCCCGTGGTCTCCGCCGTCGGGCACGAGACCGACTTTACGATCGCGGACTTTGTCGCGGATTTGCGCGCTCCGACGCCTTCCGCTGCGGCGGAGCTGGTCACGGATGCCCAGTATCGGGTCGCGGAATATTTGGAAACTCTAACGGCGCGCCTGGAGCGCGGAGCTCGCTATCAGCGGATGCGAGCCCAGGAACGGCTATCCCGCCTCGATGCGGCGGCCGTGTTTGCACGCATGCAGCATGGCTTGGCGCGCCGCCAGCAACGTGTGGATGAGTTGCGCTTTCGGCTGGAATCCTGCTGGGACAAGCTGTGCGCCGCGGTCGGCCAGCGAATTCATTTGCTGCGGGCGCGTTTGATGCAACAGGATATTCGCCGCCAGCTTACCGCTCATCAGGAACGCCTGCGGGTGCTGCGGATCACACTGCTGCAGGCCAGCAATGCGGCCATGGAACGCCGCCGGACACGCTGGAGCCGCGCTTCAGACAGGCTGCTCGCGCTTTCGCCGCTGGCAGTTCTGGATCGGGGCTACGCCTTGGTCTACACCGATCCAGGCAGTCTGGTAAAAGATGCGGCGCGCCTTCGTCCTGGGGATGATTTGCAGCTACGTTTTGCCCGTGGGCGCGCCCGCGCCACCGTGGTAGAAACAGAGAAGGAATCTCACAAAAAGGTATGAGAAAACTGTTTGGGACGGATGGAATCCGCGGCATCGCCGGCGAGTTCCCGCTCGATAAAAAAACCGTGTATGCCATCGGTCTGGCGCTCGCCCATTCGCTCCGGCAACAGACGCCCAATCCACATGTGCTTCTCGGCATGGACACCCGCGAGTCCGGCCCCTGGATCGCCGCAGCGTTGACTCACGGTCTACGCGAAGGTGGTGTGGAAGTCACGAGTGCAGGCGTAATCCCCACTCCCGGAGTCGCGTACCTCGCCCGTATTCGCGGATTTTCCGCCGGCATCGTGATTTCCGCCTCCCATAATCCATGGGAAGACAACGGCATAAAAATCTTCGGCGCAGATGGCTACAAGCTGGCCGATGAGGTCGAGCTCGCAATCGAACATGAAATTTTCGAGAAGCTTTTGCAGATTCAGGAAATCACTCTCTTCCAAACCGATGCGCCTGCAACTAACAGTGCCCTGCGAGCGGCATACATAGAATTTTTGCGCGATCAGGTACCGGACCTTCGCCTGGACGGCAAGGCAATTGTCGTCGATTGCGCCAATGGTGCAGCCAGTGCGATTGCCCCGGAGTTGCTGTCGCATTTCGGCGGAAATCTAATATTGACACACGTGTCGCCCAATGGCCGCAATATCAATGCCCAATGCGGGGCGCTGCATCCTGAAATCGTAGCCAGAGAAGTGCTCGGCCACCAGGCGGATATCGGCATGACTTTCGACGGAGATGCCGACCGTGCTCTGTTTGCCGACGAGCACGGCCACGTGGTGAACGGAGATGCTGTCCTGCTGATTGCGGCGCGCGATCTGCGGGCACGCAACCTGCTGACGACCGATACAGTGGTGGCTACCACGATGTCGAATATGGGGCTGGAAACTGCCTTACGTGCCGACGGTATCTGCATGCTTCGTGCGGCGGTTGGCGACAAATATGTTCTGGAAGAGATGCAGCGTACGGGCGCAGTTCTCGGCGGCGAGCAGTCCGGGCACATTCTGTTTCTGGATCGCAACACCACCGGGGACGGCCTGCTCACCGCTTTGCTGCTCCTCGATATATTGCATCGCTCGGGTAAGACATTGTCCGAATCAAAAAGCGATCTGAAGGTGTTTCCGCAGGTCATTGTAAACGTTCGCGTGCGGGAGAAAAAACCCATGGAAAGCATGCCCGGTGTCGCTGCTGCTATCCAGGACGCGGATGCAGAACTGGAAGGAAATGGTCGTGTCGTGGTCCGCTATTCCGGCACTGAAGCGCTGGCGAGGGTCATGATTGAGGCTGAATCCGAGCAGGTGATGCAGCGCCATGCGAACCGCATCGCTGACGCTATTCGGGCTGAGCTGGGCGTGTGATCGACCCGCGACGATTACTTCAAATCGCGCCAGTTGGGCCCAACACCCACATCCGCAACAACGGGAACTTTCAGCTCAATCACCTGCTCCATCGCGTGTTTCACGAGCTCCCGCACCTCATCGACTTCTTTTTGTGGCACGTCGAAAACCAGCTCATCATGCACCTGTAGAACCATCTGCGCTCGTAAATTTCTTTCCCGCAGTTCGCGCGCGATGCGGATCATCGCCAGCTTAATCAGGTCCGCCGCCGTGCCCTGCAACGGAGTGTTGACAGCGGTCCGCTCTGCAAAACCGCGCATGTTCGCGTTACGGCTGGTGATGTCGGGAATGGGACGGACGCGGCCAAAAATCGTCCGTACACTTTGCGTGCGGCGCACTTCTTCCAGAGTACGGTCGATAAAAGTCCGCACGCCTTGATACCGCTCAAAATAGCGGTCGATATAAATGCGAGCTTCCGCCGGTTGAATGTTCAACTGCTGCGCCAGCCCGAACGGCGAAATTCCGTATACGATGCCGAAATTTACCGCCTTGGCTCGGTTGCGTGTCTCTTTATCCATCGCGTCGATGGGCACGCCAAAGACTTCCGAAGCGGTCAAAGTGTGGATATCGACATTCTCTCGATACGCTTTCAGCAACAGCGGGTCTTCAGAGAAATGGGCCATCAGCCGCAGCTCAATCTGCGAGTAATCCGCGGACAGAAGCAGGTTGCCTTCCGCCGGTACGAACGCGGCGCGAATCTCGCGGCCAAGTTCGGTGCGGATAGGAATGTTCTGCAGATTAGGATTCGTAGACGACAAACGGCCGGTAGAAGTCCCCACCGCGTTAAATGTGGTGTGCACGCGCTGCCGATCGTCCGCGAGTAACGGCAGGCTGTCGGAATAATTCGATTTCAGCTTGGCGAGCTGCCGATACTCCAGCACCATACGCGGAGCATCGTGGTGTTCCGCCAATTCCTCCAGAACATCCTGAGCGGTCGAAACTACTTTGCCCCGGCCGTACTTGATTGGCTTCGGCAGCCCCATTTTGTTGAACAGCACGTCTCCCAGCTGCTTGGGAGAATTTATGTTGAAGCGATGGCCGCAGTTGCCATAAATACATTCCGCCAGGGCTTGCATCTGCTCGGCCAGACGCTCGGAAAATCTCTGCAGATTGGCGGAGTTGATACGTACGCCGGCATCTTCCATGTCCAGCAGAACTGGTGCCAGCGGAAGATCGATCATCTCATAGACGCTTCGCGTTTCGCCGTGCTCGACCGCTTCGCGCAATTTCGGCGCCAGACGTGCGACCGTGGCGGCCGCCATGGGAAGCGCCTCCTCCCCTTCTCCGCGCAGCGACTGATTGTCGAATCGCGCGGCGACATCCGCCAGTCGATGTGTGGCATGCGTGGGATTCAGCAGGTAAGAGTAGAGCATCAGGTCATCTCGCACCCCTGCCAGCCGGATGCCCTGCGCACGCGTGGCGCGCAACAGTGCCTTCAGATCGTGGACAGATTTAGTCAGCCTCTCGTCTTCGAGCGCCGCGCGAATCAGGGTTCCTGCTTCGCCTTCCAGTTGCACACGGAATGCTTTCGAATCGTCAAACGCCAGCCCCAACGTTGAGGCAGGAGCATTCGCGGCCCGGGGCGAGACTTCCTCCGCTTCGATGACATCCAGCAGAGAGAGCGATCCCTGCGCAGGTTCCCCTTCCACCGATTCTTCGGGAGCAACCGGTGTTTCCTGCAGGGCTGCGGTTTCTGCTTCGCTCAGAACGATAAGCGTTCTGTCTCGCGCGGCGATCAGCAACTGCTTAATTTCCTGAATCGTCGGATTCAACACCAGTTCCGCAATTTGCTTCGGCTGTTCCTCCGCGCCCAGTTCCTTGATCAGCGTCGTGAATTCAAGTTCCGTAAACAATTCGCGGCTGGCCACTAGGTCCGGCGGACGGGTTTGCATCTGTTCCAGGTCCAGGTCCATCGGCACACTGCAGTGAACCGTTACCAGCTCTTTACTCAGCAAAATGGTGTCGCGATTGTTCTGCAGGGATTCACGATAGGTCTTGCGACTCACTTCACCGGCACGGTCGAGAGCGGCCTCGACGCTGCCGAACTGCTGGATCAGCTCGACAGAACCTTTGTCGCCGATTCCGGGAGCACCGGGGATATTGTCGATCGAGTCGCCCCGCAGCGCCATTACATCGACCACCTGCTCCGGAGGAACACCAAGCGCAGCCTGAACGCCGGCGCGATCGAGCACCAGATTGTCTTTGGCCGGATTCAGCACGAAAACATTGTCCCCGACCAGCTGCATCATGTCTTTATCGTTCGACACGATGTAAACCGAATGGCCAAGCTGCGATGCCTGCCGGGATAATGTGCCGATCACGTCGTCGGCCTCAAATCCTTCCTGCTGCAGGATCGGAATGCGCAAAGCATCGAGCGCGCGGCGGATATAAGGCACTTGCTGTACCAGGTCGGATGGCATCTCCGTGCGATTTGCCTTGTATCCGGCGTAGTCCACTTCGTCATAAGTCTGTGTCTGGCTGTTGAATTTTCGAAGCTTAATATCTTTTGCCCGCTCATCGCGGAACACCGGCGCGCTGACATCAAAAACAGCTGCGAGGTATTGCGGGTTGAAATCACTCCGCAGTTTATTCAGCATGTTCACGAAGACATACACGGCTGCTGTGGGCACTCCGCTGCGCGTCGACATCGGGCGCTGCCGCTGCATCGCGTGATACGCGCGGAAAATAAATCCCATGCTGTCGAGGAGAAATATAGCGGGCTTTGCGGGCTGATTCGCCATCATCCTAGAGTCTATCGAATCCGATAAATTGTCATCTCGACCGGACGCTGAGAAGGCGAAGGGGCACCAGAGAGACCCGCGGTTCTCTATGCTCGACACCAGACCGTATCACGCCAGGAACATGCAATCTCCGTAGGAAAAAAAACGGTACTCCTCGGCGACTGCATGCTGATAAGCCGCAAGCACTCTTTCCCGGCCGCCGAACGCGCACACCAGCATCAGCAGGGTCGATTGCGGCAGATGAAAATTCGTGAGCAGACCGCGCACTACGCGAAACTGATACCCGGGAGAAATAAACATTTCCGTTTCTCCGGAATGTCCAACCAGTTCTCCGCCGTCCGCGATTTGAGCGCAATGTTCCAGTGTGCGGACGGTCGTAGTGCCAACCGCAATCACCCGGCGGCCTTCGCAGATCGCCCGATTCACCGCCTGCGCCGTCTCCTCCGGCAGCGTGTAGCGCTCCGTATGCAAACGGATATCCTGCAGATCTTCGACTCGAACCGGCTGAAACGTTCCCAGCCCGACGTGCAGCGTAACGCTCGCAATCTCGACGTCGCGCGCCTGGATCGATGCCAGAACATCCGGCGTAAAGTGTAGTCCGGCCGTCGGCGCCGCAACGGAACCGCGCTCGGTGGCAAAAACAGTCTGATAGCGTTCCCGATCCGCGGTTTCATCCGGACGATGGATGTACGGGGGCAACGGCATGTGTCCGAGCTTGTCTAGGGCGGAATAAAAATCCAGCACCGGGGCAAATCTGAGGCGACGTTCCCCGAACTCCCCGCGCCCGACGATTTCCGCCGTCAGCAGCGGCGTCGATGATTCCGAGCCGCCGGAGTACTCCCCAGCATAAAAATACAATTCCTCGCCCACGGACAGCTTGCGCCCGGGGCGCACCAGCGCGCTCCATTCAAAGGGCGCGTGCTGCGCGGTCAGCAGGACTTCTACACGGCCTTTCAGAAATTCCCGCGCAGATGGATTCCTAGGACTGACCGGCTGCGCATGCACCCCGGCGCGGCGGGCAAACAACCTGGCAGGCAGCACGCGGGTGTTGTTCAGCACCAGCAGATCGCCGGATCGCAGCAGGGCGGGAAAACGGCGGAACCAACTGTCCTCAAATACTCCCGTACCGCGATCGAACACCAGCATGCGCGCGGCAGCGCGATCTTCAAGCGGCTGCTGCGCAATCCGCTCCGGCGGCAAAAAATAATCGAAATCGCGAACCAGCACAAGTCTTATTTTAGTGGCCTGCCATTTTGGCGAGCGATATGCTCTTCGACTGCGTGGCGGGCGCGCTCGAGAGCTCCCTCCACTGCCCGGCGCGCAGTTTCTAGCGAGCTTTCATCTGTCTCCGATGGCACCGGAATAGGCATCTGCCAGCCAATCACGATCTTTGAAAATGGTTTAGGGATCAGGAACCGATCCCATGAACGCAACTCCCAGGCGCGCATCGGAGCCGCATAAAAAACTCCGACACCACCGCCTGTCTGCTGCGCCAGCTTCGCCCCTCCCGCCTTTGCGTGATAGACCGGGCCGCGCGGACCATCGGCGGTAAAGGCGGCGTAATTGCAGCGGTCTTCGTTCCCGGCATCGAGGACGCGCTGCATTCCCAGCAATCCAGCCGCGCCGCCGCGCGAGCTTGATCCACGGACAGGCGTGTATCCCACGCGGCGAATGGTTTGCGCAATCAGCTCGCCGTCAAAGCTCGGACTGATCAGGATCGCAATCCTGCGTTTGCGGAAGTGCCAGGCGACGGAAAGCAGGGACCGATGCCACATGCAGTAGACCCGCGTTTGCGGATTTTCATCGGCGTGTGCGCCGGGCTCGCCAATCTCCTCATACCTCAGTGTCGAACCCAGCAGGCGAATCAAAGCTGCGCCGATAGGCGGCAGCACAGCCAACGCGAGGCGCTGCTTCAGCTTGTACGCATGCGGCACATGGCCATTTTAGCCCGTCCGATTTTGCGATCGAGCCCGGCCCAAACTCACCCACACCGGCCTGCCGATGTATGGCGGTTTCCGAAATGCTGTGACCAAAAAAGCAAGTGTCATCCCGAGCGAAGTCATTGCAAAGCAATGACGCAGTCGAGGGACCTGCGTTTTTCTTTCACTACGCCAACACTGCTTCGGTTCTAGAAAGAAGCCAATCAGCGCCGCCGGCCTGGCGGCTTGCGCGACCAGCGGGCGGTTCAGAAATTCGACCAGCGGGGCGGCCGCGCGGAAGCGGTTTACGATTTCTTTGCGCAAATTCGGCTGCAGCGCTGTCTCCGCAGGCAATGTCGCCGAGACTCCCCATTGCCGGCAGGCGATCAGGTCGATGGCGGGGTGATCTTTCGGAAAGCCTTTTGGTGGCCGCGAGAGGCGCAGCCCGTCGAACTCTCCCATCATGCGCTTCAGTTTGCGCGCGTTGGAAATCTTCCGATACTCCTCATGATGTTCGAGCAGATGGTTGCGGATGGCGAGCAGCTGCTCCCGCTCCGGCATATAGACGCCGGCGGCGACGATCAACTCTTTCCCCGATAAATGGAAGTAGAAACCGCCGCCAGATTTCTTCTCCAGCCCTTGCCGCGCGAACCAGGCGGAGATGTGCTTTTTATAAGGCGTTTTGTCCGGCGAAAAGCGCGTGTCGCGATAGATGCGGAACATGCATTTCTGCGCCGGGCGAATGTGCTCCGGCGCGAAGTCCACCAGCTCGCCATTGATTTCCTCGATCAGCGCGAGCATGGGGGCTTTCAGTTCGCGCTCGTAAATCGCCTTGCGGGCATCGAACCAGTCCCGATTGTTGTTACGCGCCAGGCCTCGCAGGAATTTGATCGCTTCCGGAGAAAAGTGCGTCGGCATATGTCGATTCTAAAGCCAAGTCGCGGCGCGTCCGGAGCAGGAAATTGCGTGAAGCTGTTCGATAAGGAGGCGCGGCTGTAGATTGTCTCACCGACAACGTCAAGCGCGATTCAACCATCCTAATTTCTAAGGTTGTCATGTGTCCCGCCAACAAAGCTTATCTCGTTTCAGAAGTGGCCAGAGCTGCCCACCCGCTCACATTCAACGATGATCTCGACAAATATGACGTCCTAATGCGCGACATTGGCGATGCGCGGCTCGTGTTGATCGGCGAGGCGTCGCACGGCACGCACGATTTTTACCGGGAACGCGCCCGGATCACTCGCAGACTGATCGAGGAAAGAGGCTTTTCCGCGGTGGCCGCGGAGGCAGACTGGCCCGATGCGTATCGGCTGAATCTTTTCGTGCGCGGCGAAGGCGCTGATGCTGACGCGCAACAGGCGCTCTCGGATTTTCGACGCTTTCCTGCGTGGATGTGGCGCAACATGGATGTGGTGGGATTCGCAGACTGGCTGCGCACCCATAACCGCAGCCACAATCGGAATGTTGGCTTTTATGGGCTTGATCTTTATAGCCTGTACGCTTCGGCACAGGCGGTGTTGCACTATCTGGACAAGATAGATCCCGCAGCCGCGGCCAGGGCGCGCTATCGTTATAGCTGTTTCGATCAGTTCGGGGAAGATACCCAGGCATACGGATATGCCGCCGGCTATGGCATGACGGAGAGCTGCGAGCAGGCCGTCGCGGAGCAATTAACGGAGTTGCGGCGCCGGGCCGATCGAGCTTGCATCCCACGATGGCCATTCCGCCAGAACCGAACTGTTTTCCGCGGAGCAGAACGCCCATCTGGTACGGGATGCGGAACGATACTATCGCACCATGTTCGGCGGCCGCATGAATTCATGGAATGTGCGCGACCGGCACATGGCGGAGACACTGGATAGGCTGCTGGAGCATCTCGGGCCCGGATCGAAGATCATCGTATGGGCACATAACTCGCATCTGGGAGATGCGCGGGCGACGGATATGGGACGCGGCGGAGAACTGAACCTTGGCCAGCTAGTCCGCGAAAAGTACGGCGGCAGCAGTTTCCTGCTTGGATTCACAACCTATTCCGGCGAGGTAACGGCTGCCTCCAACTGGGATGAACCGGCGGAGCGCAAGATTGTGAGGCATGCCCTCGCGGGAAGTTACGAAGCCTTGTTTCACGAAACATCTCTGGGGGATTTCTTTCTCTCTCTTCGAGGCGATCCAATGCGCAAGGTGCTCTCCACGCCGATGCTCGAGCGGGCCATCGGAGTGATCTATCGTCCCGAAACGGAGAGGCTCAGCCATTACTTTGAAGCGAGATTAGCGGAGCAGTTCGATGCCATCATCCATATCGACCGTACCCGCGCGCTGATCCCGTTGGAGAAGACGGTTCCGCGGGAGCAGCAAGAGCTGCCTGAAACCTATCCCTTCGCGATCTAATAGGCCAAATCAGGTCACATCCGGAAGAAAATACCTCGCGAGCAAAGCAGAACTTGTCCGATTCTCGATCGGCACATGTTTGAATCGATTATTCAATCCGACGCCATGAAACACAGCAGGCGTGATAGAGAACGCCTCGAAGATGTGCAGCGGCGCACTGAGATCGAGCACATTGGATTGATAGAATCAAGGCTGGATGGCGTTTACGGAACAATACGATCTCATCATTGTCGGAGCCGGGCATGCAGGTTGCGAGGCGGCCATGGCCGGGGCACGCATGGGGTTGCGTACAGCTCTGTTTGCCCTGAACCTGGATCTGATCGCGCAGATGTCGTGCAATCCGGCGGTGGGCGGCATCGCCAAAGGCCACCTGGTGCGCGAAGTGGATGCGCTCGGCGGCGTGATGGGTCAGGTCACGGATGCAGTCGGTATTCAGTTCCGCCTGCTGAATACTTCTCGCGGACCTGCGGTGTGGTCGCCCCGCGCGCAGTGCGACAAGCAGCAGTACCGCGTGAAGATGCGCGAAGTGCTCGAATCGCAGCCGAATCTTTACATCAAACAGGCTGAAGTCGTCGATGTGATTTTGGAAGAGGCCGGCCAGCAACGTGTAGTTCGCGGAGTGAAGCTGCGCGATGGCCGCGTTGTGTACGCTCCTGCAACCGTCATCACGACGGGAACATTTCTGAATGGACTGATCCATTGCGGCGAAGAGAATTATCCCGCGGGACGTAGCGGCGAGCCCGCGGCAGTGCTGCTGGGCGAGTCGCTGAAGCGATTGGGGCTGCGCAACTGCCGGCTCAAGACGGGGACGCCGCCACGCATTGACGGCCGGACCATTGACTGGTCGCGATTTGAAGAGCAGCCCGGCGATGTCGAGCCTACGCCGTTCAGCTTCCGAACCGAGGCAATCACGCGACCGCAGGTTCCCTGTCATATTGCGTTTACAACGCCGGAAACACTCGCCATCATTCGCGAAAACGTGCATCGCTCGCCGATGTATTCCGGGCAGATTCAGGGCATCGGGCCGCGCTATTGCCCATCGATCGAAGACAAAGTGGTTCGCTTTCCGGAGAAGCTGCAGCACCAATTGTTTTTGGAGCCGGAAGGGCTGAACACGCACGAGGTGTATATCAATGGCATGTCCACTTCGCTGCCGATGGATGTACAGGCAGCGGTTCTCCGCTCCATTCCGGGCCTCGAAAATGCGGAGATGCTGCGGCCCGGGTATGCCATCGAATATGACGCCATTGATGCGACGGAACTTGACCGCTCGCTGGCGGTAAAAAGCATCGCCGGCCTGTACCTCGCGGGCCAAATCAATGGAACCTCCGGCTATGAAGAGGCTGCCTGCCAAGGGTTGATGGCGGGGATCAACGCGGCGCTCCATGTAAAGGGCGAGCCGATGTTCACGCTCGACCGCAGCGAAGCCTATACCGGCATTCTGATTGACGACCTGATCAGCAAAGGCACGAACGAACCATACCGTATGTTCACCTCGCGCGCGGAGTTCCGCCTCCACCTGCGCATCGATAACGCCGACCGGCGGCTGACTCCCTATGGCCGCAGGCTTGGGCTGATCGATGATGCCGCATGGGCCGCATTCGAGACCAAGCAGGCGCGCATGCAGGCGTTTGCAAAAATGCTGACCACCCAGAAGCCCGATCCGGAGCGGCTGGCCGCAGCATCGCCGGAACTGGGCGCAAAATTGAACGGTGTATCCGGTCAAACTTATGCGCAGCTGATGAAGCGGCCGGAGGTAACGATCGAATCGCTGATGCCCCTATTGCCGGATATGCTCGCGAACGACGGTGGGGAAATCCTGAACACGATCCGCAATGCTATCGCTGCAGGTCCGCTGCCCGTGCATCTGCGCAATGAACTGAAGGCCGTGGAGACGGAAATCAAGTACGCCGGGTATCTCGATCAGCAGAGGAAGTCGATTGAGCGGATGAAGAGCGCCGAGCATCGCACCATTCCAACGTGGTTCGACTACGGCGCCGTCAGTGGACTTTCCCGCGAGATGCAGGAAAAGCTGCTGCGTGTTCGTCCGGCGACGATCGGGCACGCCAGCCGCATTCCCGGAGTGACACCCGCGGCTTTGTCGCTGATCAACATCTACATCGAGATTCAAGCGCGCAATCAGTCAGGCACAACCGTCGCCTAAGGCTGTTTTTGTTGCTCTGAGGCAGGTCCCCAAAAAATTGTCATCCTGAGCGCAGCGAAGGACCTCTGTATTTGTATTACGCGCATCTCCGCAAGTAAAAAATGTTCGCTTCAATCGGCAATTACGGCATCACTTGTAGCACCTGGAAAGGCGGTCTATACCCTCCCGATTACTGCGGTTGCGATCCTGCATTGCTGGAATGGTGCATGCCGGGGAAGTGGAACCCGAGGTCGTGGTTCAGCTGCTTTTGGTCCGATTCATCTTTCGATTTCTTCTTGCTGCCACTGGTTGCCGTTCCCTCGATAAGAGTGCGCTGGGAATTGATGCACTCCCAACTGTTGCGCGCCCGGATGTACACCTGGCTGAACACGCCTTTCTCATTCCTTTGCTTGGTGCGGCTGAGTCGGCTGCCTTGATAGACGCGGTCATAAGTACCGTTGACTACCGCAACATCTCCGACAACCCGGACGCTGGTCACCTTCTGGGCGAGAGTGTAACGGGGCGCATCTTTCATGACCATTTGCGAGACCACCTGATCGCGGTCCTCCACCTGGCCGGAGTCGGAAATGGCAATGAACTGAGGAGCAAGCACCAGTTCCAGCGCGTATTGGTCGTGCTGATTGATGGCGTCATCCCATCGGTCGATGACCTTCTGGAGATCTGCGATCTGCTGGGACATAGGAGATGCGGAGTCAGCCTGCCCGGAATTCAGCGCCGTCTGGGCGCGCGAAGCGGAGGCGAATAGGAGCGCAAATATCAGCAGAACAGAGCAACACACAAGGCGGCCGCAATAAGATCGAAAACGAGACTTCGTCAATCGAGAACTCCTCTGAAACGGTGAATTTCCGGTCCGAATGGCGGGCGGTTGTGCTGGATTCTGCCGCGGACCGCGCAATGGCTTACAGAACGCCGGGGGAAGGCGCAAGGCTCACAGCCATGGTGCTAAGCGCTTCTATATATGATAGCGTGGGTGCGAATTTCCAGCAGCCGAAGCGTTCATATCCGTAAATTGCCGTTTTCCACTCATCCGACCGGATATTCACGTATCTTTTTTGTTCATCGGCGAAGCTACACTCATAAGCAGTGGCCACTGCATCTCAAATTTCCCTCGAACACGGACTGCCCGCGAGCGTCGAAGCGGAGCGCACCATTCTCGGCGCCATCCTGCTCGACAACGCCGCCCATAGCGAAGCGGCGGAGCGGCTGATTGCCGACGATTTTTCGCTCGATTCGCACCGCAGGATTTTTGCCCGTATGGGCGACTTGATCGACGCCAACCACGCCGTCGATATCATTACCCTCAGCGAAGAGCTCGACCGCCAGAAAGAGCTGGAGTCGATCGGCAACCGCGCCTATCTCTTCAGCTTGACGGAAAATCTGCCGCGCCGCCTCAGCATTGAAGATTACGTCCGCATCGTCAAGGACAAGTCGATCCTGCGGCAGCTGATGGGCATCTGCTCCGAGGCGCAGGCGCGTGCGGCCGATCAGAGCGAGGATGCGCTCGAGGTCCTGAATGCGACCGAAGCAGCGCTCCTCGAGGTCTCCGAGCGGGGCATCGGCCAGGGTTTCGCCAGCATTCCGGAAATCGTCCGTGGCTCCTTCGGTTCGATCGACAATTTATATAAAGAGGGCCGCGAAGTCACCGGCCTGGCCACGCATTACATCGAATTCGACCGCATGACCAGCGGCCTCCAACCCTCCGAGTTGATCATTATCGCGGCCCGGCCTTCTATGGGAAAAACAGCATGGGCAATCAACATTGCCGAGAACGCCGCCGTGCAGGATGGCAAGATTGTCGGCGTGTTTTCGCTCGAAATGTCGAAGGAAGCCTTGCTGCGGCGCATGCTGGCCTCGCAATCCATGGTAAACATGCGGCACATCCAAACTGGTTTTCTGACCCGCGATGATCGCGACAAGCTGACCATCGGGCTGGAGCGGCTGGCCGAGGCGAAACTCTTCATCGACGACACGCCGGGAATCTCGCTCGCCGAGATGCGGGCCAAGGCCCGCCGCCTGCACCAGCAGAACAAGGGACTCGATCTTATCGTCGTCGATTATCTGCAGCTGATGAGCGCCAGCGGCATGGGGCCGAACAGCAAACGCTTTGAAAACAGAACGCAGGAAGTATCGGCGGTCTCCCGCGGCCTGAAAGCCCTGGCGAAGGAATTGCGCGTTCCGGTGATTGCGCTCTCGCAACTGAGCCGCGCCAGTGAGCAGCGTGGTGGCGACAAAAAACCGATGCTCTCCGATCTGCGCGAGTCCGGCTCCATCGAGCAGGATGCGGACGTGGTGGCGTTCATCCATCGCGAAAGCTACTACAACCGCGACGAAGAGAACGACGAAGACAAGAATAAGGCGGAGATCATCATTGCCAAGCAGCGCAATGGCCCCACCGGATCGGTGCCGTTGATGTATCTGCCGGAGTTCACCCGTTTTGAAAATCCCTACAAGGGCGACGATGCCGCCATTCCCAACTACTAGAGCAGAGATATCTCGCTCGCGGTTGACGGGAAATTTTCGGCGGCTGCGTGCGCTGGCCCGGCGGAGCGGCAGCGATCTGCTGGCAGTTGTCAAGGCCGACGCCTACGGACACGGCGTTTCCCTCTGTGCGCCCTGGCTGGTTGAGGCTGGCGCAACATGGCTGGGCGTGACTTCCGCTCAGGAAGGCGTCGCCGTTCGCCGGCTCTGTCCGGAGCATCGCATCCTGATTATGACCGGCCTCGAGACGAGCGATGCCGCAGTCGTGTTCGACTCCCGTTTGACGCCCACGGTATGGGATCGCGCGCATCTGGAAGTTCTCGCTGAATTGGCGAATCGCCGCTCCCTGCCCGCAGCCAGCATCCCCATTCATCTTGAGATCGACACCGGAATGTCGCGCCAGGGCGTAAGCTCTACCGCACCGGAGCTGCGCGCGATTCTCGAGCGCCTGCACGCCATCCCGGCGGTGCGGCTGGAGGCTGTCTTCACCCACTACGCCTCGCCGGAAGTTCTCGATGCTGAGCGGAATTCGCAGCAGACGGCGCGCTTTGAGCAGGCGATCGTACAAGTCGCTGCCGCCGGTTTTCGCCCGCAGTGGATTCATGCCGGCAACTCCGCCACGCTGCTGGCCCAGCGGCAGATAGAACCGCTGGTGGCGCTGGCAAAAACCGTAGGTGCCGGATTCTTGTTTCGCCCTGGCCTGGCGCTCTACGGATATGCGCTGCCGTTTTGCGGCGAAGGGGCTGCCGAGATACCTGTCCAACTCGAGCCGGTTATGGCGTGGAAAACCGTTATCGCTTCGCTGCGGACCGTCGAAGCGGGCGCACAGATTGGCTATAACGGCACATTCATCGCTCCGGGCAGAATGCGACTGGGGTTGCTGCCGGTCGGCTATGCGGATGGTCTGAACCGCAAGTTGTCGAATCGCGGACACGTGCTGGTCCACGGACAGGCCGCGCCGATCGTCGGACGTATCTCGATGGATCTGACCGTCATTGATGTGACCGCCGTGCCACACGCGGCCGTGGGGGATGAAGTCGCGATCTTCGGCGAGCAGAACGGCGCGCGCATTACGGCCGAGGATCACGCCCGCTGGGCCGGAAACTATCCCCTACGAGATCCTGTGCGCCGTGGGCGCCCGCGTGCCGCGCCTCGCCTGCAAATGAACTGGCAGTGACTGTTTCGACGCATCGACTGGAGAATCCACCGCATCATAATATCTATTGTGTGGTAGTAGACGCTGGAATTTACATGCAATTCGTCCGAGGCATCGGCATAGTTGCCCTGCTCACGCGTAACGAATCAAATGGCTTTTAACGGGGGACGAGGGTTGCGCGCAAATAGTCTGGTGTTGCTTGCGCTTGTGTTGGCATCTCTCGCCCCTTCCATCCTTGGCCAGAATTCAACAAGCCAGCCTCCAATCCAGCTCGTCAGAAAATCCAGGCCCGCTGATTTCAACCGGGCCATCTTCTACAGGAACAAGCTCGAATTTTCCTATGAAGTGGGCTGGCTCCCCCTCAACATTCCTCTTATCTTCGACGTCTTCCTGCACAGCGCCTACACGACATGGCCGCTCAAATACACTCTGGTGCCGAACATTGCCTCGCTCCGCTGGCAGGTGGACGGCATTCATGGTCCGTCCTTCCTGCGCGGAAGTACGGACTTTACCTTCAGCGGGTCCTTTACCGCGATTCCAAGAGGACCTGAGACCCGCTACCCGGCATTCGACTTCGGCATCCGGCGCAACTTTATCCCGCCGAATTGGAGGATTGTGCCTTACTACGAGATGCGGGGCGGCATCGGGAATATCGACGCCAAGGGGCCTCACGGGGTCGAATATGCCCAGGGACAGGATCTGACCTTCACTTACATGATGGGCAGCGGGGTGCGCTACGATTTCAATCCCCGGTACAGCTTTGAGGCCGGAGCCACCTATATGCACATATCCAACGCCTTCTTGTCTCAACCGAAGTATGAGGATTTCGGCATCAATGTCTGGGGCCCGATTGTTGGGTTCAACGTCCGCCTGGGCAAGCCAAAACCTTCCGCCTTAGAAATTATCCTCTGGGGGGGGGGCTGCTAGCATGGAAGGAATGCTCAAACAGCTGTATGGACGATGGATGTATGCATGGGAAACCAGGCTGACCACGCGCGATACGAACCGCGTCGTTCGCCCGCTGGAGTGGGGCTTCGACTGGCTGGAAGACTGGATCGCCGAACGTAATCTGCCGGTCGCCGGGGCAATCGCCAGCGCCGATCCGGCGCAGCTCCAGGCGGCAATGCTGACCGTCAATCAAAGCATCATCGCCGGCCACGAGCAGTTCTACGGCTACACAACGCCGGCGGATTTTCGGCTCGAAGATCGTCATCCGCAACTCTATCCGACGAACGTGCGTCCCGAAACCTTACGCCACGACGCGCGGGTGAAGCAGCGGATCGCTGCCGGCAAAATGCCGAAGGCGCAGTTTCTCCGCTTCACATCGCCCGTGCGCACGCGCTACCCGGAAAACGACCAGGTGAACGCCCGCTGGTATCCCGCCTCGGCAAACAAGCAGGCAGGCAAGCCAAAGCAGGCCATCATCGTGATGCCGCAGTGGAACGCCGACGCTTTCAGCCACAACGCGCTCTGCCGTATCTTCAACCGCTTCGGCGTGTCGGCGCTCCGGCTGTCGAAGCCGTTTCACGATGTGCGTCGCCCGGCGGAGCTCGAGCGTTCGGACTACGCCATCAGCTCGAACATCGGCCGCACCATTACCGCGTGCCGCCAGGCGGTGATCGATGTCCGTTGTTGCCTCGACTGGCTCGAGCTCCAGGGATACGAGCAGTTCGGCGTGCTCGGCACCAGCCTCGGCTCCTGCTATGCATTTATCGCCAGCGCGCACGATGCCCGCCTGCGGATCAACGCCTTCAATCACGCGTCGCTGTGGATGGGCGACGTGGTGTGGACCGGCCAGAGCACCCGTCACGTCCGCGCCGCGTGCGAGCAGGCAGGACTCAGCCAGCAGGATCTGCGGATGCTGTGGAGCGGCGTCAGCCCCATGAGTTACATGGACGAATTTGCCGGTGCGAATGCGGATGGCCAGCCGCTCGAACGCACTCCACCCTGGCCAAGAAAGCGCGTGCGGGTCATCTACGCCCCGTACGATCTGACCTTCCTGCGCGAATTCTCCGAAGACGTGCTGCGAGAATTTGCCAAACGCCACATGGACTACGACGCCAAAGTGCTACCCTGCGGCCACTACACAACCGGAGAAACTCCCTACAAATATATCGATGGCTGGTACCTGGGGGCATTTGTGTATAACGCATTCAAATCACTAGCGGAAGATCATTAATCTCGAACCGCGAGATGTATTTAGCCCTGAGGTTTACACATGCGGCTGAAGATTCGAGTCATCTCGGGGGAGTACCAGCAGCCTATCTCTTGCCCGATCCCGGAGACCAATTTGGCGGGGCCATTTTGAAGCCGGCAAATTCGAAACCTGGAGCGACAACGCAAGAGACCAGGCTCCAGGCGCCCAAACTCTCAGCGGATTGCCACACACCCAATGGGACTATGGCCTGTGGGCGTTCGCCAGCGGCGATATCAGGACCGAGCGATACTGTTTCGGTTTGCTGCCCGTCATGGCTGAGGCTAAGCCGGATAGCGGAGCCGGCGTGCCAGAGCCAGATCTCAAAAGCATCTACGGTATGCCAGTGAGAGCGCTGCCCTTGCTGGAGCAGAAAGTAGATCGCAGTAACTGCTGAGCGCTTGCCGGGCCCGGAAGGAGCGCGAAAAGTTTCTGCGTACCACCCACCCTCCGGATGCGGAACCATCCCAAAACTTTCAATGATGCCTTGCGCGTCGAATTGTTGATCATGCTGCAGGCGCTCTGTCATAAGAATTTCCGCAAGGCATAGATATCTTTAGAAGCGGGATACCGAGTCCAATAGAATCTAGGGACAGTTTGACATAGAATGGACTTTAGAAGCATGGTCATACCCGCTTCGCTACAAGCCGTTTTCAGTCTCTCCCCGCCAACACCCAATCCCTCGCCTGGTGCGATTATGAACTGCGAAAAGTCAATCCTGCTCACCTACATCCTCTGGTTCTTTTTCGGCTTCCACTATTTGTATCTCGGGAAGATTGGAATCCAGCTGATCTTTTTCGTAATTCTCGTCGGCTAAGATGCCCAAAACATCAGATTTAGACCCTGCATGCCAGAGAAATACAGAAGATGATTCTACGACGCAACAATCCGCGGTCATCGGTGTCCAACAGCGTGTGCGCATCAGAGGCTGCACCGGCACTGTTTGTAGTTTCCCTTATCGGATCGCATGCAAGCTCTCACATCACACTTGGAGGAAAGATGAAAAAACGGCTTCTTGTCTTCGTATCTGCCGCCATACTGGCGTCGAGCCTTATGGCCTCTGCCCAGATATATGTCCACATTGGTCCGCCTCCCCCACCTCCGCGGGAAGTCGTCCCTGCACCTGTTCATCGCGGGTGGGTATGGCAGACCGGATATTACCGCTGGGACGGAGTCCGTTACGTCTGGGTGCCAGGCATGTATGTGGCTCCACCGCACCCGTATGCACGTTGGATACCGGGCCACTGGCGCCACCGCCGACGGGGATACGTCTGGGTACCCGGCCACTGGAGGTAAACCAGACGTTGTCTTCTCGCGACTGGCCGAACCTTGAAGGGAACGGGTGTTCAGGCGCAAGCCAGGACATCCGTTTCGGCCGGCATCATCGAGGCGCGGGATAGCTTCCGACCGGTCGAGCGAAACACGGCCGAACGGCTAGACCGCAAAAGCCATCGTTGGCTTATCTCAAATCAACTTTTCCGTGGAACCGCAAACTGCCCGGCTGCGTACTCTTGATAAGCGGAATCTTTTCCCAAAAAGTCCGACATCAATTATGCCCATTCCCGCCCTCCTGCAGCCCGTCTTCCAGTCTCTCCCCGCCAACACGCAATCCCTGGTCTGGCGGGATTACGAACTCCGCAAAAAATCCATTCTGCTCGCCTACATCCTCTGGTTCTTTTTCGGCTTCCACTATCTCTACCTCGGCCGGATCGGAACTCAAATAATCTACTGGCTGACCTTCGGAGGATTCGGCCTCTGGATGCTCATCGATCTTTTCCGCATACCGGGCATGGTCGAGCGCAAGAATGAAGACATCCTCCGCGAGCTGATGGCTCAGTATCAGTCCATTGGCTTGCCGTTACCTTAGAAGAGATCGCTGTGGGACCCGAGCCTGACCAAACGCAGCGTGTCAGCATCCGGCTTTGCATAAATCAACAGAAGATCGGGCTTGAGATGACATTCGCGATGGTCTTTCCAATCGCCCGCCAAAAAATGGTCGAAATGTCTTGCCGTCAATGGTTCATCGACCGCCAATGATCTTAGAACGCTCCCAAGCAGTGTTTCGATATTCCTGTGCCGGGCGTCACCTTTTATCCGTTTGTAGTCCCTCTTGAAAGCGGAGGTCCGCTCAATCGGTCCGCATTCAAGTCCGCCAGCAATTCATCCATGCTCTTGAATCTCATGACCTCGCCTCGTATTCCCGCCTTCATAGCGGAAGCAGTCTCCGCGTTCGGCGAATGAATCTCAAAAGGAAGCGTAATTTCCGCGGCGACACTAAACCAGAACAGCTGGAAACATCCGACACGGTTAGCCCCATCGACTCCGGCATAGCCGCAGCTGATCTTTCAACTTTTCTCATTGATTCTTGCCCGCACTACTGTATTTGCCGTCCTACGATTCTTCATGGGCTACATTGTAGCACAATCCGAAAACCGCCATCGTGAACTCAACAAAGGGTCCAGGGATGCGATGCCATATCGACTCTCGCGAAATGACTACGATAAAATCTGCGTATGACGATTGATCCTATGCGCCTGCCACTCTCCCAAGCGGACCCGGAAATTTACGCCGCCGTGCAGCATGAAATCCAGCGCCAGCACGAAGGCCTGGAGATGATTGCCTCGGAAAATTTTGTCAGCGAGGCGGTCCTCGAAGCCGCGGGCACAGTTTTTACCAACAAATATGCCGAGGGCTATCCGGGCAAGCGCTACTACGGCGGTTGCGAGTATGCCGACGTCGTCGAATCGCTGGCGCGCGATCGCGCCAGGCAGCTCTTCGGCGCCGAACACGCCAACGTGCAGCCGCACTCCGGCTCGCAGGCAAACGCCGCCGCGTACATGTCGATCATCCAGCCGGGCGACACCATCCTCGGCCTTGATCTGGCGCACGGCGGCCACCTCACCCATGGCCACAAGCTGAATTTTTCCGGCAAGCTGTATCGCGTTGTCAGCTACGGCGTGCGCCGCGATACCGAAGTCATCGACTACGACGAGCTCGAGCAGATTGCCGAGCGCGAAAAGCCGAAGATGATCATCGGCGGCGGCAGCGCCTATCCGCGTACTTTCGACTTTGCCCGCATGCGCCAGATTGCCGATAAGGTCGGCGCATTCCTCGTCATCGACATGGCGCATTTCGCCGGCCTGGTCGCCGGCGGCGTGCATCCCTCGCCCGTGCCGCACGCGCACATCGTCACCACCACCACCCACAAGACGCTGCGCGGTCCGCGCGCCGGCCTGATCCTTTGCCGGCAGGATTTAGCGGCCGGCGTCGATCGCAGCGTTTTCCCCGGGCAGCAGGGCGGTCCGCTCGTGCATATCATCGCGGCCAAGGCAGTTGCTTTCAAGGAGGCGCTGCAGCCCGATTTCAAAATCTACGCCGCCCAGATCGTCGCCAACGCCAAGGCCCTGGCCGAATCGCTGATGGCCGAAGGATTTCGCGTAATCTCCGGCGGAACCGACACGCATCTGATGCTGGTCGATGTGTTCGTCAAGGGCATGTTCGGCAGCGAGGCCGAAAAAGCGCTCGGCGAGGCCGGCATTACAGTCAACAAGAACGCCATTCCGTTCGACACCAACCCGCCGATGAAGCCGAGCGGCATCCGCGTAGGCACGCCCGCCCTGACCACCCGCGGAATGCGAGAAGCCGAAATGCGTATCATCGGCCGCTGGATTGTCGAAGCCCTGGAACATCGCACAGATTCGGCGCGCCTGGCGAAGATTCGCTGCCAGGTGCTCGAAATGTCCGAGCAGTTTCCGCTTTATGGATGGCTGCGGGAACCGGTGGGCGCAGCCGCCCGCTAGTAAACACTTCCTGCGGAGACAGACCTTCTATCGACCGAAAACCTCGTGAAGTTCGGACGCCTTTGTGTCTGGTCTTGATGCCACCGTTCAACCCTCTACAAAAACGCCCGCATCCAATTACAATTCAGTTCGAACAGAAATTCCCGCCGAGGTAGACATGTCGAACAGCGTATGGCCGGTGCTTCTGGTTGCATTATGTCTCGGCGGTCTCACCGGTCTTCGTGCGTTCACCCCGGTCACGGTGCTGGTTTGGGCGCTCCATCTTCACCATGTAAGAATCCTCGGCAGCCCCCTTTATTTCCTGCACACAACACCTGCGATCGTGGTCCTGACCATTCTTGCGGTTGCGGAGTTGGTGGCGGATAAGCTGCCGTTTACGCCCAGCCGTCTGAAAATACCTGGCCTGGTTGGCAGGGTTATCTTTGGCGCGGTTTGCGGCGTGGTAACGGGACAGGCTTGGGGAGCAAGCTGGCAAACATCCGCGGCAGCCGGTCTGATTGGTGCAATCGTGGGCGCGGTCGTCGGTTACGAGGTGCGCAAAGGCACCGTCCAGACGCTGCACTGGCACGATATCCCGGTGGCGCTGATTGAAGACGCGGTCGCCATCGGCGGTAGCATCCTGATTGTTTCGCGCGCGCTGTTTCTTTCCTATCGCTAGAAATCCGGCAGGCGGCCTGTAAGCCGAATTCTGTCGAGGACGATCATTCCTCTAGGCGCCGCATTGCTGCGCGCGCTCGTAGCGACCTACCCGCGGGTTGTGGCGCGCCGGGCCGGCACGCGTTCCTGTTTTACCGGGAACTCCCCGCCTATTTGGTCTTGCTCCGTGTGGGGTTTACCATGCCTCCGCCGTTACCGGCGGAGCGGTGCGCTCTTACCGCACCTTTTCACCCTTACCCTGGCCCTCGCGGACGCGGGCGGTATCTTCTCTGTGGCACTTGCCGTCCCTGGAGCCTTGACGCTCCGGTCCCGGACGTTATCCGGCACACTGCCCTGCGGAGTTCGGACTTTCCTCTCCCGGTCTGCCCTCAAGGCATTCCGGCAGCGATCGCCCAGCCGCCTGCCATAACTATCATACCCATGTGGGGCGCCCGGCTATTTTTCGAGGCTATTTTTCCAGTGTTTCGCCAGGCATTCCGCCACCGAAGCGACCGTGCCGGGGGTCTTCGCCGCGACCGCGGCAAGCGGAAGCATCGATACAACGGCCGCGATCAGAAACGTTCTAAAACGCGTTTCTCACCTCCGAAAAAATTGAGAGGAGTATAGCGCCAGGTATTCAGCACGTCAATCCGCGGAACCGATCGCCCGCCGCCTGCCATACTGTCGTAGCTCAACGAAGGTGACCTTCGGCAGAATTCGGATCCGAATTTAATAGGGCCGCGAACTTCCCCTTGCTATTATTGACCCCTGGGTGGAACACAGGCCGCGAAACCCACCGCATCCCCATGCGAAGGAGATATATGGCCCTGTATCTAGTTACTGGAGCTGCCGGTTTTATCGGGTCTTGGTTGACCCAGGCGCTGGTAGAGCGCGGAGAGAGTGTGCGCGCTCTCGATAACTTTGCCACAGGCAAGCGGGAGAACCTGGCGCCGTGGCGCGACGCGATCGAACTTACAGAAACGGACCTCCGCGATTCCGAAGGAGTTGCGAAAGCGTGCGAGGACGTTGACATTATCTTTCATCAAGGCGCGCTTCCTTCGGTGCCGCTTTCCGTCAAAGACCCGCGTACCAGCCATACCGCCAATATCGATGGCACGTTCAACCTGCTCGAAGGCGCTCGCCATGCCGGCGTGAAACGCGTCGTCTACGCGGCCTCCTCCTCGGCCTATGGAAACCGAAATCCGCTGCCACAGCGAGAATCGATGCTGCCCGGCCCCTTGTCACCCTACGCCGTGCAGAAGCTGGTGGGCGAACTGTACCTTCGCAGCTATTACGAGGTATATGGATTGGAGACGGTTGCGCTGCGCTACTTCAATATCTTTGGTCCAAGACAGACTCCGGACTCGCCCTACAGCGGCGTCATGGCGAAGTTCACCCGCATGATGCTGGCCGGCGAGCAGCCCACCATCAACGGCGATGGCACCCAGAGCCGCGACTTCACCTACATTGAAAATGTTGTGCAGGCAAATCTGAACGCGGCCACCGCACCGGCGGAAAAAGTTGCGGGTCGCGTTTTCAACTGCGCCTATGGAGAGTCGCACACCCTGAATGAAACCTATCAGTTGCTGGCTGAGTTGACCGGCTACGAGAATCCTCCGCAGTATGGGCCGCCGCGTGAGGGCGACATTCAGCATTCCTACGCGGATATTTCAGCAGCGCGAGAAGCGCTGGGCTATGACCCGAAAGTAGATTTTCGCGAGGGACTGCGGCGCACTGTCGCCTGGTATCGGGAGCAGCATGAAGAGGAGCGCCGAGCCCGCCACCTGCAGACCGCTGTCGGCGCGCTTGCATAAGCAAGTCCGAAAGCTCCTGCCCATCGCTCTGGATTTTTCGCCGCACCCGACCGCAGCGGAGTGGAGGGATCTGTCTTCTCTCACGCACGAACATGCCAGCAGAGCCAGCGGATTTCGGCCTGCTCTATATTCGGGAATCATATTTGGAGGAGGCAGTTTCTGCGGCCCATCTGTCGTGGTCTTGGCGCCAGCCGCTACAATGGAATCAGGCCTCCATCTGAACAAAGAACAACAAAAGCGGCGAGAAATATCTCAGTCCCACAATGTTGTATCTCACCCTCGGTTTTGTGGTCCACACATACCACACTGCAAAAGAATAATTTGCGAAAAACCGTGGAATCATCCATCAACCGAAAACATTAAATTCGGTTAGATATGTTTTGCGAATGAGTATTTTTCCCTGTGGCACAGAATTCCTCTCCATCCAGCGAAACACTTGTTCAGCTGCTTCAGCGGGCATTCGGTTTTTCCTCTTTTCGTGCTAATCAGGAAGCAGTCTGCCGCGCGGCTATCGAAGGAAAAGACGTTCTGCTGGTGATGCCAACCGGCGCGGGGAAATCCCTGTGCTATCAGCTGCCGGGGATCGCCCGCGGAGGCACCACCCTGGTCATCAGTCCTCTGATCGCCTTAATGGAAGACCAGGCGGCAAAGCTTGCCTCGTTCGGGTTCTCGGTCGCGCGCATTCACTCCGGACTGGATCGCGCTGTTTCCCGCCAGGCCTGCGCGGATTATCTGTCGGGCGCTCTGCAATTCCTCTTCATCGCGCCGGAACGGCTGCGGGTCCCCGGTTTCGTCGAGATGCTGGCCCGGCGCAAACCCAGCCTGATCGCCATCGACGAGGCCCACTGCATCTCCCAATGGGGCCATGATTTTCGTCCGGACTATCGCATGCTGGGCCACTCTCTTCCGGCGTTGCGTCCGGCGCCCGTCATCGCACTCACAGCGACGGCTACATCGCGGGTACAGGACGACATCGCCGCGCAGTTGGGAATGACGCAAGCTTCCAGGTTCATCTACGGATTCCGCCGTGAAAATCTGGCCATCGAGGTCGTGGAAATGGCGCCATCCTTGCGGCTCGCGTTTGTCGCGAACCTGCTGAGCGATGAGGCGCGGCGTCCGGCGATTGTGTATGCGCCGACACGCAAGCAGGCCGAGATGCTGGCGGCGGAGCTTTCCGCGAAATTTCCCTCCGCCGCCTACCATGCCGGTCTCGATCCGCAGCACCGAGACGCGGTGCAACGCAAATTCCAGCAGGGGAGTCTGCAGGCAGTCGTGGCGACCGTCGCCTTCGGAATGGGAATCGACAAAGCCGATGTCCGCACCGTCATTCACACTGCGCTGCCCGGGAGCCTCGAAGCTTATTACCAGGAGATTGGCCGCGCCGGACGCGATGGCCTGCCAAGCCGTGCCGTGCTGCTCTATTCTTATGCGGATCGCAAGACGCATGAATTCTTCTTTGAGCGCGACTATCCACCTGCTGACGTCCTTGATCGCGTCTATCGCCGTTTGGGATCGCAGCCGCTTCATAAAGAGGAGGTCCGCGGCACGCTCAAGATGGACTCCGAGCTGTTTGAAAAAGCGCTTGAAAAACTCGCGATTCACGGCGGAGGCGTACTGGATTTCGAAGAGAATGCCGTCCAGGGTCACCAGAAGTGGCGGGACTCCTATGCGCTCGAGGCGCAGCGGAGGCAATCGCAACTCGACCTCGTCACGCAATATGCGGAGACAAGCCAATGCCGAATGGCTTGCTTGATCCGCCATTTCGGAGACACGGCGGACGCGCGGCGAGTCTGCCGAAAATGCGATATCTGCGCGCCGGAGGACTGCGTAGCCAAACGGTTCCGGCCTCCGACAGAAACCGAAATCAAAACCGCCCGCGCCGTCATCCTGGGGCTGAAGAAAAGCTCCGCGGGTTCCACCGGCAAGCTGCACAAGGAAATGTTTCCGCGCGAAGAAGATCTCGCGCGATGATTTCGAAAATCTGCTTCGTGCTCTGGCCAGCGTCGGCCTGCTTCGCATCGAAGAGCTCACGTTTGAAAAAGATGGCCGCAGCATCGCCTATCGCCGGGTGAGTCTGACGGATGAGGCGCGCGACATGGCAGCCGATGCATCGCTCGAATTCCTTCTGCCGGATTCTGTCGAAACACCAAAGCCCGCGCGATCAAAATCGAACGGAAAATCGACATCCCGCCCGGCCAGGCCCAGCTCCGGAGTGGAGATGCAGGCAGCGGCGGCTCCGCTTTCGCCCCGCGCCTCCGCCGTGGAGGAAAAATTGCGAGCCTGGCGGCTGGCCGAAGCAAAAGAGCACGGCGTGCCCGCATTCTGCGTGCTGGGAAACAAAACCCTTCGCGCCATCGCGGAAAGGCTACCGAAAACGCACCAGGAGCTGCTCTCCGTCAGCGGCATCGGCAGCGCCAAGGCGGAAAAATTCGGCGAGAAAATATGCCGCATCTGCGCCAGCGGATGATTATTCAGCGCCCGCTACTTTGACCAGCACCAATGCATTCGGACTCAGCGTCAGTTCCAGCTTTCCGTCTTTCAGCTGCGACTGTTCCGGGGCACCGAGCGCGGTTTCCCGATTCAACTGTTCGACCTGGGCTGGTGTCGGATCGATCGGCTTTCCCATCGCGGCATAATCTTTCAACACACTGCTGTGGTTCTCATCCACGCGCTGCACGGTGATATGCGCATCTTCGGGTACTCCGTGAAACAACAACTCCACTGTGCGGGCGGCGCCATGCTCGCCGGGATCGACGAGGTTCCATACCGCGATTGCCAGGCCACCGTTCCGGGTTTTCGTAACGATTACATTCTTTGAAGGATTGGCGATTCGCGCATCCCCGAGTTGGTGCAGCAGAGCAAAATCGTAATAGCTGGGTTTATTGATGCCGCCCTTGGCACGCAACCCAAATTGGCCCATAAACGGTTTGGGGATGACTCCGCCCTCCTCAAACACATCGGAGAACGTCCAGAACGACATCATATTGACGTTTCCATCACACTCCCGAACCGTATTCGCCACCGCCGGTCCGACGAAAGCGGTGTCCCGCGAATCATCCTGCCCCTGCACATTCCATTCCGTCCAGAACAGCGGCAGCTTGGGCAGCGCCGAGCCATCGATCTGCCCTCTCACCTTCGCCACCGCGGCGCACACCCGGTCGTCCATCGGGACAGGAGTGTCATTGTGGAAGAGATTCTCCACCGTGTCATCGGCATATCCGTGAGTGGAAACGAAATCGATAGGGACGTGATTCTTCGCCACAAAAGCGAGGAAAGCAGGCACCCACGACGCGGCGGCAGTTGCCGGGCCGCCAACTCGCAGTCGAGAATTTACATTCTTCAGATCTCGGGCGGTGTGTTCATAGAGCTCAAAGTAGGATTCCTGCCGCGGCACGCCTCCCCAGAAGTCGATGTTGGGCTCATTCCACACTTCGAAGTACCACTGCGACACCTCGGCGATTCCGTAGCGATCCACCAGGTGCCGCGCGAAGTGAGTCATCAGCGCGTCCCACTCGTCCCAGCTTCGAGGCGGTGAAACGTTCGGCTTGTACCAGAAGGTATGCAGGTCGTCCGGATTTGCCGCCAGCTTCTTCGGCATGAAGCTGATCTCCACCACTGGACGCACGCCGTTTTTCAGCAGCCCATCATAAATCTGATCCACGTAGGAAAAGTTGTAGACCGGGTTGCAGTGCTCGTCCTCGGTGTACACGCCGACTTCATCATCGAGAATCCCGTGAAAGCGCACATAGCGGAAATCGGTCACTTTTTTCACGGCGCGAAGATCATCGCGGTAACTCTCGCGCAGCGCAAGAATGGCGTGACCCGAGCCGAACATCTGCTCCCAGAAATGGGGGAAAGGCGTTGTCTGCGCATGGGCATCAATGGTGATTGTTTCCTGCGCCCGCGCTGGAGTAATCACTACGCTGAACTGCCAAAATCAACACGCCAATTATGGACGCCGCGACGGAAATGCGATTGCGTTGTGGCATACGAATCGGCTCCAGAACTTCGGTACAAAATGAAGGGCGCACAATGTGCACCCTTCCACAGAGAGAAACTGCCGGCCTGGTTAGAAGCTGAAACGCGCCTGTAGCTGGACACTCCTGCCACCAAGCGCACCGTACGGCACGCCGAAATGTGAGTTGACCGATGTAATGGTTCCGTCCGGCGCCGCCGACCCGATGAGGTTATCCATCGCGCCACCGTTCAGGTTGATCTTGTTGAACAGGTTATAGGCATCGGCGCGGACTTCAAATACGGCGTTGTTGCCCAGCACCCGATTATTCGGTAATCCAAAGGACTTCGTTAAGGTCGCGTCGAAATCCTGGTAGCGCGGCCCGGTCAAGCTATTGCGGTGGATTCCCGGAACAGGCGGAGGTGCGGTTGCGGGGAAAGTTGGTCCCTGCACGTATACGGGGGCCGCGAAATATCTGGTCGCATCGCCCCCGTAGTTCGGGTTGGTGGCTCCCATAAAAACGGAATTGTTAGTCCGCGATCCTGCGCCGCCCAGGTACTTCGCCGGACGAAGCGCTCCATAACCACTGCCCTGATAGTAGGGGCCGGTGGTGTTGTAGACGGGGTTGAATGGAAAGCCGCTGTGCACGTTGAAGATACCGCCGAGCGACCATCCTCCAATTACTTTCTCCGCCCAGCTATGCGAACCGTGGAAAAATACCGGCTGCCATAGGCCGAATAGCTTGAAGGCATTCTGCACGTTGTAATCCGCCCGTCCGTAGGCTGCGTGGGGATTATATGGGTACGGGTCTTCTTCATATGGGCTGGAATTTTCATCCATGGTCTTGGCCCAGGTGTACTGTGCCTGAGCCTGAAAGCCGTGCGCGAAACTATGCCGTAATGTGGTGATTAACGCGTTATAGTTCGCCGTGGCCGTGTTGGGATAATAGTCGATGAAATTTGCTTTCGGATTGAGAGCCACGCCCTGAGCCAGCGCGACGATGTTGTAGTTCAATTGCGTCAGCAGGTGCCGCGTTTGGTTGCCCTGATACCCAATCGTGAACACGGATTCAAATGGCAGTTGATATTCCATTTCCAGCGAGTAGTGATAGGTGGCGATCGTCTTCGGGTTGGACGGAAATCCGGCGACAAAGATCCCGGTTCCATAGTTGATCGGCAGATTGTCGGAACCGAACTTTGTGATGGCCGCGGGATTGGGCGCATATCCGAAAATGGAATTGGTATTTCCAGATGTCTGGTATAGGATTCCATTCCCCGCGCACGTAGGATTCGCGGTGTAGGGATACGGGCAGACAAAGTTCCCGGATACGGCATTCGGCGGATTGCCGACGCCATTGGAGACGATGGCGATTTCGTTCTGGTTGTAGTTGATGCCGAAGCCGCCGCGCACCACGCCTTTCCCATTCAATGATTCGGGCTGCCAGGAGAAGCCAACCTGCGGGCCGAAGTTGGTCTTCTGCGGCGTGTAGAGATTTCCTCCCACGCGGATGTTCAGCCCCGACAGGGTATTCGCCCCGGACCCGAAACGCAGCACATCGAGATCGTTCTGTTTGTCGTACATTCCCCCGAAGTAAGACCATCGCAGGCCCAAATTCACAGTCAGGTTCGGACGAACCTTGTAATCGTCCTGAATAAAAGCCGCCCATATGTTGATGCGATCATCCTGCCGATTGGCGAAAGGAATGCCGGTGGCGGCATTGAACTGCCCCGTCTCCTTCGCCGGGGCATCATTGGCGAAGTCCCATAAATTGTTGAAGAAAAAATTCGGCTGCGCTGCGCTGAGGGGATTGTTCAGGTAATAAAGACGGGTCAGCTCGCCGCCCACTTTGATGTTCTGACTGCTTAGTGTTTTGGTCAGAATATCGTTGTAGTCGTATGTCCACTGGTTGAGGTTGGCGGGGCCCGTCGGTCCGAAGGACTGAAATCCACCGTTCAGGTTGTATCCGGTGACGTTATCCGGGGGAAGTCCGAACGGCGCCTGCGGATTGGAAGTGAGTTCATTCCACCGGTATCCGGCGGCGTTCGCGCGCGCCTGGTTCAGCAGCGTCGCCGAGAATACATGGTTCCAGATTCCGGAAAACGCATCGTTGACCTGCGAATGATGCCAGAAATTGGCGGAACGATTTGGACCCTGGTAGTTCGTCTTGGTGATCGGAACCCAGTAAATGGCGAACGTCAGGTGGTCCTTTTGCGTTGCATACCCATCAAGGCGACCGTTGTACTGCGCTTGCGAAATTGTGGTGGGGTTCACCACGTTGTAGAGCGCGAGATCGGGCACGCCATCGAGGCCGCCCCCTACACCGGGTGTGCCGGAGTTGTTGCCGTAGGTCAGGTCCTGCATGTGGAGTCCAGTCTTTATCGGCGAACCAACGTCCAGCCCCTGGGGTGTCGTCTTGCAGTTCACCTTTTCCACCAGGCCAATCTGCGAGCAGGATTGAGCGACCAGAGCATTGGTGGCCGGCTTTTCCCCCGGGTACGCCAGATATTTCGCCGCAATGCTGCCGGTGGGAGCTGCCGAAGAATCGAACTGCGGCGTCTCGAACCATTCCTGCGAGGTGATCGAGCCCGCCAGCGGACTGGTTTCATAATTGAAAAATGCAAAAATCTTGTTCTTCCAGATCGGGCCGCCAAGGCTGCCGCCGTAATTGTTCGTGCGGTCCTCGTCCCGGTTTACGCCTTTTTGCGCCGGCGTGCTCGTGGGGGTAATGCCGGATACAAAACCGTTGAATCGCTGATACGCATTCAGACCGGGCCGCGATGCCTTGAAGAAGGCGCTGCCATGCACGTGATTGGTTCCGGACTTCGAGATCACCTGAATCTGCGCGCCGCTGAAACGCCCGTTCTCCGCGTCATAGCTGTTGGAAACAATGGTGACGTTCTGCACCGAATCCTCGCTGGGCGTGATGACCGATGCGCCGCCCCAGACCGCGCTGACCGTGCTGATGCCGTCGACGGAAATCCCATTCTGGTCAGTCTGTCCTCCGATGGCCTGCACCTGCACTTGATTTTCCGTCTGGAATATTCCGGCGGCCGAGCCCGCCGAACCGCCGGGACCCGCGTTTCCCGGCAGGTTGAAGGTGCCACCGGCCTGGCCCTGCGAGGCATCGCCGAAAACGCCCGGCGCCAGCTGCGCCAGTTGGAAAACGTCGCGATTGAACGACGGCAAATGCTGAATCTGGTTGCTGTCGACCGTGCCGCTCAGGGTCGCGGTCTCGGTGTCGAGAAGTTGTGCCTGGGCACCGTTGACGGTGACGGTCTGCGCTGTTTGTCCGAGGTTCAGGGTGACGTTGACGGCATTGGCCTGTTCCGGGGTGACGTGGATATCGTTCAGGGTCTTGGTTTTGAATCCGGTGGCGGTCACGGTCATATTGAAGACGTCAGGCGGCAGCGCGTTGAGAGTGTAAACACCTGCGCCGGAGCTGGTCGCGGTGAAGGTGTGATTGGTGCTGGTGTCGGTCAATGTGACGGTGGCACCCGGGATGACCGCGCCGGTCGGGTCCGTCACCGTTCCCTGGATGGACGCGCGAAACTGCGCCCGTGCGACCGTCGTACTGATGAGCACCAAAAGGAGTGCGGAGGACCGCAGACAGGCGCGTTTGAATAGGGGGTATTGGAAGTCGCAAAATTGGGGATTAAGAAAAATCTTAGGGGAAAGGGGATTTTGCATATTGCCTCCGAAAAAACCACGTAAAACGATCTATTGACGGACGGGGTCTTGAGCAAGCAGCCGTTGTAGGTGACTCGACGGTATCGAGAACCCCGCTCTTCGTCCCAGGAACTTGTCGAGAGAGTGGAGATCACTTTGCAATTTGCAAGTGATCTCGCCCTTTGGCGAAGCAATTGCGCTCCCGATCTGCCGGCCGCAGTGCCTGCCGAATCCCCTCGAATCGGTTCGGTCAGGCAGGAAAGTCGTTACATTTCACTAGATGGGCGCAACTCGCGTCCAAGTTGCTCAGACTGTCATGAACGACGCGAATACCTCTTCGCCCGTTGCGGGACCACCAACATGTGCGCGAACCAAAATGCGGTTTGCGAGACTTGTTATCTTGTATAAAGACGACGAATTTCTTTGCGGTATCCGTAATGAAAAAGCGGCATCGCCGCAAGCCACCTGGCTGCTCCGGTAATTTGATCGGCCGATAAAATCCAAATCGAACGGACGGGAATGTGTGCACTGTGCTTACGGCAGCAAGTCTGCTGACACCGCTTACAGAAATCGACCAGCCCCAGGTCACCATTGAAGATGGTCGCATTGTCAGCATTGAATCTCGCGGCGCCCTGGAAGCGCCGGAGAACGCTGGCCATCTCGACTTCTCCGATGCAGTGCTCGTGCCTGCATACGTCGACATTCATACCCACGGAGCTATCGGCTATGACGTGATGGATGGCACAGAACAGGCGTTCGATGCCGTCGGACATTTCCTCGCAAGCCATGGCGTCGGTGCGTATCTGCCGACAACCATGACAGCTCCCGTCGATCAGACGCTGCGCTCGCTCGAGGGTATCGCGCGGCAGATCGAGCGGATGCAGCGCATGGGCAGCAGCCTTCGCAGTGCCCGTCCTCTTGGCATCCATTTGGAAGGACCCTTTCTCTCACACAAAAAACGCGGGGTGCATCCGCCGGAATATCTGGAGAAGCCCTCGATCGAACTGCTGCAGCGGTTCTGGCAAGCCGCCGGAGGACACATCATCCTGATGACGGTCGCGCCGGAGTTACCCGGAGCGATCGAGTTCATAGAGGAGGCCCTGCGGCTCGGGATTCGTGTGAGCCTCGGGCACAGCAACGCGAGTGCCCAGGAGGCTACCGCAGCCATTGGGGTCGGCGCAGGCAGCGCGACTCACACCTTCAATGCCATGCGCGCGCTCGATCATCGTGATCCCGGATTACTGGGAGTGGTGCTCGATCGGTCCGATCTTTTCGCCGAACTGATCTGTGATGGCATTCATGTCGACCCATTGCTGGTACGCCTGTTTTATCGTGCGAAAGGAATGGATCACGGCATCCTGATCACGGATGCGATGAGTGCCACGGGAATGCCCGAGGGAGTGTACAAGCTCGGCGATCTGGAGGTAACAGTGGCGAATGGGCGCTGCATGTATGAAGGGAAACTTGCGGGCAGCGTTTTGACCATGGACCGGGCGGTGCGCAATTTCGCCGAATTCACTGGTGCTCCCCGCGGTGCGGCAGTCCGATATGCTTCCGCCAACCCGGCGAAACTGGTGGGGTGTGCCGACGAATATGGAGAGCTCGCCCCCGGCCGCCCAGCCAATATCACCGTGCTCTCACCCGCGGGAAATGTGATCGCCACGCTGCTGAACGGCGAATCATTCAGTGGCTAGACAATCCATCTCGCGCTTTTAACGGAAGCGCCCTTTGAATACTGGCGGGCACGCCAGAGCGCTCCTCGCAGCGAGTCTACAGGCTCTGTCTGGACTCGCGCCTGCGGCATCTCGCGCGCGATCGTCGCACCCATGGCTTCTCTTACCGGCAGGATGTACCGCAAAACGCCTCCCGTGAATGCAATCGCCGGATTCGCGTCCTCCACGCGCCCAGACGCCTGGACCCTCTGCGCCGCGAGCACGGCACACATGCCCAATGCCTGGCCAGCCTTTCCCAGCACCTGGCTCGCACAGCGATCCCCTTGCCGGGCGCATTCGGCCACAATCCGGGTGAGCGCGGAAAAGTCCGGTCCCGGCAACTGGTTCGCCCGGTCAATGAGACTTCCAACATCCGTGAGACCCCACTGGTGAAGAATCCTTTCCAGCAGCAGCGTGGTCTCGCCCCGGTCCAGCGCGTCGAAGATTGCGCGGACCGCCTGCTTGCCGATCCAGCTTCCGGAGCCTTCATCCGCAAGCACGGGCCCCCAGCCGCCCACGTGGATGATTTGCCCCGTTATCGAGCGGCCGATGATGTTTGAACCCGTGCCCGCGACCACCAGGACGCCCGCGCCGCCTGGGAAAGCCGCGTCGAGTGCAATCTCTTCGTCGCCGGCCAGCAGAATCTCGCCGCTGACGCGGGAAGCCAGCGCTTGGCGGGTCCAGTCCGCGATACGGGGCACGGAGATGCCCGCCAGCCCGACGCAGGTACATAGGATGGAATCGAGCGAGACACCGGATTGGCCGGATACCGCACGCAATAATTCGTCCAGATTTTCTTCCGCTTGTTCGACCGGCACATGCATCGTCTTGATGCTCCCAGCCGTTGCATGCGCCAGGACTGCCTCGTCGTCAGCCAGCGCACACTCGGTCTGTGTCCCGCCGGCGTCCAGCCCCAGATAGTAAGCCATGGTTCACAGGATAAACGCCCGCGGCAAAATTACTGGACCGATCGCGGGCCGGGTGTTTTGGACTTCCCTGCGAAATGATTGCCCAGGATGCCTTTCGCGATCAGGTGATCGATCAAATCATCGCGCCCCAGCCGGTGAAAGCCCGCCCAAATGAAGAAGGTCCGCATGGGGCGGACCTTCTTCATTTTGAATAGAGCGAATGTTACGGGGTGATGCTTTGGACCGGGTGAGTTCCATTGGCGGAGGTAGCGATACAAGTCGGTTGGCCGCCGGACGGAAACGGACTGTTCAGCACAGTTGTCAACGCGCCGGTTGCCGGATCGAGCTTGAACCCGGAGACGGAGTTATCCAGGAAATTGGCTGTATAAACATAGCGCCCATAAGCAGGTTCGATGGCCACGCAGGTCGGTCCCGTTCCCGTGCCGTAGCCGGATGTCCCTCCAACTGCAATCGGATTGCCCGTAGCCGCCTGAATCGTGTAGGCGCGCACGTCGTTTGAATTGAAGTCGGTCACGTAGAGGAATTTCCCTCGCGGATCCACCACCATGGAGTACGGATAAAGATTGGTTGGGAATGGACCATTCAGTTGCGACTGGAGCAATCCTCCGGTAAGCACGTTGTATCCGAGAATTACATTCTGATACTGGTCGGTTACATAAACAAACCGTCCCGTGGGGTCGCTGATAATCGCGCTAGGCTTGACACCGGCTGCGAAACCGCTGGCAAGCGGCGTCAGCTGGCCGTTGGTGTAATTGACCGAGAACCCATAGATCGTATGCGTGCCCTGGTCGGCGACATACAAATAATTGACGAACGCAGTGGCGGTAATCCCAATCGGCTGGGAGCCGATGACTGCGGTTCCAATGGGGAAGCAACTCTGGCCGCCGTTCGACACCGGTTTGCCCAAAGTGCCATCGGTTGAACTGATGGGATACACCACGACGCAGCCCTGAGTGGGAACGGTATTGGTCTGCAGCGGGTTGATATTCGGCGGCGCAACCCCGTTGAAGCCGGGCGCGTAGCTGTCTACGACAAAAAGATATTTGCTGCTGGAATCGATCGCAACCGCGATCGGATACGTTCCGGGCGTGTTGTACGTGGCATTTTTGTACAGTTTGCCATCGGTTCCGATCTTGAACTGCACCACCGCGTTGTCGATTTCATGCACCACGTAAAGCCATTTGCTGTTGTTCGACGTCGCATCTGCCACCGGATATTGGCCGCCGGAATCGAACGGCGAATTCGCCACCTGGGTAATGGCGCCGGAAACGCTGTCGATCGTATAGGCGCTGATCGACCCTTCACTGGCCCTCGTGTTAAGAACGTAAACAAATCCGAGCGTAAAACTTGGATTGCAGGCGGTAATGCCCAACCCAAGCGCCAGGGATGCAACCAGAGCCAGTGTGATCCGGCCGTATTGACTCCACTTCATGCGATTCCTTTATACCCCGGCCTTCGCTTCAGCAACGGGGTCGCTGCTTCATTTAACTTCCAGGATTTCTTCCTGTTTGTTGCCCTAAAAGCAAATTTCTAGTAAGTCCGCCCGCTGACGACCAGGAAAGTTGGCTTACCCACTGTTGCGGTCTGCACCGGACCTTTCAGCAGGTTCGAAAGCAGACCATGGGTCTGATCGATCACCTTCCCGGTAATCGTGTTGTCATTGAAATTTGCCGTATACAGGTACTGGTTGGTCGCGTCGATCGCCATCCAGATCGGCCCTGAACCCGATGTAAACGGGTTTTGAGCACTTGCAATTGGCTGCAACTGTCCGTTGCTCGTGTCGATCGTAAAGCCGGAGACGTTGCTGTTCGGCTGGTTAATGTTGCCGGGGCCGAAATTCGCCACGTACAGGAATTGCGAGTTTGAATTGGACAGGATCGCATCGGGAGAGCCTGCCGCGCCCGGGACATTCGGCGTGGGACCTCCGACTAGGATCTGTAATACTCCACCGGAACCGACAGTGAAAGGCAGAATCCGTCCGGCGGGTGCAGAAGCTGTTGGTGTCCTGTCGGCGATGTAGACATACTTGCTGCCCACTGCGATAGTGCTCAGCGCGCCCGGCTGTGAACCGGTATTCAATGGCGCATTCTGAGTAAGAGTCAGCTGGCCCGTACTCGAATTGATCTGATAGAGAAAAACATCCGGCGTGGTGCATCCCGCCGGTGGGGCCGGGACGAGGCACGCGGCTGGAACGCCTGCCGTGCTCCTAGCAATGTCATATGCCTGGTCCAGCACGTAAACATAAGCACCGGCGGAGCCTGCGGTAGACGATCCGCCGGCCACCACCACCTGCACCGGATTGTAGTTCACTTCAAAATACGGCAGCTGCGAGCCATTGGTATTGAATGTGTTCGCGTTGGTGATCAGCGTCAACTTCCCGGTGCTGGGGTCAATCGCGAATACCGTGATGTCGCCACGGCCCGATCCATCAGGAGCAATTTGATCGACGGTATACAGATAGTTGCCGCCCAGGTCCAGACCGATTGAGACCGGGTTCGTGCCCGAGGTGGCATATTGGTGCTGAAAGTAGAGCCTGCCTGCGCCGCCAATGGTATAGATCGAAACGCTGTTCGATCCCTTATTCACCACCGCCAGAAAACGGCCGCCGGGTATCACTACTTCCTGCACCGGATTCGTTCCTGCGGAAGGGAATGGCGATCCCGTAACCGGCGTCAGATAACCGAAATCATGATCGATCTTGAACGCACCGATCTGGCTGTACTGCGCACCTGTTACGTACATGTAGCCGGAGGTGTAAACGCCGCAGCAGGTAATGCCCAAACCTAAAACAACTGAACCCATCAAGGCCAGCGCAACACGGCCATACTTCCAAAACTTCATGTGTATCCTTCAACCTCCTGTGCGGGGAACACGCGAGAGGACTGCCAAAGCAGGTTTGATGTCTGGATTGCTTCCGTACCCAATTGTAAAAGGCTCGGGGTATTTGTGCCAGCGAGCTCCGTGATTAGACGGCGCCGGGATAAAAATGGAAGCGAATCGAACGAGTTTCAACGCGCTAGAAAATGCGCAGACGAATGACCAGATATTTCTTCGGGTTCTGACGGATGGCCTGCAGCAATCTCCGCATCTCCACGATGGTTTGATTGCTGTTGTTGTACAGGGCGGGATCGTGAAGCAGCTTGCCCATGGTTCCCTGGCCCTCGTCCATCCGTTTCAGTATGGATTGCAGGTTGGCGACGGTCAGATTGATCTTGTTACGGAACGCCTGATCTTTCGCCAGCATCCCCAGAGTGCCCTGTCCGTCGTTGATTTGGGCTATCAGCTTGTTTGCGTTCGAGGCGGTCTGATTCACGTTGTTATAGAGCGCATCGTCTTTAATCAGCTTGCCCACCGTGCCTTTGCCGGCATCGATCTGATCGGCAATATTCTGCAGCCGGCCAATCGTGTCATTCGCCCGGTTGAACAGGGACGGATCGGTCATCAGTTTTCCCAGCGTCCCTTTACCCTGGTTGATCTGTGTCACCAGATTCTGCGCCTCCGTCAGCGTACCGACGGCGCGTTTGTAGAGACCCGGATCGTTGATGAGCGAGCCTAAACTGCCTTTGTTCGTGCCCAGCGCGTCGGCCAAGGTGTTCACCTTGGCCAAGATCACATTCACCTGCTCAATCGTGCTTTGACTGGATTTGATGACGTCGGAGAGGCTGGGGGTCTCGGTTGTTGGCAGCTGGTCCCCGTTCTTGAGTGCGGGACCGGTGGCGTGGGAACTGTCGATATCGACGAAGGTGTCACCCAATACGCCGGCCGTGCTCAGCGAAGCCAATGAATCCGTGTGCAGCGCGGCGTTGTACTTCAGGCTGATCTTCATGACCACTTCAACCGGGGTCAGTTTGCGCTGCGGAACGATCAGCATCTTGCTGACAGTTCCGATGTTGACGCCCTGCAGGCTTACCGGGGCGCCGGGCTTCAGCCCCGAGGCGTTTTCAAAGTAGGAGTGCACCACGACCTGACGGGTGAACAGACCGCCGGTACTTCCGGACATGAGGGAAATAAGCGCAGTGAGGGCCGCAACCGCAACGATGACAAGAACGCCAACCTTTAATTGCGACCACCGAATCTCGCTCTGATTTGGCACAATTTCTCCTGCCGGAAATCGGTCTATTCAGTCGGCATGCGAGCTTATCCCTGAACTGAATATGTCGAGCATAGCAGAGGACCCCGGCGGTTTGAACAAGCGATTCTGTACAAGCCTGTGCTGACAAGACAGACGTGGACGCAAGTGTGGCTGGCTTACCCGATGCTTGCCGGACGCCGGCTTTGCATCCGTCTATCCGCCACTTTCGAGTAAAACCTGCGCGAACGCCTGCGTTTTGGTGTGAGTGAGCGAAACCACGAACCGAGTCGCGCCCAGCCGCCGCGCGATCACGGCTGCACGCCCGTGAAAAACCAGCGAAGGCCGCCCGCTGGCCAGGCGAACCACTTCGATATCGCGCCAGCCGACTCCCGCATGTATGCCGGTTCCGAGGGCTTTGGCCGCGGCTTCCTTGGCTGCAAACCGGGCAGCAAAACTCTCCGCCGCGTTCCGCTTGCTGCGGCAATAAAGGATTTCATCGGCCCGGTACACTCGCAGGCAGAACCGATCTCCGTAGCGGGCGATGACTTCCGTAATCCGCTCAATTTCAATCATGTCCACGCCGCAGCCGACGATCATTTCTGCACGGTACCATACCGGAACGCGCTTCTGCGCTGAAGCATCTCCCCACATCTTCCGATAGATAGAGACAAGCGGATCGCGGGAATCTCTTTCTTTCACGGTCTAACCATGCAGCAGCGACTGGAAGGAAGATATGCTTAAGATTTCTCTGCACGCGTACAGTTCGGCCGAACAGGTGGATCTTCAAGCGCGAATGGCTCAGCTCGTAAGGAAGTGCAACGGCTCGGCTATCGACCAGAAAACCCTATCTCCCGCAGCCTGTCGCCTCCGCTTTGAGGTTGCACTTTCGAAAATCGTGGAACTCTATGCAGCGCTCCAGCAGGCCGGGTTACAGTTCACTCCGCTGGCCCACCGTGCCCTGACAGAAATGTGCGTGTGCCGGAAACATCTCCCAAATTGTGGCGACGTGCAGATTGTTTCCATCGATCTCTATTTGGGCACACTCGACGAAGAGCATGTCCACTTCCGGCGATTCGTGCGAATCAATCCGGTGTAATTCGGCGGTACCGGAGTATCTACTCAACCGGCCTCGACTAATCCATAATGCCGTTGCCAGTGCGCCCGCAGATGTGTCCACACGATCTCAACCGAGGTGCGGGAGAGATCTTTTTCTCCGGTTTCGACGAAACGCGCCGCTTCCAGCCGTGCCAGCTCCAGCATTTTGCGATCCCGCAGTAGGTTGGCTACGCGAAAATCCGGCAGTCCCGCCTGCCGCGTGCCGAAAAATTCTCCCGGTCCTCGCAGTGCCAAATCGAGTTCCGCCAGCTCGAATCCATTCTGGGTTCGCACCATGGCATTCAGACGTTCCTCGGCCTGGGGCGACACTTTGCCTCCGGTCATCAGAATGCAATAGGAGCGGGCGGCCCCGCGCCCGACGCGCCCGCGCAATTGATGGAGCTGGGCCAGCCCGAAACGTTCCGCGTGCTCGATGACGATCACTGTAGCGTTTGGCACATCGACACCAACTTCGATCACAGTCGTTGCCACCAGAACGTCGATTTCTCCACGCTGGAAGCGGCGCATCACGAGTTCTTTATCTTCGGCACTCAGGCGCCCATGCAGCAGTCCAAGTCGCAATCCGGAGAGATGGGTGGCGCGCAGCTCTTCGCACATAGCCACGGCGGATTTCAGCGCCGGTTTTTCCTGGAACAGCGGTTCAGTTTTTGCGCGGGATTTCGTTCCGGCCTTCTTTTTCGCCGCTGGTTTTCCTTTCGCCTCGTCGTCTTCGCCGGCCCTGACTGCGTCCGCCTCCGGGTCATGCGCAAAGTCGAGTTCCGGCTGGTCATCCTTATTGCCTTCAATGACCGGGTACACGATATAAGCCTGATGACCGGCTGCAACCTGCTTGCGCACGAACCCCCAGACCTCTTCCGCCCGCTCATCCGCGACTCGCCGCGTAACGATCGGGGTTCGTCCCGGCGGCAGCTCATCGAGCACGCTGACATCCAGGTCGCCATAGAGCGTCAGCGCCAGGGTGCGCGGAATCGGCGTGGCCGTCATCACCAGGACGTGAGGCTCAGCGGCATTCGGTTTCTTCATTAGCCGAAAACGCTGCATGACGCCGAAACGATGTTGTTCATCGACGACGACCAGGCCGAGATTTGCAAATTCAACTTTCTCTTCGATCAATGCGTGGGTGCCAATCACCAGGTCCGCCTCGCCGCGCACGATGCGGCCGCGATTCGTACGCTTGCGATCATCATCGAGCGAACCCGTTAGCAGAACGACATTGTAGGCCGGCTGGCGGGTGGAGCGTTCGAGCAGCCGTCGAGCAGCCAGGTAATGCTGCGTCGCAAGGATCTCCGTGGGCGCCATCAAAGCAGCCTGATAGCCGTTCTCGATGGCGACAAATGCCGCCTGCAGCGCGACGATGGTTTTGCCCGAGCCTACATCGCCCTGAAGCAGACGGCGCATGGGCGTAGGCTGCCGCAAATCCTCAACAATTTCCGACAGCACTTTTTTCTGCGCCGCTGTGGGATGGAATGGCAGCACGCGCTTGAGCGCCTCGCGAACCCGCAGATCGGCAGTGAAGGCAGGGCCCAGCCGCTCCCGCATACGCCGGCGCTTCAACTCCAGGCCAAGCTCCAAAAAAAAGAGCTCTTCAAATATCAGCCGCTGATGCGCCGGTGTCGCCGCCGATTGGAGAAGCCGAAGCCCCGTCCCCGGCGGAGGAAAATGTACATCGCGCAGCGCTTCGCCCCGCGGAGGCAACTGCATCCGCTCGCAGAATTCCTTCGGAAGCGTTTCCGGCAGCGCCGTTCCCATATCCTCCAGAAGCCGATACATGACGCGGCGCAGCCATCGGGAACTCAGCTGCGCCCCGCCAAGTGATTCATACACCGGAACGATGCGTCCCACCTCGAGCAGAGTCTCTTCCGGGCGGTCTTCTCCAGGCAGAATTTCAACCTGCGGCTGGATCATCTTGAAGCTCCCCGCGCGGCTGCGCGAAGGCTCAACCTTGCCGTAGAGGGCCAGCATCTGTCCAAGCTGAAACTTGTCTTTAAGATAAGCTCCGTGGAACCACATGCATTTCAGGGTGGCCATACCCTGCCCTACAGTCATTTCAAAGATCGGCATGCGTTTGGTGCGCAGCAGCACGGTCCCACGCACCTCGGCGACAACGCTTGCCATTTCTCCGGGAACCAGCTCGTTCAACGAGCGTGGATTCAACCGGTCCTCATATCGAAAGGGAAGGTGGTACAGGAGGTCCTCGACGATAAGGATGTTTTTCTCTTTCAGCTTCTCGGCCACACGCGGGCCGACTCCTTTGACGAACTGAATGGGGGTATCGAGGGCAATCACATTCTGGATGCTACCAGCCGCCGGTCTCGGGCTGAGTTGTCCGTAAGTCCCTGGAATTCAATTCCCATTCAGATCCTTCATCAATGAACATTCGGGTAATCAGGCCGAGTGCCGGAATCTTGTCTCGGCGGGCAAAAAAGCAGGACCGCGACAGCGCAACTTTTTCTTCTTGATGGCGTTCCTACAGGTGAGGGATTCAAAGGCCGGCTTAGCCTGAATTCCCCAGCCGTGCTGAATAGGCTTATCCGGCGTTGAGGAGGCTCAAATGCGATTCGTACGCTACGTTGCTCTACTCGGGATTCTGCTGCTTCCGGCGGCATATTCCCGTGCCCAGGTTTCCTTTGGATTCAATTATGGCGGACCCGCTTACGACTACGGTTACGGCGGCTACGCTCCTCCCGCCTGCGCCTACGGTTACTACAGTTATTACCCGTATGCTTGCGCGCCATACGGATATTACGGTTCGAATTGGTTCTATAACGGCATCTTCCTTGGCGCTGGCCCGTGGTGGGGTCGCGGCTGGGGCTGGAACCACGGCTGGTACGGTCGCGGTTATCGCGCCGGATACGGACGCGGTGGATACGGACGCGGTGGATACGGACGCGGCGGCTACGGCAACCGTGGTGGATACGGACGCGGCGGCTATGGCAACCGCGGTGGATACGCACGGGGCGGTGGCGGCTTCCATGGCGGTGGTGGCGGCTTCCACGGTGGTGGCGGCGGCTTCCACGGCGGTGGCGGTGGTGGCGGCTTCCATGGCGGCGGTGGCGGTCACGGTGGTGGTGGCGGCTTCCATGGCGGTGGTGGTGGCGGCGGCTTCCATGGCGGCGGTGGTGGTGGCGGCTTCCATGGCGGCGGCGGTGGTCACGGTGGTGGCGGACACCGATAAGCTTTGAACTCCTTGAATGCCTCCAGCGGCTGTCAGACCCTGCTGACAGCCGCCTTCTTTTGCTCGTAGTATCTGCTCTCCTTCCCCGGCGCCGCTCAGTGACGGCGCTTCTGTACCGGCAAATCGTATAATCTCCGGATGAAACAAGCTCCGCGGGTCGGCGTTGTGATGGGCAGCCGCAGCGACTATGAAATCCTTCAGCCGGCCATCGAAATCCTGAACGAATTTTCTGTTCCCCATGAAGCCCGTGTAGTCTCGGCGCACCGCACCCCGGACTGGCTGTTTCAATATGCCGCGACCGCGGAAGAGCGCGGCCTGCAGATACTGATTGCCGGAGCAGGCGGCGCGGCGCATCTGCCTGGGATGCTCGCTGCAAAAACGCACCTGCCAGTGCTCGGTGTGCCCATACCGGCGACCCTGCTTGCCGGCGTGGATTCTTTGCTCTCGATCGTGCAAATGCCGAAAGGAGTTCCGGTCGGCACGCTCGCCATCGGCAAGCCGGGAGCAGCCAACGCCGCTTTGCTCGCCATCTCGATCCTCGCACTGCAGGATCGCGCACTGCGCGACCAGCTTTGCTCATGGCGGGAGGCTCGCCGGCAGGAGGCGCTGGCCCAGACGCTTCCCTCGACCGAGCCGTCGAAGTGATGACAGATCAAAGTCAAAACGTTATCCTGCCCGGCGCGACGATCGGCATTCTCGGGGGCGGTCAGCTGGGCCGCATGATGGCGATGGCCGCCCGTTCGCTCGGCTATCGCATTCAGGTGCTCGACCCCGATCCCTCCTGCCCGGCCCGCTTTGTCGTCGATGCCTGCTTTGAAGCCGCCTGGAATGACGCGCGCGCGGCAGCCGATCTGGCCCGCGGCTCGGATGTGGTCACGCTCGAAATTGAACAAATCGCCATTGCCGCTCTTGAAGCTGCCGAACGATACGCTCCGGTGCGCCCGGGATCGAAGATGCTGGCCATCATTCAGGATCGTATCCTGCAGAAAAACTGGCTCGCGGAGCACGGCATGCCGGTCGGCGAGTATCGCGCCGCTCACAACGCGGAACAACTCCATGCCGCAGTCCGCGATCTCGGCGGCCGCTGTTTTGTGAAGAGTGCCCACGGCGGTTATGACGGCCGCAGTCAGGAGAAGCTCGGCTTCGGCCAGATGGCCGACGATTCCGCGATTGCAGCCGCATGGAAATCGCTGGGCGAGCGCCCGGTGGTCGTCGAGCAGGCGATCGACCTCGAAATGGAGATCTCCGTGATGGTCGCTCGCTCGCCACGCGGAGAGATGAAGGCATATCCCGCCGCGGTGAACCATCATGAGCAGCAGATCCTGGTATGGAGCGCGATTCCGGCCAACGTCCCGCCCGCAGTAGCGGCACAGGCGCGCGAGATCGCTCTCTCGATTGCCGAAAATTTCCAGTTGGAAGGATTGCTGGCCGTCGAGATGTTCATTGCCAAAGACGGTCGATTGCTGGTGAATGAGCTCGCCCCGCGTCCGCACAACAGCTATCACTCGAGCGAGCGGGCCTGCACCACCAGCCAGTTTGAGCAGGCGGTGCGCGCCGTCTGCAATCTTCCGCTAGGAGATGTGAGCGTGGTGCAGCCGGCAGCCATCGTGAATCTGCTGGGAGATGTCTGGCTGGAAGCGGGTCTGGAGACCGGACCGCGTTTCGATCAGGCTCTCGCAGTTCCCGGCGTGCGGCTGCATTTATACGAGAAGCACGTGCCGCGCCCTGGCCGCAAGATGGGCCATTTGTCGGCAGTCGGCGAAACCGCAGAGCAGGCGGTGCGGAGAGTGCTGGAGGCGAAGGCGAGATTGTAGGAATCGCATAACGGAACAGTCACGGAAAATACCTGCCGATCAATTCCCCCTGTTTTGCTATTCTGAACCTAAAGACATCACAGCACCGAACCGCCCATCCCCAGCCACACGGGATGGGTTTTTCGCGTTTGCCGCCAGCGCAGAGCGGATCTAACCCGTTTGAATAGAAGAATTTACCCGTAAGTCCAATAATAGGGGAATTTAGCCCGGAACTGCCGCCGGTAAGTGCCTTTGTTTGGAAGAATTTAGCGCATTCATACCGGGGGGGTACACCCCTCCGCTCTGGAGACACCATGCCCTATCTTTGCAGGCCTTTTATTGCAGTAGGCAAACCTACCCGATGTCCCCGCTCCAGTTTTCCAGCGTCTTCTTCAGTTCCGCCATGAATTTTCCGGCGTCCGCGCCATCGATCACACGATGATCGAAGCCCAGAGTCAGCCGCATAATGTGCCGAATCGCGATGCTGTCGGTACCATCCGCATCCGTCACGACGGCCGGCTCTTTGAATAGCCCGCCGACGCCAAGAATTGCGGTCTCCGGCTGATTGATCACCGGCGTGCCAAACTGCTCGCCGAAAATTCCCGGGTTGGTGATGGTAAACGTCCCTCCCGAGGCTTCGTCGGGCTTCAGTTTTTTCCCGCGCGCCCGCGCCGCCAGGTCGGCAATCGCGCGCGCCATGCCGAGAAAACTGCGCTCCTCCGCCTGCTTGATCACGGGAACAATCAATCCCCAATCCAACGCGACGGCAATCCCCAGATTGATGTTCTTGTGATAGCGGATCGCGTTGTCTTCCATCGATGCATTGATGATCGGCATCTTGCGCAGGCAGGTGACGACTGCGCTGGCGACAAACGGCATATAGGTCAGCTTGACCCCATTGCGCTGTTCGTACTTTGATTTTTCGCGCTCGCGGATCCGTACAATCCGCGTCATATCGACTTTGAAAACGGAGTGGACATGGGCGCTGGTGTGTTTCGATTCCACCATGCGCTGCGCGATGATGGCGCGCATCTTCGACATCGGAACCAGCTCGCCTGGAGTGGGCGCGCTTACAGGAGCGGCGGCGGCCGATGCCGACGGCTTCGAAGGAGCGGCGGAAGCTGCGGGAGCCGCCTGTGCAGCAGCCGGCGCTGTCGTCCCTTTTCCATGCTGGCTCAAATAGCCCAGCGCGTCTTCTTTGGTGATGCGGCCGCCCATGCCGGTACCGCTGATCTTCGACAAATCGAGGCTGTTGTCTTTGGCAATCCGGCGGACCAGCGGCGAAGAGCGAATCCGCTCCCCGGCTGTCGCGCTCGCTCCGGTTGCATCCTCCACACTTCCATCGCTCGCGGGTGGCTCTTTCTTTGCCTGCGGAACAGTCGCGGACGGAACAGCCGCGGATTTGGCCGGAGCCGCTGCTGGAGCTGAAGTCGCAGCCGCCTTGCCTGCGCCGGCGCCGCTTCCACCGATAACAGCAACGACCGTGTTGATCTCGACCGTCGTGCCTTCAGGCACCTTGATTTCGCTCAGCACGCCCGATGCTGGCGCAGGAATCTCCGCGTCCACCTTGTCGGTCGAAATCTCAAACAACGGCTCGTCGCGCTGCACAGTATCGCCGGCCTTCTTCAGCCACTTCGTAATCGTTCCCTCGAAGATCGACTCGCCCATCTGCGGCATCACCACGTTTGTCCCGCCGGTGCTACCTGCCCCGGTGCTGCTTGCCGCAACGATGCTTGGCCCAGTATTTCCTGCATCTGGTTCCGGCATCCCCTCAGGTCCCTCGTTCGCCGGATCGCCGTCGGCCGGCTCTGGAGTACCTTCGCGTTGCTTGCCGGAAGGTGCCGAGGATGGGGTCTTCGCAGCCGGACCCGGCGCCGCCACAGGCTCCTTCGCCTTTTCCGGAGCGGATGCAGTTGCCGTCTCCCTGGCCACCTTCGCCGCGTCGACCGTCACTGCGGAAGCGGAAGGGCTCGCGCCGCTCGAAGCGCTTGCGCCACTGCCCTCTCCCGCGCCGCCGATTACAGCAACGACCGTGTTGATCTCCACTGTGGTGCCTTCGGGCACCTTGATCTCGGTCAGCAAGCCCGATGCGGGGGCGGGAATTTCGGCGTCGACTTTGTCCGTCGATATTTCAAACAGCGGCTCGTCCCGCTGCACTGTATCGCCAGCCTTCTTCAGCCACTTCGTGATCGTTCCCTCGAAGATCGACTCGCCCATCTGCGGCATCACTACGTTCGTTGGCATGGATTTCCTTCCCGGTTTCTTTCAACTACCAATCTTTTGTGTTTCATTGCTGGGATGCGCTGCTCAATACTTCACCAGCTTGCGGACTTCACGTACCACGTCTTCCACCTGCGGCAGAAAGGCTTTTTCCAGCGGCGGCGAAAACGGCACCGGAGCGTCCATCGATGTGATGCGCACAATCGGCGCATCGAGAAAATCGAAGGCCTCTTCATTGACGATGGCGGCGATTTCTCCAGCAATCCCGCCCGTTTTCGTGTCTTCGTGAAGGACGATCACGCGATTCGTTTTCTCTACTGTGTCTCGAATCGCCTTCCGGTCGAGCGGCAACAGCGTACGCAAATCCAAAATTTCCAGTTCAATTCCTTCCTTGGCCAGAATCTCCGCCGCATCCTGCGCCACGTAGACCATCGCCCCGTACGTAATCACCGAAATATGACGACCCTCGCGATGCACGCGGGCCTTGCCGATCTCGACGGTTATATCCTCTTCCGGCAATTCTTCCTTCACCCGCCGATATAGAAACTTATGTTCGAAGAAAAGGACGGGATTGTTGTCCCGAATCGCCGACTTCATCAGCCCCTTCGCGTCCCGCGCGGTTGCCGGTGCAATCACCTTTAATCCGGGCGTGTGAACATAAAACATCTCCGGGTTCTGCGAGTGGAATGGCCCACCGCTGACTCCGCCGCCGGAAGGTCCGCGCAAAACCAGCGGGGCTGGCGCGCCCCAGCGCCAGTTCGACTTCGCAAGAATCTGCACGATCTGCGAGTGGGCGGAGCTGATGAAGTCCATGAACTGGAACTCCCCCACTGGCCGCAAACCGGTCAGAGATGCTCCGTAAACCGCGCTCGCAATCGCCATTTCGGAAATGGGAGTGTCAACGACGCGCTCCACGCCGAATTTATGAACGAAGCCTTCGGTGACTTTGAACGCGCCGCCGTAGATGCCAACGTCTTCGCCCATGACGAAAACGCGGCTATCGCGCTCCATCTCTTCCCAGATGCCCTGCCGGATTGCTTCCAGATACGTGACTGCTGCCATTCGATTCGCTTCCTGCCTGAATGTAACGCTGACTGTGTCAAAAGCTGGGATGTTGCCGATCAGTGCAACGGTGACAGTTACTTATAATGTCCGGGCGCGCTCGATTCCGCCAGTTTGCGCTGTTGATTCGCCTGCTTCACCCGCACTTCCCCATACTTCACTGGAATTTCCACGGAGTTGTCGCAGTACACATCGGCCCCCGCTTCTTCCGGAGACGGCATCGGCGCGGCCACCGCGATGGCCCGCTCTTCGTCAATAAAGCGCTGCACCTCGGCGTGCAGCTCGGCAATCTGCGCTTCCGTCATCCAGCCGGTTTCCTTCATGTACTGTTCCATGCGCACAATCGGGTCGCGGCGTTTCCAGAATTCCTTCACCTCCGGCGGCACGTATATCGCCGGATCATGCATGGCATGACCCTTCATGCGCATCAGTTTGGCTTCGATGATGGAAGCTCCCTCGCCGCGGTGCGCCCGGCCCACCGCTTCATGGGACGCGTCGTAAACCTGGTTTGCATCGGTGCCGTCCACAATTACGCCCGGAACTCCATAGCCGATGGCGCGGTCCGCCAGGTCCTTACAGGCAAACTGCAGCTCTACGGGAGTGGAATAGGCCCACGAGTTGTGCTCCACGATCAGCACGACACCCAGCCGCTGCACCGCCGCGAAATTGAATCCTTCGTACGTCGGCCCGGTCGATTGGCCGCCATCGCCGATGTAAGCCATGCACGCAATCTGCTTGCCCTGCAGCCGCGCCCCGAGCGCCACTCCGGCCAGCACCGAAATCGAATCGCCCAGATGCGAAATCGGCGCCACCACGTTCAGCGTCTTCGGGTCGCCGTAGTGCGACCCCGAATCGCGGCCCTTAGTGGGCGAAGCGCCTTTGCCCATGTATTGCATCATGGTGGCGCGGGGCTGGTAGCCCTTCACAATCATCGAGCCCTGGTTGCGGATCATCGGACCGAGCCAGTCATCCCTGTCGAGCGCATAGGCCGAAGCCACTGAGGTGGCCTCCTGTCCCAGGCTCAGATACAGGCCGCCGATCACCAGCGACTGCTTGTACATGCTCTCCAGTGCCGCCTCCATGCGACGATTGACGATCATGTAGCGGAAGATTTCAATGGATTGCTCTTTGCTGAGATATTTTGACGGCCGCATCGGCGGCGCGGGCGCTTTGGTATCGCCGATCACCTTATAGCGGTATTCGCGATCGACCCAGTCGTTTTCAATGCGAAACGGCGGCTGTTCCAGCCGCCAGTCGGGAATGCCGAACGGGTTTTTCCCGATCGGGGGCTGGCTGGCTTTCGGACCCGTAACCGGGGAGTGCGATTTTGACCCGTTGGCGGAGTTTGCCTTCGGCTCAGCGGATGTGCGAGATGGAGCTTCTATTTTCTTGGTAGACATGGGGATGCGATTTCCTGGCGATCAACACCAAACTCATCATTCTATATGACTGGATAAGGAACCGAAACCTTCGAAATCGAGGTTCTTGAAGCGGCCGGGCAAGAGCATTGCGGGATTTCTTTATCGTTGGGCCGCGCCCCTCTCAGTCGCTGTTTCGGACAAGCTCTTCCACCGATTCCGTCCATAACACCTGACGGCCAAAAATGCGCCCGAAATTCCGCGCGACGGCGTGCATGGCCTGCTCCATCGTCGGCATGGCCGAAATTCGAGGATCAATCTCCTCCTCCAGGCTGGTAACCGGCGCGTCGGCAATCCCACAGGGAACGATCAGTTCGAAGTCCCGCAAATCGGCAGTCACATTCCACGCGAACCCGTGCGATGTAACACCGCGCGAAATATGAACCCCGATCGCGGCGATTTTCTTGCCAGGAATACTGCCGCCCGGCAGCGTCCAAACCCCTGTTCGCCCGCAAACACGTTGGGTCAGCACGCCATATTCCGCACAGGTTCGGATCAGCGCCTCCTCAAGCCAGCGGACATATTCCACAGCTCCGAGATGCGGACCACGCTTGCCGGGAAAATCTCCGCGCAGGTCCAGAATCGGGTAGCCGACAACCTGGCCCGGCCCGTGATACGTCACATCGCCGCCACGATTGATCTCATGGACCGAAATGCCGCGCCGCGCCAGTTCTTCATCGCTCGCCAGAATGTTCGCGCGACGCGCATTCCTGCCCAGCGTCAGCACCGGCGGATGTTCGAGCAGCAACAACACATCGCCAATCCGCTGCTGCTGGCGCAGCTCAACCAGCCGCTGTTGGACGGCGAGCGCTTTCAGATACTCGATGCGTCCGAGATGGACGAGATGGAGCAGCATTATTGAGCAGTGCGGCCAAGTTCAGGGACAGATAGGGCAGCGGCAAATTTTCCGGACCAGAAGATCGGAAATTTCCGTGTGTCTCGGCGCTGGCCTCGACATGACCCGAATCGGGGTTGCACCATGGCGGAGTGGGAACCGCCTTCACGCTCGAGATAACAACCGTGCAAATCGCAAGTGGCGCAGGAGGGACTTCGCGCATCAAGTAAGAGTAATTACCTGCCGCAACAGCTTCTTTCGGCGCACCACGAAGACCGTCTTCACGGCGTCCTGATAATCAACGCGATGGCATTGCGAGATTTCTCGCGACATTCCGCTCCGATCGTGCCTTGCCGACCATTCGCGCCGGGAACTCCGGGGACAGGCAGACGAACCGTCGCCATCCCGCTCGATCAGAATGCCATGAATTCGTTGTGCATGATTCGAAGTATATCCCGTCTGAAAATCTGGTCGTGGAGCCATTTCGGTCTGACGCCGCTCAGGCGTTGATCGCCATATTCTCCACCGCGCCGAATCCGTCCAGCATCGCTTCAGCCAGCGTGGGGTGCGCATGGATAGTAAACATCATCTCCTCGACCGTCGCTTCGAGATCCATCGCCGTCACCGCTTCGGAAATCAACTCAGTCGCCTGCGGCCCGATAATGTGGACCCCCAGAATCTCACCATATTTCGCATCGGCCACGATCTTCACAAAGCCTTCATGCGAATCCACAATGGATGCCTTCGAGTTTGCCGTGAACGGGAACTTGCCGACCTTCAGCTGATAGCCTTTTTCCTTCGCGGCAGCCTCCGTCAATCCCACGCTGCCGATCTGCGGCTCGCAATAGGTGCACGCCGGAACGCGATCGCGCCGCACCGGGCGCGCATATTTTCCGGCAATCTTCGCCGCAACCACCATGCCGCACATCGCACCCACATGCGCCAGTTGCGGCAGCCCGGCCACAATGTCGCCAATCGCGTAGACACCGGGCTCCTCGGTCTGCATCCATTCATTTACTTTGATAAAGCCCCGGTCCGGCTTGATCTTCGTCTTCTCGAGGCCAACATGCTCCGTGCGCGGCGCGCGTCCCACCGCCACCAGCACCTTCTCGGCTTCTTTCACCATCTGCTTGCCGTCGGAGCCGGTAATCGTGACTTTTACGCCGTCCTTCGTCTTTTCGAGCTTCTCAAATTTCGCCCCGGTGAACGACTCGATGCCGCGCTTGCGGAAGGCCCGCGCCAGCTCTTTGCTGACATCTTCATCCTCATTCGGGACCAGCCGCGACAGATACTCAACAATGGTGATCTCCGAACCGAAGCTCTTGAAGATCGATCCAAACTCCACGCCCACCGCGCCCGCGCCGATAATTACCAGGGATTTCGGGATCGACGTCAGCGAGAGAATCTCTATGTTCGTCAGCACGCGCGAATCCGGCTCCAGGCCCGGCAACATACGCGCATCCGACCCGGTCGCCAGGACGACATTTTTCGCCTTCAAGGTGCTGCGCTCGCCCTCGGCGCCGCCGCCGCCTTCGGCCTGAATCTCGATCGAATGCACACCATCCTTGGCGGGACCGATCAATCGCCCGTGGCCCTCGTAAACGTTGACCTTGTTCTTCTTCATCAAAAAGGTCAGCCCCTTGGCGTGCTTGTCGATGATCCCCTGCTTGCGCTTCTGAATCACGCCCCAGTTCAGCTTGCCCGCACCCAGCCCTTCGATGCCGTATTCGGCGGCATGTTTCAGGTGGTCGTAAACCTCAGCATTGAAAAGCAAGGATTTCGTGGGGATGCAGCCCACATGCAGGCACGTCCCGCCCAGCTTGCTTTCCTTCTCAATCAGCGCCACTTTCAGGCCGTACTGCCCCGCGCGAATCGCCGCCGTATAGCCGGCCGGCCCGCCACCGATAATGGCGACGTCATAAATTGTTTCTGCCAAGGGAATGCTCCGTTCCGTTTAGAGGTAGGTATTAGATGCCGGAAAGTGCGAATCCGACCCAAACAGATGATTTTACGGCACCCGCGTTGCAGCGGGGCATTCAGATCCGCATTCCCTCATCCTTCCCCAACCGAATCAGCCACTCTCTGCGCCGGGCATAATTCGCTCAGAGCGGGGTCAGTGACTGTGCGCATCACCTTTGCGTCGCCCTGCGGAACCGGAAACGATGTTGCTACGGTTCGGGGGAATATTTTATCCCTCAATCTCAGGAAAGGAAATTCAACCGCCTCCGTTCCTATCACGCCGGTTATAATAGCCAATCCAAAGTATCCGAAGTGCAGTAGACCCCAGGCGACCGCACGAGGTGTGTGTGCGCTAAATGCGATCAGCGGGAGAATAGTAGCCACATGCCATATATAGATTCCATAGGAGTAGACGCCTGTCCAGGCAACCGCGCGATAGATCCATCCGTGCCTCCCGTTTTTCGACCTTCTATAAAGCAAGAGTAGTAGAACGACTCCAGACAAATCGGCGAAACTGATGGTCAGAGCGTTCAATACTGGAATGGATTGGAAGCGGAAATCCAGAAGGGTAGCTGCAAGGATGATCCCCATCCATATGTAGCGCTGTTGTAACCATTCGAAGCGGCCACGGCGAAAATGATAGAGGATTGCCAGCAATACTCCCAGAATCAGACCATCGATTCTGGTGTGTGTCGGCGCATATACGTTGAACCCATTGAGCGAAAGGAAAAAGCGAAGCACTGTCACCAGCAGCGCCACCGTCGCCATAGAGATGAAAACAATCCGAATCGTCATGCCCTTCCAGGCCGCGAATGCCAGCCAGAGAACCAGCAAAAAGTAAAAGTGCTCTTCCACCGCAAGGCTCCACAGGTGGGGAACACTTGATCCGGTGTAATTCTGAATATTTAGAAAATTCCCCCAGATCGTGCTGAAAGGGTGTTTCCGGAGCAACAGAATCAGGACGAGATACACATAGTAAGGGGGCCAAATCTTGAAAGCCCTCCGGATTAGAAAACGGCGGCTATCGACTCTTCCCCTAACTTGCCATTCTTTTATTAGCAGCCCGCCAACCAGAAAGCCGCTCAGAACAAAGAAGATATCAACGCCGACCCATCCGAAGTGTGACATTCCTATAAATTGGAGCGGCTCGCTCAGCCAGTGCGCGGGCCCATGGTAGTCCAGCACCAGGAGAATCGCGATTCCACGCACGAAGTCGAGCTCGATCTCCCGCTTGAGTTTCATATTTGCTTGTGAGGGCTGTTATTTCGGGAGCGTTGCCCCGGGGGCAAACACATGATTTTGCGGCATGCGGCATTGCAGGGTATTCAGGTCTGCAGTCCATCATCCTTCCATAGGCGAATCGTGTGGGACGCATTTGCATCGTCCTTGCGAGAAAATGTCCCCCAATCTCAGGATGGAAATTTAATTGCCTTTATTCATATGACCCGAATACATGATGTAGCCGTGGCTTACTCGATCTTCCATCCAATGCGGCAACTGTGCAAAAGTCACGGATGTCGTGTGATGTCGTACATTGATGTATAAACCGCCACTTATGTGTCCTCTCGCTTTTATGTTTGCTTATCAATGCACCTGAAGGCCCGACGGCTGATCGCGCTGGCTCGTCGTCGTGCCCGGATTCTGGCGTATACTGAGTCGCGGAGGCACACGTCATGCGAGCCTCCATACCGTAGCCGCCCGGTTGCGGTTCATGTACCACCGGCCCGCGCACACCTGTATTCGGGCGCTTAACTCAGCGGTAGAGTGCCACCTTCACACGGTGGAAGTCGCAGGTTCGAATCCTGCAGCGCCCACCATCCTCAATGCGCATCAGATAACGACATCTCCAGTGGTGAACTGGCAAGCACCGGCAAATACAATAGAAGGACGCCCGGATGCCGCGATCGAGGACCTTGCATGACCCTTCCCGCTTCCCTTGTGCAGACGCTGAACGACTTCCATCTGCAACCTTATCCTTCGTTCACGGGTCTACCGCAGCCGATCACGGCGCGATCCGTCGCCGCCTTTGCCGGTGCGCTGGCCTGGGCGTGGCTGTTGCTTGTCAGCTTCGCCGGCTGGGGCAGGCTGACGGGGAAATTCCTTCAGATCGGGCGTTTACCATGCTCCGTCGCCTGCGCGGTCGGAATCGCCACTGTTGTTTTCCTGGGTGGTCTGTTGAATCTGGCCCATGCGATTTATACCGCGGTTCTGCTGGCGATCGCCGGTCTCGGAGTATTGTTCTATCTCTGGCTTCGTAAGGAGCGCCCGCAAGCCTATCGATGGAGCCGATTCTGGCGCAGCACTTCAAACTGGGCCCGGATAGTTATAATCATCACGCTCTTGATCCTCATCGGACGAGTGGCCGCGACCGTTCGCCTGGGAGAATTTCGCGTAGAAGATGACGGCTCCGCGTATCTGGTCTATCCCCAGAAAATGCTCGCCGCCCACCATTTTGCATCCGATCCCTTCAGCGATCGCCGGGTTATTTCGAGCGTCGGAGGCTCCTACCTGCTGCAGGCGATGGTGATTGCTGCAACCTCACTTCCGCATATCGGCATGGCGGATCGCACGCTCGGGCTGGCTCTGATGTTTTTGGCGCTCCTGGATCTGGGAATCGCGTTCGGACTCTCTCCACCCCGAATAGCAGCAATGGAATTGATTGCCTATCTGGTGCCCCAGGAGACCTTCAATCTTACATTTTCAATTCTCCCCATCGCCCTGTTCTTAGCAATGGTATGGGCAATTTTCAGGACAATGGAACAGGCCGATAATTGGCAATGGCGATACGCAGCCTTGATGGGTGCCGTTGGTGGGGCGGTCATTTCGCTGAAATCCACCTATCTCCCCTATGTGGGAGCTTTGGCGCTTGTCCCATACTTGATTCTATTCTGGAAAAAACGAACGAAGCAGATATGGATTATGCCTATCGTCGCCGGAATTGCCGCTCTAATAATAATGGCGCCATGGATGATTGCAATGAAATTTGCCAGCGGAACTTATCTATTTCCTGTGCTGGGCCACGGCGTGGACTATTCGAGTTATGGCCTGTTTCACTCGATGCCGAAGTTCAGGGAAACTCGAGCTCTGCTCCGAGTGTTTCCGCAGGGAATTGCATTGTTGATTCTAGCCGCGGTGCAATACCTCTCCGGCATCAAAACTACACAATCCCGCATTAGTTTCGGCGTTTTGATCGCGGCGGCTGTGGCGATTACTGCATTCAATTACGAAAGCGGTGCCGATTATATCTGGCGCTATAACTTTCCACAATTCTTCACGACTATTCTTGTTTTCTTCATCGCGGAAGCAGCTGTCGCTGAAGTTACGCCTATTTCGCAGCGAGCGAAGCTAGGTTATATCGTTGCGATAATTTCATTAGTTGGCTGTATTTTTTACTATGACTTGGAAGGTGGCGCGGTGCGCCCATTCCAGCGAATGGGAATGGAAATGCGGCTGTATCGCTGTAACCTGCGGGCCAGCTTGTCCGGTATGCAACTTGTCAGCCCGGCCGTTCGTGCCAGATTTCGTGCAGTGGAAGCTGCTCTTCCGCCAGGCGCTGTGGCCCTGGACGTCACCACAAATTCGTTCCTGCTGACGGATCAGGATAATAGAAAAATCCTGGTCGACGACTGGGCCGGTGCAGCAAGTCCTGCTCCAGGATGGCCTTTCACGAACGATCCGAGGGCGGTTCCCGCTTTTCTGGCGCGGAATTCCGTTCGCTATGTTCTTTATGGCTATGATTATGCCAACTGGTTCGATCTGAGATCATGCCAGTCGGTGCCTAACGAAGCGCATTTCTCTGAGGTGGACCACGCCTTGCAGGTTCTCAACTTTATCACTCACCACCAGTTCGATCAGCTTCGTGCAAGATACAAGTCAATTTACGACGACGGCAAGATCGCAGTGATAGATCTTGACTCTCCAAAGTCTTCGACCATCCAATCGGGGTCGGCGTGGACATTGAATACGAGCGAGACTCAGATGTGCTCCGACATTGCCCGTCGTTACATGGCGAGTCACACATCAGATACCAGCAGGAGCCGATCATCGCCATGTTCCTGATTCACATCCAGACTATCTTCGATGTATCCGCCTTGAATAGCCAGCGTAGAAATTAGCAAGATTGGACATAATGTCTGTCTCGACCTCATGGCTCAACCAGCTGATCGACTACAACATTCCCCGGCTATATTCCGTAACCAGCTCACCGCAGCCGATCACTGCAAAATCTGTCGGTGAGTTTCTGTACGCATGTGGCTGGGGTTGGTTGTTGCTGATCGCCTTTACCGGATGGGGCCGAGCGATGGCGAGGCTACTCCGTATTCGGCAAGTCCCTGCCGCGGTCGCGTGCGTTCTAGGAATTAGTGTAGCGATATTCCTGGGAGGATTGCTTAATCTCGTCCATGCAATCTATACCGGCGTTCTCATTGGGCTGGTTCTCATCGGGCTGGTTCTCTACGTTCTTACTCGCGGCGATCGCCCTGTGGAATATCAATGGAAGGGCTTTTGGAAGCGGGCCCATCCACTGTCTCGCGCTTTAATAATAGTTGCTATCCTCGTCTTCCTCTTACGGGCTGCGGGAACAGTCCGAATGGGAGAGTTCTACATCGCGGATGATAGCGCCGCATATCTTGTTTTCCCGCAAAAGATGCTGGCTACCCACACCTTTGCGGCGGACCCTTTCAGTGAGAGAAGAGTGACTTCTGATCTGGGAGCGCCGTACTTTCTTCAATCGTTTGTAATCTCCGCTACCTCCCTGCCGCATATCGCAATGGCCGACCGGGGATTGGGCCTGATCCTCCTGGCAGCTATTTTGTTTGAGCTAGGTATCGCTTTCAGGCTTTCGGCCTTTCAGATCATGCTCCTGGAATTTCTAGCCTGCCTTGTACCGCAGGAAACATTCAATCTCACCTTCATCGTGCTGCCCGTGGCGATCCTGCTTGGATTGGTATGGATGGTGTGGAGAGCGCTGGAACAAGATACCTTTACATCATTCCGCTATAGCATCCTGGCGGGCGTGATTGGGGGCGCGGTCATATCTTTGAAGTCTACTTATCTGCCCATAACAGGAACTCTGCTGCTAATACCATATCTGCTGCTTCTTGGGAGAAGGAATCTGAAACTTGCATTGCAGCTCTTTCTGCTGGCTGCGCTTAGCGCCGTGATAACGATAGCCGCCTGGATGATCACGATGAAGCTTAGCAGCGGGACCTATCTGTTTCCATTGCTCGGTCGCGGCCTGGATTATTCCCGCCTACATTTGTTTCATTCTGTCCCGACAATTTTTCACCCCGCGTTCAGTCAGCAAGGTTATTTTGCAAGGCGTCGCATTGCTCTGTTTAGCCTGCGTTCAGATCTTCAATAGGGTCAAAAGAAAGGAAGCATATTTTAGCGCCAGCATACTATTGGCTGCGGCCATTGCTATTACGGCATTGAACTATACAACCGGATCCGATTCAGTCTGGCGCTACAATTTTCCCCAATTTTTCGTTGCCATTATCCTCTTCTATATTGCAAGTGCGTCCACTTCTCTTCACCTTCCCGCTTCAAAACAGCTTCGTTTTATTTCCTATGTAGGCGTAGTATCGCTGGCTGCGATGATCTTCTACTATGACGCATCCGGAACCAAGCCTAAGCCCTTTCGTCAAGTGCGCTGGGAGTTTTCAAGATATAAAGGTTCCCTGAACGCTGGTTTGAGCGGACGATCCCTTTCCAGTCCATATTTGCATGGCAAGTATATTGAAATTGAAAACCGGATTCCGAAGCAGGATGTGGCTCTTGAAAATGTGGCCTATCCATTTCTATTCAACTACAAGGATCGTAAGATTATGATAATGGACTGGCCGGGAGCGGCAGCGCCCTTACCAGGTTGGCCCTTTGGAAAAAGCTCTGCTGCACTCACTCAATATCTTAGGAAAAACTCTGTACGTTTGGTGATAAACGATCGCGGGTATGCGTTGCACCTCGATGCAATGGCCTGCCAGGTATTGAAGAATCCTTCTCGATATTCAAAATGGTTAACAGAACAAGTATGGCTAAACACACTGGCGGACAATCAACTGAATGATTTAGCGGACCATTATCGCTCCATCTACGATGATGGGGAAATTGTTGTGATCGATCTTGCTGAACCCATACCCGGACCGCCGGCAAAAGAATCGGGGTGGACTGTTGATGCGAATGTGGATGCGGTCTGTTCTCAAATTGCACAACGTTACATGTCAACGCGGACCGGCCGGGTTCTTGGCGCATCTGGGGTCGAGTGAACTGCGGTTCGAAGCACCTGGACAAAGCCACAACGGTTATTGAACCACAGCGGCGATAGCGATGCACGTACCAGTTTTATTTGCTCATCAATGGATAAATGCCGCAGTGCCCGCGTACCCGTCAGTGACTGGGCTGCGGCAACAGGTATCCGCTAAATCGGTGGCCTCGTTTTTCTATGCCATCGTTTGGGGATGGCTGCTTCTTATCTGCTTCACAGGCTGGGGAAGATGTGCCGGAAAGCTGTTCCGTGTAGAGCCACTACCCACATCCATCGCCTGCTCCCTGGGAATTGCGGTCGCAATTTTTTTGGGCGGGATCCTGAATCTGCTGCACGCCATCTATGCCCCCATTGTTTTTCTGCTGGTCGCGGCTGGTCTGTTGTTTTTCGTCCTGCTTCTCAAGAATTATCCAGATACATATCGATGGCGAGAATACTGGAAGCAAGCTCCGGGTTATGCGCGCCTGCTTTTGATCGCCGCTGTTGTAATTCTCGCTTTGCGTGTGGCTGCCACGGTACGGCTTAGCAGCTTCGATGCTACGGATGACGGTTCATCGTATCTGGCCTTTCCAAAAATAATGCTGGCGTTGCACCATTTTGCTCCGGGACCTTTCAGTGACCGACATATTATTTCCAGTGTCGGCGGAGGGCTATTGGCTGCAGACCTTTATTTTGGCAGCTACTTCACTTGCGAACATCGGCATGGCGGATCGAACGCTGGGTCTGCTACTCCTATTCGCTGCCGTGTGGGATTTCGGAATCGCATTCGGATTACCTGTCGAGCAAATTGCGGTGGTGGAATTTATAGCATTTCTGGTGCCTCAGCCGACGGCCAACCTGACGTTTGTGATTCTGCCGATTGCCCTGTTGCTCGCCCTGCTGTGGTTCATTTTCCAAACGGATTCTGAAGGAAGCACTTATCCGTGGCGACACGCATTGCTGGCAGGTGCGATCGGAGGCGCAGCTGTCGCATTGAAATCAACATTTCTGCCGTGCGTCGCATCGTTCTGCCTTGTTTCCTATCTGATGATCCACTGGCGCAGAAAGAATAAGGCATTTGGGCTTCCGCTGATCGCGGGTCTGGGGGCAATCGTTGTGCTGGCCGCATGGATGCTCGCCATGAGACATACTGCGGGCACATTCTTATTTCCGGTTCTCGGACATGGACTGGACCACACAAAGGTTGGAGTATTCGGCTCATTTAAAATCGCAAAAACACCGCGCACCATCATCAAATTGTTCCTCCAGGGATGTGTCCTGCTCGCACTGGGATTCGGAGCTTTCAGTTTACGAATAAGGGATAGACGCTCTCTATTCTGTCTTAGCGTGATGATCGGAGCCGCCTTCGGCATCACCGCATTCAATCTTGCTGCCGGGGGAGACTCGATCTGGCGTTATGGCTTTCCGCAATTTTTTTCTGCCATCCTGATCTATTCGATCGGATTGGCCGCCATGTCCAAAAAGGCGAGCAGCGTTGGCAAAAGATATGCGGCCTGGACACTGGCGATTATTCCGCTGATCGGATGCGTGTTCTACCACGATGTCGCCGGGGCGCGTCCTCAGCCATTTCGCCAGATAAGGTGGGAGTCTGCCCACTACGGCCCGAGTCTACGAGCGAGTCTCAGCGGACAATCATTATCCAGCCCTGCGTTAAAAGCCGAGTACCGCGCGCTCGAAAATAGTCTTCCCGAAAATGGAATCGTGCTGGAAAACATCGCCTATCCATTCCTCTTGAACTATAAGGTTCACCTGATTTATATGATGGATTGGCCCGGAGCTGCCGGACCCGCGCCAGGCTGGCCTTTCGGAAAAGATTCTTCCGCGCTTGGGCAATACTTACGTCAGAGTTCTGTTCGATATGTTCTCTACGACTATCGGTACGCTCAATGGACCGATGCCAGAAGCTGCCAGGTTCTCGAAAATCCACAGCGTTATTCGTCCGAGCTGTATGTTCTTTTCTGGATGTCGCTGTTAGCTCATAGCCAGCTCGATGCGCTGCAGAGCCACTATCAATCGATCTACGACGATGGAAAGATCGCGGCTATTGATCTGACGCGCCCGATCGAAAATGCTCCCGCAGATCAACCAACATGGAACGCTAACACTGATAAAGAGGCAATGTGTTCGGCGGTCATGTCGCGGTATCTCGCAAATCCTGTGCCAGCCAGGTCAGAATGATGGCTTGCGGCGAAGGCATGTGGATTACGGTTTTTGAATCAGCGAGCTACCCGTCATATCCTTCGGCTGGGGCAGCTTCAATAAGTCGAGCACGGTGGGTGCGATGTCGCGCAGCGATCCTCCCGACCTCAATCCCAGCTTCCTGCCCATCTCCGTTATCAAGATGAACGGTACCGGATTCGTCGTATGCGCGGTATGCGGGCCGCCCGCACCGGGGTCCACCATCATTTCGGCATTGCCATGGTCCGCGGTCACCAGCATGGAACCGCCGTGTTGCCGGATCGCCTGATAGATCCTGCCCAGGCAGGCGTCAACCGTTTCTACGCCGCGAATTGTCGGTTCCATCTTGCCGGAGTGGCCAACCATGTCCGCATTCGCAAAATTCACCACGATCACATCGAAGGCCGCGTCCGCGATAGCTTTTGTCACAACGTCCGCAATTCCGGCGGCGCTCATCTCCGGAGCTAAATCATAGGTCGCAACTTTTTGCGAAGGCACCAGAATCCGCTCTTCGCCGGGGAACGGTTTTTCAACTCCGCCATTAAAAAAATACGTCACGTGCGCGTATTTCTCCGTCTCCGCTACGCGCAGGTTCCGCAAATTGGCCTGGGCCAGCAGATTCGCCAGCAGATTGTCCATCGACTCCGGCGGTACAACGACCGGCAGCGTGAACATCTTGTCGTACTGCGTCATGCAGACGTAGCGCAGGTCCTTCGGCACCGTATTGCGCGGGATGATTGAGTCCAGATCGTCCGCTCCCGGCAGATCGCGCCCGTCCAGAGCCGTCAGCCCGCTGTTCCGCGCCAGAACCCGGGTAATCTGGCGCGCACGGTCGGCGCGGAAATTGAAACAGATGCAGACATCTTCGTCCGCTATGGTGGCGACAGGTTTTCCTTTTGCATCGGCACAGGGAAAAGGAATAACAAACTCATCCGTCACGCCATTGTTGTAGGATTCCCGCAGTCTTGCGACAGGATCGGCATGCAGGCCGCCCTCCGCATGTCCCTTTGCCATTGCATCGAACGCCTTCGCTTCCCGATCCCAGCGGCGGTCGCGATCCATTGCGTAGTACCGCCCGGAAACGGAGGCAATTGCACCCACGCCGTATTGCCGCATCTGCTGCTGCAGTTGCTCCAGATATCCCGCACCACTGGTTGGCAGCGTATCGCGGCCATCCAGAAATGCATGCACGAAGAGCTGGGCCACCTGTTCCTGCCGCGCCAGTTTCAGCAGCGCGTAGAGATGTCTCTGGTGCGAATGCACACCGCCGTCGGATACCAGCCCCAGCAGATGGACACGGCGTCCGCGCGACGCCGCTGAACGCATGGCATCGACCAGCACGGGATCCCTGAAAAAGCTTCCATCCTCGATTGCATCGTCGATGCGCGTAATGTCCATGCGCACGATCCGGCCGGCGCCGATGTTGAGATGGCCAACTTCGCTGTTGCCCATCTGCCCATCCGGCAAGCCAACAAAATGGTCCGAAGCGCGCAGTAGTGTATTGGGAAATTCCGCCAGCATCCGATCATAGTTCGGCTTGCGCGCCTGCGCGATCGCGTTCGCGTTCGTCTCCGCTCGATATCCCCAGCCATCGAGAATTGTCAAAACAAGTGGCTTGTTGTCTGCCATGGATTCCTGTGTTGGTTGAGTAAACGCCGGATGCCCTGAGTTTGTCGAAGGGCCTATTGTCTGAGATGTGGGCTCAGCAGATTACTCGCCGAAGTTGACCGATTCGATGCCGAGGAACTTCGCAGCTTGGCCGAGTTCTTCCTCAATCCGCAGAAGCTGGTTGTATTTCGCGACGCGGTCGGTGCGCGATGCCGAGCCGGTCTTGATCTGCCCGGCGCCCGTCCCGACTGCCAGGTCCGCAATGAAAGTATCTTCCGTTTCTCCGCTGCGGTGCGAAATGATCGACGTGTAGCCGTATCTCCGCGCCAAGTCGATGGCGTCGAGCGTTTCGCTCACCGTGCCAATCTGATTTACCTTGATCAAAATTGAATTAGCCACGCCTTCATCGATGCCGCGCTGCAAAATTTCCGAATTCGTGACGAACAGATCGTCTCCCACAAGCTGCACGTGATCGCCCAGCTCGCGGGTCAGATGCGCCCAGCCCTCCCAGTCGTTCTCCGCCAGACCGTCCTCCAGCGAGACGATGGGGTATTGTCGAATCCAGCTTCCCCAAAAACGCGTCATTTCCTCGCTTGAATACTCGCTCTTGTCGGACTTCTTAAAGACATATTTATTCTTCTCCGCGTCGAAGAACTCGCTGGCCGCCGGATCGAGCGCTAGATAAATCTCCTCGCCGGGCTTGTAGCCCGCTTGATCAATCGCTTCAAGAATCACTTCGATCGCTTCGGTATTGGACTTGAGTGAAGGAGCGAATCCTCCTTCATCGCCAACCGAGGTGTTGTAGCCCTTCTTTTTGAGTACGCTTTTCAGCGTTTGAAAGACCTCGACTCCCCAGCGCAAGGCATCGGAAAAATTCTCCGCGCCAGCCGGCATAATCATGAATTCCTGAAAATCCACATTATTGTCGGCGTGTGCGCCGCCGTTCAGGATATTCATCATCGGGGTCGGCAGCGTGCAGGCATTAACGCCGCCGAGATACCGGTAAAGCGGAATCCGCAGCTCGTTCGCCACCGCGCGTGCGCAAGCCATGGAAACTGCAAGAATCGCGTTCGCACCCAGCCGGCTTTTATTCGGCGTGCCATCGAGCGAAATCATGGTCTGATCGATCAGGCGCTGGTTGCCGGCATCCATTCCGGTCAATTCTGGACCCAGCACGCTCTCGACATTTTCAATCGCCTGCAATACCCCTTTGCCCAGGTAGTGCTCCTCGTCGCCATCGCGCAGTTCTACCGCTTCATGCTCGCCGGTGGAAGCGCCGCTTGGAACCGCAGCACGACCCATCGCCCCGCTCTCTAAAATCACATCGGCTTCGACGGTGGGGTTGCCGCGCGAATCCAGAATTTCGCGTGCACGGATAGAGGCAATTTCGGTCATAGTGCTCCTGAGAATTTTGTGTTGAAGTCTGTCGTTGAGGCGAGGACGGCGATCCACCGGGATCGAATTCCCTCCAGCCGTCTGGATGAATTGAACGAACTCTGACATGCGACTCGAATGCGCGAGCCGTTGCCGCGCCTGCTGCTTGTTGCTTTATTCTTGCTCGATTGTACCAAAGCAAGAATCATGGTTTGCACCCATCCTGCCGTCCTGCAGGTGTTGTCAGTCCAGTAACTCCAGCCCGCTACCCATAACTACGTGGATACCTGGAAAGTTCTGCGAAACATTGGACGAAAATGCTCATCTACACTTGAGGAGTGGCGCCGCGGGTGGTTGCAGTCGCCGAGTTGACGCAAGATGTACTACTCGCGTCCAATAACTTAGGGAGATTCCGATTAAGTGGCTGATCTGAAAGCTTCCGGTAGACCCCGGCCGTCAGGCCGGGGATAAGTCACTGAAAATATATAGTGGCTTTAGCCACTGGGGTGCTGCATAAATTAAATCAGAGCTTCCTTAGAGCTAGCTAACGCTGTATAAAATGCACGATGGATCAAGAGGTGTGTCGATGAAATTCGCAATTGCCGCAGGTCTGGCTATTGTTTTGGCAGGTACTGCATTTGGGCAAAGCGCCAAGCCAAGCCCCTACACTGGCGTGTCCCACCCGCCGGATGAAGCCATTGTGACCAACGACCTTGGTCCAACGACCGCTCCCGCGACAAGCTCGCCGGATTCCGACGCACTGACCGTGAGCCCGCCGACGGCGCACATGGAGACCATGCCGAAATCTCCCGGGGACCACGATTATATCGAGCATTCCGGATTGGTAAGCAGGCCGGCGCCCTCCCCGCTTTCCGACGATGGCGACGCCGACATTGTGACCAGCGTTCCCTCCGGCCCGAATCAATTGCCGGAAGGAACCACTCTGACGGTTTCGCTGGACCAGCAGCTTTCAACCGCCACCACGCAGCCTGGCGCAATTTTTAGCGCTCACGTCGTGCAGCCGGTCATGAAAAATAAGTCGCATTGTTATTCCGGTCGGCTCGACCGTCACTGGCCGCGTCACATCTGTCAGTTCCGGCCGGCGCATCACTGGCGGGGCTTCCATTCGTCTGCGTCCAGACGAAGTCGTTCTGCCCAATGGCACGCGCTATTTCCTGCACGCTGAGGTTTACGATTTAGAAAACCGCAGCAAGGTCAAGCCCGATTCCGAGGGCAACGTAACCAGCGTCTCTCACGGCAAGCGCACGCTCGCGGAAGCGGGCCTGTTTGGCGGCGGGGCGGCCGCGGCCGGCGTTATGATTGCGAGTGGTCCGGTTGGGTTGGTTGCCGGTGGAGCGGCTGCCGGATATGTGGGCGCGCACTGGCTGCTCGAGAATCATCAGGCGATTCTTCCCAAGGATTCCGAGGTGGTTTTCGGACTGACACAGCCCATGTCGCTGGTATCCTTCCACGAATAAAATTGTGCTTGTCACGAAATCGAAAACGGAGTATCTCTGGTACCGCAAATGGTTTCAGGAGAATTCCAATGCAATGTGTTTCGTGCCGTAACGAAATCCCTCCGCAGTCGGCATTCTGCGCTGCCTGTGGAGCACCTGCCGCAGTTGCCCCAGGGGTTGGAAGCATTCCCATCGCTTCCACTGCTCCGGCAACAGGCGGTTTGTCGGAAAATGCAGCCGCGGCTATTTCATACATCACCATTATCCCGGCCATAATTTTCCTTGTGATGGAACCCTATAACAAGATGCGCCTGGTCCGCTTTCACGCAATGCAGTCGATTGCATTGACCGTCGCCTGGATCGTCGTCTGGGTTGCACTCACGATCCTGCACATAGTGCTTCACTTTATCCCATTTGTTGGGCTGCTCTTTTTACTCGTGGATTTGGCTGTAGCCGTCGGCTTCTTTATTGCATGGCTGTTAGCCATTTTCAAAGCCAGCAGGGGCGAATACTTCAAGCTGCCGATCATAGGCGGGTTCGCCGAAAAGTAAAATCGGCGTTAAGGCATTCTCCTGATTGGTATAGACGAAGGATTCCAGTGAATTCGCTTCATGGGTGAAGCGAGGGATCTCGGAATCTTCTTCGTTCAGAGTGATGTCCGCACGGACTGCTTGCTCAACGAACCTGCTGCACAAGCAACACCGCATCCGGCCAGTTCTTCGGCGGGGTAAAGCTCCTGCGCGCTAAAGCAGAAAATCGCTCCGGCGGCAATCTTCGCCCTGTCGAGGGATCGATCCAGGTTGCGTTAAGCTGTCCGCCTTTCAGTTGCTCAAGCTGAAGCTCCGCAGTTACAGGGCTGCTGAAATAGACCATCGCCCAGGTTCCTTTCGACGAGATCGCCGCCACATTCAGCGTCGTTCCGCTGCTTTCGCCGGAAGCAAAAAGCTGCTGATCCGGATGTAATTCCCACCAGGAAATACTGGCGAAAACGTCATGGAGAATCTGCATGTCTGTCGTGCCTTCGCTGAAGAGAGACGCCTTCCAGGTGGGAGCCTTGCGCCACATATCGCTGTGTCCGTAGGTGAAGAAGCCACCGGAAAGATACGCCCAATAAGCCTGCTTGCGAACAACCAGCGGAGTGATCGGCTTCGTCGGATATTCCGGCCCATTCTCGTAGGCACCCTCCGCAAGAACCACCGGCTTGGTGGGTTTGAGATCGTAATCTGCGGCGACTTGCCCCGGAATGTCCTTGTACCAGGCCCAGGTCTGGATCATATCCGCGGCCAGCCACTTCTCATGTTGATTGTTGCGGAGTGTGCCGCCCGGGTGAAAGGTGATCGGATGGGTGCCGCCATCGCCCTCCTGCAAGCCGTGCGCCAGGGCTCGCCAGACATCAACGAAAGCGGCAAATTTACGGCTTCCTTCGCCCGTCCAGATCACATCACGATCGCCTCCCTCGATCCACACCAGGTTGGGAACATTCCTATAGCGGCTGCCCAGCCAGCGCCCATACGCCTCCGCGTTTGCCATCGTGATCATTTTGTAGTTGACGACGAACGATCCCCAGGCTGGAAGCAGCCCCACATACAATCCATCTCTCGCGGCCCCGGCGACGACCGCGTCCACGTTCCTCCAATACGCCTCGTTGGGCTGCAGCGGATTCTGATTGCGCCACGGCTGCACTCCCGCGGTGTTGGCGTTCGGTTTCAGGCCGTGCTCGGTTCCCGTTCCCCCATCCCACACGGCGACCATCTGCACCAGCGTGAAACCCATCTTCGCACGGGCGTCCAGGTAGGTTTTCGCTTCCTCCGGCGTGTATGCCGTCAGAAGCGACCACCCAGTATCGCCCAGCCAGAACCAGGGATGGCCGTCGGCAGTTTCGAAATAACGGCCTGACGAGCTGACCCGGAGCGGACGCATTTCCGCCGCGCCTTTTTTCGAAGCACCTTCCGCTAAGAAAGTAGTGAAGCAGCCGAATATGACGAAAAGGATCAGGACAGGGTAGCAGAATAGCCGTCCGGTTTTCATGCAACACCTCCCGAGAAAGCTGAAACTGCTCAAGCCGGTGGAGTGTTTTTCCTCGTCTGATAAATTCGCGCGCAAGGCTGCCCGGTGCTGCAGATCAGGAACAGAAGATTGAGGTTCTTTGGATGCTGGCGTACTGCTGCCGCCACCGGATCACCATCGAGCGCGACCACAAAATCCGCCGCCGCGGCGGGATCCTTCATCGCCGCCTGCCACAGGCTATAGTCGCCTTCATTCACCGTCTGGCGCAATGGAAATCCAATCTGCTGCAGCGCGCCAATATGCGCCGAGGTATACATCAGCAGGGTCGAATGCGGAGGAAGCAGGATCAGCTTGGATGCCAGCGCCTGTTCAAAGGGAATGCGGGTGGCGGAGTTTGCCTTTGCCTCCTGCAGCACCAGAGGGGTCGCGCGCAGCAGGAAAAAATTGCTGATGAGAATCAGGGCGACGGCGAAGCCCACAACCGCGCGGGTCCATTGCGGCCGCTTGCGTACGGCTGCCCGAACAGCGAATGCCGGAAACAGCGCAAATGCGGGCAGCAGTTCCATGCCATAGCGGGTGTTGTAGTAGGAATCGGGAAACCATACCGGAAGAAAAATCGGCACCGAGCCATATGCGACAGAATACGTATAGAAGGGGATCGGCATCCAGAACAGCAGCACGGCGGGTAGCGCGCGGCTTCTGTAATGCCACAGCGCATATCCGGTTCCCAGCGCGGCCATAGCCAGCAGCCATCGTCCGCATCGCAGGGGAGCGGCGCCCATTTTTGCGGATTTCACATAATAGAGAAATGCCCACCACACATGATGCCAGCCCGGGTATGGCAGGATGCCGGGTTTTGTCGTGCGCTTCGCAATGGCCCTCGCAGAGTACGGCCCGCGCAGAAAATCCAGCGGATCGCCGTAGAAATACCAGTTGTATCCCAGCCAGGTTAGAGGCGCGGCTGCGAGCAGCACCGTGCAGACGGCGAGGACCCGCGCATTGGCTGCGGAGCGCCACCATCGATACTGCCATACCCAAAGCGCCACCATCAGCCACGCCAGCGTGCCGAGAATCCAGCCATCGTACCGGGTAAAGACGGCGGCGATCAGCACCACTGTCAGCTTCGACAACGTCCGCCGCGCAACTTTGCCGTCCGCGCGTCGCACTGCGGACTCAAACGCCGTCAGATGCACGACGCTCCAGACCATCAATGCGAGAAACAGCGGCTCCGTCATGGCCGTGACCGACATATACAACAGGCCAGGATTCAGCGCGAATGCAGCGAAGACAAGCGCCGCCAGCATGGGTTGCATCCATCTGCGCGCCAGTTGGTAGAGCCCTGCGCAGGCCAGAACATAGCTGGCCATTGAAGGGACCGCCCCGCCGACGCCGGTCTGCCACCAGGTTGTCCGCTGCACGAAAGGCAGCAAAAGAAGATGCGGCAAGGGCAGCCACACTGAGCCCAGTTGGCGGAAACCGGGATTGAGCGAATCGAAGATACGCCGCGCAATGTGCAGATGCGCGACGGCATCTCCGTAAAGCAGCAGAAGATTGTGACGGCCGCAGTAAACCAGCGATGCAGTGACCAGCAGAGTCGCCACAGCCAACACCAGTTGAATTTCTTCGCGGAGGGAGCTGCCGCCGGAAGAACGGGTAGATTGCCCGCTGGATCGCCTGCTCAGCTCACTCCGTCTCAAGATGAGAAAGCTCCCGGAAGCTCGCGAAGCGCTGATCAATCTCTTCCCGCGTCAACCGCTGGATGCGCTCGGTCCCGAAGCGCTCGACGGCAAATGATCCCATGACGCCGCCGTAGAACATGGCCCGTTTGAAAACTGCCGGTGTCAGCTCGGGCTGTGATCCCACATAGCCGAAAAATCCTCCAGCGAAGGAGTCGCCCGCGCCCGTGGGATCGATGACTTCGGCCAGCGGCAGCGCCGGCGCATGGAAGAAGCGGTTGCGTATATGAGAGGGAAAAGACTTCTCTCCAAAAAACGCGGTAGCCCCATATTCGCCCTGCTTCACAATTAAGGTCTTTGGCCCCATCTGCATGATGCGCTCCGCAGCCTGCACCAGATTCGCTTCATTGGCCAGCAGTTTGGCCTCGCCATCATTGATTAGCAGCGCGTCCAGATCCCGCAATACACGCGTCAGGTTTTCTCGATGCCCGGTGATCCAGTAATTCATGGTGTCGCCGCAGACCATTTTTACGTCTGGCATCTGCTGGCGGACTTGCTGCTGCAGTACCGGATCGATGTTCGCCAAAAATAGAAATTCGCTGTCGCGGTAAGCGTCGGGAATCTTTGGCTGAAAGCGCTCGAACACGTTCAGATCCGTTTTTAGAGTGTGGGCTTCGTTCAGGTTCTCGCGATATTCCCCGGTCCAGTGAAAGCTTTTGCCCTTTGTCCGTTCGACACCCTGGATATCGATGCCGCGGGCGCGAAATACCGCTTCATGCTCCGCTGTAAAATCTTCTCCGACCACGCCAATAACGCGGACGGATGTGAAGAAGCTGGCCGCCAGCGCGAAGTGGGTCGCCGCCCCGCCCAGGCAGCGGTCCACCGTGCCGTGTGGCGTGCGGATACTGTCAAATGCAACCGAACCGACAACGAGAATCGACATTGTGAATGGGTTCTTTCCTGAAATTTCTTCTTGCGAAAAGGCTATTCCTCGGGCTGTAAATACTTATCGAGCAGCAAACGCAGCTTCTGCCGGGTGGCCGTGGAAACAGCAGCCGGCCGGGTAAGAATTGCGTTCTCCAATGCCGATTGGCAGCGGCACCTCCGCTTCATCCGCAGCGCAGCCGCGGCTGCATCCAGCACCTTGAGCGCCGATGCGTTGTTCTGGTTCAGCACCGCCACGATCTGGTCCGTGGTCACGGAGTCATGGCCGGGATGCCAGCAATCGTAATCGGTCACCATGGCTAGCGTGGCGTAGCAAATTTCCGCCTCGCGCGACAGTTTGGCTTCCTGCAAATTCGTCATCCCAATGATATCGGCCCCCCAGGAGCGGTACAGGTTCGACTCAGCACGCGTCGAGAACTGCGGACCTTCCATGCAGACGTAAGTCCCGCCGCGGCTCGCTTTCACCCCACTCGCGCCACAGGCGTCCATCAACGCGTCGCCAATCTCCGGACAGACAGGATCGGCCATCGATATGTGCGCCACGATATCCGGACCGAAAAATGTGCTGCGCCGCGCATACGTCCGGTCGATGAATTGATCTGGCACAAGAAATGTCCCCGGCCGATGTTCCTCTTTCAGAGAGCCTACGGCTGAGATGGACAGAATCGCATTTACCCCCAGCTGCTTCATCGAATAGATATTGGCGCGGAAATTAATGTCGGAAGGCAGAATCGTATGGCCGCGTCCATGCCGGGCAAGAAATGCTACTTTCCGGCCGCCCAGGTCTCCCAGCGTCAGCCAGTCGGAGGGATCGCCGAATGGCGTGCTGATCTGCTCCGAACGCACATTCGTAAGTCCGGGCATGTGATACAAACCACTACCGCCGATGATGCCTATTTCCGCGCGAGCCATTTTCCTGGATGTGCTCCTTCACTTTGACCGCAGCCTCTTCGGCCGCAAAGTGGTTAGTATACGCGAGGGTCTGACCGGAAAACTGGCCGAACGAGGACCGGTCGCGCTCCGTTTGCAGATTGTCTCGCAAGGAACCTGTTTGCTCTGCGAGCGCGCCTGACGAAATCCGCAAAGCACCCGCGTTAATCAGCCACCGCCGCAAACCCGCGGTCAACTCTCTCCGCGGCATTTCTTCCTTTACCAGAACGCTTCCGGAGTTGTCCGCGCTGCTCATCATCACGATCTGCAGCTTGCGCGCCAGTTCCAGCGGAAAGCTTTCGCTGATGAAAACCGTTCGCCCGGAAACCGCGATGAGAACCGGGCCTTCCGGCGTGCTCCATATACGCGTGGAAATTCCTTTTTCTTCAGCAGCGCCATCGTTCGGCTGAAGGGTGGCGCGATCGTATTTGCGCGGAATCTCGCGCGCATAAACGTCGGCAAACGATTGTGCGGCCTCGGGTGTCGCCCATTGCGACAAATAGAACAAGGCGAGTGATCCGAGAGAACTCTGCGCTGCATCTGTGGTCGCCGATTTGCTCTGCGCGGTGTAGTAAATGCCGCCGCGCCAGGCGGGCGTCAATACCCTCGCCGCCGCCCGGCCGCCAAAAAGCTCCGTCAGGATCTGCACATCAAATTCGCCCATCACGCCGACATCATAGGGCCTGTACTGCGCGTCGATCAGCGGATGAATGTCGGGCATGTGCAGCAGCGGCACCGGCCCGTGGTCGAGATAAACCTTCGGCGTCATGATTTCATAGGTCGAAGACGGCGGCCGATCCAGCATTCCGGCAAAAGCAGCCTGTTTCCCCTGGGCGGTCAGCACGGCACGCACGAAGTTCAGCCCATCGACATAAGGGAACAACAGCGAACGCTCCAGCAGCAGCGGAGCATTTGCCAGCGTAGGGGAATCGGAGTCACCGCTCATCGCCTCGTTCATCTTGTCGGCAACCTCGGGCGCGGACAGCAGATTTTTCCCCAGGGGCGCCAGGGCGTAATCGATGAAGACGGCCATCGCTTGGCCTTCGATCACCGCATTGCGCGCGGCATCCTCCTCATCCGTAGCGATGTGCTGGTTATCCTGCTGAACATTTTTTGCGATCGAAAGATCGGTGTCCTGGTCCCACTTCTCCAGGTGAATATGCTGGTCCTGCAAGGCATGGGTCAGCTCATGCGCCAGCACCGGCTTTTGCTCCTCCGGCGGAATCCAATCCAGCAGGTTCACTGTTTTCGTCTTGTCGTTGTAATAACCGGCAATCTGCTCGCGAAACAGCCGAATCAGAAAAGGCTGCAGTTCGAAATCCCGATCGAGCAGGCCAAATTTTTTCAGCACCAATTCGCTTCGCTGCAGCCGTTTTGCGTCGCGATCATCATGCAGCTGCTGAATCAGGTAATGCTCCACCTGATCCCGCGTGACGAGCTGGCGCTTGACCGTCTGCAGAATGGGAAGGCCGGTGTTTTCGCTGTCAAACTGCAGGATGGGGTCGACCGAACTGAAAAGCTGCTTCGCCTGCTCAGGCGTGATGTGGGTGGGCTGGTCGGCAGTGGCGGATCCTGGCGAGCCGGGTTTCCCGTTCGAATCGTTTCCGGGCGAAGATTGGGGCTGCGCTGGTGCCGATTGCGGGGTGGCCGGCTGTGCCGGGACTTGCTGCGCCTGCAAACCCAGAGTAAGCGCAGCGAAAGCCACCACCGCGCAAATCCTCCGCATGCATGGATTCCGCTTCCGGCTACAGGGCTGCGGTGATTGGCGATTCTTCATCAAATCTCTTTCCAGACTCCCGGAATTTCCAAAAGCCGGCTGCTGTCGTCATCACCGCTATAATTTTGAGTGTACCGTTGCAAAGAAAGACCCACCGCCAGTTATGAGCAATTCCACCGACAATCCATTGGACGGTACGTCTGTTCAGGCGGAAGCCGCCGATCTTCCCGTAACCCCATTGGCGGCTGCACTCGAGACTTCTTCCGCTCCGCTCACCGCATATCGCGGCACCCGGACTGCCGAAGTTTTTTCCAGCGCCAGCGATGAGTTAGCCGCGCTGCTGACGCACGCTGGTGTTTATGACCTGGGCTGGCGAAGTTTTCTCCGCTGCTCAGGCCGGGATCGGGTGCGATGGCTCAACGGCATGGTGACGAATTCCGTCACCAATCTTGAAGGAAACACCAGTTGTTACGCATTTGTATTGAATGCGCAGGGCCGCATTCAGGGCGATCTTTACATCTATCGGCCGGGCGAACATTCGGACGAATTGTGGCTCCAGACAGATCATAGTCAGATCGAAGCTCTGACCGCATTTCTTCGCCACTACATCATCATGGACCAGGTCACGCTGGAGCAGCAGAACACCTGGACTGCACTTGGAATCGCGGGCCCACAGGCCGCGGACAAAATCGCCGCATTGGGCTTGCCGGCTACGGAGATATCGCCCATCCATCTCCAGGAATCGTCCTGGCGGGGCAGCCCTGCGGTAGTAGTGGCGGCGTATAGCCCGCGCGTGCCGCGCTATGAAATCTGGATTGAAACGAATGCCGTGCTCGATCTCTGGAATGCTCTGAGGGACACCGGCTGTATTTCGTGCGGCGCGAATGCTGTTGAGCAGTTGCGAATCGTTGAAGGAACACCGGCGTATGGCATCGATATTGCCGATCGCGATCTGCCGCAGGAAACCAACCAGATGCGCGCCCTGAATTTCACCAAAGGCTGCTACCTGGGCCAGGAAATTGTGGAGCGTATCCGTTCCCGCGGCAATGTCCATCGCACGTTAAGCGGTTTTGTGCTGGAGAGCGAGCCGTCAGCAGAGAACAGATCGCTGCTGGCAGACGGTAAGCCGGTGGGCGAGATGACGAGCGTAGCCCGTATCGCCATCCCCGCCATCGGCGAACAAGTGCTGGCCCTGGGCCGCATCCGCCGCGAAGCGTTAGAATCGAAAATCTCTACACCGGATGGAATCGCCGTTGCGCCTCACGCGCTGCCATTTGACTTCACGGGTACGGCAGTCCAGCCTTGAAGTAGCTGCGTTACAGAACAAAAGCCATCCTCAGCCAGAAGGAACGAATTTCTTATGCCAGACAAAGACGAGCCGAAGGTCACATTTACCGACCGCCGCAAGATTTCAGCGGAGGGAGAAATCCGTCCGGAAGCCGCAGCACAGGAAGAGGCAGATCGCCGGGAAGCGGAGCAGAGAGAGGCGGCTAGCAAGGCCCCGCAATCGAATGTGACACAATTTCCTGGAAACGCTGCCTCATACGCAGCAGGATTCCGCTCAACCAAAGCAGGCGCCTCGTAGCGCGGGAGCGGCTGAACAGGCGGGCGCGGCTGCGCCGGAGGAGACGGTTCCCGAAGGGCCAACCGCGCAGGAAACCGCAGATTCAAATGCTGCCTACCAGCAGACTACCCAGCAGCTCGACGAACTATTGCGGGCCAAAACGCCGGATGCCGGCAATCTCGGCCCGGTTTCGTTCGAGCATCTCGTGCAATCCATGTACATGACCGCCATGATGGGTCTGGGCGCGGCCACGCAGCCTGGGGAGAAGCCGCGCATCGATCTGATGGGCGCCCGCCAGACCATCGATTTGCTCGGTGTGCTCAATGAAAAAACCAAGGGGAATCTGACAGCCGATGAGCAACGGCTGCTGGAAAGCGCGCTGTTTGAGCTGCGCATGACATTTCTCGAAATCACGAACGCAATCGCTCGCAATGCCGCCAATCCCGGGCAGGCGCAACCGCCGAAGGGAAGATAAACGCGCAGAGAATTGCCGGACGATACCCTTGCGCTGTCGCCGCAGATTACGGAAATCATGCACGCAGAACTCATTTTTTTAGGCAGCGGCACTTCGATGGGTGTTCCTACGCTGGGATGCGGCTGCCCTGTCTGCGTTTCGACCGATCCGCGCGACCGGCGCACTCGGCCGTCTGTGGCCATACGGTTTTCTGACAGCGAAAAAGCGGAGCGCTGCGTTCTGATCGACTCCGGCCCGGATTTTCGTCAGCAGGCTTTGCGCGAACATCTCAGCCACATCGATGCCGTGCTCTACACCCATGCCCATGCGGACCACATCCTGGGCCTGGACGATCTACGGCCTCTCAGTTTCAAGGGTGCGGAAAAAATTCCTCTGTACGCCGATCCCGCCACCAGCAAAGTTCTGCGGAACATCTTCGAATACACTTTTTCCGAAAGCAACACTTATCCCCACAAGGCCCGCGTTGCGTTGCATCCGCTTGCGCCCCACACAGATTTGTTCGGCGCGGACTTCGTTACCGTTCCCTTGCTGCATGGAACGCTGGAAACCGTCGGCTTTCGTTTTGGCAACGCCGCCTACCTGACGGATATGAGCGAGATTCCGGCATCAAGTTTTGCTCTACTCGAGCATCTGGATGTGCTGGTGATCGACGCTTTGCGCCGTACGCCGCACCCAAGCCATTCCAATCTGGAAACTTCATTGAAATTCGTTGAAAAAATCTGTCCGCGCCAGGCATATTTCACGCACATGTCCCACGATCTGGGCCATGCCGGCACCGAAAACGAGCTTCCCCCACACGTCCGGCTGGCCTATGACGGGCTGCGCATCCCCATCGAGCTATAGCATGCAGGTCTTTCGATCCATTCAGGAGATCCCCGCGAACTACGGCCCTTCCGTGGTTACGATCGGGAATTTCGATGGCGTGCATCGCGGGCACCAGGCGGTCATCGCGGACGTGATCGACCGCGCCCGCACGCTTCACGCACGTTCCGTTGCCGTCACCTTCGATCCTCATCCGGTGCGGGTGCTGCGCCCGCAGGTCCCGCTGCGACTTATCACCGGGACCGAGCAAAAACTGGAGCTGCTGGCGCAGACCGGCATCGATGCGGTGCTCGTGCTTCCGTTTACGCATGCGCTCTCCCGGCTGAGCGCGCAGGAGTTCGCGCGCGACATTCTTTCTGGCGCGTTAGGAGCCGTCGAGGTGCAGGAAGGTGAAAATTTCCGCTTCGGCGCCGATGCCCGGGCGGACATCAATGAACTGGCGTCGCTGGGGAAAGAACTCGGATTTCGTGCCCGCGTCCACCGGCCCATTGTCCGCCGGGGAGTTGAAGTTTCAAGCAGCGGTATCCGCGCGGCCATCGCAGAAGGAAACATGCGAATCGCGCGGCAGTTGCTGGGCCGCCCGTTTGAAATCGTTTCCACGCCCGCAGCTGGCCGCGGTTACGGCGCAAGGTACACGGTTCCTACCATCAACCTCGCGCCTTATCGCGAACTGGTTCCAGCCAATGGCGTCTACATCACCTGTCTTCAAATTGGCGAGGAGGAATTTCAGGCTATCAGCAATGTTGGAAACCGGCCTACATTCGGAGCGGAATCTTTCGCGATTGAGAGCTCACATCCTCAACTTCCATCCCATCGCGCTCGACGAGCGCACGGAACTTAGGTTGCGTTTCCTGGATCGTGTCCGCGCCGAGGTCGAGTGGCCCTCACCCGACGCTCTGAAAGCTCAGATACAACGCGACATTGCACGCGCCCGGCACTACTTCGGCCTGTACGGCGCGATATCACGAGCCGGCCACCTGTCGCCGAAAAATTGAGCCCACGTCTTCGGGGGAGACGTGGGCTCTCATTCCACGAATTCTCTGCGGGAGGCGCTGGCGTAGGCCAGCGAGATGAATCCTATGCCGCCGCTTTGGCTTCCTGGTTGACTCCTTTGGAAACCTGCGTCAGCTTTTCATCTGCGGCCTTTTCCTCGGAGAGGGTCTCCTCCAGCAGGCTCATGATCTCAGACTTTCCCAATAATTTCGCCATGGAGCGAACGGTTCCGTAACCAGCCATCTCATAATGCTCGACCCGCTGCGCGGCGGCGATCAGCCCTGCGTCCCGGACCGGCCCTTTTTCGACATCTTCGAGAACTTCAGAACCTTCCAGCACCAATCCCTTCATGCCTTCGCAGGTCTTGCCAGCCCCCTTTTTCCCCAGGGTCTGAAAAATCTGTTCCAGGCGCTCCACGTGGCCTTTCGTTTCTTCCAGATGATTTTCAAACGCGGCCCTCAACTCCGTGGAAGATGCAGCCTTCGCCAATTTCGGCAGCGCTTTTGTAATCTGTTTTTCCGCAGAATATAAATCCTTCAATTCGTCCAGAAAAAGGTCTTCGATCGTTTCGACAGCCATGGCACGTACCTCGTAATGCGGGAATTTACCTACACCCACTAGGATGCAGTTCTGAGGTTTACAGCATGGCTGATTTCATATTGCTACGATAGACAGCCATCAAGGTAAGCCCGCGGCCGTGCGGCCAATACGCCGGGGTTGAAGTCGCGGCCTTCCAAACTGCGGTTCAGGTCTGCTGGCTGGATGATCTAAGTACTGGATGATCTAAGTACAAGGACGGCAGCCATGATGACCAGGGCGGCCGGGAAGAACAGGGCCTTCTCCGCGAAATGTAACGCCCCTGCTGCGCCGACCAATGCGCCAATCGCATACGCCATCCAGGTAGTGAAGAATACCGCAACCCTCTGGCGGGCTTGTTTTCGTTCACCTGGTGTTTCCGAGCTGGCGAGGGCTGAGCCGAGATTTTCAAGGTCGCCGGTAATGAAGGAGGTGTTCACATTGATGCCGTCGATGCTGTGAAATGCATCGTTCTGTACTCCCAGCCCCAACGCCAGGAAAACCAGCAGCAGGACTCTCAGTTCATCTGGGTGCGATACACAAGCCAGCGCACACAATAGGACAAACTCAATGGCAAGCGCGAGCAGCCTGGTCCGCCGCTGCCGGCGGGACATCCATTTGTGTAGCGCCGTGTGCGCCAGCAAAATTCCGGCCATGAAAGCGATTACGACCCCGATACGCAGCCCGGCTTCTTTCCAGTTGCGCATAAGGATGGAAGCCGCAAACAGAACGGTATTGCCGGTCATATTTCCGACGAAGACATTGCCCAGACGCAGATACGCGATGACATCGACCGCACCGGCGGCCGCACATAAAATCCCGGTCAGGGGAATCGCTGACCGCGCCGGTCGCTCGGGTGAACCTGCCATGGTGAAAGCTTCTGGGGGAACCGGGGTCTACAGGATGTACCGGGAAAGATCATGGTCCTTCACGATCGAAGCCACCATGTGTTTGACGTACTCCGCGTCGATTGCAATCACCTTTTCCACACCGGTGGCGCTCGCCCGTTCCGTCAGCGGGATCGAACGGGAAGGTCCGGTGTCGTGCTGTGGCAGGCCATGCATCTGTTCCACGCTGGCAGCCAATTCCACAGGCGCGTTGACAGCGCCAGCGGGTTGATCGCCGCCATGCTTGGCCCCGGATTTCCTGGCAAGATCCGGCGCATCGAAGCTGATCTCGTCCAGCACCCGCTCCATGATGGTGTGCAGGCGCCGGGCGCCGATATTTTCCGTCGACTCATTCACTCGAAATGCAAAATTCGCAATTTCCGCCAGCGACTCGGGCGAAAATTCCAGCTTCAGTCCTTCGGTTTCCAGCAGCGCCGTCGATTGTTTTACCAGTGAAGACTTCGGCTCCGTCAGGATCTTGATGAAGTCTTCAACCGTCAACGACTGCAGTTCCACGCGAATGGGGAAACGTCCCTGCAACTCTGGAATGAGATCGCTCGGTTTTGAAACATGGAACGCTCCAGCCGCAATGAACAGGATATGGTCGGTGCTGACCATGCCGTAGCGCGTGTTTACCGTGGTGCCTTCGACGATGGGAAGAATGTCGCGCTGAACGCCCTCGCGCGAAACATCCGGACCATGGCTGCCTTCGCGCCCGGCGATCTTGTCGATCTCGTCCAGAAAAACAATCCCGGAATTCTCTACGCGCTCGATAGCGATCCGGGTCACCTGGTCCATGTCGATCAGCCGCTGTTCTTCTTCCTGGACCAGGTACTCGAAACCTTCCGACACCTTCATCTTGCGCTTTTTCGTCCGCTGACCAAAGATGTTGGGCAGGATGTCTTTCAGATTGATGTCCATCTCTTCAATGCCCTGGTTGGAGATGACTTCAAACGAAGGCGTGTTGCGCTCGCGGACGTCGATCTCGACCATTCGCTCATCGAGTTTGCCTTCGCGGAACTGGACTCGCAGTTTTTCCCGGGTACGCTGGTGGGAATCGTTACCCGGAGTCTGCATCGGACCAGGGAAGGCAATCGTGTTGCCGTTCAGGTCGCCGATGGCGCTGGGGACCGACGGCGTTGCAGAAGCGCTGCCTGCGGCGGGTAGCAGCAGGTCAAGCAGGCGTTCCTCGGCGTTCAGTTCTGCTTTATCCGCGACCTCTTCCAGCTTCTCCTCGCGCAGCATGTCGATGGCGATTTCCACCAGATCGCGAATCATCGACTCCACGTCGCGCCCGACATAACCAACCTCGGTGAACTTCGACGCCTCTACCTTCAGAAATGGCGAATTGGTCAGCTTCGCGAGCCGCCGCGCAATTTCCGTTTTTCCCACGCCCGTAGGCCCAATCATGATGATGTTTTTGGGCATGATGTCGTCGGCCAGCTCGGGCGCCAGCTTTTGCCGGCGCATGCGATTGCGGAGCGCGATGGCCACCGCCCGCTTGGCGGCGTGCTGCCCGACGACATGCTTGTCGAGCTCGGCCACGATCTGGCGCGGCGTCATTTCCTCCAGCGACAGCTCCTGGTCTTCTTCAATCCCGGGAAGATAAATAGCCACATCTGCTCCTTAATCTACGTTGGCTGGGGCCGGTCAACACTAGGCTTGCGGCTTTGACCAGCACGGCATCACAGCTCTTCGATGGTGATCTGATCGTTTGTGTAGATACAGATCTGCCCCGCGATCCGCAGTGATTTCTCGGCAATCTCGCGGGCGGAAAGTTCCGTATTCTGGACCAGTGCGCGCGCCGACGCCAGCGCGAAGGACCCGCCGCTGCCAATGGCGGTGATACCCTCGTCGGGCTCGATCACATCTCCCGCACCGCTGATCAAATATGTCTGCTGCAAGTCCGCGACCACCAGCAACGCCTCCAGATTGCGCAGCATTTTGTCAGTGCGCCAATCCTTCGCCAACTCGACCGCCGAACGGCCCAGATTGCCCGCATACTGTTCGAGCTTTGCCTCAAATCGGCTGAAAAGCGAAAACGCATCGGCGGTCGAGCCGGCAAATCCCGCCAGAACTTTCTCCTGATAAAGGCGGCGAATCTTTCGCGCCGAATGCTTGATGACGCTTTCGCCAAGCGTGACCTGACCATCGGCCGCCATTACCACGCGCCCGTTTCGCCGTACGCAAAGTACGGTCGTCGAACGAATGCGAGTCCGCTGGCTGGAGGTCTTTCTTTTACTGGAAAGGGAAGATCCTGATAGGCCAGGAGGATAACCTGGGTGGAGATAAGTGTCAGACATCGTCATCTATGATTATAAAGCAGTTGATTCCCTCGCAATAAAACGGGATACACGTTTGACCGTCGTTCGGCTATTCTCCAGAGTAGCTCGCATTTTCAAGGTGTTCGACCAAAAGATATGCCATCCTGGGTCACAAATCACGGTCCTGTTCTTATCGCTTCCACTGCTCTTCCTGTCGCCGCCGCTGTCGCCGTCTGGTGGGCCCTCCGCCGCCGCAAATCTGCGGAAGAACTCGAGCGCGAACGCCGGGATCATCTGGTTCGCCATGGCCGCATCATCGACGGCACGATTCTCGACTGGACAGAGAAATCCGGTACGCCCGGTCCGGGAATTCTTCTCTACAGTTACGACATTGCCGGCGTGACGTATGAATGTGCTCAGGATCTGACCTGCCTCGAAGACTCTGTCAAGGTCGATACTTCCTGCCTGGGCATGCCGGCGTCGGTGCGCTACGACTCCAAGAACCCCGCCAGCAGCATTATCGTTGCGGAAACGTGGAGTGGGTTGCGTCAGCCGAGCCAACGATGAGGCTTAAATAGCCACTTTTCCTGGGTGGCGAGTGCATGTTGCTGCAATATCAGGCCTGTTGCGGCGGCTCTTTCGCGTATTGGCTTAGGGGGAAACGCAATGAGCAGGTGGCCTGACCATTCTCGGTAGCAGCGTCAACAGAAATACACAGCGACGAATTTTTATCCCGACTCGCAGTAAAGCTGCAGCGGCACTTTTGTGCTCGGCATCATTGCGGCTGCGCGATCCCCAGTTCCTTGGCTACGGTCCCATCGCTCAGCATTTTGGCCGCTTCCGCCAGCGTAATGGATTTTGGAGCAGGTTTGTAATCGCTCGTCAGCTCATCCTGCTGCTCGTTGATGCTCTTGAAAATCAGCGCGTGCCCACGAATATGGATATGAGTGGTTGTGATCTCCCATATACCGGGGCCGATTTCCTGCCGCTCCACTTCAAACGTTCCGCCTTTTTGAAGCTTGCCCAGCACTCCAAACCCAAAATCAACGTTTTTTTCGAGAGTTCCCTTTAATGATTTGATCCGCTTTTGTTTCGTATCCACCACCATCGTGCCTTTCATGGCGGCGAAAACGCGGGCCTCGCGCGTGGGTGGATTGAATTTCGGGTCGGGTTTGAAGGCCAGCGTGGCGTCATCGCCGCTCTCTCCCGTTTTCGTCCATAAAAACGCATCGGGCAGCATCCTGGTCATCGCTGTTGCTTTTTTGTCGTCCTGCCGCTGATTTTGCTTCTGCTTTTGCCGCAGGCCTGCGTCGGTGACAAAGCGGTGCATCTTCTGTTCATCGCCTTTTTGCTGCTGCGGCGTCAAGGAATGGCCATTTATTTCGATGGTTTTCGAAATGTCCCCCTCGGGAGTCTGCACCACAAGTTTCACCGTGCTCTTCCCCCGAGCCTTATCCGCATCGCGAAACATCCAGCGTGAATGATCCTTCGCATCCGCCGCCAGCTCATTTGTGACGATCGACTGGACAAGGACGCGCGCGTTCTGTTCCCCCGCCTGAACGTGCATGGGTGCAAGAGAACCAGCGCCGCACAGCACTAGGGTCGTAACGCGATAAAAAGTCTGCATTATTTTCTCCGGTCCCGCCGAATCGCGGCGGACACGCTACGTAGGATTCAGGCAAGCCGATTCAGGTTAGCTATTCGCCACGCGTTATGTCGGTAAACCGATTGATCTCCGATATCTATAGGTCCAGGCATTAAACTGAAAATATGCACGTTCACGGGCCGGCGACGGAGAAGACCAAGCGCATCCTGCGCATCTCGCTGGTTCTGACTCTTGCCTACATACTGCTCACCTTCTTTGTCGGACTACGCGCTCATAGTCTCGCGCTCCTTTCCGAGGCCGGCCACAACACGTCTGATTTTCTAGCGTTGCTGCTGTCGTTTGTTGCTGTCTATTTCCATTCCCGGCCGGCCACGGAGAAAAAAACCTTCGGCTATCGCCGCGCCGGCGTTCTGTCCGCGTTTGTAAATGGAATGGCCCTGATTGCGATCGCTGTATGGCTTGCAGTCGAAGCGGTGGAAAGGCTGATGCATCCCCGGGCCGTCGAGCCGCACCTGATGATGATCACGGCTGCCATCGGCGTCGCCATGAACGGCGCACTTGCCTGGATGCTTTCGCGCGTCAGCCGCGACGTCAATATCCGTGCAGCCTTCATCCACATGCTGGGTGATACGCTTTCAACCGCCGCAGTCATTGTTGGCGGCGCGGTCATAGCGATCACCGGGATCGAGTGGATCGATCCCCTGCTGTCGCTGGTGATCGCGGCGATGATCTTCTGGTCTTCTCTTTCCATCATCCGTGAAACGTTGAATATCCTGCTCGAAGGCACGCCGGCCAATCTTTCGCTGACGGAAATACGGCGCGCCATGCGCACGGTTGCCGGGGTTTGTGATGTGCACGACCTGCATATTTGGAGCCTTGGATCGCATCTGCACGCGCTTGCCTGCCATGTCACCATCGCTGACATTCCGCCGTCGGAAAGCCGGCGCATTCTCGAGCAGATCAACGTGGAACTCCGCGAGCATTTCCAGATTCACCACACCACCGTCCAATTCGAGCAGCGCGATCAGGCCGGCTGCGAAGTAGAGGATGGTTGCCTGTCAGTCGCGGAAGAAGCCCAGGCGCATGAACATGCACACACGCACGGCCATTCGCATTCCCATTGATCTGATCCCGGAGAGAACGCAAATTATTCCACACCGGATCCTTTATGCTGGGTGCGGAAAATCTCCGCAACCCGGTCCAGCGTGTCAATTTCCTCCACTGGCTTGTCCGTCCGGATGCGCACGATTCGCGGAAAACGCAAGGTATAGCCGCTGTCGTGCCGCTCGCCTTGCATGACGTTGTTGAATGCGACCTCTAGAACGATCTTCGGCTCGACAATCAGCCGCCCATTGCGCGTCTCCAGCGTGTGCTCCAGGAACCACTGTGTCAGGTCCGCAATTTCGATATCGGTCAGGCCGGAGTAAGCCTTGCCGACATTTTTCAACGTAGCTCCATCGCGCACCGCGAATGTGTAGTCACTCAGCACCGCGGCGCGCCTGCCGTTGCCATACTCGACTGCGGTCACAACCACGTCGAGCGTGGCCAGCTCGCGTTTCAATTTGAGCCATGCCGCTCCACGCCTGCCGGGTTCGTAGACAGAAGCCAGCGATTTCAGCATCAGCCCTTCATTCCCCCGCAACTGCGCCGCGGAGAACACCTCGTCGATCTGGTTGGTGGAGGACAACGGCGTGACCGGCGCAAGTTTCAACCGCGGCCGCACATTTTCCGTATTAGAAACTGCCTCGGTTACAAATAGGGAAGACTGCCCGGATGACGCATGAATGGCGGCCGGTCTTTCGCCAGCGCTCCGCAAAGTGTTTATCGCCCAGTCCTCGAGGGCCGATCTTCTTTCGTGCAGCGGTGCGTCTAGCAGGAGAGATTCTCCGCGAAGCAAGATATCAAACGCCACGTACATGATCCGCGTTTCTGTTTGCATCGCCGCAGTCACTCGTTTGCGCCCTAGCCGCTGTTGCAGCGCGGTAAAGGGCAGTGCGCGATCATTGTCGAAGTCCCAGGCAAGAATCTCCCCGTCGAGAATCGCCGGAGTGTCCGCGGCGGCGAACCATTCGGCCAGCTCCGGAAAGCTCGCAGTCACATCTTCGCGTGTGCGGGAAAAGATACGCACCCGTCCCGGTTGTGCCGGATCGCCACAGTGGATCTGGGCGCGCATGCCGTCGTACTTGTCTTCGATCTGCGCGGGATTGGCGGAAAAACGGGCAAATGCCTCTTCCGCGCTGGCCACAGGCGTCGCCAGCATAAAACCGAGCGGGTGGAACATTCGAAACCGCGCCGTTTCCAATTCATGCCGCCACGCGAGCGCCACCACTGCAGCGATGTTGCCGAGCATCGTTTCGGCCCGGCGAACCGCCGCCACATCTTCCTGTACCGCCGCCGCAATCGCCTCTTCGACAAGACTCTGCTTTACGCCCATGCGCATGTCGCCGAGCAGCAGCTTGATCAAATATTTGGCTTCGAGCGGCGAGACCGATCGCAGAAGATCGACCAGCTGCGCGGATTTCGCCGCCTGCGTGCGGGCTATAGCCAATGCATCCAGGCGGACTGCGATTTCTTCTAATGTCAGGCCTTTGGTTTGTTGATGAGAGGACAGGAGCAGCTCTTCCGCCGCCGCGCCCAGATCGCCGTATTTGCGATACGCGGCGTGGAATTTTTCCGGCGTCGCCTTCGTGATGTGTTTCCAACGCTCGTACGACCAGTTGGCCCCCGACCTGCACTTTTCGTTCGTCGGACTCCGCGAAGACCGCTCCGGTCAGGTATTGCGCGGCCAAACCCGCAGTCTGCGCTTCGAGCGGTCGCAGATACTCCGCTATTGCGGTTCGTTTGGCAAGTTTACTGCGGGTTCCCGCGACCGTTTCGCACAGCATTGCGAAGCGCAGCCACGATGCCTCGCTTGGATTCTCCGTTTCCGGCAAACGCGGTACCATATCAGCAGACATGATCTTCCCCAGCGCAATCCATTCCTCTGGTGAGACGCTCTATTAGCGGCGCCCGCCGCCTTTTATTTCTGGCAGTCGTCTCAATTTCCCGATCGCGAAACACAGTTCACCGACATTGAAATCAGCCCTGGAAATGGACATATGTTTGAACGCCTGACACAAATTGAAAACCGGTATGACGAGCTCTCGCGGCAACTGGCGGATCCCGCCCTGGTCAGCGATCAGCAGCAGTACCAGAAAATCGCCAAGCAGCACCGCGATCTGGAAGAAGTCGTCGATAGTATCCGCCAGTTGAAACGCATCGAACAGGGGATTCAGGATACAAAAGCGATGGCCAGCGAGCCGGACGCGGATATGCGCGCCATGGCGGAGGAAGAACTGGCGCAGCTTCAGGCCGAATTGCCCATCGTCGAGGAACGGATTCGCATTCTGCTCCTGCCCAAAGATCCGAACGACGAGAAGAATGTCATCCTTGAAATCCGCGCCGGCACCGGCGGCGATGAAGCCTCCCTGTTCGCGGCGGAGCTGTTCCGCATGTACACGCGCTTTGCCGAGCTGCACCGCTGGCGCGTCGAGGTTCTTTCCATGTCGGAGTCGGGCGTGCGCGGCATGAAAGAAGTGATCGCCATCATCGAGGGCGACCGCGTCTTCTCTCAGTTGAAATATGAAGGCGGCGTGCATCGCGTGCAGCGCGTCCCGCAGACCGAAACCCAGGGCCGTGTGCACACGTCCGCGGTCACTGTCGCGGTGCTGCCGGAGGCCGAGGATGTCGACGTGAAAGTGGAAGCCAAGGACCTCCGCATCGACACATTTTGCTCCTCCGGTCCCGGCGGCCAGTCCGTCAACACCACCTACTCGGCGGTCCGTATCACGCACATTCCGACCGGCACCGTCGTCAGTTGCCAGGATGAAAAATCGCAGATCAAGAATCGCGAAAAAGGTATGCGGGTACTGCGCGCGCGCCTGTATGAGATGGAAATGGAAAAACAGCAGTCGGCGCTCGCTAAGGAACGCAAGCAGATGGTGGGCTCGGGCGACCGCAGCGAAAAAATCCGCACCTACAACTTTCCGCAGAACCGGCTCACCGACCATCGCATCGGCCTCACAATCCACCAGCTTTCTGAGGTGATGGAAGGCAAGCTGCAGCCCATCGTCGACGCGCTGATCGCCCACTATCAGGCCGAGCGCCTCAAGAGCGATGCCGTGCTCGCATGAGAGGCATGTTTGCGGAGTCGATGACGGTCGGCGATGCGATCGGCTGGGGTGCGTCCACGCTTGACCAGTCCGACGGCGGCTCGCGCAATAGCCGTGCGGATGCAATGCTCTTGCTCCGTCATGTACTAAACATTTCCATGGCGGAAATGCACGCGTCTCGGGAGCGCCCGCTCACTTCCGCCGAAACAAAAGAATTCAACGCCCTGATTCGGGAACGCGCCAAGGGCAAGCCCATCCAGTACATCACCGGCCAGCAGGAATTTTACGGGCTGCCGTTTCGCGTCACGCCGGATGTTCTGATTCCCCGCCCGGAGACGGAACACCTCGTCGAAGCAGCGATTGCGCGGCTGAAAGACCACCCCGCCCCGCGCATCGTCGATGTCGGAACCGGCTCGGGCGCCATCGCCGTCGCGGTAGCGCACGCCCTGCCCAACGCTCACCTGATCGCATTGGATATCAGCGCCGCAGCTTTGCAGGTCGCATCGCAAAACGCCCAGCAGAACGGCGTCGCCGAACGCATCCGCTTCGTCGAGTCCGACCTGTTTTCCGCTGTCGCGGGAGAGCAGTTCGATGCCATCGTGTCGAACCCGCCCTACGTTGCGGAATCGGAACGCAAGTCGCTGCCGAAAGAAGTCCGCGACTACGAGCCATCTCAGGCTCTCTTCGCCGGTCGAACAGGATTGGAGTTCTACCAGCGCCTCATCCCCGCCGCGCAACCGCTACTCGTACCCGGCGGCTGGCTAATGATGGAAATCGGCCACGGCCAGCGCGAGGCGGTAGCAGCCATGCTGCGCGGCTGGAATGCCGTGGAATTCATCGCCGATCTGCAGGGCATTCCGCGCGTCGCCATCGCGCGGCCTGATTGATGTTCGTCATTCTGAGCGAAGCGAAGAATCTATGTATTACGTGCCATCGAGCGGCGATTACGCCTTCCACTCACTGCGTAGCTTGTCCTGATACGCAAGGCCATCGATAGGTTTGCTCTGCCCAAAACCGAAGCCTGCATCCGCCTGGCTTTTTCGTCGGGCTGCAAGTAGCCGCGGTGCCTATCGGACAAGCTCCGCACGGGACAGTTTGTGCCTACTTGCTGAGATGGTTCAGCGGGCTCAGGTCGTCTTCCGGAATATCAATCGGAGTCTCGCATCAATGATAAACATCGTGTGATATGGCCTGCATTCCCACTCAGAGCCAAAAGAGTGCTCGATGTCGCACCTTGGCATCCTTAGAAGCGGTAGACCAGATCGAGATCGAACTGTGACCGCGGATAATCCGACGGCGCGAAGCCGGACTCGGAGTTTGACTTCAATGTGCTGTGCACATATGCTCCTGTGCCGCGTATCGCAAACCGCGGAGTCGGCCGATAATCCAGGCCACCCTGGAAATCATAGGCAAAGGAAATGTTGCTGCCGTAAACATGCTGATCACTGGTGGCATATGCGGACCCGCCGAGCAACACGCCCGCAAAGGGTCTGAGCCTGGACGATTCTGGAACCGGAAATGAATATCGTGGCCCAAACACGAACGTGGTTCCGGTTCGAGTGCCCAGGCAGTTGCAAAGTGTGCCTGGCGTACGGAACACACTCACTTCTCCCACCAGTGAAATCAGGCGGTAGACACGAACATCGAGACCGGCGTTAAAACCGGACCCTGACGGAATGTTGTCGCCTCCTCCGGAATTCTGGATGTTGACATACAGGTAGGAGTAGCCGCCGAAGACCTCTAGATTGTGCCTGCGGGCGGCGTTTTCGGTTTGGGCCTGGCAGGCGGCGAAAGCGCCGAGCAACAGTGATAGAAAAATGGCGCGTGTAGGAAAAGTCATCCGGTCGCTCCTGCTGAGCTTGTGTTCGAGAAGGCACGAGGACATCAAGCACGGACTATACACGACGCGGGCAAGGATCGGGAACAATTCGGATCGGGTGCGCTCCGGAGCAGGTCTTCCCCGCGCGCGGAGGACCTGAGGAGTTCGCTAACCGGCTTCACTTCGGTGCGGGCGAGCACAATAATCCAGCCGATTATTCAGCGCGTCAGGCATCCAGAACGATGTATCCCCGACGGGTGGCCCATTCAAGCCTTACTTTTGGCTGAGTCGGGCGGTGAAGGCGGCCTCATCTCGGAAATGAATATCGGCCCAAAACGGTAGAATGGCAGTAGCCCCCTGTGCGCGGCGCTTCTGCGTCGAATCGCATTTGGTTCCCGCAAATCTTGCAACTTTGCCCGCACAATCCTTAACTATCCCGCACGATCCTTCAACTATCCTGCACAATCCTTCAAGAAATTGGGGTGCAAGATGTCCGCTGGAGCGGGTCAACCCACCTCGGCGCGCTCTTTCACCTTGATCTCCAGCCGATTGTGCAGCGGGTCAGCGTCGAGCTCAACATGATCCCCATGCAGCACTTCGCCATCGAGAATCTTGATTGCCAGCGGGTCCTGAATCAGTCGCTGGATCGCGCGCTTCAGCGGACGCGCCCCATACACGCGGTCGTACCCCGACAGAAATAGCTGGTGCCGCGCGGACTCCGATAGTTCCACGGTGATGTGACGGTCGGACAACATGCGGTTCAGGTCGGCGATTCTGAGCGTCAGGATATGGCTCAACTGCTCTTCGCCCAGCGGGCGGAAGATCACGATATCGTCCACGCGGTTCAGGAATTCCGGACGAAAGCTCTGCCGCAACACCTGCATCACCTGCTCGCTGGCTGCCTCAAACGACGACTCATTCTGCAGCGCATCCGCGGTCAAAAATTGCGCGCCCAGGTTCGAGGTCATAATCAGCACGGTATTTTTAAAGTCCACGGTACGCCCGCGCGAGTCCGTCAGACGCCCGTCATCGAGCACCTGCAGCAGCACATTGAACACGTCCGGGTGCGCCTTTTCAATCTCGTCGAACAGCACTACGGAGTAGGGCCGGCGGCGAACCGCTTCGGTCAACTGACCGCCCTCGTCATAGCCCACATAGCCCGGAGGCGCGCCAATCAGGCGCGAGACGGCGTGCTTCTCCATGTACTCGGACATGTCGATGCGGGTCATCGCCTGCTCATCGTCGAAGAGAAATTCCGCCAATGCTCGCGCGGTTTCTGTTTTACCGACGCCCGTAGGTCCAAGGAAAATGAAGGAGCCGATAGGGCGCTTGGGATCGCTCAGGCCGGCTCGCGAGCGGCGAATGGCATTCGCGACCACGCGCAGTGCCTCATCCTGACCGACGACGCGCTCGCGCAGGCGGTCTTCCATCTGCACCAGCTTCTGCACTTCGCCTTCGAGCATTTTCGAGATCGGAATTCCGGTCCACTTGCTGACGATACGGGCGACGTCTTCCTCGTCCACTTCCTCCTTCAGCATGCGCGGACCGCCGGCAGCGCCTTCCTGGGCAGCGTTCAACTGCTTCAGCTCGGCTTCCACTTTGGGCAGCTCGCCGTACTGCAGCTGCGCCACCCGCTCGAAGTTGCCGCGCCGCGTCTCTTCCTCAGCTTCCTGGCGCAGCGCTTCGGAGCGTTTCTTCAACTCCGCCAGCCGGGTAATGTCTTCCCGCTCTTTTTGCCAATGTGCGCGCAGACCGGCGATCTGCTCGCGCAGGGCGGCCAGCTCGCGCGTCACTTCCTCGAGTCGCTCTTTGGAATTTGCATCCTTCTCCCGCTTCAATGCTGTGCGCTCGATTTCAAGCGAGGTGGCGCGGCGCTCCAACTGGTCGATTTCGGTCGGCACGGAGCCGATCTGGATGGCCAGCGATGCCGCGGCCTCATCCACCAGGTCGATAGCCTTATCGGGCAGGAAACGGTCGGAGATATAGCGGTGCGACAGGGTCGCCGCAGCCACAATCGCCGAATCCTTGATGCGCACATTGTGATGGGTTTCGTAACGGTCTTTCAATCCGCGCAGAATCGCAATCGTGTCCTCAACATTCGGCTCGCCGACGTAGACAATCTGAAAACGCCGTTCCAGCGCCGCATCCTTCTCGATGTATTTGCGGTATTCGTTCAGCGTGGTCGCGCCGATGGCCCGCAGCTCTCCGCGCGCCAGCGCCGGTTTCAGCATGTTGGAGGCGTCGATCGCGCCTTCCGCGGCGCCCGCGCCCACCAGCGTATGCAGCTCGTCGATAAACAGGATGATGCCGCCGGCCGCGTCCTCTATATCCTTGAGCACGGCCTTCAGACGATCTTCAAACTCGCCGCGATACTTCGCCCCGGCGAGCATCGCGCCCAGGTCAAGCGAGATGACTCGTTTGTCGCGCAGCACATCCGGCACATCGCCGGAGACGATGCGGCGCGCCAGGCCTTCGACGATGGCGGTCTTGCCAACGCCGGGTTCGCCGATCAGCACAGGATTGTTTTTTGTGCGGCGCGATAGCACCTGCACCACACGACGAATCTCCTCATCGCGGCCGATCACGGGATCGAGCTTGCCGCGCCGGGCCAGCTCGGTCAGGTCGCGGGCATAACGTTCAAGCGCCTGAAACTTGGCTTCCGGATTCTGATCGGTCACCCGCTGGGTGCCGCGCACCGTCGTCAGGGCGCGGAGAATCGCGTCACGGCTGGCTCCGGCCGCGGCAAGCGCCAGCTGTGCCGGATCGTTTCTCTGCCCGGCGATGGCGAGCAGCAGGTGCTCAGTGGAGACATACTCGTCTTTGAAATTTGCGGCTTCCTCAAAAGCCTGCTCCAGCACGCGCGAAAATGCCGCTGATGGCTGCGCCTGATGAGCACCGCCGGAGACCTTTGGAAAGGCATCAAGGACCTGTTCCAAGCGGGTATGCAGCGGGTCGAGCGCTACGCCGGCCTTCTGCAACACCGGAGCAACAATTCCTTCCTTATCCTCCAGCAGCGCCAGCAGCAGGTGCGCCGGCTGGATCTCCGGATTGCCGCGGTCGCCGGCAAGGCCGTTGGCGGCCTGAACCGCGTCCTGCGCTTTAACAGTAAATTTGTCCCAACGAATGGCCATAGTAAGTGCCCCGGTTTTTGAATCTGGATATATGGATGAAGAAAATTAGGCAGGAGTCGCGCTTCCAACGCGAGCCCTGCCATGACGAATACCATGAAGATGGGAAATATGCTCGCCCAGGTCTCAGAGGCGAGACCTCGGGCATCCGGATCATCCGATCCGGCGTCGCGATCAGGCGGCAGATTTCGACTGTTCTTTTGAGGTTCCGCCTTCTACGGTGCGGGTCCCCTCACTGGGCTTGACGCCGCTGACGGAAACCTTAATCTGCTTCGGCTTCGCTTCCGCGCGCTTGCCCAGCTCCACGCTGAGAACGCCGGCATCATAATGTGCCTTTACCGACTCGGGATCGATCGTGTTTGGCAGGGTGAAGGCACGGGCGAAGCTGCCATAACGGCGTTCCACGCGGTGATAGTTTTCTTCTTTGGTCTCTTTTTCGAATTTGCGCTCGCCGCGGACGGTCAACGTCTGGTTTTCGAGTTGAATGTCCAGATCCTCCAGCTTCATGCCGGGAACCTCGAGTTTAAGAACAATGTGGTTTGCGTCTTCAAAAATGTCGACGGGGGGAACAAAGGCGCTGGAGGTCAGCGACTCATCTTCATTCCGGTTGAATTCCTGCATCAGTGAATTCAGCCTGTTTTGCATCGCATAAACATCCTGAAAAGGGGTCCACCGTGTAATTGCCATAATTCTTCTCCTTTAGGTGCTTTGAGGCCTCAGCGAGGCTCAATGGTTCGCCAGAGAGCGTTCGGAGCGCTCAGGCCTTGGAATGTCTACATCAACTATATCATAAGAGTCATATTATGTGAGTACGGTTGTATCAACTATGTCTTTTTCAGCGGGAATTTTTCGTCGAAATTCGATCTTCTTTCCGAACACGGTCCCACGGTCCGCAGCTTTTCTCAAAAAGAACGCGCCGAAGCTTCCGGAAATCCGTTAAATAACGCATTCTAAAGAAGGAAATCTTGCTTCATGAGTGCCCTGGCCCTGTTTCTCCTGCAAATCGCGATCATCGTTCTGACGACAGGGCTTTGCGGGGTACTGCTTGGACGGCTGGGCCAGCCGCGGGTTGTGGGAGAGATGCTGGGAGGAATTCTCCTTGGCCGCTCCGTTTTTGGCTACGCCGCACCCCATCTAATCGCTCAGCTCTTCCCACCAAACTCCCTCCACATCCTGACCCTGGTCAGCGAACTGGGAATGGTCCTCTACCTGTTTCTGGAGGGCATGAATCTTGATTTTGGGGCCGTATGGGAACAGCGCCAGACGGCGCTTAAGATCAGTCTGCTCTCGATGGCGATTCCCTTCTTTATGGGCTGTGCCTTGGGGGTGGTGATGCACAGCCGATTCCACGGCGTGGCAGGCAATAAGATCGCATTTCTGCTTTTCGTGGGAGTCGGCCTGAGCACCACGGCTTTCCCAGTATTGGCGCGGATGCTACGGGACCAGAGCACCGGCGACGAAAAGCTGAACATGCTCGCCCTGGTCTGTGCGGCGATTGCCGATGTCCTGGGATGGATGCTACTGGCGATTGCCCTCATGATCAACAATAAGGGCGCTTCTCCCTGGATGTTGGTATGGAAGATGTTCCTGCTCGTCCTGTTCGGGGCCTTTCTGCTCGGCATTGTGCGGCCTGTTCTGGGAAAGCTGGTGCGCTGGAAGGGTGCCCCAAATATCTCGCAAGTGCTGCTGGCAGTTTTTCTGGTGTTCATTCTCGGCTGCGCCTTTGTCACGGAACGGCTTGGCGTGCACGCGCTTTTTGGAGCTTTTCTGGCTGGAATGTGCGTCCCCCGCCTGCACCATTGGCATCGTCAACTGGAGCGGACCATCCATCCGCTGGTCTCCGTGCTGTTGTTGCCGGTGTTCTTCGCAGTCACCGGCATTCATACCGAGTTCCGCGAATTAGGCGGCAGGAGCGTGCTGTGGTGGTTCATCCTTCTGCTGGCGATCGCCATCGCGGGCAAGATTGGCGGCACGTATTACGGTGCGCGTTTGTCCCATGTTGCCAAGCGCGAATCACTGCTGCTCGGGTTCCTGATGAATACCCGTGGCCTGGTGGATCTGGTGGTCGTGAACCTGGCGCTGGAGGCGGGCGCCATCAACACTCAGCTGTTCACGATCCTGGTCATCATCGCGCTGATCACAACCGCGATGACGGCACCGGCGCTGAAATTATTCAAGAAAAAGCCGGAGGCGCACACCGTGGCTCCCACTGTCAGCTAGAAACTTCGAGTAGGAGTACGGCCGGCTAAAGACTGAGCGTTAGGCCTGCCGGCGATAACGAATCGAGAACTCATGCCCGGGATTCGGAGGAAGCAGCTCCGCGACGTGGCGCAAGCGCTCGGACAACGCGGGAGCGACGAGAAGAGGATATTCGCGCTCACGCAGTTCGGTGTAGTCAAAGTCGACCGTGAGCGAGAGTAGATAGATAGCGATGGCGTCGCCGAAAGCGGCATCGAAATACTCGGTGCGGGCCTTCTCGTCCACCGCATTTCGCTGGATGGGAGCAATCTGCATCGCCCCACCCTGGAGCGACCGGTTTCGCCGTGGGCGGGCGAGTGGGGTGTTCGATCGGCCGGTCGTCTGTTCCATTGCCGTTTGTCCGATGGCTCTCCCGCGGAGTTCCCAGGCATCCTGACTGGTTTCTCCCCGAACGCCAGCCTCTGCTTGTGACCAGGCGAGGCTCATAAAGGTTTCCGGCACACCGACCGCATCGACAAAATGATGGCCAACATTGATGTAAAGCTCGAACGCCAGCGCGAAACGGTCCCGCATCAGACGCGTCGAAATAAAGATGCACTCCGCACCGGCCACAGTTGCATTGCGATGGCAGACGGCTGCATCGCCGAGTTCAGTCGTGAATTCGGCGGCAATCATGATCCGGTCCGGATCTGAGTCGTCGAGTGGGGCCTCGATGGCGTCGGGGCCCGTCGATTCGCCGAGAGTCAGCGGAACAAAATAATAGGTCTTGTGATGGAGTGCCGCGGCAATCCCCCGGGGTATGGCCTGCACCACTTGCTCGAGATCCGCTGCAGAGAGTTGCGTGTCGCCGTAGCTCGCGTAGCGGACTCCGTTGGGCGCGTATTGGGCGGGCGCAAGGCGCGTCACGTCCGCGGCGGACTTCAGGTCGGTTTGAACGATTTCGGGCATAAAGCTGTATTCTAGCTGAGAGCAGCGCCTTTTCGCTGTCTCAGGGAAACAGGGATGATCAGCGCACAGAATGCTTCGAGCGGCTTCGCCTCGAATATGGCGGTACGGAAAGAATCCACGATTTTCAACATCCCCATCGGAAGGCTTGGCTTCATCAGCCGGCTGATGATCGGGGGCGCCTGCGGATTTCTCGCATTTTTTGTGACGTTCTTTTTCGCCATTATCGGCGTGTCGATCTACGACAATGCCCATGGAATTTCGCTGGCGAATCTGAATATCGCCTATTTATATATCGCCGCGCCTGTCGGTATTCTGGTGATGGCCGCGAGCCTCACGTATCTGATTACCGGCTGGCTCCGACGCAAAATCTCCGGCGGCAAATAACTGACCCCTTGACATGGGAATCGTTACTATTCCGCAACAGGTCTGGTCGCCGTCCAGCGATTCCGCGGCCGGTTTTTCAGCAGAGAATTGGTGCCGAAAGCTGGAAGAGGGAAATATTCTGTTTTTCCCTGAAACCCCCATCCAGCTAACGGGCGAGGACCTGCACTTTCTGCGAACCCTGGAGCAAACCAGCAGCGGTCTACACAAAAATCTTGCATATAAGCCTGTGGTGGACCGCGTTTCGGGCGCGGACGTCAAAGGCGCCGACTCGGCCGCCGCAGAGCGGCTGCATCGCATTCTGCGCGAGTATTCGCAGCACGTGACCGCCTTCCTATCCGATTTTCTATCGCCGTACCAGTCGCGCTGGCGGCTGGACTACGGCAGTTTCCGTCCGCAGGAGGAGCAGGGCCGTAACCTGCCCATTACGCCGCCGTAACGATCTGATGCATACGGATGCCTTCCCCACCCGGCCGACGCATGGCGCTCGGATTTTGCGATTCTTCAATAATCTCCATCCCACGAGAACGCGCGACTGGATCACGGGCGAGCCATTTGGCACGCTGGTTCCGCAATTTTCACCCGCCAAGATCCCATTGCCACGGAAACAGAGCACGCTGACCCGGATCACCGCGAATGCCGCCTGCTCGATCGGCCTGGGAAACGCTTTCCCAGCGCTGAAACGTTCGCCGTATGACGACTTCATGATGCGCTTCCATAACTTTTTAAAGGAAAATGCCGAGTATCAGGCCCACGGCAAGCGGGAGGCATCCTCATTCCCTCCGGGTTCCAGCTGGATGGTGTACACCGACATGGTGCCGCACGCGGTCCTCGCCGGACAGTATGCGCTGGAGCAGACCTTTTTGATTGCGCCTGAGGCAATGATTGCGCCGGAACATTCCCCGCTCGGCGTGCTGCAGGCGATGACCGGCGAGAAGTTAGTCTAAATCATCTTGGGTTTATTCCATGGCTACGGATTCATCCAGCAATCCGCAATTCATGCATCTTAGTTTGCATGCATACGATATCGGCTATAACCCCATCAAAGATTTTCGGAGCGAGCTTTGTCTGCGGCCTTGTTCTGCTGGCAGCCGGGTGTAACAAGACGACCAACACCCGGCCCAACTTCCAGTCCGCAATTAACAACTATTACCAGGCGCATCCCGCCTGCCTGTGGACAGAGCCGAAGAAATTCCCGGTGCAGGCTGCGACGGCGGATGAGGCCAAGACCGAGGGCTACGATGCCCTGACCGATGCCGGCCTGCTTGCCCGGACTACAGCCGAAAAGAAAGTTCTGATCTTTGGCTCCAAGCAGGTAAATAATTACGACGTCTCCGACAAGGGGCGTTCCGTCTGGACCCAGGATCCTACGCAGCCGGGATATGGGAATTTTTGCTATGGCCATCGCCAGGTGACGTCGATCGACAACTTCACCACCGGGGTGAACTCCTCGGGCGCGAAGACGGCGCAGGTCAACTATCACTTCAAGCTGGTGGATGTTGCCGGGTGGGCGCAATCGCAGGAGATGCAGACGGCCTTTCCTAACCTCAGCGGCGCGCTCGCGGGAGTACAGCCGGCGCAGGCCACGCTGGTCATGAACGGCAATAGCTGGCAGGTGACACCACAACCGTGACCCATTCCTGCCGGAGTCAGCCAGGCTTTCTGCTATCGATGGCATCGCGCTCGGCATAGAAGGCGGGTGCGGGACGCATATCCGGGCCGAACGGCAGGGGCCGCAGCAGTTTTTGGTCCGCCCGCTTTTTTGTATATGCGTTCAGCCATGTGTGCCGGTCGGTGATGCCCCACGTCAGGATGGCGGTCACGTTGGGCTCGGAGAGCATCATGGTCAGGTACTCGCGGTAAATTTTTGCAACGGCCGCGTCCCGATCCGCGATAGTTCCGGACACCTTATTGTCGTTCACGTCCAGCTCAGTAACGAAGACTTGGAGATTGAGCTTCGCCATTTCGCGCACGAACTTTTGTAATCCTCTTCCAGGCGGTGCCTGGCTCGCATCAATGTGGCTCTGCACTCCCACCGCATCCAACGGCACGCCGCGCGCTTTCATGCGCTGGATGAAAGCAAGCACGGCTGCGCGCTTCTCTTCCTGGTGATCGTATTCGATCCCGTAATCGTTATAGGTGAGCAGGGCTTTCGGGTCGGCCTCACGCGCGGTCTTATACGCGAGGTCAATGTAATCGTCGCCGACAAGCGCGAGCCACGGCGTCTTGCGCAACCCATCGGGACGTCCATCCTTCGGTTCGATGCCTTCGTTGACCACGTCCCAGGAATGAATCCGTCCCGCAAAATGCTGCATCTCGGTGCGGATGTGCGTCATCATTGCCTGGCGCGCGTTCATTTTGTTGATTGGGCCGGGAAACCACTTGGGCAACTGATCATGCCAGATGAGATTATGCCCGCGCACTTTTTGTCCGTTCTGCGCGGCGAAAGCCATCAGCGCGTCAGCTTCGTGGAAATCATATTTTCCAGGAGCGGGGCTCAGCGGGCCCCATTTCATCGCATTCTCCGCCACCAGAATCGAGCATTGCTCCGCAATCAGCGTTCCGTATGCGGGCTCGCTGGTAAACAGCGGCGGATCGACAGCACACCCCACGAGCACTCCATGCGCCTGGGCATGTGCCCGCAATGAGGCTGTACCCGTTACGCTTGACTGCCGGGCATCAGGCGCTTTCGTGAGTGCGTCGGCCAGCGCGGTTCGCCGCGCCAGGATTGTCCCGGCGGCACAGCCGGCCATCCGGAGAAGCTCTCGTCTGTTCTGCGTCATATCGGCTGATCGGACCTCCGCAATCATCGTAACGTAGCTTTTGCGGGTAGCGCGCTTTGCGGGTACCTTTAGAGGTATCGCAACGGCACGTCAAGTCGCCCGACAGGACACCGCCCAATATGGCAATGACTAGCCCGCAGAGTTCCACCATCGCCACCGCTGAAGCCGCGCCAGCGGCAAAAAGCACCCTGGCGATGGTCATCACGTTGTTCTTTATCTGGGGATTTATTACCTGCCTGAACGACATCCTCATCCCCCATCTTAAGAGCGTTTTTACCTTGTCCTATGCGGAGGTCATGCTGGTCCAGACCTTCTTCTTCTCCGCATACTTTGTGTTCGCGCTGCCTTCGGGCAAGGTGATCGACTGGATCGGCTACAAGTGGACGATGGTAGCCGGCCTGCTGGTAATGGCGGCGGGTGCGCTTTGTTTTATTCCAGCAGCGAGCGCGCCTTCATTTCCGCTATTCCTGATTGCGCTGGCGATTGTGGCTGCGGGCATGACGCTTCTGCAGGTTGCGGCTAATCCTTATGTGGTCGTTTTAGGCCCGGAGAAGACGGCATCGAGCCGATTGAATCTGGCGCAGGCCTTCAACTCGCTGGGGACCACGGTTGCACCTTATATTGGAAGCCTGTTCATTTTGGGCGCCATACCTTTAACTGCCATCCAGATGAGCCGATTGTCTCAGCCGGAGCTTCACGGATACCGCCTGACCCAGGCCGCAGTGGTCAAAGGACCCTATTCCATCATTGCAGTCATTCTGACGCTGTTTGCCATTGCTTTTGCAATGTATAAGCTGCCAAAAATCCAAAGCCACGATTTAGCCGGGGAGGGAATGGGCACGGATGCTCCCAACATCTGGCGGCAACGGCATCTGCTGCTGGCCGTGGTGGCGATTTTCGTCTACGTCGGCGCGGAGGTTTCGATCGGAAGTTTTTTGGTGAATTACCTGAGCCGACCGGACATTGGCAATATGACGGAGAAGGCCGCTGCCCTGTATGTTGCGTTCTACTGGGGCGGCGCGATGATCGGCCGTTTTTGCGGCGCGGGAATCACGCAAAAATTGCGGGCAGGACCGGTGCTCGGAGTGGCGGCCATTGTTGCCTTTTGCCTGGTGGTTACATCGATGCTGACTTTTGGCCATGTGGCCATGTGGAGCATTATTCTGGTGGGACTTTTCAATTCCATCATGTGGCCGAACATCTTCGCCCTGGGGCTCGCCGGTCTGGGGCCGCTGACGAATCTCGGATCGAGCCTGCTGGTGGAAGGCGTCATCGGCGCGGCGCTGATTCCGCTGCTGCAGGGATTTGTGGCGGATCATATCGGAATCCACCATGCCTTTTTTCTCCCGGCCCTGTGCTATATCTACATCTGCTATTTCGGGTTCAGCGGGTCGAAAATACGCGTCACTGGCGCGCAAGTGAGCACGATCTCGCCGGCCTGAGCATTCTGCCGTCCCTTCCGTTATCTAGATAGCAAGCCTGTTGCCCTCTTATGTTGGACAAGCGCATAATGGACGCCTGCCGGTACACGATAAGTTCCGGCGAGTATCGAATCCAGCGATCGATATAGGTTTGCGACGGGAGGAATGATGCCCACCTATACGTGTCCAGTCTGCTCCCATCCGGTGTATGACGTGAAAGTCTACAAACGACCGCCGGACAACGTGAAGTGCCCAAATTGCGGCACGATCTTCAATCCGAACGGCCCCAAGGAGGGTAGCCCGTTTGGCTGACTCCCAACCCACGGCTGTTCCGAGCGACGGAAATGAGGCTGCACCAATCAGCCCCGCTGAGGCTGTGCAACAACAGCTTCTGCTCGAAATATCGAAGTCGCTGCTGACCGGCACCCTGGCGACCACACGCGGAGCGATGCAGATCCTGCAGGGAGTAACCGGCATTCTGCTGGCGTCGTATACAGCCTTTCTGGCCGGGTTTGGCAAACAACTTCACGTAGGGCGGCTATCGGCTGTGTTGCTGGCCTCGCCCATTTTCTGCTACATACTCTCGCTGTTCATTGGGTTTGGGCAGGTGCTGTTTTATCGCGGAGCACGCATTACGCTGGGAAACCTCGACAGCGGGATTCAGGCCTATGAGACTGTCGTATCCGCGCAACGCAAACAGCTGATTCTGCCATTGCTTTTTCTGCTGGCTGGCGTGGTGATGGTCGTGATCGTCACGGTGCGGCTTCTAACGATGCATTAGACAAGGGGCGGAAATATGGAAACCATCGCTCACGCTGTCAGCTTTTTTACCGGCGACGTCGTCGCGGTTTTTGCTTCCTGAAAGCGTTGCATCGAGGCCACGATCGCTTCCCGGGCAAGCGAGGCATCCTGCCAGCCTTTGACTTCTACCCGCTTGCCTTCGAGATCCTTATAAATTGAGAAGAAATGCGTGATCTCCCGCAGCATGTGCGGATAAATTTCGGTGTAATTCCACACATCTCCGTAGCGCGGATTGCTGCGGCCCACGGCCAGCACCTTCTCGTCGGGAATTCCCTGATCCAGCATCCGCAATACGCCGATCGGACGAACGTCCATGACGCAGCCGGCGAAACTGGGCGAATCGACCAGCACCAGGACATCCAGCGGGTCGCCGTCTTCACTGAGCGTGCTGGGAATAAATCCGTAGTCGCCGGGATAATGGACCGGGGAATAGAGATTGCGATCCAGCCGGAAGACATGCAGAGTCTTGTCGTATTCATACTTATTGATCGACCCGCCAGGTATCTCGATCACAGCGTGAATCACTTCCGGAGCCTTTTGCCCGGTGGGGAGTTCCAGATAATTCGTCATGCAATTTCCTCGCGCCGACAGGCGCTCAAAATCGGCCGGTCACTACGTATAATCACCTACAATGAAAGCCCATGTCTACGTGATGCTTCGCAAGACTGTACTGGACCCGCAGGGGCAGACCATCCACAGAGCCCTGAACAAAATGCAGTACCAGGGCGTGGAAGACGTCCGTCAGGGAAAGTATTTCCTGCTCACTCTGAGCGACACACTGGAACTTCCGGCGGTGCAGCGGGAAGTGGAGCGCATCGCCCGCGAAGTACTCGTGAACCCCGTGATTGAAGAGTACACGTATCGACTGGAACCGTAGGTTTTCCTTTCCGGCTGGCGCCACAGCATCCATCGCGTGATTTTGGGGTTCTTCCGTGTCCCTTGTTCTCGATGGCCCTACGTGCCCGGCAAAGTTTGGCTATACATGCACCGAAGCCGTTGACATCCGCGCCTCCTCGATCGTATTATGCTGGCCGTACTCGGCGTGGCCTGCTGGAACTCTCCCCCAAAATCGGTTTTCAACTTCAACCTGAAGTTGTCCACGCGCGCATCCCCTGAAGCGGCCAGAGAAATCCGATCTACGCCGAAAATATGTTTCAAGGAGGATTGATATGGCCGTCGATATGGACAAATTGCATGCGTTTCTCGGCCGCTTCATTGGCGATCTCGGGGCCACCGTACATGCCGGCATGGTCGTGATCGGCGAGAAGCTTGGATTGTACAAGGCACTCGCAGATGGGCCGCTGACCTCAGCGGAACTTGCCGACGAAGACGAAAACCGACGAACGATATGTGCGCGAGTGGCTCGCCTCGCAGGCCGCGGGCGGCTATGTCGTGTACGAGGAGAAAACAGGCAAATTCAGCCTAACCGAGGAGCAAGCCTTTGCGCTGGCGTGGAGGATAGCCCGGCGTACATTCCCGGCGCATTTCAAGTAGCGTCTAGGGTCGCTGGCGGCAGTTCCGCGGATCGCCGACTGCTTTCGCACGGGTGCCGGGATGGGCTGGCACGAACATCACGACGACGTGTTTCCCGGCACCGAGAAATTTTTTCGTCCAGGCTATGCGGCGAATCTTGTTGACCTCGTGGATTCCCGCGCTGGATGGTGTAAAGCAGAAGTTGGAAACCGGGGCGCGGGTGGCCGACGTGGGCTGCGGGAAAGGGGCGTCCACGATTCTGATGGCAAAAGCATTCCCCAAATCCCGGTTTTTCGGATTCGACTACCACGATAAATCGATCGAAGCAGCTCGTGACAATGCCAAAAACAACGGCGTCGCCGATCGAGTGACGTTCGAGGTGGCCAAGGCAAAGGAATATCCCGGAAAGGATTTCGATTTCGTGGCTGTTTTCGATTGCCTGCACGATATGGGCGATCCGGTCGGTGCGGCCACTCATGTCCGGGCATCGCTGCGGAATGACGGCACATGGATGATCGTCGAGCCGTTTGCCAATGATGAGTTAAAGGATAATTTGAATCCAGTGGGCCGCGCCTACTACTCTTTCTCAACACTCCTGTGCACACCATGTTCGCGATCACAGGAAGTAGGACTATGCCTGGGAGCACAATCCGGGGAGGCAGGCATGCGACAGAGTAGTAACAGCGGCTGGCTTCAATCGTTTTCGACGCGCTGCGGAGACACCATTCAACATTGTTTACGAAGCCCGCCCGTAATGCATCCGGATCTATTTGCCACATCGGGTTGCGTTGGCATCTTGTAGCCGCGGGACGATTCGCTCCACGTACAATGGACAAACTATGTGTGGCATTGTCGGTTATGTTGGCGGCAAAGACCCACTGCCGGTGATTTTGGAAGGTCTGCGGCGGCTGGAATACCGCGGCTATGATTCTGCCGGCATCGCCATCGCCGGCGGTCCCAATGGCCTGGAGCTGCGGCGCGCTCCCGGAAAACTGAAAAATCTGGAAGAGGTCTTGCGCCAGCAGCCGCTGCAGGGCACCTATGGCATCGGCCACACGCGCTGGGCGACGCATGGCCGTCCCACCGAAGAAAATGCGCATCCGCACCGCGATTGCACCGGCCGCCTGGTGGTTGTCCACAATGGAATTGTCGAGAATTATCTGCAGCTGAAACATCGGCTTGCCGCGCAGGGCCACAAATTTGTAACAGAGACAGATACAGAAGTCATCGCGCATTTGATTGAAGCGGAGCTGGCGGCCGCGACACGAAAAATCTTCAGACATTCCACTGGAAGAAGCGGTGCGCGGCGCCATACGGAACCTGACCGGCGCATTCGCCATCGGGGTCGTATCTGCCGACCATCCGCAAAAGATTGTTGCCGCGCGTTGCGGCGCGCCTGCCGTTGTCGGCTTGGGCGATGGCGAGTATTTCATCGCCTCGGACGTTCCCGGAATCCTGCACCATACGCGCGATCTGTATTTTCTCGCCGATGGCGATATGGCGGTTCTGACGCCCGATGGCGTGACGCTGACGGATTTCGAGGGCAAGCCCATCGATCGCAAAGTGCAGCGCATCCTGTGGGACCCAATCCAGGCGGAAAAAGGCGGCTACAAGCATTTCATGCTCAAGGAAATTTTCGAGCAGGCCAGAGCCGTCCGGGACACAACGCTGGGGCGCGTCTCGATGGACACAGGAAAAGTTTTCCTGGATGACATGCAGCTCACCGAGGCGGAATTTCGCGACGCCACCAAGATCAATATCGCTGCCTGCGGAACCAGTTGGCACGCCGGACTGGTGGGGAAATATATGATCGAGCGGCTGGCGCGGCTGCCGGTCGAGGTCGACTATGCCAGCGAATACCGCTACCGCGATCCCATCGCCGATCCCAGGGCGATCGGTCTGCTGATTACTCAGTCCGGGGAAACCGCAGACACCATCGCCGCGCAACGGGAAATTGCGTCCAAGGGATCGCAAACCCTGGCGATCTGCAATGTCGTTGGCGCGGCCATTGCGCGCGAGGCCAACGGCACTATCTACACGCATGCCGGGCCGGAGATTGGCGTCGCGTCCACCAAGGCGTTTACTGCGCAGCTGACAGCGTTGTTTGTGCTGGCACTCTACCTGGCCCAGCAGCGCGGCACGATCAGCGATGGATCGAGCCTTGCATTGGTCGATGAGTTGTACAAAATTCCGGGCAAGATCGACGAGATTCTGAAGCACTGCGACAGTCCCTGCGAGGGCCTGGCAAAAATCTATTCGAACTCGCAGGATTTTCTATTTCTCGGCCGCGGCATCCACTACCCGATTGCGCTCGAAGGCGCGCTCAAGCTGAAAGAAATTTCCTACATCCACGCCGAGGGCTATCCGGCAGGCGAAATGAAGCATGGGCCGAACGCGTTGATTGATGAGAACTTACCGGTGGTGGTGCTGGCGACCAAGGACAGCAACGATCCTGAATCGAAATTGCGATACGAGAAAACGCTGTCGAACATTCAGGAAGTCACGGCGCGCTCCGGCCAGATCATTGCCGTCGCGATTGAAGGCGATCGGGAAATCGCCCAGCTTGTCGATCACGTGCTCTACATTCCGCACGCGCCGGAACTTCTGCTGCCGCTCCTCGAAGTAATTCCGCTGCAATTGCTGGCCTATCACATTGCCGTGCGCCGCGGCTGCGATGTTGATCAGCCTCGCAATCTGGCCAAGTCCGTCACTGTGGAATAAACTTTTCTGTCACTGCCCACATTCCGTCAACAGATGGGTATGGGGAAAACGATGCAAGCAGCCGTTCTGAAAAAGCCGGCTTCGATCAACGATAATCCGCTGACCGTGGAGAGTGTTCCGGCTCCCACGGTAAGTGAAGGCCACGCCCTGTTGAAGGTACTTGCGTGCGGAGTATGCCGCACCGACTTGCATATTGTTGAAGGCGAGCTGCCTCCGAAACTTCCCTGGATAATCCCCGGGCACCAGATAGTCGCCGAGGTCGTCCAATCTCCCGATCCGAAATTCCAGCCAGGGATGAGAGTCGGAGTCTCCTGGATAGGCGGCACGGATGGTACCTGCCGGTTTTGTCGGAGCGGCCGTGAAAATCTTTGTGACCATCCCACGTATACCGGCTATACCCATAACGGCGGCTACGCGGAGTTCACGACAGCGCGAACCGACTTCCTGCTACCGGTCCCTGAAGGATTGGAGGATACGGCTGCTGCTCCGTTACTCTGCGCCGGTATTATCGGTTTCCGCAGCCTCAAGGTTGCCGACGTGAAGCGCGGACAGCGCGTCGGACTTTTTGGTTTTGGCTCTTCGGCGCAGCTTCTCCTTCCCGTGCTTCGCGCGTGGGACTGCCGCACCTATATATCGACACGCGGAGACCGTCATCGGAAGTTGGCACTTGATCTTGGAGCGGATTGGGTGGGCGACGCAACTGAAATTCCACCTGAGCCGCTGGACTGCGCGATCACGTTTGCTCCCGCTGGAGAGGTCGTGGTTGCGGCTTTGAAATCCATTGGCAAGGGTGGAATTGTCGCTATCAACGCGATCCATTTGGACTGTATCCCGCAGTTCGATTACGACTCGATCCTTTGGGGCGAAAGACAGCTTCGCAGCGTGACAAACATGACACGGCAAGACGGGACGGAATTTCTGAAGACCGCGGCGGACTTGGGGCTGAAACCAGCCGTCGTGACCTTCCCTCTGGATCGGGTGAACGAAGCGCTCAGGAGTCTGAAGGACGATAAATTAAGCGGTCCGGCCGTAATTCTGCCGTAAGTACACAGATGAACCGGTAAGCGCACCCTCCTGGAAGCGCTTCGTAATCGGGTGGGTAGCCAAACTTTCAAAAGATTTGAGCATTGACAAGAAACAGTTATGGTGGAGGCGGCGGGAGTCGGATTAGAAGCCGGTGCTGATTCTCATGAAGTTGCTGATTTCAAACCCAGCTCAAAACGCACGAAACGGTCAATACACCCGACTTTAGTACATAGTAGGTACAGTGGTTTTATACGTTATGGTGGCACGTTTAAAATGGCGTAATGAGAAATCCCGATGTGCTTTGTATTTCACCGCAGAGTGTCCCTATTGCAAGGAATTGCGAGATGATGTGTCTTGTAGTCGAAGCCAAGCTGCGACCGGCGAGCCGGTCAAGGTCCACTCTTTCCGCTGCGTATCACACATGGACGCTCACTCCCGAGGACAGTGAAAAAGCTCGTAGACCATTCCGATTTGCTTCACTGATCGGCGTGAATGAGCTTTTGGGTATACCAAATGCCAGCGAGCATAACTTGGTGGGGATGGCTGCTTATAGCCGTGGGGTGTTGGTTCCTTCAACTTATCATGAGCGACCGCACTGATGACGATTCGAAGGGGTTCTTGGGTGATCCGAATAGCATTCATCGCCGGGATGGTGTTCTCTGCGTTGATCGGGGTGATCAGTTTCGTTAAATGGGTATGGCAGAGCTAATAGGCATGGTCTGCGCCCTTAAACGAGTTAAGTTGGTGGAGGCGGCGGGAGTCGAACCCGCGTCCGAAATCCAAGTCAGCAAAGAGACTCCATGCGTAGTCGCGTTCCGATTGGTCTCGTGCGATGCGCTCAGAACGGACAAGATACGCATCCCACCAGCCTGTAGATCTCGTCCAGCCAACCCAGACATTGCGGGCCGGACCAGTCTGCTGAATGACGTTCTTCCCCAGTCCGCAGACGAAATCGAGGAGAACGGCTACTTAATTAATTAAGCAGCAAGTGCTAGTTGATTGTTAGCAATTGTGTTTTTGCAGACGATTACGGGTGCCTACACCCCGGCATGCCTCTCTGCCGCAAACGATCCCGTCGAAACCGTGACGCCCCCATTTGGGGCCGTGGCCTGTATGGTATCGGCCAGGTTGGAATGCTTGTGGCACTCAAAGAACTATCTTCATTATACGCCCTGCTGTGCAGCCTGCTTCCTCCGTGCACAACACTCGGTGGAAAGGGGCTGTCGCATGATTGCAAAAGAGAGCAAGGAATCGTCCGTCGAGACCGCGTCGAATTTTTTTCGGCTTCCGCGCTGCTTGCAGCTAGACTAGTGGCCGACGTTCAATGGCCCATTAAGGAGACGTGTGATGACCGAAAAATCGCAATTTGACCCAAACAGCCCGAGAACACAGCTTGCAGGACAGGCTCGAGAGCAGCCGGAAACAGGCGGCCTCAGCCAGATCGAGCGGGTAGCCGATGCATACGTCGCGCCCACAAAGACCTTCGCTGATATCCGTAGAAATGCGACGTGGTGGCTGCCCTTCATCCTCACCATCATCGTCAGCCTCTTTTTCATCGCCTCGATCGATCGCCAGGTTGGATTCGATCAGGTGGCGCAGACTGAAATCAATCGGAATGCGCAGGCGCAGCAGAGAATGAGTTCCCTCCCCGATGCACAGCGGGAACATGCTGTTCACACCGCCGCTGTAGTAACTAAATCCATCAGCTATGCCACCCCGGTCATCACGCTCATTATTGCGCTGATTGGCGCCGGCATTCTGATGATAAGTTTCAATTTCGGCCTGGGAGCGCAGGCGAGTTATAAGCAGTATCTCGCCGTCTGGTTCTATGCCGGGCTGCCATTTCTCATCAAATTCATCGTCGCGGCCATCGCCATTTTCGCCGGCGCCAGTGCCGAGCAGTTCGACATGCGCAATCCTGTCGGCAGCAATATCGGCTGGTATCTAAGCTCCGATGCTCCTCTTTGGCTGCGCACCGCGCTTTCGTCGGTGGATGTATTTACAATCTGGGTAGTGGTTCTGCTGGTTCTGGGATGCGCAACCGTCGCCCGCGTGAAGCGCAGCAGCGCGGCTGCCATCGTCATCGGATGGTGGGTGCTGATCATTCTCGGAAGTACTGTTGTCGCTGCCGTACAGGGCTGACGGCCTGCATAAAGTTCAAAGAGAAAGTAGAGCGCGAATGAGTGAGTGGTTGAAACTGGCCAGTCGAGCGGACTTGCCCGGCGAAGGCAGCGCGAAAGAGTTTACGATACGCGACAGAACCGTTTGTGTGGCGATGATTGACGGCAAACCTCTGGCGCTCGACAACGTTTGCCCGCATCGCGGCGGCCCGCTGGCGGAAGGCGCGATTGAATGCGGTAAGGTGGTGTGCCCCTGGCACCAGTTTGAATTCGACCTCGCGACCGGAGCATCGACGGATGGCTCCAGCCTCCATGCTGTTTCCTATGCACTCCGCGTAGATGGTAATGAGGTGTTTGTGGAAATATAGCAGCGAACCCATCGGGTACTTGCGAAAGCGTGCCCATCAGAAAGACTTCTTACGGATTGGTTTTCGGGAATAGCTGATAAAGCACTATTCCACCGCCATTGTAAGGATTAAGCCCCGGATAGTTTGCCCGCTCGATCATCCGGCGATTTTCCGCCACGGTTGCCGTCCGCAGGGGCGGGTAGTCTGACCAATTCATAAACCAGCCCGGATGATAGACGTCCAGCTTTTGTGCCAGTGGCATCGCTCCGTCACTATCAATGGCCTGCAATCCATTGCTCAACAGGGAAACTTCATCCGCATTCCGGCCGATCAGCAGCGTGTTCGAGCCAGGATGCATCTTCTGCTGCGCCAGAATTACCCGTCGGATGCTCCGGCTTGCGTCGAGTAACGTATAGCGCGGATGGATTAGATAATTCCCGATCGATGCGATGTTCCACACGACCGAGATCGCAATGCAGGCTGCCACGGCCACTCCGGCCCGCCGGTGCTGCCGCCATAACCACTCAGCGAAAATCAGGGCCAGCCAGATCGTCGGCACGATCATGGTCACGAAATAGCGCGGCGGCCCGTCATAGTGGAAGACGATAAAAGCCGCGTATCCTGCCTCCCAGAGGAACGCCGTGACGAAGAGCGTATCCCGCCAGAAAAATCGCAACCAGAATATTGCGCCTGCAAACGATACAACCGCAAGAGGGAATAAGACAGGATCGATCCACGTTCCGCGAAAGAAAAATCTCAACAGACGCCCCGGCGAATGTTCCAGTTGCCATACCGGAGCCATTCCCAGAATGATTTTTGCGTCCGCCTGGTAATAGTGGAACCAGATCAGCTTCGCGCAACCCAGCAGAATCACAACTGTAACCATGACAGTTACGATCAGCTTCCATGCAGCGAAGCGGCGTGCTCGATCGCACGTCCGGTTGTTTGCCCAGATGGGATACAGCACCGCCGGCAGCACAAAGGCCCCCGTGGTTTTCGTCAGGCTGGTGACTGTGAAAGCGATTCCGACGGCCACAGCGAGCGCATAATTTCCGGGACGCAACCGGCCAGCCAGGTAGATCGTCAGCAGAAGAAACAACACGAATGCCGGTTCAAGCAGGGCGAGACGTCCGAAGAAAAATCCGAGCGCGTTGGCAGCAGCGAGAAATGCCGTCCAACAGGCGAAGTTCCGAGAACGGTACTGGCGTGCCACCGCGTAGGCCAGCAGCACGCTCAGCCACGTGCATACCACCGCCAGCGAACGTGCCGCCGCTACACTAACTCCCGTGAAGTGAAATAACAGCCCGACCATGAACGGCCAGACTGGCATAAACACTCCGGGGTTCCAACCTCCGGGAATGTATGCATGACCGAGCGTGAAGTAGTGAATCGCGGCGCCCGTGTAAAAGCCCTCATCGGAATATCTCGCGCCATCCTGGCTGTAAAAGTTGCTTGCGGTGAAATCCGCGCGGATGTGCCACAGCCGCAATACCAGAAGAATTGCGGTAACCGCCAGCAGCACGACAAGCGCCCTGCTCCGCATCGGGGTGGTATGCGCGCGCGCCGGAGTTATTCCGGGTGCCGCTGGCTCATGAACATGAATAGGAGTGGCCATAGAGGACGGTGCCATCGGCGAAGCTTGCCGCGCTCGCGCCGATACTTCTTACTGCGTAATGCCAGCCCGCGCCATCACGCGCGTTTTTCCTCGTGATATTCCTGCTCGGTATTTACCGCCCACAGGTTCGACTTATCTCGCACGTTATTCATAATGTTTTCCGCGGCTGCCATGGCGGTCAACATGGAGTGATCCTGGTTGTTGTACTTATGCATACCGTTGCGTCCCACCAGGAAAAGGTTTTCAATGCTATCGGTAAATTTCTGAATCACGTCGAACCGATCATAAGTTCCGAAATAGGCAGGGTAAGTCTTCGGAACGCGCACCACATGGCCGTCCAGCACGTCAGATTTTTTTAGGATTCCAATCTTTTCCATCTCCGCTACGGCAAATTGCTTGATCTCTTCATCCGGCATCTTCCACAACGGGTCAGTATCGTTGCAGAAATATTCGAGCCCGATCCACATCTTTGTCGGGTCGGCGACCATCCACGGACTCCAGTTGTTGAAGATCTGCAAGCGGCCCACAATAACGTCCGGCTCCTGGATATAGATCCACGTATCTTTCAGCGGAGTTCCATCCGGCTCCGTCACCAGCAGCTTATTCACCAGCAGGCCAACGGTAATAAAGTCGCGATAGATCAATCCCTCGCTCACCTCTTCCACTTCCTGCGGCACCGGGCATTTCAGGCTGCGAATTAAATGCTGGATGGGCATGGTGGAGATCACATAATCCGCCGGATATGTATGGGTCTTTCCTTCCGCATCGACCGCAATTACCTCGGAAATACGATTTCCCTCGACCCGCAGCTCGGTTACGCGAGTCTGCATGTGCAGCTCGCCGCCATTCTGCTGGACCATGGAGGCGACGTGCTCCCACAACTGTCCCGGGCCGAATTTGGGATAGAGAAAGCGTTCGATCAGAGAAGTCTCAACATTTTTCTGGCTAAGATCCCCCGTGTTTTTCTTCGGGCCGGAGAATGCCTGTTTCACAAAGTGCTTCACCGCGCTTGTCAGCGACAGGCCTTTGATCCGCTGCGCGCCCCATTCCGCGCTGATGTGGCGAGGATGAATGCCCCACACCTTCTCGGTATAGGACTCGAAGAAAAGCTGATACAGCTTTTTGCCGAAACGGTTGACAATGAAGTCTTCCAGCGATGTTTCCGGTTTGCGCGGAATGCCCCGCGCCCGCAGATAACTCAAGCCCACGTTCATGGTGCGTGGCAGGCCCAGTCCCCGGAGAGTCTCCGGAGTCAGCTTGATCGGATAGTCGAAAAATTTTCGAAGAAAATAAATTCTGCTCTTTCGCGGCCGAACCAGCATCACCAGATCGTCGCGTTCCGGGTCGAGCTCCGGCTGGTCCGTCTGAAGTGTCCGCTGCTTGTTCTGGTAGCTGATCGGAACTGCGCCGGTCTCGCCCTCGGCGCCCACCGCCGGCATGATACCCAGCCACCATTCCATCACCCGGTCGGACTTCGAAAAAAATCGATGACCGCCGATATCCATCCTGTTGCCCTTATAACGGATCGTGCGCGAAATCCCCCCGATTTCATTGCTGGCCTCCAGCACGATTGGATGGACATCGGAATGCCGCTGCAGTTCCAGTGCCGCCGTCAAACCAGCAGGCCCGGCGCCGATAATAATTGCGTTTCTTGGCATGCAAATTCATGGAAGGGTCAGCCGAAGATGAACTCCATCGTCCCTTTGTTTATCCTTAAGTTTAACCTGCTGAACAATCTTTAGGATGCAATCTGGCCGCAAACCTGCTAAACGAAGACAAAGGCCATAACACGCCGTTCGGCCTGCCATCTGACTTGTCTGGAGTGCTATTCTGCCGGATGGCCATTGCCAGGATCGGCGCGCCAGGGGATCATCCAATCTCGTTCACCACTCCCAGCACCGCGCAGCGAATCCCGGAACTCGATGGATTACGTGGTATCGCAATCGTACTGGTGCTCCTGCGTCACTACATCCATCACCCCCAGTTGCTGTTGCTCGGGCCGCAATGGGGTTGGATGGGTGTCAACCTGTTCTTCGTCCTTTCAGGATTCCTGATTACGTCCATTCTGCTGCGGCTCGCGTCCCAGCCGCGCGCGTTGAAGGTGTTCTATGCGCGACGGACATTGAGAATTTTCCCGCTCTATTTCCTGGCGCTGCTGGTGTATTTCGCTGCATCGGCGGGTGCCGGAACACCTCAGCCTGCCAAGACCGTCTTCCTTTACGTCACCTTCTTACAAGCCTTCGTGCCGCCCCTGATCACCCATTTGCAGGTGATCCCGCATCCCGACTGGGTCGTTATGGGCTTCTCTGTGCTCTGGTCCCTCTCTGTAGAAGAATATTTCTACGTCCTTTGGGCACCGATTGTCGCCTTCACCCGCGCTCACCGGCGCACTCTTTTCGCAATCCTCGGGTTAATTCTTTTCCTCACACCGTGGATTCGTTTCTTCTACCCCGATCCCAAAGGCGGCCAGGAGCTTTTCATCGCCCAGATGGATTCTCTCGCCGCCGGTTGCCTGGTTGCGATCTTGTGGCAGGACCACGGCCGAATCTGGCGTTCCCGCATCCAGCGCCGCGCAGGGTGGTTCTATGGATACACCGCCGGACTGCTCGCCCTGGCCATCTGGATCGATTTCGCTACCGGAATTACAAAACGAAATGTCCTCGATCTGAGAATCTTTAACGCTACCGATTACACCGTGCTCTGGATCGCATGGTCGCTGTGGTTGCTGGTCACGCTGGCAGTCGCGGGAACCATGGGCTGGATGCCGCGCCTGCTGCGCCACCCCATTCTCCGCTGGCTGGGCCGCATCAGTTATTGCCTGTACGTGGTGCACTACCCCATCTATCTCGCATTGCGGAATTATGTAGCGCATAGCGTGGCTTTGGTCATCGCGCTGGCAATTTCACTGGCAATTTCCTTCCTATCATGGCGTTACTTTGAAGGGCCGATCGCACGCTGGAAGCAACAGCGGTTTCGCTATCACATGGAATCTCAACCCGAAGCTCCTCTGATGGATGCCACTCGATGACCGTTCTGCTAGCCTGAAACGGCATGAAGCACTTCGCAGAGGGGGCGGTTGGCAGGCAATTTTCGACCACCTTATCCCGTCAGCTACACTTGGCAATCGCGCTGGCTATGATCGGCGCCGTTTCCATCCCTGCCGTCACGATTGGCTGTGGTATGGCCGCCAGCCCGCAACCCCCATCGCTCCAGCTCCCCAGACCCATTGACGATCTGACAGCCTCCCGATCGGGTAACCGGGTGGATCTCCACTGGAGTACCCCGGATGAAACTACCGACCGGCTGAGAATCCGCAAGCCTGTGCAGCTGCAAATCTGCCGCGAGTTGGAAGGTGCGGAATGTCAAAGCGTCGCCACAATTTTTGCCGCCCCAGGCAAACCAGCCGACTACACCGACACTTTACCGGCAACTCTTACCAGTGGTCCGCTTCATGCGATGAGATACCAGATCCTCGCCATCAATAAGCACGATCGAAGCGCCGGCCCGTCCAATGCCGCCGCAACGCTGGCTGGCAAAGCGCCGCCGCCCATTCAGGATTTTTCCGCCGCCATGGCCGAACGTGGAGTCATCCTCCGCTGGCACGCGATTCCCGATCTGCCGCCGGGCACATCCATTCAGTTGCAGCGCAAGCTGCTCACCACGCAAGCCGCCGTCGCAAGCAGTCGCGCCGCCGGCGCCCTGCCACCCATCTCCGAGCCAGAAGAGCAGACGCTGCAAGTGCCGCCTGTGTCCGGCCGCACCGATCCCGGCACAGCGCTCGACACCAGTGTCATCTTCAATCGTAAATATCAATACGTGGCCGCGCGGACGACTCAGCGGAAGATCGGAACGCAATCGATTCAGGTGGCCAGCGCGCCCAGCACCGCAATCATCATCATCACGCGAGACACATTTCCGCCCGCCTCGCCATCAGGTCTGGCGGCTGTGCCGGTTCCAGCATCCCTCAACAACGGAACGCCGGAAGTGGACCTTTCCTGGTCGGCAAATACCGAGCCCGATCTGGCCCAGTATCTCGTCTATCGTCGCGATGTAGCGTCCCACGAACCCGCCCAGCAGATTGCCCCGGAAAACGCCGCTGCCCCCGTCGTCGCGCCTGCATTTCGAGACACACATGTCCAGCCTGGTCATACGTACGCATATTCCGTTGCCGCCGTAGACAACGCCGGAAACAAAAGTCCCGGTTCCGCGGAAGTCGTCGTCACTGTCCCGGGATCATGAATACCGTTGCATACGATCTGACCACAAACCGAAATAGGTAAATGGATAAATTCTATGGTTGATGAACCGGAAACGAGCTGGTTGGACGCGATTTGGATTTGTAGCTCTATATCAGGGTACGGCTTTCATCTCGTGACCTGGTGCGAGGCGACGTTAGCCGCGGAACCGGCGACGTCGTTTCGCTGGATGCCGCGGCTCTCCGGTTTTATTTTGCGTTATCGCATGGAATGCGCCACGACTTGAGCGCCTTCTTCCTGAACGCTCCCACCATCCGGTACTTCGCGTAGGTCGGGCAGAAACTCATGTCTTTGAAGGCCGCTTTGTATTCCACCCCTCCCACCCATTTGCCCGCATCGATCATGGGCGCGGACTGCTGGCAAAAGTGGTAGTTATAGCACGATTCGAAGATCAGAGCCTCCATATAAGGCTCGAGCACCGCAACATTGGTTGGCGCGTTTTCCCATGAGGCGGAAAGCCCCATCTTATGCGCCTGGTTCGCCATCCACGCCGTGTAATAAGCGGATTCTTGCTGCGTGATCGGAATGCCGGTGGGATTATCCCAGTCCTGGACGTTATCGAACTCGACGCCGTCGAAGCCCTTCTGGACGCAGACCTGCATGCGCGCGATCATGAGCGGCGCCAGAATGCCCATCTGGCGGATATCCAGCCAGCGCTCATGAGGCCATCCTACATATCGTTTGCCGAGCACGCTCGAAGGGAATTTAGAGGCGTCAGAACGGTTTTCCTCCCACGAGCCGATATCCACGTAGCAATACGCATGCTCACCCCGCTTGTGAATCGCGGCCACAGTGGAAGCGGGATTCCCGAACGCGTCAATCACGTAAAACGGCACGCGAACCTTAAGGTTGGTGCAGGTCTTTGCCGTATCGCAGCTCAACTGCCACAGCCAATCCATCCCAATGGTTGGCTTCCAGCAACTGCCCTTCTTTGCGTCGCAGGGAACCGGAGCGGGCAGGTGGGCGGCGATCTGCGGAGTCAGGACGCGAGGCGTTGGCTGGCCGCTCCGGGCCTGGGCGAATCCCAATCCAATGCAGACAAATGGCAGAAGCACACATGCCAGGGCTTTCAGTATGTTTCGCATTTTACTGGACCTCCGCGGAAGATTTTCTGTTTCCTGACGCATCGCTCAAGAAGCAATCGGAACCAGGCGCGGAACACGGCGCTCAGCTGGCCGATGACGATTCCAACCCGACGACGTCGCAACTCCGAATCCTTAAAAAGTCTGAAGGTCGATGAAACAACGTAGTCTTTACTTCTTTTTTACATCTGTTTATTTCTGTTTATTTCGAATCGCAGCAAGCGTATTCCGCCTCCAGGTTGCTTGTCAAGCGCGCCGGGCGAACCGGAGCGCGGCCGAGCGGCTGGCGCGCCTCGATGCAGGCGCAGGCGCTGAAGCGCATGAATTTTTTCGGGCGTTCAGGGCACGACCAGGTTGCGCCCTGGTGTTTTGACCGGTCACGCAATTAAGTCATTTGTTTTTTCTTTTTATTTCCATTTTTGGAAGGGGTGAAATTTCCCTGCCTATAGCTATCCCCAACCGATTGACCGCGTGCGGCGATTTTGCGAGACTCACGCCTATGCGATACAGCGGCAAGGTGGAGTATGCCCGGACGCGAAAAATGCGGGAGCGCAATACGCGCCTCTACCGGCTGGCGCACTGGCCCATATGGATCTGGGTATTTTTTCTCGCGCCCGGGCCGCTGACGTTCAAATTGTTTGCCCACGGCTTCGGCCGCGGCAATCTGGCATGGCTGGCGGTTGTGCTGGCTGGGACGGGTCTGGCCGGCCTGCGCGGACGCTTGCCAGGCGTGGAACCGCGCCCTTACATCCTGCGCTTTGATGAAGACAAGCCGAATCCGCTCTATCGACGGGTGTGCTACACCTTCGGGTGGAATGCGGTGCTGAGCTTTGCGCTGCTGAACCTGAGCGCGTTGCTCATCGCGGCGGTTACCGGTGTCTGGTACATGAAGCAGATCTATCGATATGCATACCCGCCGCTATGCGTAGCGATTCTGCTGCTCGGCGCGGCGGCGCGCCCTGCCGCGTGTGAAACGCTCAACCAGAGGCGAAGGTACCGAGCGCCGATTCTTCTACGGTTCGGTCTGGGCCGTGACTGTGGCGCAAACACTCTTGCTGGTGATGTGGAAGTTATTGCCGCAGACGCGCGCGGCGGCCGTGGTGAAGCTAGTTGTCTTTGCCGCTGCATTGCTGCTGATGGGCCTGGCTGCATATCGCGGAATGCTGCCGCGAACGCGCCCCATCCTGCCCGGCGAGTGGGTAGCTGACTGACAGCCAGCCCAAGGCTTTCCAGCCGAAACGAAAAAGGAGATTCATCATGCAATATTGCCGCTTTCAAACCGAAGACGGGCCCCAATACGGCGAACTGGCAATGCGCGAAGGAGAGCTGTGGATGACGCGGGTCATCGCTCCGCCGCCGGAAGACTGGTCCGTAGTCCGGCTGATGAAGGAATTCTCCGCGCGCCCGGCATCCAGCCTCACTCTGCTCGCGCCCGTCCTGCCGTCCAAAATCGTCTGCATCGGCCGCAATTATCGCGATCACGCTGCGGAGCTGGGCAATGAAGTTCCGAAGGAACCGCTGATCTTCCTCAAGGCGCCCTCAGCAATTCTCGCGCCCGGAGCGGCAATTCGCATTCCGGCAGTTTCCCATCGCGTCGATTTTGAAGGCGAGCTGGGCATACTCATCGCGCGCACCTGCCGCAAGTTGAAGGCCGAAGAAGATGTCCGGCCCTACATTCGTGGCTACGTCAACGTGAATGATGTGACCGCCCGCGATCTGCAAAAAAGCGATGGCCAGTGGTCGCGCGCCAAGGGATTCGACACCTTCTGCCCTGTTGGCCCATTGGTCTCCGACGCGATCGATCCCAATGCCGGCGTGAACGTTACCACTCGTCTGAATGGCCAGGAAAAGCAACACGGCTCAACCAAAGATCTCATCTTCGATATTGCTGCTCTGCTGCGGTACATCTCCGCCGCCATGACACTGAATCCCGGCGATTTAATCGCCACCGGAACTCCCGCCGGAGTCGGTCCCATGCAAGCCGGCGATGTGGTGGAAGTTGAGATCGAAGGCTTGGGAACGCTGTCGAACCCGGTCGAAAACGATGTGGAATAATCTGTTGTGAGGTGAGCCGTTTGACTCCTTCGCCCATCCCGACGCATCTAAAGTATGTAAAGCGACCGAAAACATTCGCCAGGAGGAATTATGCCAAAGACACAATTGGAACAGCTTCGCGAAATGACCGTGATCGTGTCCGATACGGGCGATATCCAGGCGATAGAAAAGGTCAAGCCACAGGACGCCACGACAAATCCCTCGCTCATCGCGACGGCAACCCAGTTGCCGCAATATCAGCCCATCATGGATGGCGTTCTGCTCGAAGCTAAGAAAAAGCTGGGCGACAATGCGAAGGATAAAGATGTCGCCAACCTGGCGTTCAAACACCTGGCGGTCGCATTCGGAGAGCGGATTCTCAAGATCATTCCCGGCCGCGTATCCACGGAAGTCGATGCCCGCCTGTCCTACGATACCCAGGCATCCGTGAACCAGGCGCGCGAAATTATCCAGCAGTATGAGCAGGCTGGCGTCTCCCGCGAGCGTGTGCTGATCAAACTTGCCTCCACCTGGGAAGGGATTCGGGCCGCCGAGATACTCGAAAAAGAAGGTATCCACTGCAATATGACCCTGTTGTTCGGCATCCATCAGGCTGTTGCCTCCGCCGAGGCCGGCGCCACATTGATTTCGCCTTTTGTCGGACGCATCCTCGATTGGTACAAGAAAGATACCGGCAAGGATTACAAGGGCGCCGATGATCCCGGGGTGCAGTCGGTCACTAAAATCTACAACTACTTCAAGAAATTCGGCTTCAAAACCGTCGTCATGGGCGCCAGCTTCCGCAACATCGGCGAAATTCAGGAACTCGCCGGATGCGATCTGCTGACCATCTCTCCCAAGCTGATCGAAGAGCTGAACTCCACGCAAGCGGAACTGCCGCGCAAGCTGGACCCCGAGAAAGCTCGTGGCATGCAGATCGAGAAGCTCTCCATCGATAAGGCGACTTTCGACAAAATGCACGCCGCCGATCGCATGGCCAGCGATAAGTTGAAAGAAGGCATCGAAAACTTCAGCGAAGCTCTCGAGAATCTGGAGAAACTTCTGGCCAAGCGCCTGACCGAGCTTGGAGCCGGCAAACCGGAAACGGTGGGCGCAGCCCAGTAATAATTTGCCAGTAGCGTTGCAGAGAAAAGGCCGAATCCGAAAAGCGGATTCGGCCTTTTTCCGCTCTGGCAGCAACCAGTTAGCTGCAATTCCCGGTTCCTTCCAAAGGCATACAACTGCCGTCCATGCTTTCCCCATCTGGAAACGTAGGCCATGTGCCACTCGGAATCCATACTCCGATCCGTAATTGCGTCGGTTGCAGAGAACGTGCGCCTGCCCCGAACCCTTGTTGTCGTCGCCCATCCAGATGACGAAGTGCTGGCTCTCGGCGGGCGCTTGCCCCGTCACCGGGAGTCCATTTTTGTTCACGTCACCGACGGAGCTCCGCCGGATGGCGCCGACGCGGCTCTGCATGGCTTTGACTCAGTTGACCTCTATCGAGCAGCGCGCAGTCAGGAGCTGCGCCATGCTTTTCGCCTTGCGCAGATTCCCGACGCCACCGATCTTCGTCTGGACATCTCAGACCAGCACGCCTGGATGGTTCTGGATCATCTTTCCGCTTTCTTAGAAAGCCTCATCGTCGAGACCGGCACAGAGGCCGTCCTGACACATCCGTATGAAGGCGGCCATCCCGACCACGATGCCTGCGCCTTTGCGGTGCATACGGCCGTCCGGCGCATCGCGCCCGCAATCCGGCCGGTCATCCTCGAAGCGGCCTTCTACCACGCCGGCCCGGAAGGCATCGAAACGAATTGCTTTCTTCCCGCGCCCGCTCCGATGATCGAAGTCACACGACGGCTGAACACTCAGGAGAAAGCCGCCAAGCAAGCGCTGCTGGACTGCTTTCCCACTCAGCGCGAGACGCTCCAGTGCTTCGACCTGTCGGTCGAGAGGTACAGGGTCGCGCCCGCTTACGACTTCACCCAGCCGCCGCACCAGGGAGAACTTTTCTACGAGCGTTTCCCGTGGGGAATGACCGGCAGCAGATTCCGCCAGCTAGCCGCGCTTGCGTCGGCAGCGGAGCATGCCCAGTGCCTTTGACGATCCTGAGCGTCGCGTATCCGTTCGCGCCGGTTTCGTCCGATACAGCCGGAGGAGCCGAGCAGATCGTCGCGGCGTTGGATCGCGGCATCGTGCATGCGGGCCATCGTTCGATTGTGATTGCGCAAGCGGGCTCTAAAACCACAGGCACGCTGATCGCAACCGCATCAGCATCGGGCCCGATTACAGGCGAGGTTCGCGCATGGGTCACTGCCTGTCACCAGCACAACATCGACCGCGCATTCGCCGCATTTCCCATCGATCTGGTGCACTTCCACGGTCTCGATTTTCACGCCTATCGCATCCCGAGTGACACACCCGCGCTCGCCACGCTGCATCTGCCGCCTTCGTGGTACCCGGCCGGCATCTGGAAAAATTCCCGCGTGCAATTGCAGTGCGTGTCGGAATCGCAGCGAAGAGCCTGCCCGCCAATGGATCAGCCCCTGCTGCCGGTTATTTGCAATGGAGTACCTTCACCGCCATTTCGCCGCCGCCGGCCCCGCGGTTTCGCTCTCGCCCTCGGCCGCATTTGTCCGGAAAAAAATTTCCATACAGCGCTCGATGCTGGCACGCTGGCTAAAACGCCTGTCGTACTCGCTGGCGAGGTCTTTCCCTACCCGGAACATCAAAAGTATTTTCAGGACGAAATCGCTCCTCGGCTGAACGGATATCACCGTTTCATCGGACGTATTGGATTGGCCCGAAAGCAGCGGCTGCTCGCGCATTGCCCGCTGCCTGCTCCTTCCAACTCTCGCCCCCGAAACCAGCAGTCTGGTTGCCATGGAGGCCCTCGCTGCCGGAACACCCGTCGTCGCATTTCCCTCCGGCGCCATTCCGGAGATCGTCGAAGACGGCATTACGGGATTTCTCATCCACGACGAAAAACAGATGGCTGCTGCCATCGAGCGCTGCGGGAAAATCGACCCCCGCGCCTGCCGCAAGCGGGCTAAGGAGAGCTTCTCGCAATCCCGCATGGTTCAGGAGTACCTGGCGCTATATGAACGCATCGCCTGCGATCGGGCGCAAACCATGGAAAGCTGCAATGCAGCCGGCTGAGGCACTCCATACAAAAGTGCTTCATAGCAAGACTGAATTGCAGTCGATTGAAGAAGAGTGGAGCACGCTATGGTCGCAGGATATCGATGCCACTCCCTTCCAGTCCCCACAGTGGCTGATCCCATGGGCGCAGTGTTTCGGCGCGAACAGGCTGCTCTCCATCGCCATCTACCGTGATCAAAGACTCGTTGCTCTGGTGCCGCTCTATATCTATACCTGTCCGCAAAGCCATCAACGCCAACTGCTTCTGCTGGGTGCGGGGACGAGCGACTATCTCGGTTGTCTCGCTGACGAAAAAACCGGCACGGACGTGCTGAAAGAAATGCTGCGCGAACTTCTCTCACAAGGCGGTTGGGACATAGCTCACTGGGATCAATTGCGCAGCGGCTCGCCATTGCTCCGCCTGCCCGGCATCGATTCTCATGTGTCTGTTTCCGATGCGGAAACCTGTATGTATATCCCGCTGCAATCTCCCCATAGCCTGCCTACGAAGCTGCGGCACAGCATCGGCTACTATCGCCGCCGCGCGGAAGCAATAGGCCCGTTGAAATTCATTCGCGCGTCCTCGTCCGCCATGGCTCTCGATTATTTCGAGTCGCTTGTGGAACTTCATACCCGGCGATGGCGGACCCTCCGCGAGCCCGGAGTCCTTACCGATCCATGCGTTCTGGCCCATCATCGCGCCGCCATTCCCCTGTTGCAGACGAGCGATATATTACGCATCTACGCCCTCCAGCTGAATAACCAAATCATCGGAGTTATCTACACGCTGACCGATCCGCCCGGCCGGAGGAATCGCAGCTTCTACTATTACCTGAGCGGCTTCGATCCCGAGTTTCACTCGCTCAGTCCCGGAACCCTTCTGCTCGCGGGTGTGGTGGACGAGGCCAGAGCGGCAGGCGCGATGGCTGTCGATCTTCTGCGCGGCCAGGAAGCTTATAAGAAGTTCTGGGGCGCAAAGCCGATGCCGACTTACACTCTCACCATGATCTCGCCTGAAACAGGTCGTGATAGGTAAATCTCTCGAACCTCCTGTAAAGCGCGTCCCGCGCAGTTAGATGAAGCGTCCTTGAGGAAATCCTGTTCTCGCCAGAATAGATGCTATCTTTTTCACATCTAATTCCCCGGAGTGCAACCGACCTTGCGAGTGCAGCCGAAATGACACTGTTCATCCTGCTCAGCGTGCTGGTCTCCCTGGCGGCGATCTTCAGTTTCATCAGCTGTCGCGTCCTTCGCCTGCCTACTACCGTCGGGGTGATGTTGCTGTCCCTGTGCTCCTCAATCGTGCTTATCGTTGTTGGCCAAAACGTTCCCGGTCTGCATGCCACCGTAGCAACTGCAATGGGCAGAATCGACTTCACTCAGGTTGTCCTTCACGGGATGCTCGCGTTCCTGCTCTTTGCCGGCGCGCTCAGTCTTGATGTCGACCAGCTCTCGCTGGAAAAGCTGCCGGTATTCGTCCTTTCTGTCCTTGGCACGCTGCTCTCGACCGGTATTGTCGCCGCTCTGCTGAAGCTGATCCTCTATGCCGTCGGCCTGAGCGCGCCAACCATCGCTTGCCTTCTTTTCGGCGCGCTGATCTCCCCCACAGATCCCATCGCCGTTCTCGAAATGCTCCGCAGAGTTGGCGTCGCCGCCAGCCTGGAAACACAGCTCGCCGGTGAATCCCTCTTCAATGATGGCGTCGGCGCGGTTCTCTTCCTCACTCTGGTCGAAGCTTCCTCGAACGGCGGCGTTCCGCCGGTCGGCAGCTTCCTGGTCCTGCTGGCCGTGAAAGCCGGCGGAGGAATCGCACTCGGCCTCGCTCTGGGATATGTCGTCTACAGAATGCTGCGGGTCGTTGATAGCTACCGGGTCGAAGTTCTGCTGACCATCGCGCTGGCAATGGGCGGGTATGCGCTGGCCGACGTGCTGCACCTTTCCGCGCCGCTCGAAGCGGTCGCTTCCGGCTTAGTCGTGGGAGGACGCGCCCGCAGGCTTGCCATGTCTCCGCTCACTCGCGACAATGTCGACAAATTCTGGGAACTGGTGGACGACATCCTGAATGTCGTTTTATTTCTCTTGATGGGCTTGGAACTACTAGTGCTCTCCTGGAACCGCAACTATCTTTATGCCGGCCTGCTTGCGATTCCCGCCGTGCTGCTCGCTCGGTTCGTCAGCGTGGGCGCCTCGTTCGGACTGCTCCGCATCGTGCAGCGCCCTGTCCGCGGAACAATTTCCATCCTTACCTGGGGAGGTCTGCGCGGCGGCCTTGCCATCGCGCTCGCGCTCGCCATTCCGCCGACTCCGCAGCGCAATGAATTGCTGGCCATCACCTACGTCGTCGTAGTCTTTTCGATTATGGTGCAGGGACTCACCATGGGAGGCTTGCTCAAACGCTTTCCCGCAGCCGAGCCCGCATGAAGCCGATTGCAGACGGATCTCACCGGCGAAACTGCTTTCCAGATTCGCAATATCACTTCGCTGAATAGTCGAATCAGCATAATAGAAGCTATGGTCAAGATTGAAATTCCAGGTCACGCCGGCACGCTCTCCCAGGCACGTTCGCATCTCAAATATTTATGGGCCAGATTGCGACATTCACGCCGGGGAAGTTGCCAATGAGGAACAACGGATTTGCGTCGAACTCCAATGGTGGCCAGCCTGCCTCCTGCATAGTACAAATCGACGGCGTGGACCAGGCCGCGCGGATCGGCGAACCGCTGATCGAAGCACTCAACCGCATCGGCAGAGCCATTCCCCAGGTGTGTTATCACCCGCAGCTGGGTCCAATCGAGACGTGCGATACCTGCATGGTGGAAGTGAATGGGAAGCTGGTCCGCGCCTGCGGAACTCCCGTGGCTGGAGAAATGGTTGTCCTCACCCAAGGCGAGCGCGTCGATGTGGCGCAGCGCGAGGCATTCGATCGAATTCTCGGCAATCACCTGCTGTATTGCACGGTCTGCGATAACAACAACGAAAACTGTACCGTGCATAACACTACAGCCCAGCTTGGCATTATTCATCAGCAGCGACCGTATCGGCCGAAGCCTTATCCCATCGACAACAGCAATCCCTTCTACCGCTACGATCCGGACCAGTGCATTCTCTGCGGCCGCTGCGTCGAGGCCTGCCAGAACGTGCAGGTGAATGAAACGCTCTCGATCAACTGGGAATCCAGGCATCCGCGCGTGCTATGGGATGGCGGCGAGGTCATTGCCGGCTCCAGTTGCGTTTCCTGCGGGCATTGCATCACGGTTTGCCCTTGCAATGCGCTGATGGAGAAATCGATGATCGGCCATGCGGGGTACTTCACCGGTCTTCCCACGGCAACCCTCGACACCATGATCGACGTGGTGAAAGGGATCGAGCCGGAAACCGGTTACAACCCCATCCTCGCGATTTCGCAGGTGGAAGCTCGAATGCGCGAAGACAGGATTCGCAAAACCAAAACCGTCTGCACTTACTGCGGAGTCGGCTGCGCGTTCGATGTCTGGACAAAGGACCGCCACATCCTGAAGATTGAGCCCGGCGAGGGCCCTGCGAACGGCATCTCCACCTGCGTGAAGGGTAAATTTGGCTGGGATTACATCAATGCGGAAGACCGTCTGACGCGCCCGCTCATCCGCAGCGGAGGCACTTTCCGGGAAGCAACCTGGGAAGAGGCGCTTCGATTGATTGCGGAAAAACTGACCGCCATCAAAAATACTTACGGACCGGATGCCATCGGTCTCATCGCCTCGTCGAAATGCACCAACGAGGAAAGCTATCTGATGCAGAAGCTTGCTCGCGCGGTGATCGGCACGAACAATATCGATAACTGTTCGCGCTATTGCCAGACGCCCGCCACCAAGGGCCTCGCGCGCACGGTGAAGTACGGCGGCGATTCCGGCTCCATCTCCGATATTGAACAGGCCGCCCTGGTCGTCATTATCGGCAGCAACACCTCGGAAAGCCATCCCGTGCTCGCGACCCGCATTAAGCGATCCCACAAACTGCACGGCCAGCGCATGATTGTCGCCGACCTGCGCGAGCATGAAATGGCTCGCCGCGCCGATCTTCTCATCCGGCCCCGGCCCAGCACGGACATGGTCTGGGTTTCCGCCATCGCGAAATACATCATCGACAACAATCTGGAGAAGATGGATTTCATCGACCGCTGGGTCAATGGGTTCGAGGAATACAAAGCCAGCCTCGCGCCTTTCACCCTGGAATTCGCCGAACAGGTAACGGGCATTCCGGCCGCAACAATTCAGCAAGTCGCGCATGAAATTGTCGAAGCCAAAAGCTGTCTGCATTCTCTGGGCCATGGGCGTCACGCAGCATTGCGGCGGCTCCGACACCTCCACCGCCATCTCCAACCTGCTGCTGATCACCGGCAACTACATGCGCCCCGGCACCGGAGCCTATCCATTGCGCGGCCATAACAACGTTCAGGGCGCGAGCGATTTCGGCTCCATGCCCGACGTCTTTTCCGGTTATCAAAAGGTGGACGATCCCGAGGCGATCGCACGTTTCGAGCAGGGCTGGAACGTCAAGCTCCCCACCACCAAAGGCCTCGATAACCATGACATGATCGACGCTATCCATCAGGGCAAGTTGAAGGCGATGTATGTGAAGGGCGAGGACACGATCACCTCCGACGCCAACGAGAATGACGTTTCAGAGGCGCTCAGGAAGCTCGATTTCTTCATTGTGCAGGACATCATCATGAGCGAGACCGCCCGCTACGCCGATGTTGTTCTCCCGGCGTGCCCCAGTCTCGAAAAAGAAGGAACGTTTACCAGCACCGAACGCCGCATTCAAAGGCTGTATGAAGTGCTGAAACCGCTCGGCGAGAGCAAGCCGGATTGGCGCATCATTCAGGAGATCGCAAACGCGCTTGGCGCAAATTGGAAATACGATCATCCCTCGCAGATTATGGATGAGGTCGCCTCGCTGACGCCGATGTTTGCCGGTGTCAATTACGAGCGGCTCGAAGGCTATAAATCTCTGCAATGGCCCGTGGCCGCCGACGGCTCCGACCAGCCGCTTCTGTTTACCAAAGAATTTCCCTTCCCCGACGGCAAGGCCAAGCTGCACGGCGTCGAGTGGGAGGAACCCTGCGAGAAAAAGGATGACGAATTCGATCTGCATCTGAATAATGGGCGACTGCTCGAGCACTTTGAAGCGGGCAATATGACCTTCCGTTCGAAAGGAATTATGCAGGAAACGCCGCATCAGTTCCTGGAAGTTTCTCCCGAGCTGGCGGCCGAGCGTGGCATCACCACAGGCCGATGGGTGCGGCTGCGCTCCCGCTATGGTCAGACGAAAGTGCAGGTGCTGGTAACGGACCGCGTGCAAGGCAAGCAGCTCTATCTGCCGCTCAATTCCGTCGCCGAGCCAGTGAACCGGCTGACCGGCAGCGGTACTGACCGGGCCACCCACACGCCTGCCTATAAGGAAACGGCGGTGCAGATGATCCCTTTGCCGGAGCAGGGTCAAAGCCCGCTGCCGCGATCGAATTTCCGCTTCGGCCATCCGACGCCGCAGAATGGCGTCGAGGTCGAGCGCAAATGGCAGCGCCCCGACTATCGCCTGCCGGGCACCGCGCCGGACGACAAGCTGGTCCAGATCGCAAATACTCGTCTATAGGAGGCCTGTGTGGCAGAGCCGATTCGCACCTACACCCCGCAGCGGCATGTGCGCGAGGAAATGCGGCGCGAAATTGAAAACGCGCCGATCGATCACGCCGAAGCGCTGCTGGGCGCATATAAGCTGCTGCAGGAGGCGCAGGACCATGGCGTGCTCGACACGCTGCGGGGCGTGATTGGCGCCGGCGACGCAATTATCGGCAAAATCAGCGAGTATGCCAATACGCCGGAAGTCATACGCTTGGTCCGCAATCTGCTGGCGATGCTGCGAATCCGCGGCGAACTCGACCCGGCGGTTCTTGATGCCCTGGCGAAGGCATTCACTGCCAGCCAGCGTGAAAAAACCCAGTCGAAACACTCCGGGCCGCCTTCCCTGCTGCACACATTCCGGCGGCTCACCAGCAAAGAGAGCCGTCGAACGCTGGCTACAATTGCGGAACTAACCAATAGCCTCGGCAGCGCACTCAGTCTCTTCCGGCCATTCCGGCGGTCAGGAAACCGGAGAAGGCCCTGCAGCCTCCGACACCGGCATAGTCCCCCCTGCGCTCCGGCATCTTCGTCACCGTGGCTGCATCCGCCCTCGGCATTACACTTGCGAGTTTCTGGATGAGCCGCCGGCGCTCATCCGATAAAGCAGCACTGAAAAATCTTGAGCTATCCCTGCACCGAAGTGAGCGGAGCATTGATGCTCTCCAGTGATCGGCCTTCCGCTTTCACTCCAATCGCAAACTCGACTGCCGCCGCGGCAATCATCAGCGCGGCACTCGCAAAATAGCCGCCGCACACAGCAGCGCGCGAGCCGGTTCCGATCAGATAGCCGAAAAGCAGCGGCGCCCCGACGCCGCCGACCAGCGTGCCGATGGCGTAAAACAAGGAAATCGCCATCCCCCGGATTTCCAGCGGAAAAATTTCGCTGACGGTAAGGTAAGCGGAGCTGGCGGCACAGGAAGCGATGAAGAAAATCACCGTCCAGGCAATCGACTGCGTGGTCGCGGTCAGCACACCCCGAACGAACAGCCAGCCGGTAATTGCCAGCAGAATGCCGGAAACGGAGTAGGTCAGGACGATCATCGGCTTTCTGCCAATCGTGTCAAACAGGTGGCCGAGCAAAATAGGGCCTAGAAGATTACCCAGCGAAAATGGCAGCAGGTACATGCCCACGCGGCCCGCCGGCACATGATAGAAAGCGAATCAACAGCAGAGCGTACGTGAAAAAAATAGCGTTGTAGAAAAATGCCTGGGCAATCATCAGCGTCAGTCCCAGTACTGAGTGTTTCGCGTTCTTCCGGAACATGGCGTGCCAGATTTCCTTCCACGGCGTATGGTCGCGCACGTGGATGGTCAAGGGATCGCCTTCCGGTTCCGGCAGTTCTTTTCCCGTTTCAAGGGCGATGGTTTGTTCGATTTCAGTGACCACCTGGTCAGCTTGCGCATTTCTGCCATGCGTCATCAGCCAGCGTGGGCTTTCCGGAACCCAATGCCGGATGATCAGAATAATCAGTCCCAGAAAAGCGCCGATGCCGAATGCAAATCGCCAGCCTTCGGTAGCCGGCAACAGGTGGCCGCTGAGAAGGACCACGGTCGCGCCCGCGCCCAGAGCGGCCCCCAGCCAGTATGTGGAATTGATGATCAGGTCCACTCTGCCGCGTACCCGCGCCGGAATCAGCTCGTCGATGGCGGAATTGATGGCGGCATATTCACCGCCAATACCCATCCCTGTAATCGCCCGGAAAACCAGATAACTGCCATAATTCCAGCTGCACGCGGACAGCAGCGTCGCCACCAGATACACGCAAAGCGTAATAATGAAAAGCTTTTTGCGGCCCAGCCGGTCGGTGGCATAGCCAAACCCCAGCGCTCCCACGACGGCGCCAATCAGGTACGCCGTCGCGGTTGCGCCAACCTGCGTGTCGTTGATATGGAAGCTTTCCTTCAACACCCCGCCAACCGCGCCCGCCAGCGTGACCTCCAGCCCGTCCAGAATCCAGGTCACTCCCAGACCGCACACGATCAGCCAATGCCACCGCGCCCATGGCAATCGGTCCATGCGGGCCGGGATGCAGCTCTGTATCTGTTCGGAATCGCTCATGATATTCACCGGGTATTCCATACGATGCATCCCGGCGTCTATTAGAAAGCGGACACTGTAGCCGCCGGCTCGAAAGCAGTTTTTCTCTCGTGGAACCATCCGCGCTGGCAGCCCATAGGCTCACTTCAGAATCTCAGTCAGTGCTGTAATACATAAGGAGGCGTCGATGGCGCGCCCATATTGGTCCGGACATATTCAGATTTCTTTGGTTTCTTTTGGTGTTTCGTTCTTCACCGCGACAGAGGCGGCGAGCGAAATTGCATTTCATCAAATTGACCGCAAAACCGGAGAACGAATCCGCCATAAAAATGTCTCCGAGGATCGCGGGCCCGTCGATCGCGCCGACATTGTCAAAGGATACGAATTTCGCAAAGGCGAATATGTCACTATCGAGCCCGACGAGATTGCCCATCTGCGTATCCCCAGCAAAAAGACACTCGAGATTGTGCAGTTCATCGATATCAGTGAAATCGATCCCGCATTTTTTGAAAAGCCGTACTTTGTGGTTCCAGAGAGCGGCTCCCAGGCCCAGGCGTTCGCTGTGATCCAGAAAGCACTGCGCGATACCGGGAAGGCCGGCCTTGGAGAAGCCGCCTTTGCCGGGCGCGAGCACTTGATCGCGGTGATGCCGCCCGCCGATCCTAAATCGCGAGGTCTGATGGCTTACTCGATGCGCTATGCGGAGGAACTTCGCGATGCCGCCGATTATTTCTCCGACATAAAAGAGGTAGACATCGACAAGGATCAGCTTTCATTGGCGAAGGAGTTGATCCAGCGCAACTCGCGAAAGTTCGATCCGTCGAAATTCGTCGATGATTATGAAGTGGCGCTCCGCCAGCTGATCGACGCAAAGATTGAGCATAAGCCTGTGCCGCGGGAAGAGGCAGCTCCGAAACGCGCCAAGGTGATCAACCTGATGGATGCGTTGCGGAAAAGCGTGGGCCAGGAGCAGGCAGCGGGCAGCCAACACCCGCATAAAACCGCTGGAAGCAAGTCCAAAGCCAAGAGCGGCCTGAAACTGGTGAAACCTCCCGCGCGCCGCAAACGGACAGCATAAACGATGCCGACCGCGAAAAAGAAGCCGAGCCGCCGCAAATCCGCCGCGAGCCATGCCGACGCCATCGATGAACAGCTCGCCCGCTACCGCGGGATGCGGAACTTCGATGTGACTGCGGAGCCGAAAGGCAGTTCCGGCCGAACTTCAAAAACGCGCACTGCAGATAAAGATGGGCACCTCCCCTTCGTCATCCAGAAGCACGCCGCCACTCGGCTACATTACGATTTTCGCCTTGGCTGGCGCGGAGTTCTGAAGAGTTGGGCCGTCACCAAAGGCCCCAGCTATTATCCCGGCGACAAGCGGCTGGCCGTGCAGGTTGAGGATCACCCCATCGAATACGGCGGCTTTGAAGGCATCATCCCCAAGGGACAATACGGCGGCGGCACCGTCATGCTGTGGGATGAAGGAACCTGGGTTCCGCACGGAGACGCGGATGAAGGCCTGGAAAAAGGCCGGCTGAAATTTACTCTGTACGGCAAAAAGCTGCACGGCGACTGGGCGCTGATCCGCATGGGCGGCAAAGCCGCGGACGAAAAAAAGCCCAACTGGCTGCTGATCAAAGAACATGACGGAAACGAACGCGGCCCGGACGATCCCTGCGTCACCGAAGAGGAGCCGAATAGCGTCGTCACTGGACGAGACCTCGATGCAATTGCAGCAAATCAGGATCACGTCTGGGGTTCGCAAGGCAGCCGCAGACAGGAAGAGAAAAAAGAGCCGGCCGCGACGCAAAAAATCCGCCGCCGCGAATGGCCGGAAAACAAGCCGTGCCTCGAAGAAAACGGTTTCGGATAGCGCGCTGCGCGATGCGCCCAAGGAGTCCCTTCCCGCATTCATCGAGCCGGAGCTTGCGCTGCAGGTCAGCGAAGCTCCCGAAGGCGCCGACTGGATCCACGAATTAAAGCTCGATGGCTACCGCATGCAGGCGCGTATCGACCGATCGCAGAAGGCATCCTCACCCGTCGCGCTGATCACCCGCGGTGGCCTCGACTGGACCCATCGCATGCCCGACGTCGCCCGCGCTCTCGCCGACTTATCGGTTGAGACTGCGCTGCTGGATGGCGAAGTGGTGGTGTTCGATGAAAAGGGCGGCACCAGTTTCGCCCTGCTGCAGGCAGCTTTTCAGGAAGCAAAAAAGCAGCCGCTAACCTACGTCATCTTCGATCTCCTTCATCTCAACGGTCATAACCTGCGCAAACTGCCGCTCGAGCGTAGAAAGAAAATCCTCCAGGATTTGCTCGCCGGCCTGGAGGACGAGGACACGATCCGCTACAGTGATCATCTCGGCATGCACGGCCGCGAGATCTTCGAAAAGGCCTGTCAGCTGGGAGCTGAAGGCATCCTTTCCAAGAAAATATCCTCGCCTTATCGCTCCGGCAGGAGCGGAGCATGGCTCAAGATCAAGTGCGTCCGGCAGCAGGAATTTGTAATCGGCGGATTTACCCCGCCCTCCAAAAGCGGCGTCGGAATCGGCGCGCTTCTGCTCGGCTATTACCGCGATGGTGAGTTGGTCTATGCCGGACGCACCGGCACAGGATTCACGCAGAAGATGCGGAAGGATATGCGCAAAAGGCTGGACGCGATCACGCGGCCTCGACCGGCCTTCGCTTCCTTGCCCGCCGGCGCCGCCCACCAGGCAAAATGGGTCGAGCCAAAGTTCGTTTGCGAGGTGGCCTTTGCAACATGGACCGCCGACAACCTCGTCCGGCAGGCATCGTTCCAGGGATTGCGTGAGGACAAGTCCCCGAAAGAAGTAAAACGCGAAATTCCAGCCGACTTGAATGAAGTCAGCGACAGTTCAGGCGACGCCGAAAGCGAACCGAAGAAGCCCGCCGGCGCCCGAAAAACTCCAGCCGGCAAATCGGCCGCCGCCGCACACTCCGAAGATAAATCCCGCAGCTCCAAAAAGACCGTCTCCAAAGACGAGCCTTTTCCCATCGCCTTATCCCATCCAGACAAGCAGGTGGATTCAGAAACGAAGCTGACAAAACGCGAGCTGGCGGACTATTTCTGGGCCGTTCGCGAGCACATGCTGCCCTTTATTGAAGAACGGCCGCTCAGCATCGTTCGTTGCCCGCAGGGAAGCACGAAGCCATGTTTTTTTCAGAAGCACGTCACGGAAAATCTCCCTGAAGGTATTGAAGGAATCGACATTCGCGGGCGCCGCAGCGGCGTCATTGAAAAATACATCACGCTTTCCACACCGCTGGGTCTGGCGGGGCTGGCGCAGATGGGAGTGCTCGAAATTCACCCCTGGGGTTCCAGCAACAGCGACATCGAAAAACCAAACATGCTGATCTTTGATCTCGACCCGGATGAAGCCATCCCGTGGCCCACCCTCGCCGACAGCGCCCGCGAAGTCCGCGCCCGTCTGAAAAAGATCAAGCTCGAAAGTTTTCTCAAGACGACCGGAGGAAAGGGCCTTCATATCGTCGCTCCCATCGAGCCCGAACATGACTGGCCGGTGATCAAGAATTTCGCGTTGACCTTCGCCAGCCGGATGGAATCGGAGAACCGGCAGCTATACCTTACGAAGATGACCAAGGCGGCGCGGAAGGGAAAAATCTATATCGATTATCTGCGGAATGAGCGCGGCGCAACCTCGATCGCGCCCTACTCTCCGCGAGCGCGGCATGGCGCCCCGGTGGCTGCGACGCTCGATTGGAAAGAGCTGGACGCGCCCAAAGTCCCGCGCTTCCTGGTTGCGGATTTCGCCGAGTGGAAGGACCGCCTGCGCCACGATCCCTGGAAGAAAATGCTGAGCAAGCATCAGTCGATCGATGCAGACGTTCTCGCCCGATTTACTTCCGATCGGGCGTCCGGTTGACATCATTCGGCGCGGAAGGATTGATCTGGCCCTTCTCCGTCTCCGGCGTGGGACTCCGAACGCCGGCATTTTTTCCCGGGCCCGCTGTCGCTGGATTCTGACCGTCATACCCGGAAGGCTGAACGGCATTTTTCTGCATATCTCCGCGATTTTCAACTTTATCTTTTTCGTCGTTGCCCATGTGTTTCCCTTCCGCGGCGATTTTAAGCGTGCTGATATGTGGATGCTCCCAAAAGAAACTCGGGTGCCCCAGAGTTCTCTAACGCCCCCGGCATATCTGGACCAGCAGCCAGCCATTCAGCACCGCGATCAGAATGGCCGCGCTCCAGCCAAGCACTCGAAGCCACCCGCGATTGACAAATTGACCCATTTTGCGGCGATCGCTGGTAAACGCCACCAGCGGGAAAACAGCGAAGCTCAGTTGCATGCTCAGCACCACCTGGCTCAGCAGCAACAATCGCGAGGTGCCGGACCTTCCCCACAGCGCGGTCACAATAATCGTTGGAACAATGGCGAGAAGCCGGGTGATCAGCCGTCCGCTGCCAGGGCGGAAGACGCAGGTTCAGAAAACCTTCCATCACCACCTGTCCCGCGAGTGTGCCGGTCAGCGTGGAGTTTTGCCCCGAAGCGAGCAACGCAATCGCGAACATGGTGCTCGCGCCGGTGACGCCCAGCAGCGGAGTCAGCAGCTTATAGGCATCGCTAATCTCTGCCACCTCGTTATGCCCGGACCGATGAAACACCGCGGCGGCAACCACCAGGATGGCGCCATTCACAAACAGCGCCATGGTAAGCGCGGCGGCGGAATCCAGGCTGGACAGCCATATCGCCTCCCGTTTGCCTTCGGGAGTGCGCGAATAATCGCGCGTCTGCACGATCGAAGAATGCAGGTACAGATTGTGCGGCATCACCGTCGCACCCAGAATTCCGATGGCGATGTACAGCATGTCGCCATTCGCAAGGATCTCTCGCGATGGCACAAACAAGTGGACCGCGATGGCGCTCCACTCCGGGCGGGACAAGCACGATTTCGATGGCGAACATTGCCGCAATGGTGCCGATCAGCACGATCACCACCGATTCAAAGTAGCGGAATCCGCGATTCTGCAGGAGCAGAATCAGCAGCACATCCAGGCTGGTGATCAGCACTCCGACCAGTAGCGGAATTCCGAACAGTAACTGCAGCGCAATTGCCGAGCCGATGACTTCAGCCAGATCGCAGGCCGCAATGGCGATCTCGGCGAAAATCCATAATCCAATCGTCACCGGCTTGCTGTAATGCTCGCGGCAGGCCTGCGCCAGGTCCATCTCCGTTGCTACGCCAAGTTTCACCGCCAGACCCTGCAGCAGAATCGCCAGCAGGTTTGAAACCATGATGGCAAAAAGCAGCGTGTAGCCGTACCGCGAGCCCGCCGCTAAATCGGTCGCCCAGTTGCCCGGGTCCATGTAGCCGACCGAAATGATGAAGCCCGGGCCAATGAAGCCCAGCGCGCGCCGCCAAAGCTGAGGAGAAGTTGAGATGCGAACGCTCGAAAATACGTCCGGCAACGATGGCCGCCGTATCGTCGTCTCCAGTTCAGATTCGGCTGCGCTGCGAGGCATACGGGGAGAGACTCCTCACCATAGTATGCCATAGAAGGTTAATTGACGGTTAACTATAATGGTTAATTTACGCTCATCATTTCGATGGAGCAAAAAAGCGGGTCCCCATGAAACAAAACGTCGTCATCCTGAGCGAAGCGAAGGACCTCTGTATTTTTCCGGCCGGATGATGGCCCATTCAACCCGGGGTCCCCGGCGCACGATCTTTGTGCGCTGGGGTGGAAGCCCTCTTTTGGCTTGAGTGGGGCAGGGTGCCCCCAGCCCCATCCACCTTCCTCGACCCGCGTCGTACCCAGACCCTTTCCGCCGCCGGCCGACCCAGGGTCGCGGTTCCAGAAGGCGTTTCAACAGCAACCGTCTGATCGTAATTCCGAGCAATGACCCTGACACGCGCCTCCGGCCCGATACCCAGCCCATGCAGAAACAAAAGCAGTTTCGGATCTCGCTCATAGAGGCTGGCTACAGCGTAATCGACGTCCTCGGCGGCTTCATACAGCGGCAGCAGTCCGCGTTTTTTAAGCTGCGCCGGGCTTTCCGGCAACACAGCATTGCCATGCGGACAGGTTCCCTTTTCGCCCAGCTTCTGGATGAGCTTGGCTTCAAATTCGGGGGAAACGGCGTGCTCCAGGCGCTCCGCTTCATCATGGACGCGATACCAGTCCATGCCGAACATCTCCGACAACATGCGCTCGATCAGATGATGGCGCCGGGCGGTACGATACGCCGTCTTTTTGCCCTTTTGCGTCAGCCTTACGATGCCATCCGGCTTCACTTCAACGTAGCCGTCGCGTTTCAGCCGTTTCAAAGCCATCGTGACCGCCGGAGGAGAAACGGAAAGCCAGTGGGCCAGGGTGGAAGAGATGACGGTCTGCCCCTCCGACTCAGCCTCCAGAACCGCTTTCAGGTAATCTTCCTTCGAAATGGT